>NZ_JACVZC010000006.1 GCF_016658545.1 Pseudomonas sp. S37 | reverse complement strand
CCCCTCGATCTCGCCCCTTTACGCCCCTCCCTCGGACAATTCCCCCAAAGCGGCCCAAGCCGCACCACGGGGAGAACCACTCATGAACATGCTCGACGGGCTGTCACTGCTGCTGGCAGTGGCCTTGGCGTTTTACTTGCTGGTGGCGCTGCTGCGCGCCGATCGCAGTTAGGGAGCGCCCATGCACAGTTACGATTACGCCTTGCTGCTGGCATTTTTCGCCATCGTGCTGCTACCGGCACCCTGGCTTGGGCGGTTCTACTACAAGGTCATGGAAGGCCAGCGCACCTGGCTGTCGCCGCTGCTGGGCCCGGTCGAGCAAGCCTGCTACCGGCTGGCCGGGGTGAACGCCGGCCAGGAGCAGAACTGGCGGCAGTACACCCTGGCCCTGCTGGCGTTCAACCTGGCCGGTTTCCTGCTGTTGTTCGCGGTGCTGCTGTTGCAAGGCCACCTGCCGCTCAACCCTCAGCACCTGCCGGGCCAGGAATGGTCGCTGGCGTTCAATACTGCCGTCAGCTTCGTCACCAACACCAACTGGCAGGCCTACAGCGGCGAGGCGTCGGTCAGCTACCTGAGCCAGATGCTGGGCCTGACCGTGCAGAACTTTGTCAGCGCCGCCACCGGCCTGGCCGTGCTGGTTGCCCTGTGCCGGGGCATTGCCCGGCGCAGCACTTCGACGCTGGGCAACTTCTGGGCCGACATGACCCGCGCCACCCTTTACGGCCTGCTGCCGCTGTGCCTGCTGCTGGCATTGCTGCTGGTATGGCAGGGCGTGCCGCAGACCTTTGCCGACTATGCCCACGCGCTGACGTTGCAGGGCGCTGACCAGACCATCCCGCTGGGCCCGGCCGCCAGCCAGATCGCCATCAAGCAACTGGGCACCAACGGCGGTGGGTTCTTTGGCGTGAACTCGGCGCACCCGTTCGAGAACCCCACGGCCTGGAGCAACCTGTTCGAGGTAGCGTCGATCATCCTCATCCCGGTGGCCCTGGTGTTCACCTTCGGCCACTACGTGAAAGACCTGCGCCAGAGCCGCGCCATCCTGGCCTGCATGCTGGCGCTGTTCCTGATCGGCGGCAGCACGGCGCTGTGGTCCGAGCACCAGCCCAACCCGGCGCTGGAAAGCGCGCAGGTACAGCAAAGCGCGCCCATGGAGGGCAAGGAAAGCCGCTTCGGCACCACCGGCTCGGTGCTATGGACGGTGACCACCACCGCCGCCTCCAACGGCTCGGTCAACGCCATGCACGACAGCCTTAACCCGCTGACCGGGATGGTGGCGATGGTCAACATGATGGTAGGCGAAGTGATTTTCGGCGGCGTCGGCGCCGGGCTGTACGGCATGCTGCTGTTCGTGCTGATCGCCGTCTTCCTGGCCGGCTTGATGATCGGCCGCACCCCGGAGTACCTGGGCAAGAAACTGCAGGCCCGTGAAGTGCAACTGCTGGTGGCGACCTTGCTGGTGATGCCCGTTGGCGTGCTGGTGCTGGGTGCCCTGGCTGCCAGCCTGCCTGGCCCGGCGGGGGCGGTCAGCAACCCGGGTGCGCACGGCTTCAGCCAGCTGCTGTACGCCTACACCTCGGGCACGGCCAACAACGGCTCGGCCTTTGCCGGCTTTGGCGCCAACACGGTGTACCACAACCTGATGATCGGCCTGGCGATGCTCATCGGCCGCTTCGGTTACATCCTGCCGATACTGGCCTTGGCCGGCAGCCTGGCGGCGAAGAAAAGCGCCCCCCAGGGGCTGAACAGCTTCCCCACCCACGGCCCACTGTTCACTGGCCTGTTGCTGGTGACCATCTTGCTGGTCGGTGGCCTGACCTTCCTGCCAACCCTGGCCCTTGGGCCAATTGCCGAACACCTGAGCCAGGCTCTGCCTGTGAAAAGCTTCTGAGGACCGATCATGAACATGCCCATTCCTGAAGTGAACGCCCGGCACACGGCCAAGGACCAGACACGCTTCGCCGCGTTGTGGCGCCCGGCGCTGGTGCAGGCGTTCGTCAAACTCGACCCGCGTCAGCTCAAGCGCTCGCCGGTAATGCTGGTGGTGGCTCTGACCGCCGTGCTGACAACGGTACTGTGCTTCGCCCCTGGCAGCGGCGTCAGCACCGGCGTGGCCGTGCAGATCGCCCTGTGGCTGTGGTTCACCGTGCTGTTCGCCAACTTCGCCGAAGCCCTCGCCGAGGGCCGGGGCAAGGCCCGCGCAGACAGCCTCAAGGCCGGTAGCCAGGGCCTCACCGCCCAGCGTCGTCAGCGTGATGGCAGCTACGAGACCGTTGCTGCCAGTGCCTTGCGCAAGGATGACGTGGTCCGCGTGGTCGCTGGCGAAATGATCCCCGGCGACGGTGAAGTGCTTGAAGGTATCGCTGCGGTCAACGAGGCCGCGATTACGGGCGAGTCTGCGCCGGTCATCCGCGAATCCGGCGGCGACCGCAGCGCCGTGACAGGCAACACGCGGCTGGTTTCCGACTGGCTGCTGATCTGCATCACCAGCAACCCGGGCGAGTCGACCCTGGACCGGATGATTGCCCTGGTCGAAGGCGCCAAGCGGCAGAAAACCCCGAACGAGATCGCCCTCGATATCCTGCTGATCGGTCTGACCCTGATCTTCCTGATCGTGGTGGTGACCTTGCAGCCGTTCGCCCACTTTGTCGGTGGCAGCCTGCCGCTGATCTTCCTCGCCGCCTTGCTGGTGACGCTGATTCCCACCACCATCGGCGGCCTGCTGTCGGCCATCGGTATTGCCGGCATGGACCGGCTGGTGCGGTTGAACGTGATTGCCCGCTCAGGCCGTGCAGTGGAAGCAGCCGGTGATGTGCACACGCTGATGCTCGACAAGACCGGCACCATCACCTTCGGCAACCGCCGCTGCAGTGCGCTGCATGCTGCGCCGGGGGTGACCGCCCGTGAACTGGGGGAGGGCGCCTTGCTGGCCTCGCTGGCCGATGACACTGCCGAAGGTAAGTCGATTGTCGAATACCTGCGCCAGCTGCATGACTTTGTCGAACCGCCTGCCGGGCAGTACCAGGCCGTGGCGTTCAGTGCTGAAACACGGCTTTCGGGCATCGACTTCCAGCAGCGCCGTTACCGCAAGGGCGCCGTCGACGCGGTGCTGGCATTCGTCGGCATGCAACGCTTGGAAATGCCGCCGGCGCTGGCCCGTGAAGTGGAGCGCATTGCCCAGAGCGGCGGCACACCGCTGCTGGTGTGCCTGGACAAGCGCCTGCTAGGGGTGATCCACCTCAAGGACGTGGTCAAGCCCGGCATTCGCGAGCGTTTTGCCGAGTTGCGCAAGCTGGGCATCCGCACGGTGATGGTGACCGGCGACAACCCGCTGACTGCCGCCGCCATCGCCGCTGAGGCTGGGGTGGATGATGTGCTGGCCGAAGCCACGCCGGAGAAGAAGCTGGCGCGCATTCGCCAGGAACAGAACGACGGCCGCCTGGTGGCGATGTGCGGTGACGGTGCCAACGACGCCCCGGCACTGGCCCAGGCTGACGTGGGCATGGCCATGAACGACGGTACCCAGGCGGCGCGCGAGGCGGCCAACATGGTCGACCTGGACAGCGACCCGACCAAGCTGCTGGACGTGGTGCAGGTCGGCAAGGAGCTACTGGTCACCCGTGGTGCGCTGACCACGTTCTCCATCGCCAACGACGTGGCCAAGTACTTCGCCATCCTGCCGGCGCTGTTCGCCGCCATCTACCCGCAGTTGGGCGTGCTCAACCTGATGCACCTGGCCAGCCCGCAGAGCGCGATCCTCTCGGCCATCGTGTTCAACGCGCTGATCATCATCGTGCTGATCCCGCTGGCACTGCGAGGCGTGCGGGTGCAGGCGGCCAGTGCGGCGCACCTGTTGCGGCGTAACCTGCTGGTCTACGGGCTGGGCGGCATTGTGGTGCCGTTTGCCGGGATCAAGCTGATCGATCTGTTGCTCAATGCCCTGCACCTGGTCTGAGGAGGCCACCATGAATGCTTATGTACGCCCGGCATTGAGCCTGGCTTTGTTGATGACGCTGGTGACGGGCGTGTTGTATCCGCTGGCGGTGACGGGCATTGCTCAGGTTGCTTTCCCCGAGCAGGCCAATGGCAGCCTGGTGCGCGATGCCCAGGGCCAGGTGCGGGGTTCGGCACTGATCGCTCAGGAATTCAAAGGTGATGGCTGGTTCCATTCACGGCTTTCGGCAGGCGCTTACGCCACCGTGGCCAGCGGTGCCAGCAACCTGGCGCCGAGCAACCCGGCGCTGGCGGAACGGGTCAAGGGTGATGCGGCGGCGCTGTATCAGGCGCAGCAGGGGCCGGTGCCGCAGGCGTTGCTGACCACCTCGGGCAGCGGCCTTGATCCGCACCTGCCACCGGAGGCAGTGGCTTACCAGATTGCGCGAGTGGCAGCGGCGCGGCAGTTGCCGGTGGAACGCTTGCAAGCCTTGCAGGAAGAGGCCACCCTCCACCCATTGATCGGCCCGCCAGTGGTCAATGTGCTGGCGTTGAACCAGGCGCTTGAGCAGTTAAATCACTGATTTCAGCAGCCCACGACCCCCTGTAGGAGCGGCCTTGTGTCGCGAAAGGGCTGCAAAGCAGCCCCAGCAATTTGTGCATTCCTGCTGAGATTCTGGGGCTGCTTTGCAGCCCTTTCGCGACACAAGGCCGCTCCTACAAGGGCGCGCTTGGCAAGCACCCTTGCTTAAGGATGAAACATGAGTGATTCCGCCCGCGCAGACGCGCTGTTGGCTACTCTCCCGCGAACCGGCCGGGGCCGGCTGAAGGTGTTTCTCGGCGCCGCCCCCGGTGTCGGCAAGACCTTCGCCATGCTCCAGGCCGCTCACGCCCAGCAACGCCAAGGCGTGCAGGTGCTGGCCGGCGTCGTCGAAACCCACGGCCGCAGCGAAACCGAGGCGCTGCTCGCCGGCCTGCAACAGCAGCCCATGCTGCGCAGCCAGTACCGTGGCGTCACCCTGGAGGAAATGGACCTCGACGGCCTGCTCCAGGCCGCGCCCACCCTGGCCCTGGTCGATGAGCTGGCCCACACCAACGCCCCCGGCAGCCGCCACGCCAAGCGCTGGCAGGACGTGCAGGAACTGCTGGCCGCAGGCATCGACGTCTACACCACGGTCAACGTCCAGCACCTGGAAAGCCTTAACGACAAAATTCGCGACATCACGGGCGTGCAAGTGCGCGAAACCCTGCCGGACTGGGTGCTGCAGGAAGCCTTCGAGCTGGTGCTGATCGACCTGCCGCCGCGCGAACTGCTCGAGCGCCTGCGCGAAGGCAAGGTGTACGTACCCGAGCAGGCGCGGGCGGCCATCGATGCGTTCTTCTCGCAAACCAACCTGACCGCCCTGCGCGAACTGGCCATGCAGACGGCCGCCGCCCAGGTCGATGCCGACCTGGCCCATGGCTATCGCCAGCGCGGCCAGGAAGCCCCGGCCTTGCGCGGGCGGCTGCTGGTCGGGGTTGACGGTGACGACCAGGCTGAACGCCTGGTACGCCATGCCAGCCGCGTGGCTCAGCGCCGGCACCTGCCGTGGAGCCTGGTGCATGTGGATAACGGCCGCTTGCGTGACGAAACCGCGCGCCACCGCCTGCAGGCCGCCCAACAACTGGCTGAGCGCCTGGGCGGGGAAGTGGTCTTGCTGCGCGCTGGCGAAGTGGCGCGCACGCTCATCCAGCATGCTGCCGAACGGCGTGCGAGCCTGGTGCTGGTCGGGCAGTCCCGCGACCGGCTGCACCGGCGGCTGTTCGGGGCCGGTGTTGCTGCGCGGCTGCTGCGCGAGAGCCATGGCCTGGAAATCAACGTGCTGGACCGCGATATACAGCCGGCGGCGCCACGCTCTGCGGTGCGTCGGGTGTGGGTGTGGCGGCATTACTTGTTGGCCTTGCTGGCAACCGTAATGGCTGCGGCACTGGCCTGGGCGGTGTCGAGCGTGCTGGCGCTGCCCAACATATCGCTGGTGTTCCTCGCTGCGGTGTTGCTGGTGGCGGTACGCAGCAGCCTGGGGCCGGCGCTGGCCTGTGCCGCGCTGTCGTTCCTGACCTACGACTTCTTGTTTATCCCACCCAATTTTTCGTTCAGCATCCAGCGCGAAGAAGACGTGCTGACCTTGGTGTTCTTCCTGCTGATGGCCGCGCTTACCGGCAACCTGGCTGCCCGCCAGCGCCGCCAGTTGCAGGCGCTGCGCGAAACCCAGGCGCAGACCAGCCAGTTGCTCGACCTGTCGCGCCGGCTGACGGTGGCCACCGATCGCCAGGCCGTGTTCAACGCCGCCGGGCAGCACCTTGATGGCTGGCAGGACATGCAGGTGTGCCTGCTGGAGCGTAACGCCGAAGGCCAACTGCAGGTGGCTAGCGGCGAAGCCCACACCTTCAGCGACACCGAACGGGCCGCCGCCGATTGGGCCTGGCAGCACGGGCAGGCCGCTGGCCACGGCAGCGGCACCCTGCCCAATGGCCGTTGGTGGTGGTGGCCGTTGGCGGTGGACGAGCAACCGCTGGCGCTGCTGGGCGTGCGCCCGCGCTCCGCTCAGCCGTTGAGCGACCCGCGCCGCCGCCTGCTGGTTGCCCTTGGCCAGCCGCTGGCCCAGGCCTTGGCCCGCGCTCGCCTGGCCGAACAGCTGGAGGCCGCGCGCCTGCATGGCGAAACCGAGCAACTGCGCAGCGCCTTGCTGGCCTCCGTATCCCATGACTTGCGCACACCGTTGACCGCCATGCGTGGCAGCATCGACAGCCTGCTGGCGCTGGGCGAGGTGATCCCGGCCGAAGACCGCCGCGAGCTGCTGGAAGGCACCCGCAACGAGGCCGAGCGCCTCGACCGCTATATCCAGAACCTGCTGGACATGACCCGCCTGGGCCATGGCGGCCTCAAGCTCGCCCGTGACTGGGTAGCCCCGGCGGACATTGTCGGCAGTGCGCTCAACCGCCTGCGGGTGGTACTGGCGCCGCTGCGCGTGCACACCGACGTGCCGGCCGAGCTACCGTTGCTGTTCGTGCATGCCGCGCTGATCGAACAGGCGCTGGTCAACGTATTGGAGAATGCCGCACGCTTCTCGCCGGCGAATGGGCGGCTGGAGTTGCAAGTTGCGGTGCAGGGTGAGCAGTTGCGCATTACCGTCAGCGACCAGGGCCCCGGCATTCCGGTCGCCGACCGCGAGAAGATCTTCGACATGTTCTACACCGCTGCCCGTGGCGATCGCGGCGGGCAGGGCACCGGCCTGGGCCTGGCGATCTGCCAGGGCATGATCGGTGCCCATGGCGGGCAGATCCTGGTGGGTGAAGGCATCGATGGCCAGGGCACCGGCATCACTCTATGCTTGCCGCTGCCCCCTCAACCTGAAGCCGAAAGCGAACGCCCATGAGCCAGTCTGCCACCCTGTTGGTCATCGACGATGAACCGCAGATTCGCAAGTTCCTGCGTATCAGCCTGGCTTCGCAAGGCTACAAGGTGCTTGAGGCGGCGACCGGCGCCGAAGGCCTTACTCAGGCCGCGCTGGGCAAGCCGGACCTGGTGGTGCTCGACCTGGGCCTGCCGGACATGGACGGCCAGCAGGTGCTGCGGGAGCTGCGCGAATGGAGCGCGGTGCCGGTGATGGTGCTGTCGGTACGTGCCAGCGAAGTGCAGAAGGTCGATGCGCTGGATGGCGGCGCCAATGACTACGTGACCAAGCCGTTTGGCATCCAGGAATTTCTTGCCCGGGTGCGGGCGTTGCTGCGTCAGGTGCCACAGGCCGGGGGTTCGGAAGTGGCAGCGAGTTTTGGGCCGTTGACCGTGGACTTTGCCTTTCGCCGGGTGACCCTGGACGGTGTGGAAGTGGCGCTGACGCGCAAGGAGTATGCGCTGCTGGCGCTGTTGGCCGGGCACCCGGGGCGGGTGATTACCCAACAGCAACTGCTCAAGGAAATCTGGGGGCCTAGCCATGTGGAGGACACCCACTACCTGCGGATCGTGGTGGGGCATCTGCGGCAGAAGCTGGGCGATGATCCCACGGCACCGCGCTTCATCATCACCGAGGCAGGGGTGGGGTACCGGCTGGTGGCGCCGGTCATTTGATCCGTATGCACGCTGGCCCTGTGGGAGCGGGTTTACCCGCGAAAAATCCTACGAGGAGCATGGCACCGACTTTGCCGGTATTCGCGGGTGAACCCGCTCCCACAGAGATTGCGCTCCTCTCCAGATCAGCGCTGTTACTGCAGGGGCTTGGCTTGCCTATTGGCGCAACTCACTCCATTGGCTTGCTCGAAGCGTAGCCGGGTATCGTTCAGGACCTCGGGGATTCTGTTTCAAAGCATTGGCGCATCACGTCCAGGTAACGCCGGGCGCCCAGGCCCAGTGGCCGCGACTTGATCCAGATGATGTCTACCCACAAGCGCAGGCGGCTGGCCATGTTGTCAAAGCGCACCTCGGCCAGTGCGCCTGAGGCAATCAGTGGTTCAACCAGCGGCTGCGGCAGGTAGGCCCAGCCCAGCCCGGATTGCACCAGGTCGAGCGTGGCCAGGTAGCTGTCGGTCAGCCAGATGCGCCGCGACAGCACCATGCGCGGGTCCGAGCCGGTGGCCTTGCCGGAGGCAACAATGATCTGCCGTTGTTCGGCAAAGGCTTCTTCTGGCAACGGTGTGCCGCTGTTCTGCCCGGCCGGATGGCGTGGCGAGGCGACGGCCACCAGCAACTGGCTGCCGGCTTCGAGGAATGACTCGCGCTCATCGATACCGGGCCGTTCAAACACCAGCGCCAGTTGCACACTGCCGTCGTGCAGCAGGCGAATGGCTTCGGTTTGGGTGGCAGAGCGCACTTCGATTTCCAGGCTGGGAAACTCTTGGGCGAGGGTTTCCAGCGGCTGGCTCCAGCGGCCGGTCTGCAGCTCGGGTGCCATGGCGATGGTCAGGCGTTTTTCCAGGCCCTTGTGCAGTTGCAAGGCCTGGGCGTCGAGCAGGTTGAGCTGGCAGATCACCTGCCTGGCCTGGGGTTCCAGGGCCAGCGCGGCGCTGGTGGGCAGCGCCTTGCGCGTGGCGCGGTCGAACAGCGGCAGGTCCAGTTCCGCCTCCAGCTGGGCGATTGCCATGCTCACGGCAGAAGGCACACGGCCCAGCTTGCGGGCGGCGGCGGAGAATGAACCGGCGTCCAGCACGGCGAGGAAGATTGCCAGGGAGTCGCTGGAGAAGGCCATGTCTGCTGAACCTGATGTTGGGGCGTGGTGAGCGCATGGTAATCGATGGGGCGTGTTTTTCATGGCCCTTGTGGGAGCGGGTTTACCCGCGAAGAGGCCAGCGCGTTGTATGGCACCGGCTACGCCGGTGTTCGCGGCTAAAGCCGCTCCCACAGGTACTGCGCCAGCGCTCGTTCCCCGAATCCCTACAATCCTTCGCCAAGCACCCGGTCAATACTGTCGACAAAATAATCCACACTGGCCCGACTGGTACACATTGGTGGCTTGATCTTCAGAATGTTCAGGTAATCCCCGGTCGGCTGCATGAAAATACCCAGATCCCGCAGCCGGTCACACAGCAACAGGGTCTCTTCGGTCGCCGGCTCCAGCGTTTCACGGTCCCGCACCAGCTCCAGCCCCAGGTAGAAACCCGACCCATGCGCCGCGCCGGCCAGTGGGTGCTTGTCGACCAGCGCCTGCAACCGCGCCTTGAAGTAGCGCCCGGTGTCGCGGGCGTTGTCCCACAGGCCTTCTTCCTCCATCACGTCCAGCACGGCCATGCCGATGCGGCAGCTGACCGGGCTGCCACCGGCCGAGGAGAAGAAGTAGCCCTCGGCCTCAAGCGCCTCGGCGATTTCGCGGCGGGTGATGACCACGCCCAGTGGTTGGCCATTGCCCATGCCCTTGGCCATGGTAATGATGTCGGGCACCACGCCCTGTTCCTCGAAGCCCCAGAAGTATTCGCCCAGGCGACCATAACCGACCTGTACTTCGTCGGCGATGCACACGCCGCCCCGCGCGCGAACCTTGGCATAGGCTTCGCGAAGGTAGCCTGCGGGCAGCGAGATGCCGCCGGCATTGCCGTATACCGGTTCACAGATGATGCCGGCCAGCTGGCGGCCACGGGCATCGAGGTCGGCCAGCTTGGCATCGACGTCCTGCAGGTAGTCGGCAGCGCTGTCGGCCCCGCGGAAGCGGCCGCGGAAGGTGTTCGGTGCTTCAACCGGGTGTACCCAGTCCGGGCGGGTTTCCAAGGCCTGCGGGTTGTCGGCGATCGAGGTAGAGATGGCATCGGTGGCCACCGACCAGCCGTGGTAGGCCTCCAGCACGCTGAGCAGGTCGCGCCCGCCGCTGTAGGCCCAGGCCAGGCGAATGGCCAGGTCGTTGGCTTCGGTGCCGCTGTTGACCATGAATACCCGGTCGAAGCCGTCGGGTGCCAGGTCGAGCAGGCGCTCGGAGAACTCGGTGATGGCTGCGTAGTGGAAGCGCGAGTTGGTGTTCAGCAGCGACCACTGCCGTGCCGATTCGGCGACCATGCGTGGGTGGCCATGGCCCAGCACCGCGACGTTGTTGAGCATGTCGAGGTACGAGCGGCCCTGCATGTCGATCAGGTAGTTGCGCCAGCCGCGTTCGATGTGTGGCGGTTGTGCGTAGTAGTGCTTCTGCGAGCGGGCGAAGCTGGCATCGCGGCGGGCCAGCAAGGCCTGTGGGTCTGGCAGCGGGTCGGCATCGCAATCGAAGCCCAGCAGCGCGGCCGGTGACGGGCACAGGGCCAGCCAGGCTGAGGCCTGCGACGGGGTGGCGAAGAATGGTGGCTGGATGCCGGAGACCAGGCACAACTGCACACTGAGGAAGCCACAGCTGCTGCCCAGCGACTGGCACTGTTCCACGGCCTGGCCATCTGCCGGGGCATCTTCCAGCCCGTGCAGCCACAATGCCCAGTCCGCACTGCGCAGGCAGCCACGACCATCGCCATGGCGCTGCCAGGTGCCGGCTGCTGGCGCTTGTACCAGGCTGCCGTTGCGCACATGCAGCTCAACGCCGAGGGCGCAGGTGGCCGGCTCGTCTGGGCGGTCGATATGGGTTTTCGACAGGCGATACTGCCCGTGCAGGCTGCAGGCTGGGGCGGGTTGCGCGCTCAGCAGGCGCTGGTCGAAGCCGGCTTGCTCCCAGTTGCCGGCTTCACAATGCAGGCTGAGCACGCCGAGGTCGACGCGGGTCACGGCTTGCCCCTGCAGTTCGGGGAGCAGCAGGGCACAACCGCTCAGGTCCGGTGTGGCAGGTTGCAGGCCGGCAGCCTGCAGGATGGCCGCCTCCATCAGCGCAAACGGCACGGCGGTGGCGGTGTCGAAGATTTCCCATTCATGGGCGACGTTGTCGCGGGTGTACTGGTTGCCCGGGTCCACGGCCAGTTGCTGCGCACTGCTCAGCACCAGCACCGCGGCGCGGTTCAGCACCAGTGGCCACAGGGCACGCAGTTCGGCTTCGGTCAGCGGGTTGAGCGCCTGGTAGGCGCTGATCGCCGGCAGGATCCGCAGCGGGTCGCCTTCGGCGTGGTGCAGCAGCGCCGCACAGGTCACCGACAGGTCGGCGATGCGCCAGGTGTGCAGCAGGTCGCCGAAATCGATCACCCCTTGCAGTTGCCACTGGCGCTGGCCATCACGGGCCCACACGGTATTGTCGTCGGTGATGTCCAGGTGCACGGCCTGGCTGGGCAGTTGATCAACCAGCGGCAGCAGGTGCTCGTTAGCAACGCGGGTGGCCTGTTCGATACGGGCGCGATGGGTGCTGTCCTGCAGGACCGGTAGCAGATGTTCGATCAGTGCCTGGGCATGTTGCGGGTCCCATTGCAGGGTGCGCACCAGGCCGGGGTGATCGAAGCCGACCAGGGCTTTGTCCAGCTTCGCACAAAGCCTGCCCAGCTCAGCCATCAGGCGCGGTTGCAGGTGCTGGAGTCGGGTTAGCGGCTGACCTTCGATGTAGTCGAGCAGGCGCAGGCGCAGGGGTTGGCCGTCGATGTCCAGTGCCAGCAAGCCTTCGCCGTTGCCGGCGTGGCGCACGGCAGGTACCGGCAGGCCCTGTTCGCGCAGGTAGGCCAGGGCGGCGTGTTGTGCTTCCAGCTCCAGCCGGGCATAGCTGCCATGGCAGGCCTTGAGCACATAGCGGCCTTGTGGCGCGTCCACGCGCAAGTTCAGGTCCTGCTGGCTGCCCAGTGCCGTCAGGTCACCGTCCAGACCATAGTGCGCCTGCAATACAGCGTGTGCCTGCGTTTCGCTGAGTGAGGGGCTGGGCAGGCCGGAACGGCTGATCAGCGTGGTCAGGGCAGGGGAAGCGGACGGGTGCTGTGGGCTGGGCATGGGCTCTACCGTTGCTGCTGGGAGTGGACGGAGGAGAATGTATGCCCGATCTGGCTGATGATGAAAGACGATTATTGTCAATAATTCTGATAGTGGCGGCGAGTTATGGAAGTTCTTTGGCACGAGCACGAATGCACGCTGGCCCTGTGGGAGCGGCCTTGTGTCGCGAAAGGGCCGCGGGCCCCCGATTTCAACGTTAAGGCATGAATTGCTGGGGCCGCTTTGCGGCCCTTTCGCGACGCAAGGCCGCACAGCGACCGCGTTAGCCTGTCATGCGTTGACGTGTTTCTTCATCGAGTGTGCGCCTTAGGGAGGCCAGGAATGGAATGGCATCGGTGTAGCGGCGGCCATATTCCAGGTTGAACGCATAGTCGAAGCCCGGTGGGTTTTCGCCTTGGGTGTGCTGCAAGATGGTTTCGATCTTGTCGAGCGCCTTGACCACTTTGGCTTCGGGTGAAGTGGCCGCTTCGTACTCGTCGAACAAGGCAACGATGTTGTTCTGCATCGATGGTTCCAGTGTCGATGTGATGGCCAGCAGGTCCTCTCGTTCACCCATGCCCTTGTTGGGCATGGACTGAGCCTCAGGGGCGGGAACATCGCCACTCAACGCCTCCCCAAGGTCATGGACAAGGCAAAGCTTCAGCACCTTGCAGATATCGACTTCGCCCAGTTCTTCTTCGAACACCAGCGCCAGCAAGGCCAGGCGCCAACTGTGCTCGGCAGTGCTTTCACGCCGCCCGGTCGAGGTGTAGGCACTGCGGGTCACGCTCTTGAGCTTTTCCGCTTGGCGCAGGAATTCGAGTTTTCCATCAAGGGTGTGGTTTGGCACGGTGAGTGACCTCTTGCTTTGGCAGAGGCAGATAGTCGACCCACTGCAGGCCTGCGTCCACGCATTAAATATGCGCGAGGGTTTCCACCAGCCTGGCGGTCGAACCATCCGACAGGGTGAAGCGGGTCCAGCGGCACAGGCTGTGCTGGATGGGCACCAGTGCCGAATGGTTCATGCCCGTGGCAAGTTGCACTGCCGGGGTGGCCAGGTTGTCGCGCCAGCCGATGTCGGCCAGGCAGAGTTCCTGGCGGGCGATTTCCTCTGTCACGAACGGCCACAGCGACACGCCCAGCAGGTCGCTGACCGGTACGTGGAACTCCGCTTCGCGGGACGCCGAGCAGGCCAGCAGGCGGTGGGTGAGGTCGCACACCAGGTGCACCGGCTGCGAACTGCCCGAAACCAGGCGCGCCAGGGCGTGGTCCGCTGCGCTGCTGAGCCGGGCGTTGAGCAAGGCTTCGATGCGCGCCCGTTGCTCGGGGTCGGCATCCTGTATGCCCGACTCCCAACGGGAAATGGTCGATTGGCAAACGCCGAACATCTGCGCTGCGTGCGATTGTTTTACCCGGTTCAGCATGCGCCACTGCTTCAGCATCGGGCCGAGTGGGGTGTTGGCGAATGAAGGGGAGATGTTCATGCTCGTCTTCCGGGTGGGTGCGCTCAAGCAAACTGAGGTTAGTGTCGACGAAAAGCCTGGGCCCGGCCATGATAGTTAGTGCATGTATTCCGGCGCCGGAGCCCCTTATGCCACTCACAGCCTTGCTGCGCTGCAGCGACCTCGACCTTACCCGTGAATACTACCGGGATACGTTGGGTTTTGAAGTGACCGAAACCGCCGAGGGGACGATCGGTGTACGGCTCCAGGACTGTCATCTGGTTTTCACCACGCAGGACTTGTGAGCTGTGCCTACCCAGTGCTCGGCGACGTTCTACCTGCATGTCGCTGATGTGGAGCAGTACTTTGACGGTGTGAAGGACAATGCCCAGGTTGCCTGGCCGCTACAGGATATGCCCTATGGTTCCCGGGAGTTCGGTGTGCGTGACTGCAATGGGTATTACCTGGCGTTTGCGCAGGTAGTTGATCAGACCAGGTCAAGCAACTTGGAAGCCAAGAAAGTGCCATGTAGTGTGATCAGAGGAGAAACCTGAACTCTGAGAGTAGTTTCACCGGCTCGGGGAGCCTCTGCTGAAGCAGGCGGTCGAGATATTGTTGTACGCTGTGCGGTGGGTTCTTCAATGACATCCGCTGCCGATGGGCAGCTTCGAGTACTGCCGCTTTGTCGAGGTCCCACAGATCGGTGATGAAGTCATCCGGATGTATTGCTTCGATATCGAAGGCTCGAAGCGATGTTGAAGGGAAGTCCTTCAGATTGAAAGTGACGATGACGGAAGCGTTGCACTGGATCGCAGCTGCGAGGACGTGGCGGTCATCCTCATCCGGCAGGTCCAGCCCTTCGACCAGCGACTCGTAGTCAGTGACGAGTGCATTAGGTATTGCAGCATCCATTAGCGCTGACGTGCGATCCAGATGTTCGGGCGTGAGGTCGGGCCGGTTGAGTAATAGATTGCGTTTCCACTCGTCATGGATGTTTGCCGACCAACGTGCCCGGTAGATACCTGTCAGCGCGAGGTTCATCAGGAAATCACGCAGTGGGGCAGGGTAAAGTACGTTTGCATCTTATATGGCCGTGAAGGGCGAGTGCTTCATTCATACCCCATCTTTAATTCCTGAGCTTGGGCTGCCAGCGCATCCATTGCAGCACGGCTCCCCTCGTCACGTTTGTCCTTGTAGGCAACCAGGTCGGAGAACTTGACCCGACGATGACGACCCGTCTTGGTGTGAGGGATTACCGCTTCGTCGAGTAGCTTTACCAAGTGAGGCCGAGAGACATTGAGTAGGTCAGCCGCCTCCTGGGTAGTCAGTTCGGCGTGGATTGGAACGACTTTGACCGAGTTACCCAAGGCCAGCTCGCTGAGAATCTCGCCAAACAGGCGCAGTGCGAATGTGGGTACTTCAACGACCCGGCGCTGATTCTCTTCATTAAGCAGCTCAATCCGTTGGGTATCTGATTTTGTCGAAAGGAACGCCGCTAGCGTGCGGCTGGACTCGACAGCCACGGCAATTTCTTTCTCATCGGGAAGCACCTTGCGAGAAAGGTCGGCGGTGGTCATGGGTATCTCCAGTGCGATATCGATTGTGAGGCTGTGGCGACGATGCAGCAGCCTAGGTTTAAGTTATATTCGAAATATTCGAAAATCGCAATAAACGAAACAATCGCGTAGGGATAGGTTGCCCGGAGACTGGCTGGCTTTTGAAAGGTGGCAACCAGTTAATTCCGGGCAACCGCATGATCAGCGCATCATGCCCAGTTCGGCGTCATCCATCAGTGCCTTGGCCATTGCGCTCAAGTAGTGGGCGGCCCAGATCATCATCGGTTTTTCGTCCATCAGGCCGGTGATGGTCAGTTCGCGGACGTAGCCCATCAACTCCGATGATTGCTCGCGGGCGTCGCGGCAGGGAATGCCTGGTTCGATACGGAACAGTGGGTGGGTGCCGTTTTCGCCTTGGCAGAAGGTGGTTTTGCCTACGGTGAAATGGGTGTCTTCTGTGGTCATTTTTGTATCCCCTGAAAATTCTCGACTGCCTGAGCGGGCCTATTCGCGGGTGAACCCGCTCCTACATGGGACAACTATCGTTGTAGGAGCGGGTTTACCCGCGAATAGGCCAGCGCAGGCGACAAATCACTCAAGATTCAGCGCAAAGCCCGAGGCTCGCTGGGCATCGCTGCGCATGGAGGGAATGGGTGTGAGGGGGCGGATCGGGGACAATCTTCAACATCGCATAGTACCTTTGATGGGGCTGCCCCTTCCTGCTGTCAAACAGTTGGGTGGCAGCTGTACATGGGTTGACAGACCGGCGGACTATGCAAGTTCCGGCGCACGCAAGCGTGCCCCAAGTACAGCCGCCATAACAGGCAAGCCGTACGCATAATACCGTTACGGCCTGTCAAAGCCGTGCCGTTGATGAGCAACGACAGACCGAGACTAGAGCGCTGCCAGAGCAGCCGCAACGGAAAATACGCGGCAGGAGTATGTTTGGGAAATGGACTACAGGGAAGGGGTTAAATCCGACATTTCAGGTGTTCTGCGCCCGATTGCGTCAGGGCGGCGAGGGGCCTGCCTTGGTTTTTGCGGTATTGCGTAGATCGAGCGCCGCCCGCGCGGCGCATCGCGAGCAAGCTCGCTCCTACATTTGTTTCGGGCCAGTTAATCCTGAGGCAGACGCGCGCGGCCCCTTGGCGTCCACCTCGAAATCGTGTCGAACAAACAAGGCGGTCGCGCGCATTGGTACAGGCGATACTGGCCCGAGACAAATGTAGGAGCGAGCTTGCTCGCGATGCGCCGCGCGGGCGGCGCTCGATCTCAAGGGCGATGCAAGGCTCCAGACGAACCGGCCTCAACCTCCAAAAACGCCGCCTCCAGCAATTGCCGCGTATACGGATGCTGCGGCGCATGGAAGATCGCCTGCGCATCCCCCTGTTCCACCACATGCCCATGCTTGATCACCATCAACTGGTGGCTCAAGGCCTTGACCACCGCCAGGTCATGGCTGATGAACAGATACGTCAGGTTGTACTTCTGCTGCAAATTGCGCAGCAACTCCACCACCTGCCGCTGCACTGTGCGGTCCAGTGCCGAGGTTGGCTCGTCCAGTAATATCAGCGCCGGCTTCAACACCAACGCCCGGGCAATCGCGATACGCTGGCGCTGCCCGCCGGAAAACTCATGCGGGTAGCGATGCCGCGTGCGTGGGTCCAGCCCCACTTCCTCCAGTGCCGCGATGATCGCTGCTTCCTGTTCCTGCGCGTTGCCAATACCGTGAATGCGCAACCCTTCACCGACAATATCCGCCACGCACATGCGTGGGCTCAGGCTGCCAAACGGGTCCTGGAACACCACCTGCATCTCGCGCCGCAACGGCCGTACTGCTTTCTGGTTCAAGCCTTCGAGGCTCTGCCCGTGGAAGCGAATGCCGCCCTGGCTGGAAATCAACCGCAAGATCGCCAGGCCCAAAGTCGACTTGCCCGACCCGGACTCGCCAACAATCCCCAGCGTCTGCCCCTGCGGCAAGCTGAAGTTGACCCCGTCCACCGCCTTTACATGGTCGACCGTGCGCCGCAGGAAGCCTTTCTTGATCGGGAACCACACCTTGAGGTCGTCCACCTCCAGCAACGGCGCGCCGACCGGGTTGTGCGCCGGTAGCCCGCTGGGCTCCGCATTGATCAGCATCTGCGTGTAGTGGTGCTGCGGGGCGCTGAACAGCGTGGCGCAGTCAGCCTGCTCGACAATCTGCCCGCGCTGCATCACGCACACGCGGTGGGCGATGCGCCGCACCAGGTTCAAGTCATGGCTGATCAGCAGCAGGGCCATACCCAAACGCGCCTGCAGTTCCTTGAGCAGGTCGAGAATCTTCAGCTGCACGGTCACATCCAGCGCCGTGGTGGGTTCGTCGGCAATCAACAGCTCCGGCTCGTTGGCCAGGGCCATGGCAATCATCACCCGCTGGCGCTGGCCGCCAGACAGTTCGTGGGGCAGGGCCTTGAGGCGCTTGCGCGGTTCGGGGATGCCGACCATTTCCAGCAGCTCCAGGGTGCGCGCAGTGGCTTCCTTGCCGGTCAGGCCCTTGTGCAGCAGGAGGATTTCGTTGATCTGCTTCTCGATGCAATGCAGCGGGTTCAGCGAGGTCATCGGCTCCTGGAAGATCATCGCAATGCGGTTGCCGCGAATGCGTTGCAAGGTTTTCTCGTTCTGCTGCAGCAGGTCCTTGCCTTCAAAGCGGATGCTGCCGCTGGGGTGGCGGGCCAGGGGGTAGGGCAGCAGGCGCAGGATCGAGTGCGCGGTCACCGATTTGCCCGAACCGCTCTCACCGACCAGGGCCAGTGTCTCGCCCTTGCGGATGTCGAAGCTGATGCCGTCCACCACCCGGTTGACCTGGTCACCGGTGACAAACTCCACCGCCAGGTCGCGCACTTCGATCAGGTTCTGTTCACTCATGTCACTTCCTCGGGTCGAAGGCATCGCGGGCGGACTCGCCGATGAACACCAGCAAGCTCAGCATCAAGGCCAGCACGGCAAACGCGCTGATGCCCAGCCACGGTGCCTGCAGGTTGGATTTACCCTGGGCCACCAGCTCGCCCAGCGAGGGCGAACCGGCAGGCAGGCCGAAGCCGAGGAAGTCCAGCGCGGTGAGGGTGCCGATGGCACCGGTGAGAATGAACGGCATGAAAGTCATGGTCGAGATCATGGCGTTGGGCAGAATGTGCCGGTACATGATCGCGCCGTTGCGCATGCCCAGGGCCCGCGCAGCGCGCACGTACTCCAGGTTGCGCCCGCGCAGGAACTCGGCGCGCACCACGTCCACCAGGCTCATCCACGAGAACAGCAGCATGATGCCCAGCAGCCACCAGAAGTTCGGCTGCACGAAACTGGCCAGGATGATCAACAGGTACAGCACCGGCAGCCCCGACCAGATTTCCAGAAAGCGCTGCCCGGCCAGGTCGACCCAGCCGCCATAGAAACCCTGCAAGGCGCCGGCGATGACGCCGACGATGGAGCTGGCCACGGTCAGCGTGAGGGCGAACAAGACCGAAATGCGGAAGCCGTAGATCACCCGTGCCAGTACGTCACGGCCCTGGTCGTCGGTGCCCAGCCAGTTGTCCGCCGAAGGCGGTGCCGGTGCGGGCACGCGCAGGTCGTAGTTGATGCTCTGGTAGCTGAACGGGATCGGCGCCCACAGCACGAAGCTGTCTTTTTTTGCCAGCAGCTCGCGGATGTACGGGCTCTTGTAGTTGGCTTCCAGCGGGAACTCGCCGCCGAAGGTGGTTTCCGGGTAGCGCTTGAACGCCGGGAAGTACCACTCGCCGTCGTAGCGCACGGCAATCGGTTTGTCGTTGGCGATCAGCTCGGCGCCCAGGCTCAGGCCGAACAGGATCAGGAACAGCCACAGCGACCACCAGCCACGGCGGTTGGCCTTGAAGCGCTCGAAGCGCCGGCGGTTGAGGGGGGACAAGGCCATGTCAGTGCTCCCGGCTGGCGAAGTCGATGCGTGGATCGACCAGGGTGTAGGTCAGGTCGCCGATCAGCTTCACCACCAGCCCCAGCAGGGTGAAGATGAACAGGGTGCCGAAGACCACCGGGTAGTCGCGGTTGATGGCCGCCTCGAAACTCATCAGGCCCAGGCCGTCGAGGCTGAAGATCACCTCGATCAGCAAGGAGCCGGTGAAGAAGATGCCGATGAACGCCGAGGGGAAGCCGGCGATCACCAGCAGCATGGCGTTGCGGAACACGTGGCCGTACAGCACCCGTGGCCGGCTCAGGCCCTTGGCCTTGGCGGTGATTACGTACTGCTTGTTGATCTCGTCGAGGAAGCTGTTCTTGGTCAGCAGGGTCATGGTGGCGAAGTTGCCGATGACCAGTGCGGTGATTGGCAGCACCAGGTGCCAGAAGTAGTCCAGCACCTTGCCGGTGGTGCTCAGCTCGTCAAAGTTGTTGGAGGTGAGGCCGCGCAACGGGAACCAGTCGAAGTAGCTGCCACCGGCGAACAGCACGATCAGCAGGATGGCGAACAGGAACGCCGGAATGGCGTAGCCGACAATGATCGCCGAGCTGGTCCAGACGTCGAAATGGCTGCCGTGGCGCACCGCCTTGGCGATGCCGAGCGGGATCGACACCAGGTACATGATCAGCGTGCTCCACAGCCCCAGCGAGATCGACACCGGCATCTTCTCGATGATCAAATCGATGACCTTGGCATCGCGGAAGAAGCTGTCGCCGAAGTCCAGCCGGGCGTAGTTCTTGATCATGATCCACAGGCGTTCGGGCGGGGACTTGTCGAAGCCGTACATGCGCTCGATCTCGGCGATCAGCGCCGGGTCCAGGCCCTGGGCACCGCGGTAGTTGGAGCCGGCCACGGACACTTCGGCGCCGCCGCCGGCAATGCGGCTGGTGGCGCCTTCGAAGCCTTCGAGCTTGGCGATCATCTGCTCGACCGGGCCGCCCGGGGCGGCCTGGACGATGATGAAGTTGATGATCAGGATGCCGAACAGGGTGGGAATGATCAGCAGCAGGCGGCGCAGGATGTAGGCCAGCATGTCAGTTGGCCTCGTCTGCAGGGGCTTCGCTGACCGCCGGGGTTACTCCGGGCTTGATCCACCAGGTGTCGATGCCGATGTCGTACTTGGGCGACACCTTGGGGTGGCCGATGTGGTTCCAGTACGCCACGCGCCAGGTCTTGATGTGCCAGTTGGGGATCACGTAGTAGCCCCACAGCAGCACGCGGTCGAGGGCGCGGCAGTGGTCGACCAGGCTTTGCCGCGAATCGGCGTTGATCAGCTGGTCCACCAGTTGGTCGATGGCCGGGTCGCGCAGGCCGATGAAGTTGCGGCTGCCGGGGTTGTCGGCGGCGGCGCTGGACCAGAACTCACGCTGCTCGTTGCCCGGCGAGTTGGACTGCGGGTAGCCGCCGACGATCATGTCGTAGTCGCGTGAGCGCAGGCGGGTGATGTATTGCGACACGTCGACCCGGCGGATGTTCAGCTCGATCCCGAGGTCGGCGAGGTTGCGCTTGAACGGCAGCAGGATGCGCTCGAACTCGGTCTGCGCCAGCAGGAACTCGATACTCACCGGCTTGCCCTGGGCATCGACCATCTTGTCGTCGACGATTTTCCAGCCGGCTTCCTGCAGCAGCTTGTAGGCCTGGCGCTGTTGCTCGCGGATCATGCCGCTGCCGTCGCTGACCGGGTTGTGGAAGGCTTCGGTGAATACCTGGTCAGGGATTTTGCCGCGCAGCGGTTCGAGGATCTTCAGCTCGCCAGGGCCGGGCAGGCCGTGGGCGGCCATTTCCGAGTTGTCGAAGTAGCTGCCGGTGCGGGTATAGGCACCGTTGAACAGCTGCTTGTTGGTCCACTCGTAATCCAGCAGCAGGCTCAGTGCCTGGCGCACGCGCACGTCCTGGAACACCGGGCGGCGGATGTTGAAGATGAAGCCCTGCATGCCGGTGGGGTTGCCGTTGGGCAGCTCTTCCTTGATCAGCCGGCCATCGCGCACGGCAGGTACGTTGTAGGCGGTGGCCCAGTTTTTCGCACTCACTTCCAGGCCATAGTCAAACGCCCCGGCCTTGAGTGCTTCCAGGGCAACGGTGGTGTCGCGGTACGAGTCGAACGTCATGACGTCGAAGTTGTAGAAGCCACGGTTGATCGGCAGGTCCTTGGCCCAGTAGTCCTTGACCCGCTCGTAGCGTACCGAGCGCCCGGCCTTGACCTCGGCGACCTTGTACGGCCCGCTGCCCAGCGGAATTTCCAGGTTGCCGCGGTTGAAATCGCGGTTTTCGTACCAGTGCTTGGGCAGTACCGGCAACTGGCCAAGAATTAGCGGCAGCTCGCGGTTGTTCTGGTGCTTGAACTTGAACAGCACTTTCAGCGGGTCTTCGGCGACCACTTCGGCGACGTCGGCGTAGTACTGGCGGTACAGCGGTGCGCCGTCCTTGATCAAGGCGTTGAAGGTGAATACCACATCTTCAGCGCGCATCGGGTGGCCGTCGTGGAAGCGTGCTTCCGGGCGCAGGTAGAAGCGCACCCAGCTGTTGTCCGGGGCTTTCTCGATCTTGCCGGCGACCAGGCCGTACTCGGTGAACGGCTCGTCCTGGCTCTGGCGCATCAAGGTGTCGTAGATGCTGCCGATGTTCTCGGCCGACACGCCTTTGTTGATGAACGGGTTGAGGCTGTCGAAGCCGCCGAAGCTGGACTGGCGGAAGGTGCCGCCCTTGGGCGCATCAGGGTTGACGTAGTCGAAGTGCTTGAAGTCGGCGGGGTACTTGGGCGGCTCGTCGTACAGGGTAAGTGCATGTTGCGGTGCGGCCAGGGCGGGAAGGCTCAGGCAGGCGAGCAACAGGCTGCCTGCCAGCCGGCGCAGACGGTGCGTTGGCGTCATTGGGCTTTCTCCGAAGTCTTGATCCACCAGCTGTTCAGCCCGAGGGTGTAGGGCGGCGTGGTAACGAAGGCGAACCGGTTACGGTAGGCCAGGCGATGGTTGTCGAGGTACCAGTTGGGGATCATGTAGTACTGCCATGAGAGTACGCGGTCCAGTGCGCGGGCGGCGGCAACCTGGTCGTCGCGGGTACGTGCGGCCAGCAGCGTGTCGAGCAAGTGGTCGACCACCGGGTCCTTGACCCCAGCATAGTTCTTGCTGCCCTTGGTCGCGGCCTGGCTGGAGTGGAAGTACAGCCACTGCTCGAGGCCGGGGCTCAGGGTCTGGTTGAGGGTCATCAGAATCATGTCGAAATCGAACTGGTCCAGGCGTTGTTTGTACTGGGCACGGTCCACGGTGCGCAAGCGCGCATCGATGCCGATGCTGGACAGATTTTCGACATAAGGTTGCAGGATGCGTTCAAGGTTGGGGTTTACCAGCAGTAGTTCCAGGCGCAACTGCTGGCCCTTGCTGTCGACCAGGCGCTGGCCGTTCAGTTTCCAGCCGGCCTCGGCGAGCAGGCCCAGAGCCTGGCGCAAGGTCTGGCGGCTGACCCCGCGGCCGTCGGTGTGGCTGACCTTGTACGGTTCGCTGAACAACTTGGCTGGCAATTGGTCGCGAAACGGCGCCAGCAGCAGCCATTCCTTGCCGGTGGGCACGCCACTGGCGGCGAACTCGCTGTTGGGGTAGTAGCTGGTCGAGCGGCGATAGGCGCTGCTGAACAGTGCGCGGTTGGTCCACTCGAAGTCGAGCATCAGCCCCAGCGCCTGGCGCACCCGTGGGTCGCTGAAGCTGGCGCGGCGGCTGTTCATGAACAGGCCCTGGGTTTGCGTGGGAATACTGTGCGGGATCTGTGCCTTGATTACTTCGCCACGGCGCACGGCCGGGAAGTTATAGCCGTTGGCCCAGTTCTTGGCCTGGTGCTCGATATAGATGTCGAACTCCCCGGCCTTGAACGCTTCGAAGGCCACTGTGGCGTCGCGGTAGAACTCGTATTCCACCCGCTTGAAGTTGTACTTGCCACGGTTGACCGCCAGGTCCTTGCCCCAGTAGTTCTTCACCCGCTCGAACACCAGCCGGCGCCCGGGCTGCACTTCGGTGATACGGTACGGGCCGCTGCCCAGTGGTGGCTCGAAGGTGGTGGCCTTGAAGTCGCGCTTTTGCCAGTAGTGCTTGGGCAGCACCGGCATTTCGCCCAGGCGCAGGATCAGCAGCGGGTTGCCGGCGCGCTTGAACACGAAGCGGATGCGCAGCGGGCCGAGAATGTCTACCCGTTGCACTTCCTGCAGGTTGGTGCGGTAGATCGGGTGGCCGTCCTTGAGCAGCGTGCGATACGAGAAGGCCACGTCTGCCGAGGTGATTGGCTTGCCGTCATGCCAGCGGGCTTCCGGGCGAAGGTTGAACACTACCCAGCTGCGGTCCTCGCTGTATTCCACCGAGCGAGCGATCAGGCCGTAGCTGGAAGTGGGCTCGTCTCCGGACGGGTCGTACTGGCCGGTACCGACCATCAGCGGCTCGTTCAGCTCACTGATGCCGTACTGCTGGAAATTGGGCGTGGTAACCGGGCTCGACCCCTTGAAGGTATAGGGGTTGAGCGTGTCGAAGGTGCCAAAAGCCATGGCCCGCAACGTACCGCCCTTGGGCGCTTGCGGGTTGACCCAGTCGAAGTGGGTGAAGGTGGCTGGGTACTTGAGCGTGCCGAACTGCGCGTATCCGTGGCTTTCGCTCACCATCGCGGCTGCGGGAAAGCTCAAGGCCAGGCTGATTGACAGCAGGAGGGGACGTATCAAGTCGGCATCCGATCCAGGGGCGTTGGGCTTTGTTCGGGGTACAGTAACAGCTTGGTGGGGTTGGAAAAAGAGAGGTTTTGAAGGGAACGTGCCGGCTTCTGTTTGACGAGGATGACGCGGTCACTGTAGGAGCGGCCTTGTGTCGCGATCGGGCTGCGCAGCAGCCCCATCGATTTCGGCATGGCCCTCAATATCCGGGGGCTGCTGCGCAGCCCGATCGCGACACAAGGCCGCTCCTACAAGGGATCGCGTCAGTCCTGCAGGAGGGTATCAATGGCCGAGGTAGACAGTCAGGGTCTGGCCTGGCTTGAGGGCGTGGCCGCTGCGTGGGTTCCAGCGCTTGAGGTGTTTCATTTCCACGTTGAAGCGCTTGGCCACCAGGTACAGCGAATCACCTTTGCGAACCTTGTATTGAGTGGAGCGCTGCGCCGAGGCGGCTACCCGGTTGCCGGCGGCGCTTGGCGCATTGCCACCGCGCAGGGCCAGTACCTGGCCGGCGCGCAGATTGTTGCCGGACAGACGGTTCCAGCGCTTGATGTCCTTGACCGAAACGCGGTTGGCCTTGGCGATGGCACCGAGGTTGTCGCCACGCTTGACCCGGTAGCTGCGCGCGGCCACCGGTGCCTTGGCTTCGGCCACGGCGCGGGCGAATGCGGCTTTTGGCGGTTGCAGGCTGACCAGTTGCTCGGGGTTGAGGTTGGACAGGCTGGCACTGAGCAGCTGTGCCTTGGCGGTCGGTACCAGCAGTTGTTTCGGGCCATCGACGGTCATGCGTTTCTTGAACGCCGGGTTGAGCTGGATCAGCTCGTCCTCGTCGATGTTGGCGAAGGCGGCAACCCGGGTCAGGTCCAGGCGTTCGTTGATCGCCACCGCTTCGAAGTACGGTTCGTTGGCGATCGGGGTGAGATTGACGCCATACGCCTCTGGTGTGGACACCACCTGCGACAGCGCCAGCAGCTTGGGCACGTAGTCACGGGTTTCCTGCGGCAGTGGCAGGTTCCAGTAGTCGGTCGGCAGGCCAAGCTTTTCGTTGCGCTCGATGGCCCGGCTAACGGTGCCTTCGCCGGCATTGTAGGCCGCCAGGGCCAGCAGCCAGTCGCCGTTGAACATGTCGTGCAGGCGGGTCAGGTAGTCCAGCGCTGCGTTGGTCGACGCGGTGACATCACGGCGGCCGTCGTAGAAGTTGGTCTGGCGCAGGTTGAAGTGGCGACCGGTAGCCGGCATGAACTGCCACATGCCGGCAGCGCTGGCACGCGAGTAGGCCATCGGGTTGTAGGCGCTTTCGATGGCTGGCAGCAGGGCCAGCTCCAGCGGCATGTCGCGTTCTTCGAGGCGCTCGACGATGTAGTGCAGGTACAGGCTGCCACGCTCGCCGGCGCTTTCGATGAAGGTCGGGTTGCTGGCGAACCACAGGCGCTGTTGCTCGATGCGCGGGTTGACGTCGATGCTGTCCTGCAGGGCAAAGCCCTGGCGCATGCGTTCCCACACATCCTGTGGCGCCTGCTCGGCCGGTTTGACCAGCAGCGGCGAAGGCTTGTGCTTGATCCGCGCCTGGTAGTTATGCGCGCGAACGCTATCGGCTTCGTCGAGCTGACGGGTGCTCTGGCAGCCCACCAGGGTGGCGGCCAGGGCCAGCGCACTGATTTGGGCCAGGCGCGTCAGGGCGACGGAATGAGAGGTTCTGCGGCTACGGAAAGACATCGGCTGACACAGGTATCCGGGCGAAAAAGTTCGGCGATTCTAGAAACCGCTCCGGGCCCGGTCAACCTTTGACCCTCGATTGCGATATATCTTGCGGTTATCAGAAGGTGTCCTTCCAAGACCTCAAGGCAGCAAAAACAGCGACATGCGTGGGGTTTGAATGTCCCTTCCATTCGTCTGCTTTTTGTTTAACTAATGTTTCAGAGGTACGCAAAAAGGGGTTGGTCAGGCACTCCAGGCCAATCGTTGATGGCAAGGTGATGCGATTGTCGGCGCGCAAACGGGTAACGTCCTCGAACCGTCGTTGAACGTGCGGATTGGTCGGTTCCACCGCTTTGGCAAACCGCAGGTTGCTGAGGGTGTATTCATGGGCGCAGTACACCTCGGTCTGCGCTGGCAGGGCGGCCAGGCGGGCGAGGGCAGGCTGCATCTGCTCGGGGGTACCTTCGAACATGCGCCCGCAGCCGGCGGCAAACAGGGTGTCGCCACTGAACAGCACGGGTGTTGCCGGCTGGTCGCTGAAGAACGCGACATGCCCCAGCGTGTGGCCGGGTACCGCCAGCACCTGGAAGGTCACGCCCAGCACGTCCAGCTGGTCGCCTTCGCCCAGCGCGAGGTCACGGCAAGGTATACGCTCATTGGCCGGGCCGCACACCCGCGCGCCGGTCAGTTGCTTGAGCCGTTCCACACCGCCGACATGGTCGTTGTGGTGGTGGGTGATGAGGATATCGCTCAATACCCACTCGGGGTGGGCTGCCAGCCAGCGTTCCACCGGGCCGGCATCACCGGGGTCGACCACCGCACAACGGCGTTTGGCAGTATCCTGTAACAACCAGATGTAGTTGTCGGAGAAAGCGGGGAGAGCATCGATCTGTATCATGGTGCGGATCCGATTCGCCTAGCGTGGCACATGAGGGCATCTTAGCCGCGATGGCGCGGTGGGAGAACCTTCGAGGGAGAGCGCAATGACCGACCAAGCCTTTGCCCAGGCCGACCCGGACTGGGTCGAGCTGATCAGCCTGGCCCGTGAGTGGTTCAACGGCCCACTCGGCCAGCTGATGCTCAAGGAAGAGGAAAAACTGCTGGAAGAAGAGCTCGGGCGCTTCTTTGGCGGTTACCTGGTGCATTACGGGCCCTGCGCCGAGCCGCCGCCCAGCGCCCCTCAGGTGCAGCGCAATGTGCGCCTTGGTGCGCCGTTGCCGGGTGTGGAGATTGTTTGCGAAGAGCAGGCCTGGCCACTGAGCGAGCATGCCGCCGACGTGGTGGTGCTGCAGCATGGCCTGGACTTCTGCCTGTCGCCGCATGGCCTGCTGCGCGAGGCGGCCAGTGCCGTGCGCCCGGGCGGGCACCTGCTGATCGTCGGGATCAACCCGTGGAGCAGCTGGGGCATGCGCCATTTCTTCAGCCACGGTGCGCTGCGCAAGGCACGCTGCATCTCGCCTTCGCGGGTGGGCGACTGGCTCAACCTGCTGGGCTTCGCGCTGGAGAAACGCCGCTTCGGGTGCTATCGTCCGCCGCTTGCCTCCCCGGCCTGGCAGCAACGCCTGGAAGGCTGGGAGCGGCTGGCCGGCGGCTGGCAGGGCTCCGGTGGCGGGGTGTACCTGCTGGTGGCGCGCAAGATGGTGGTCGGCCTGCGGCCGTTGCGCCAGGCACGCCGCGAGCCGATGGGCAAGCTGTTGCCGTTGCCGCTGGCCAAGGTCAACCGCACGGCGGCCAACCCTGAAACTGACAAGCACTGAATTCAAGAGTGGTACATGAGCGATAGCGTCGAGATGTTTACTGATGGTGCCTGCAAGGGCAACCCTGGCCCGGGTGGCTGGGGCGTGCTGATGATCTACAAGGGCGTCGAGAAGGAACTGTGGGGCGGCGAGCGTGAGACCACCAACAACCGCATGGAGCTGATGGCGGCGATACAAGGCTTGATGTCGCTGAAGCGTGAATGCGACGTGGTGCTGACCACCGACTCGCAGTACGTGATGAAGGGCATCAATGAATGGATGGTCAACTGGAAGAAGCGCGGCTGGAAAACTGCAGCCAAGGAGCCGGTGAAGAACGCCGACCTGTGGCAGCTGCTGGATGAACAGGTCAACCGCCACAAGGTGACCTGGAAGTGGGTGCGCGGCCATATCGGCCACCCTGGCAACGAACGCGCCGACCAGTTGGCCAACCGTGGGGTCGATGAGGTGCGCGCCCAGCGTTGAGCTGGGGTACAATCGCGGCCTTTGTAACTGATGCAAGTTGGAGCGCCCCGCGTGGAGCAGCAGCAAGATAAACGGTTCGTCATTCTCGATACCGAAACCACGGGCATGCCGGTTGGCGAAGGCCACCGGATCATCGAGATCGGCTGTGTCGAGGTGATCGGCCGGCGCCTGACCGGGCGGCACTTCCACGTCTACCTGCAGCCGGACCGCGAGAGTGACGAGGGCGCGATCAACGTCCACGGCATCACCGATGCATTCCTGGTCGGCAAACCCCGCTTTGGCGATGTTGCCGAGGAGTTCTTCGACTTCATCCAGGGTGCCACGCTGGTCATCCACAACGCGGCGTTCGACGTTGGTTTCATCAACAACGAATTCGCCTTGCTGGGCCAGCAGCACCGCGCTGATGCCTCGCAGTACTGCACCATCCTCGATACCCTGCTGCTGGCGCGCTCGCGCCACCCCGGACAGCGCAACAGCCTCGATGCGCTGTGCAAACGCTACGACATCGACAACTCCGGCCGTGAACTGCACGGCGCACTGCTTGACTCGGAACTGCTGGCCGACGTCTACCTGGCGATGACCGGTGGTCAGACCAGCCTGTCGCTGGCTGAGCATGGGGCAGACGCCGAGGGTGACGGGCAGGGTGCGGGTGGTAGCGAGATCCGGCGGATTACCGGGCGGGCGCCGGGGCGGGTAATCATGGCCAGTGCCGAAGAGCTGGAGGCGCATGCCGAGCGGTTGGCGGCGGTGGCCAAGTCGGCGGGCGGGCCGTCGATGTGGCAGGTTTTGACCGAGACACCGGCTGGCTGATTTGTAGTTTGTTCTGGCCCTTTCGCGGGTAAACCCGCTCCCACAGGGGTCGCACAAGGGCTAAGGGCTGTGGAGAACCCTGTGGGAGCGGGTTCACCCGCGAAGAGGCCAGTACAGGCAATACAAGGCTCAACTACCCTGAAATGGACCCCATGTCCTTCGGAGGTAGCCACCTGATGTACAAGGACCTCAAGTTCCCTATCCTCATCGTCCACCGCGCCATCAAGGCCGACAGTGTCGCCGGCGAGCGGGTGCGGGGCATCGCCGACGAGCTGACCCAGGACGGCTTCACCGTCATCAAGGCCGCCGACCACGCCGAAGCGCGCCTGGTCGCCGCCACCCACCATGGCCTGGCCTGCATGCTGATCGCCGCCGAAGGTGCTGGCGAGAACACCCACCTGCTGCAGAACATGGCCGAGCTGATCCGCCTGGCGCGCCTGCGTGCACCGAACCTGCCGATCTTCGCCCTAGGCGAGCAGGTCACCCTGGAAAACGCCCCTGCCGAGGCCATGAGCGAGCTCAACCAGCTGCGTGGCATCCTTTACCTGTTTGAAGACACCGTGCCATTCCTCGCCCGCCAGGTGGCGCGCGCTGCACATACTTACCTCGACGGCCTGCTGCCGCCGTTCTTCAAGGCGCTGGTGCAGCACACAGCGCAGTCCAACTATTCCTGGCATACCCCGGGGCACGGTGGCGGCGTGGCCTACCACAAAAGCCCTGTCGGCCAGGCCTTTCACCAGTTCTTCGGGGAGAACACCCTGCGCTCGGACTTGTCCGTTTCCGTGCCGGAACTGGGGTCGCTGCTCGACCATACCGGGCCGCTGGCCGAAGCCGAAGCCCGGGCGGCGCGCAACTTTGGCGCCGACCACACCTTCTTCGTCATCAATGGCACCTCCACCGCCAACAAGATCGTCTGGCACGCCATGGTCGGCCGCGACGACCTGGTGCTGGTGGACCGCAACTGCCACAAGTCGGTGGTGCACGCGATCATCATGACCGGCGCCATCCCCCTGTACCTGTGCCCCGAACGTAACGAACTGGGCATCATCGGGCCGATCCCGCTCAGTGAGTTCAGCGACGAGGCGATTGCGGCGAAAATCCAGGCCAACCCGCTTGCCCGTGATCGTGGGCAGCGCATCAAGCTGGCGGTGGTGACCAACTGCACTTACGACGGCCTGTGCTACCACGCCGGGATGATCAAGCAGGCGTTGGGCGCCAGCGTCGAAGTGCTGCATTTTGATGAGGCGTGGTTCGCCTATGCAGCGTTCCATGAGTTCTTCAATGGGCGTTATGCCATGGGCACCGCCTGCGCCGCTGACAGCCCGTTGGTGTTCAGCACCCACTCCACCCACAAGCTGCTGGCAGCGTTCAGCCAGGCCTCGATGATCCATGTGCAGGAGGGTGCCAGGCGTCAGCTGGACCGTGACCGGTTCAACGAGGCCTTCATGATGCACATTTCGACTTCGCCGCAATACAGCATCCTGGCCTCGCTGGATGTGGCTTCGACCATGATGGAGGGGCCGGCCGGGCGCTCGCTGCTGCAGGAAATGTTCGACGAGGCACTGAGCTTTCGGCGTGCATTGGCCAACTTGCGCGAACACATCGCTGCCGATGACTGGTGGTTCAGCATCTGGCAACCGCCCACTGCCGAAGGCATCCACCGCCTGGCGGCACAGGACTGGATGCTGCAGCCGGGGGCGGATTGGCATGGTTTCGGTGAGGTAGCCGAAGACTACGTGCTGCTTGACCCGCTGAAAGTTACCCTGGTAATGCCGGGCCTGAGCGCGGGCGGTGTGCTGGGCGAGCACGGCATCCCGGCGGCGGTGGTCAGCAAGTTTCTCTGGGAGCGTGGGCTGGTGGTGGAAAAAACCGGCCTCTACAGTTTTCTGGTGCTGTTCTCCATGGGCATCACCAAGGGCAAGTGGAGCACCTTGCTTACCGAGCTGCTGGAGTTCAAGCGCCACTATGACGGCAATTCCCTGCTGAACAGTTGCCTGCCCAGTGTGTTGGCCGCTGATGCTTCACGCTACCAGGGCATGGGCCTGCGCGACCTGTGCGACCAGTTGCATGACTGCTACCGCGCCAATGCCACCGCCAAACAGCTGAAGCGGCTGTTCACGCGGTTGCCGGAAGCGGCCGTGAGCCCGGCCCGGGCCTATGACCAGATGGTGCGCGGCGAGGTGGAAGCAGTGCCGATCGAGGCGCTGCTGGGGCGTGTGGCGGCGGTAATGCTGGTGCCGTACCCGCCCGGCATTCCGTTGATCATGCCGGGGGAGCGGTTTACCGAGGCAACCCGCTCGATCCTCGACTACCTGGCGTTCGCCCGGGCGTTCAACCAAGGCTTCCCGGGTTTTGTCGCCGACGTGCATGGCCTGCAGAGCGAAAGCGGCGGCTACACGGTGGATTGCATCAAGGAATGCGGGTGATCTCGACGCCGCTGCGGGCCAACTCGAAGCGGTTGTCACCCAGGTGATTGACCTTGTCGCCGATGGCCAGGCGGTAGGTGGTGATGGGGGCGCCCAGTGTGCTGCCGTCGAGTTGCAGGGTCGACTCCTGGAACTCGTGCACGGGGTAGATGCGGCCTTCGGCGTCACGGGCGTGGAATTGGCCGACGATTACTGCTGCCATTTGGGTGGAAACCTCTGAATTACGTAGAAATTGTCTGAACACATAGACCGTGGAACAGGCCCGGAAGTTTTCGCTGCACGGAAAAAAAACCAAGGCGCCGAGGAACGGTCATCTATAACTACAACGTCCCTTTACCCAGCAAAGGTTGGAAATTGCCATGAGCCAGGTGTATTCGGTAGCGGTTGTCGTCGGTAGCTTGCGCAAGGAGTCCTACAATCGCAAGGTCGCCCGCGCACTTTCGGAGCTGGCACCGTCCAGCCTTGCCCTGAAGATCGTCGAGATTGGCGACCTGCCGTTGTATAACGAGGATGTTGAGGCCGATGGGGCGCCGGAAGCCTGGACGCGTTTTCGCGAGGAGATTCGTCACAGCGATGCGGTGCTGTTCGTTACCCCGGAATACAACCGCTCGGTGCCGGGTTGCCTGAAGAACGCCATTGATGTCGGCTCGCGGCCGTACGGGCAAAGTGCCTGGAGTGGCAAGCCCACGGCGGTGGTGAGTGTGTCACCAGGAGCCATTGGTGGCTTTGGCGCCAACCATGCCGTGCGCCAGTCGCTGGTGTTTCTGGACATGCCCTGCATGCAGATGCCTGAGGCTTACATTGGCGGTGCGGCGAGCCTGTTCGAGGACTCGGGCAAGCTCACCGATAAGACCCGGCCGTTCTTGCAGGCGTTTGTCGACAAGTTTGCTTCGTGGGTGAAGTTGAACCGGGCGGTCTGAACCGCTCTATTCAACGCCTGAACCTTGCACTATCCCTGTGGGAGCGGGTTTACCCGCGAAGAATCCTACGCGGTGCATGGCACCGGCTGCGCCGGTGTTCGCGGGTGAACCCGCTCCCACAGGTATTGCGCTTATCCTGGAAAGCGCACGATCCCTGTGGGAGCGGGCGTGCCCGCGAAGGGCTGCAAAGCAGCCCCGATCGGATCAGCAGTTCTTTGGGCATTTCAGCGGAAGCTATAGGAAACCCCGGCATACACGCTAAAGCCTTCACCCGGCGTAGACCGGGCATTGTCGTTACCAGCATCGTTATAGGCCGGTGTCACCGTCGCCGCATAGCGCTTGTTGGTCAGGTTGCGCAGGTCCAGCCAGGTCTGCCAGTCCTGTTTCGGCGAGTCCCAGCCAATGCGTGCGCCAAGCAGGGCATATTCATCGGCGTGGTAGCTGTTGGCATAGTCCACCTGCACCTTCGACGCCATCTGCGTATTCACCCCGGCATAAAAACCACTCGGCCAGTCGTAGCGCAACTCGGCCTGGTAGTAGTGCATGGGGATGCCGGGCAGGCGGTTATCGCCGAACTTGTCATCATCCCGGTAATGGAAGTCACTGAAGGTGTAGGCCTGGCGCAAGCTCAACTTGCCGCTACCCGGGCGCTCCCACAGCGTGCTGTCGAGGCCGGCTTCCACACCTTGATGCACGGTGGCGCTGGCGTTGAACTCCGAGGTGAAGTTTGGCACCACTTCCACGGCGAGCAGTTCGTGGCGCACCTGCGAGTAGTACCAGGCCAAGTCCCAGCGGCCGAGCGCGGAGTCGCCGCGCGCACCCAGTTCCAGGGTCGTGGCAGTCTGATTCTGCATTTCGATTGGCTGGATCTGCTTGCCGCCGGTGCTCGGCGCGCTCCAGATCAGCGACCACGGGTGTGGCGGCTCTACCGAGCGGCTGAGGTTGCCGTACACTTGCAGGTCCGGGCGGATGTCGTAACGCAGCCCCACGCGTGGCGCGTAGTCCCAGTCATGCATGCTGACCTTGCCGCCTTCGGCGGGGTAGGTAACGTCACTTTCGCGGCGGGTGTAGATCATCGCCAGGCCGGTGGTCAGCCACAGGTTGGGTACCAGCTCCAGGTCGTTGCCGGCATGTATTACGGTGTCGGAACCCTGGTAGGTGAAATCACGGGTCCGTGCGCCAAATACGTCGCCATTGCGCGCGAACTGTGAAGCGCCGCTGTTGGGCAAATGCTTGGTGGTACGCCAGCCGACCGTGGTCTTGCTTTCGTGACCGAACAGGGTGTCGCGGCGGAAGTAGTTGAGCGTGCCGCTGACGTCGGTGTAGGCCACTTTCAGGCGCATCGGGCCTTCGCGCAGGTCCATCGGGTAATCGTGGTAAACCAGGCCTGCTTCCAGGCGCGCGTCATCGTCGAGGTAGAAGGTGGTCTTGTTACCGACCCAGGTGCTGCCCGGTTGTGGGCGGCTGTCGTCGCGAGCCAGATAGGCCGGGTTGGCCGCGCGCGGATGGTGCTTGATCTGGTCCTTGGTCAGGCGCCCGGCCAGTTCGTTTTCGGTTTCCCGGTAGCGCAGGTAGAAACGGGTTTCCAGGTTCGGGTTGAAACGGTAGCCGACATTGGCGGCGATGCCTTTGGCGCTGCCGCTGCTGTGATCCTGGTAGCCGTCATATTCCGAATCGGTCAGCGCCACGTAGTAGTCGAGGTTGCCCAGCACCTGGCCCGAGCTGATGTGCCGGTGCTGGTAGCCACGGCTGCCGATCTCATAGCGTACCTGCAGGGGCGCGGCGTCGTAACCGGTGTGGGTGACGTAGTTGATCGCACCGCCCAGGGCCAGCGAGCCCCGGTCAAAACCATTGGCACCGCGCAACACCTCGGCACGGCTCAGCCACAGTGGTTCGAACAACTCATAGGGTGTACCCCCCGGGCCAGTCAGCGGCAGGCCGTCAAACATCGTGTACACACCGGAGCCATGCGCCCCCGGCGCACGGTTGATGCCCGAGCCACGGATCGACAATTTGATGCCGTCATTGCCTGCCGATTGCGCGAACACCCCGGGCTGGTAGGCCAGCACGTCCTGGTTGCTGGCCACCCGGCCTTGCCCCACACGTTGCATGTCCACCAGGTTGCTGGCACCTGGTACTTCGCGCAGGCGCTCGCTGGCTGCCGTCAGTTCGTTCTGTTCCTCATCGGTGATCAGCACCTGGCCCAACTCGACCGAAGGTGCCGCCACGGCGGGCTGGGCGGTGCCAATAGCAGCCAGCAGGCCGAGGCAGGATGACAGGGGCAAAACGCAACGCATTGTACGACTCCAGGCGAAAGGCGAATGGACAACGGCGTTGAGACGAGCGAAATGCCGCTTGGAGCACGAAGAAAACCGGCAATTTTCGTGCAGTCTTCGTCAGACGCTTTTGTACGAAACTTCTTTACAAGCCCTGGCAATGGAGGCGAACGGGTTGTGCTTCGTAAGGTGACTGCAGACCGGCAGCAATGCCTCGCTCAATCACCCGTGGAGTTCAAACATGACCGACAACGCTCGACACTTGCAGCAACCCCCGGCGGACGCCCCGGTTCGCCTGACGCCACGTGAACAGCAGGTGCTGTTGTGGTGTGCCTATGGCAAGAGCTCGTGGGAAATCGGCCAGATCCTGGCGTGCAAGGAATCGACCGTGAACTTTCACGTGTCCAACATCCTGCGCAAATTCGATGTGCCCACCCGGGTGGCTGCGGTAATCAAGGCCATTCGCTACGGCATGCTGGCCGAGCAGTGAGGGGGTGATGCATGAGTAATGATCCTCGGCTACCGCGTTTTGCCGATTGCCATGACCCGTTCTGGCCACGGGTGGACCTGGGCAGGCTGCGTGCACGCCTGAACCTGCAGCGGCCTGTCAGTGATGCAGCGCTGGAAGTGGCCGCCCGCTGTGCCGCCATTGATGCTGCACGTGAGTTCGCCCGTTGGCGCGCGGCGCTGCGTGAGCGGGGCTACAAACGCCTCGAGGATGTGGCCGGGCATGACCAGGGGCGTGCCTTGCGGGTGTGCTACATCCGTTATGTCGAAGCGGCGGTCATGTATAGCCTGGGTTCGACCGCCTACCTGAGGGGTTCGCGACGAGGGCTGAGTCATGCCTGAGCAATCTGTTTTCGACAACCTGGCACCGGCCGTGATGGAGTTGCTGGGTGTGGATGGCAATGTACTGTTCGCCGCATTGCTGGGGGCACTGCTGGTAAGTGCGGCGCGTGACCGGCTGATCACCAATACCGCCAGGCGTCTGACACTGAGCAAGAAATTGCTGCTGGTGTTCGTGACCGTGGGGGTGGGCCATTTGTTCGAGCCACTGGTTTCGTCATTGGTGCCTCTGCTGACTCGCGGTATGGCGGCATTTGTGGCCGCTGTTGTGGTGATCCCCATCAGCCTCAAGGTCATGGTCCTGGTGGATACGCTGGACCCGCGTGAGCTGATTCAGCGTTGGCGCCGTCGGGGTTAACCTTGGGCCACGCCGCCGAGCTCGCTCAGTTGCTTTTCCAGCTGCTGGATGCGTTGCTTGTCCTTGATGAACAGCAGGATCGACTGGCGGTCATTGGGCGATAGCGTACGCAAACGCTCAAGCATTTCGCACTCCCAGTCAACTTGATCCGGGCCTGTGGTGGCCTGCTTGACCTGGCCCAGCAACAGCCAGTCCAGCGAGCAGGCATGCTGTTTGGCTATGTCTATGCAAATTGAGTAAGGAATGCTGTCGCGAACTTTCCAGCTGCTCAGCGTCTGCGGGCTTACCGACAGCGCCCTGGACAGCTCGGCATCGGACTGAGCGCCGGTTAGCAGCTTAAGGCGGGTAAGCACCGCAGCAAGTACGTGAGTACTCATAACAAATATCCATGACTGGTTTAATGATATTCCATGGGCTTAAACTACTCGTTATGAATACAGCCCTGCGTTTTAAGGAGCATTTCTGCAATGAGAAACATCAAACTGAAGAATACACCTACCTTTGCAGTTAATACTGACACGAACGAGCGAGCATTCTCACAGCAGATGCAGCTTGACCGTGCTTGCAGGTACTTGCCGTGAGTACATACAAGCTGGTTTGCCCGCATTGCCACAGTCGGATGCGCATCCGCACCAGTGAAGGGCGACATATTTTCCTGCGCATCGCTTATTTGCAATGCACCACTGAGGCGTGTGGCTGGTCGGTGCGTGCCGAATTTGAAATGACCCATGAGCTTTCCCCCAGCGGCATGCCCAACCCGGAAGTCTACCTGCCTTCTGCCAATGGTGACTTGCGCAAGGCAGCGCTGCCGGGGGCAGGGCAGGGCAGCCCCGGCGAATGAGCCAGCATGCTCACCGATAGAAAACGCGCAGATAAAAAAACACCCCGCATAAGCGGGGTGTTTTGTATTGCCAGGGCAATCAGCCGATCAGTTGCAGGCCGGCTTGCTGGACCATTTCCAGCAGCGGTTGCGGGTAGACACCCAGCACGAAGGCGAGAATGGCGATGGCCAGCAGCATGACGCCACCTGTGCGCTGTTCCCACTTCAGCGGGGCGTCGTGGCGACGCAGGTTCGGCTCGACCAGGTACAGGGTGACCATGACGCGCAGGTAGTAGTACACGCCGATGGCGCTACCGATTACCAGGGCACCGACCAGCCACCACAGGTGCGACTCGACACCGGTGGCGATGATGTAGAACTTGCCGATGAAGCCGGCGGTCAGCGGGATGCCCGCCAGCGACAGCATCATTACGGTCAGTACCGCGGTCAGGTACGGACGGCGCCAGAACAGGCCGCGGTACTCGTACAGGGCATCGGCGTCACGGCCGCCGTAAGGCGAGGACATCAGGGTGATGACGCCGAACGCGCCCAGGCTGGTGATCACGTAGGTAACCAGGTACACGCCCATGGCTTCCAGGGCCAGGCCCTTGCTGGCGACCAGGGCGATGACCAGGTAGCCGAAGTGGGCGATGGACGAGTAACCCAGCAGGCGCTTGAGGTTGCTCTGGGTCAGCGCCAGCAGGTTACCGACCAGGATCGAGGCGACGGCGATGACGGCCAGTACGGTGCTCAGCACGCCGCTGCTGGCAGCAGGGGAGAGCATGAACAGGCGTACCACCACGGCAAACACCGCGACCTTGCTGGCGGTGGCCAGGAACGCAGCGACCGGCGCCGGGGCGCCTTCGTACACGTCCGGGGTCCACAGGTGGAACGGTACCAGCGACAGCTTGAAGGCCAGGCCGACCAGCATCATGCCCAGGCCCAGTTGGGCCACCAGGCTTGGCATGCTGGTGGCAGCCAGGGCCTTGCCGATCTGGTCGAAGCTCAGGCTGCCGGCATCGGCGTACAGCAAGGCCATGCCGAACAGCAGGAAGGCCGAGCCGGCGGCCGACAGCACCATGTACTTGATGCCGGCTTCCAGTGAGCGCTTGTTGAAGAACGCATACGCCACCAGGCCGTAGACCGGTACCGACAGCAGCTCCAGGCCGATGAACAGGCCGGCCAGGTGGTTGGCGCTGACCAGCACCAGGCCGCCGAGGGCCGACATCAGCAGCAGCAGGTAGAGTTCTTCACGGTTGCCCGGGAAGCCCTTGGAGCCTTCGCCGAGGTAGGCGTGGGCGAGGGTGACGCAGGCCAGCGTGGCCACCAGGATGATCGCCATGTACAGGCAGGCGAACTTGTCGATGGTGATCAGCGGGGTGACCGCCAGCGGCGCAACCTTCAGCGCCGGCAGGATCGACAGCAGGGCCAGGTTAAGGCCCACGGTGGACAGCAGGAAGGTTTGCGAGTGGTTGCGCTTCCAGGCGATCGCCAGCATCACCACCACCGTGGTGATGGTGGTGATCAGCATCGGCGCCAATGCGATGAAGTGTTGAGTGGTGAATTCCATAGCGCTCTTACCGGGCCGAAGCGAGTTGAGTGAAAGCGGAACCGAGCCACTGCTGCACACCACTCATGGTGGCGGCAGAGGTGTCGAGGAACGGCTGTGGATACACGCCCAGCAGGATCAGCAGTACCGCCAGGCCCAGCACCATGATCAGCTCGCGGCCGTCCATGCCGGCCAGCACGGTGTCGCTCTTGGCCGGGCCGAAGTAGGCGCGGTGGATCATGATCAGCGAGTACACCGAACCGAAGACCAGGCCGGTAGTGGCAATCACGGTGATCCACGGTACATGCACGAAGCTGCCGAGCAGGATCAGGAACTCGCCGACGAAGTTGCCGGTGCCTGGCAGGCCCAGCGACGCGGCGGCGAAGAACAGGCTGATGGCTGGCAGGTAGGCGATGCGGTGCCACAGGCCTCCCATTTGACGCATGTCACGGGTGTGCAGGCGCTCGTACAGCTGGCCGGACAGGATGAACAGCGCGGCAGCCGACAGGCCGTGGGCCAGCATCTGGATCACCGCGCCTTGCAGGGCCTGCTGGCTGCCGGAGTAGATACCGATCAGCACGAAGCCCATGTGCGAAACGCTGGAGAAGGCGATCAGGCGCTTGATGTCGGTTTGCGCGAAGGCCAGGAAGGCACCGTAGAAGATACCGATCAGGCCCAGGGTCATGGCGATTGGCGCGAACTCGGCCGAAGCGTTCGGGAACAGCGGCAGAGCGAAGCGCAGCAGGCCGTAGGCCGCGGTCTTCAGCAAGATACCGGCCAGGTCCACGGAACCTGCGGTGGGTGCCTGGGCGTGAGCATCAGGCAGCCAGGAGTGGAATGGCACTACCGGCAGCTTCACCGCGAAGGCGATGAAGAAGCCCAGCATCAGCACGTATTCCACGCCCGCTGGCAGCTCGGCCTTGAGCAGGTCGCTGTAGTTGAAGGTGAGTACACCGGTGGTGTTGTAGTTGACCAGCACCAGGCCCAGGATCGCCACCAGCATGATCAGGCCGCTGGCCTGGGTGAAGATGAAGAACTTGGTCGCCGCGTAGATCCGGGTCTTCTTGCCGTCTGCCGAGCTGTGACCCCAGAGCGCGATGAGGAAGTACATCGGCACCAGCATCATTTCCCAGAAGAAGAAGAACAGGAACAGGTCCAGGGCCAGGAACACACCGACCACGCCGCCGAGGATCCACATCAGGTTGAGGTGGAAGAAGCCGACGTGGCGCTGGATTTCTTTCCAGGAGCACAGTACCGACAGCACACCGAGCAGGCCGGTGAGCAGGATCATCAGCAGCGACAGGCCGTCGAGGGCCAGGTGGATGCTGATGCCGAAGCGCTTGATCCACTCGACTTTGTATTCGAGTGCCCAGGCAGGTTCGGCGCCTGGAGCAGGCGCGAGGGTGTAGTCGCCGGTACCCCATAGCCACAGGCCGATGCCAAGCAGCAGGGACATGGTCAGCAGCGCGATCCAGCGCGGCAGGGTGGCGCCGAAGCGCTCACCCAGCCAGCACAGGAAGCCGCCGATGAAAGGGATCAGGATCAGCCAAGGCAAAATCATGACGGGTTGGTTTCCTTTGGCAAAGTCGCAAGATTCATAGTCATACCGCAGCCACTACCACGGCACCGAGCACCAGCACGGCACCCACGGCGATAGAGGCGGTGTACCAGCGCAGCTGGCCCGTCTCGGTCTTGCTCATGGCGACGTGGCCGCCACGTGCCATCCGCGGAATCAGGCCGATGGTGCGGTCAACCGGGTCCTTGCGCAGGATGTGGCTGATCAGCAGGTACGGTTTGACGAAGAGCTTGTCGTAGATCCAGTCGAAGCCCCAGGCAGCGAACCACCAGGCCGACAGGACACGGCCGATGCTGCTGTTGGCGACGGCGCTGACGAAGCTGCGCTTGCCCAGGAACAGCAGGGCCGACAACAGGATACCGGCGATGGCGATGGCACCCGAGGTGATTTCCAGCGCGTGTTTGGCTTCGCCACCGGCGTGGCCGGCGCTTTCAGGCAGTACACCGGCCAGCGGCGGGGTGATCCAGGCGCCGACGAAGGTCGACAGCACGATCAGCACGCCCAGCGGCAGCCAGTGGCTGATGCCGTGGCCAGCATGGGCTTCGGTCTTGGCTTCGCCGTGGAAGGCGATGAAGATCAGGCGGAAGGTGTACAGCGAGGTCATGAACGCGCCGACCAGGCCGGCGTACAGCAGGCCGGTATTGCCGCTGGCGAAGGCTTCCCAGAGGATCTCGTCCTTGGAGTAGAAGCCCACGGTCACGATCGGCAGTGCAGCCAGGGCCGCGCCACCGACCACGAAGCTGGCATAGGCCAGCGGCAGTTTCTTCCACAGGCCGCCCATCTTGAAGATGTTCTGCTCGTGGTGGCAGGCAACGATCACCGCACCGGAAGCAAGGAACAGCAGGGCCTTGAAGAAGGCGTGGGTCATCAGGTGGAAGATTGCCGCGTCCCAGGCGCCAACGCCCAGGGCCAGGAACATGTAGCCGATCTGGCTCATGGTCGAGTAGGCGAGGATACGCTTGATGTCGGTTTGTACCAGCGCGGCGAAGCCGGCCAGTACCAGGGTCACGCCACCGACTACACCTACCAGGTGCAGGATGTCCGGTGCCAGCAGGAACAGGCCGTTGGTACGGGCGATCAGGTACACGCCCGCGGTCACCATGGTGGCGGCGTGGATCAGTGCCGAAACCGGGGTCGGGCCCGCCATTGCGTCCGCCAGCCAGGTCTGCAGTGGCAGCTGGGCCGATTTACCGACCGCACCGCCCAGCAGCATCAGCGTAGCCAGCACCATCCAGGTGTCGCCCGCCTGGAACTTCTGCGGTGCCAGCACCAGCAGTTCCTGCACGTTCAGGGTACCCAGCTGGGCGAACAGGATGAACAGGCCGATGGCCATGAACACGTCGCCGATACGGGTGACGATGAACGCTTTGAGTGCCGCGTTACCGTTGTTGCGGTTGCTGTAGTAGAAACCGATCAACAGGTACGAGCACAGGCCCACGCCTTCCCAGCCGAAGTAGATGAACAGCAGGTTATCGCCCAGGATCAGGAACAGCATGCTGGCGATGAACAGGTTGGTGTACGAGAAGAAGCGCGAGTAGCCGGCTTCGCCACGCATGTACCAGGAAGCGAACAGGTGGATCAGGAAGCCGACGCCGGTGACCACGCCGAGCATGGTGACGGACAGGCCGTCGACATACAGGGTGAAGTTGGGCGCAAAGCCATCTACCGACATCCACTGCCACAGCAGCTGGCTGTACGCGCCGCCCTCAGGCGGGGCGACGTTGAATTGCCAGATGACGTAGGCGGCAACGGCGGCCGACAGGCCGACCGAACCGACGCCGATCAGTGCGGACAGGTTCTCCGAGAACCGCCCACGCGAGAACGACAACAGCAGGAAGCCGATGAGGGGGAAGACGAAAGTCAGGAAGATAAGGTTCATCCGCGCATCTCACTGGCAGCATCGATGTCGAGAGTGTGGAAGCGGCGATACAGCTGCAGCAGGATGGCCAGGCCAATGCTGGCCTCGGCGGCTGCCAGGCTGATCACCAGAATGAACATCACCTGGCCGTCGGGCTGGACCCAACGGGCACCGGCGACGACGAACGCCAGGGCAGAGGCGTTCATCATGACTTCCAGGCTCATGAGCACGAAGAGGATGTTGCGGCGGACCATCAGGCCAACCAGACCTAAGCAGAACAGGATCCCGGCGACTGCCAGACCATGCTCGAGAGGGATAGCACCCATGATTTACTCCTTCGCCTCGTTGCGGCCCAGGTGGAAGGCGGTGACGGCTGCAGCCAGCAGCAGCATCGACGCCAGTTCGACCACCAGCAGGTACGGGCCGAACAGGCTGATACCTACCTCTTTCGGGCCCACGGTGGTACCGCTGATGCCAGCGCCGCTCGGGGTGACGAACAGCACGTACAGCAGCTCTGCCAGCAGCAGGGTGCCGAGGATTACAGGCCCCGCCCAGATACCGGGCTTGAGCCAGCCGCGCTCCTGGGCGACCGAGGCCGGCCCCAGGTTGAGCATCATCACCACGAACACGAACAGCACCATGATGGCGCCGGCGTAGGCGATCACTTCCAGGGCACCGGCGAACGGCGCACCCAGGGAGAAGAAGATCATGGCCACGGAAATCAGCGAAATGATCAGGTAAAGCAAGGCGTGCACGGGGTTGGTACCGGTCACCACCCGAAGGGTGGAGACCACGGCGATCCCGGATGCGAAGTAGAAAGCGAATTCCATCTTTCTGTCCTTATGGGAGCAAGCTCTTCACGTTGATCGGCTCGGCTTCGTTCTGTGCAGAGCCCTTCGGCTTGCCAGCGATTGCCATACCCGCAACACGGTAGAAGTTGTAGTCAGGGTTTTTGCCGGGGCCGGAGATCAGCAGATCTTCTTTCTCGTACACCAGGTCCTGACGCTTGAACTCGGCCATTTCGAAATCCGGAGTCAGCTGGATCGCGGTGGTCGGGCACGCTTCTTCACACAGGCCGCAGAAAATGCAACGCGAGAAGTTGATGCGGAAGAACTCCGGGTACCAGCGGCCGTCCTCGGTCTCGGCCTTCTGCAGCGAGATGCAGCCAACCGGGCAGGCCACCGCGCAGAGGTTGCACGCTACGCAGCGCTCCTCGCCGTCGGGGTCGCGGGTGAGGACGATGCGGCCGCGGTAGCGCGGCGGCAGGTACACGGGCTCTTCGGGGTACTGCAGGGTGTCGCGCTTGCGGAACCCGTGGGAGAACACCATGGCCAGGCTGCGCAGCTGGGTGCCGGTGCCCTTAACGATGTCGCCGATATACTTGAACATGGGTCAAATCCTCACTGGGCCGCGACGGCTGGCGTGTTGTAGAGCACGATCGCAGCGGTCACCAGCAAATTGATCAGGGTCAGCGGCAGGCAGAACTTCCAGCTGAAGTCCATCACCTGGTCATAGCGTGGGCGCGGGATCGAAGCGCGCAGCAGGATGAACAGCATGATGAAGAACGCGGTCTTCAATGCGAACCACAGGAACGGCAGTTGCGGCAGGATGCCGAACGGGCCGTGCCAGCCGCCGAAGAACAGGGTTACCAGCAGCGCCGAGATGAGGATGATGCCGATGTACTCACCCACGAAGAACATGCCCCACTTCATGCCGGCATACTCGATGTGGTAGCCGTCGGCCAGTTCCTGTTCCGCTTCCGGCTGGTCGAACGGGTGACGGTGAGTCACGGCGACGCCAGCGATGAAGAAGGTGCAGAAGCCGAAGAACTGCGGAATGATGAACCACAGGTTCTGCGCCTGGTACTCGACGATGTCGCGCATGTTGAACGAGCCAACCTGCACCACCACGCCCATCAGCGCCAGGCCCAGGAACACTTCGTACGACACGGTCTGTGCCGAAGCACGCAAGCTGCCCAGCAGGGCGTACTTGTTGTTCGACGACCAGCCGGCGAACAGCACTGCATAAACCGACAGGCCGGCCATGGCGAAGAAGAACAGCAGGCCGATGTTCAGGTCGGCAACGCCCCAGCCCGGTGTGATCGGGATGATCGAGAAGCCGATCAGCAGGGCGCTCATGGCCACGACCGGCGCCAGGGTGAAGATCATGCGATCGACGAAGGGCGGGTTCCAGTCTTCCTTGAAGAACATCTTCAGCATGTCGGCGGCGATCTGGAACATGCCGAACGGGCCGACACGGTTCGGACCGTAACGGTCCTGCCACCAGCCCAGCAGGCGGCGCTCGACGAAGCTGAGCAGGGCGCCGCAGACCACCACGGCCAACAGCACCACGATAGCCTTGACGACCTGGATGATCACATCGATCACTTCGGGGGTGAACCAGCTCATTGTGCTGCCTCCTGCAGACCTTCGACGGATGCACCGAAGATGGCAGGCGGGATGCCGGCCAGGCCTTTCGGCAGCGCGACCAGGCCAGCGCCCAGCTCTTCATTGATACGCAGCGGCAGACGCAGGGCCACACCGGCGACGTTCAGGCTCAGCAGGGCACCGTCGTTGACACCCAGGCGGTCGGCTTCGGACTTGGCCAGGGCCACGTAGGCAGCCGGAATGCGCTGCTGCACCGGGGCGGCGCGCGAGGAGCTTTCTTCGCTGCCGAACAGGTGGAAGAACGGCACGGCAGTCCAGGTACCACGGGCCGGGTTGAAGGCACCCGGAATGGCGTTGAACCAGTTCAGGCGGTCGCCTTGCGATTCGATCAGGCGCACGCCCGGGTCACCGGCACGCAGGTGGCCACCGACCTCATCCTGAAACTTGTTCCAGGCTTGTGGCGAGTTCCAGCCCGGCGACCAGGCGAACGGCACCTGCTGGCGCGGTTCGGCCGAACCCGAGTAGCCTTCCATGGAGAAGGCGAACGCGGTGTCCTTGTCTTGCGGGGTGCGCGGCTCGTGCACGCTGATGTTGGCGCGCATGGCGGTGCGGCCGGAGTAGCGCAGCGGCTCACGGGCCAGCTTCATGCCCTTGATGCGGAACGCGGCGCTTGGTGCGGCGTTGACGATGCCGGCCAGTTGCGGGGCGGCTTCGGCGCAGGCGCTGGTGACGTGGTCCAGCTGGGTCCAGTCGACCGGCTTGTTCAGCAGGGTGGCACGCAGGGCGTGCATCCAGCGCCAGCCTTCGTGGACCTGGATGCTGCTGTCCAGGTACTGCGGGTCGAACACCTGGAAGAAGCGCTGGGCACGGCCTTCCTGGCTGACCAGGGTGCCGTCGCCTTCGGCGAACGAGGCAGCCGGCAGTACCAGGTGGGCACGGTCGACCGTCGGCGTTTTCGAGTGGTCGGCAACGATCACCACCTTGGCCGCAGCCAGGGCTGCGTCGACCTTGGCGGCCGGTACGCGGGCGTACAGGTCGTTTTCCAGCACGACGATGGCATCAGCCTTGCCGCTGATGACCGCGTCCAGCGCGGCATCGACGGATTCGCCACCGAGCATGGCCAGGCCGATGCTGTTGGCTTCAGGTACCACCAGGCTCAGCGAGCCGTTCTTCTCGCGCAGCTTCAGGGCCTTGGCGATGTTGGCGGCGGCTTCGATCAGTGCCGGGTCGGCCAGCGAGGTACCGGCAACCACCAGTGGGCGCTTGGCGGCGACCAGGGCGTGGGCGATGCGCTGGGCCAGGGCCTTGGCTTCGTCGTCCAGGCCGGCGACTGCCGGTGCGCTCGGGTCGATGGCGTGGGCCACGGCGAAACCGATGCGGGCCAGGTCGGCCGGGGCGGCGTGTACGCATTCTTCGGCAACGTCGTCCAGCTTGGTTTCAGCCAGCGAGGCGATGAACAGCGGGTACAGCGCGTGCTGGCCGATATTCTTCACCGCGGCGTCGAGCCATGGCTGCACTTTCATCGCTTCGGCCATGGCCTCGGCCTTGCCTTTGGTGGCCTGGCGCACGGCCAGGGCGACGCGGGCAGCGGTCTGGGTCAGGTCTTCGCCTAGCACGAACACGGCGTCGTGGTCTTCGATGTCGCGCAGGGTCGGCACTGGCAGCGGGCTGTTGTTCAGCACGTTCAGGGCCAGGCGCACGCGGGCCAGTTCACCAGCTTCCATGCCCGAGTAGAAATACTCGGCACCGACCAGCTCACGCAGGCCGTAGTTGCTTTCGAGGCTGGCGCGTGGCGAGCCGATACCGACGATGGTACGGCCGCGCAGCAGGTCGGCGGCCTTGTCCAGGGCGGCGTCCAGGCCCAGCTTGGTGCCGTCGGCCAGGTGTGGCTGGCGTGGGCGGTCCTTGCGGTTGACGTAGCCGTAGCCGAAACGGCCGCGGTCGCACAGGAAGTACTGGTTGACCGAGCCGTTGAAGCGGTTTTCGATGCGGCGCAGTTCGCCGTAACGCTCGCCCGGGCTGATGTTGCAGCCGCTGGAGCAGCCGTGGCAGATGCTCGGGGCGAACTGCATGTCCCACTTGCGGTTGTAGCGCTCGGAGTGGGTCTTGTCGGTGAACACGCCGGTCGGGCAGACCTCGGTCAGGTTGCCGGAGAATTCGCTTTCCAGCACGCCGTCTTCGACGCGGCCGAAGTACACGTTGTCGTGGGCGCCGTACACGCCCAGGTCGGTACCACCGGCGTAGTCCTTGTAGTAGCGCACGCAGCGGTAGCAGGCGATGCAGCGGTTCATCTCATGGGCGATGAACGGGCCGAGGTCCTGGTTCTGGTGGGTACGCTTGGTGAAACGGTAGCGGCGCTCGTTGTGGCCGGTCATTACCGTCATGTCTTGCAGGTGGCAGTGACCGCCTTCCTCGCACACCGGGCAGTCGTGCGGGTGGTTGGTCATCAGCCATTCGACGACGCTGGCGCGGAACGCCTTGGACTCTTCGTCTTCGATGGAGATCCAGGTGCCGTCGGAGGCAGGGGTCATGCAGGACATGACGATACGACCACGGGTGTCGTTCTCGTCGGTGTACTGCTTGACCGCGCACTGCCGGCAGGCGCCAACGCTACCAAGCGCCGGGTGCCAGCAGAAATAAGGGATGTCGAGGCCGAGTGACAGACACGCCTGTAACAGGTTGTCTGCACCGTTGACTTCGAGCGCTTTGCCGTCTACGTGGATAGTGGCCATTGTTCAAAGTTCTTCGTTGGCCCGCGCGAGCGGGCGTGGCTAATGGAAATCGGTGAGCTTGCGACACGCCTCGATCGCTCGGGCCTGCCGGCAAGCTGGCGAGTGGCACGGACCACCCGCCTAATCATCTTGTTATGCGCCGACCACGATCGGCTTCGCCAGGTTCTGGCGCAGTGCGTCGCCAGCGCTTGCTGGGGCGACACCTGCCTCGAACTCCGAGCGGAAGTATTTGATGGCACTGCCCAATGGCTCGACGGCACCTGGTGCGTGAGCACAGAAGGTACGGCCTGGGCCGAGGAAGTTGACCAGCCCCAGCAGCGTCTCGATGTCTTCGGCGCGGCCCTGGCCGTTTTCCAGTGCGCGCAGCATCTTCACGCTCCACGGCAGGCCGTCACGGCATGGGGTGCACCAGCCGCACGACTCGCGGGCGAAGAACTCTTCCATGTTGCGCAGCAGCGAAACCATGTTGATGCTGTCGTCGACCGCCATGGCCAGGCCCGTACCCATACGGGTGCCGACCTTGGCGATGCCGCCGGTGTACATCTGCGCGTCGAGGTGCTCGGGCAGCAGGAAGCCGGTACCGGCGCCGCCTGGCTGCCAGCACTTGAGCTTGAAGCCGTCGCGCATGCCACCGGCGTAGTCTTCGAACAGCTCGCGGGCGGTAACGCCGAACGGCAGTTCCCACAGGCCCGGGTTCTTGACCTTGCCGGAGAAGCCCATCAGCTTGGTACCGTGGTCTTCGCTGCCTTCACGGGCCAGCGACTTGTACCAGTCGTTGCCGTTGGCGACGATGGCTGGCACGTTGCACAGGGTTTCGACGTTGTTCACGCAAGTCGGCTTGCCCCACACGCCAACGGCAGCAGGGAAGGGCGGCTTGGAGCGCGGGTTGGCGCGGCGACCTTCCAGCGAGTTGATCAGTGCGGTTTCTTCACCGCAGATGTAGCGGCCGGCACCGGTGTGCACGAACAGCTCGAAATCGAAACCGCTGCCGAGAATGTTCTTGCCCAAAAGGCCGGCGGCCTTGGCTTCGTCGATGGCGCGGTTGAGGTTTTTCGCTGCAGTGGTGTATTCGCCACGCAGGAAGATGTAGCCACGGTAGGCCTTCAGGGCGCGGGCGCTGATCAGCATGCCCTCGACCAGCAGATGGGGCTGTTGCTCCATCAGCATGCGGTCCTTCCAGGTGTTCGGCTCCATTTCGTCCGCGTTGCACAGCAGGTAGCGGATGTTCATGGATTCGTCTTTGGGCATCAGGCCCCATTTCACGCCAGTGGGGAAGCCTGCGCCACCACGGCCCTTGAGGCCGGAGTCCTTGACCGCCTGCACGATATCGTCCTGCGACATCTGCGCCAGTGCCTTGCGGGCAGCGGCGTAGCCGTTTTTCGATTCGTACTCGGCCAGCCATACCGGCTCGCCATCGTCACGCAGGCGCCAGGTCAGCGGGTGGGTTTCGGCTGTGCGCGCAATGCGGTTGGCCGGGCCGAAGGAAGTAATGGTCATACGTAACCCTCCAGCAGTTTGGAGACGCCAGTCGGTTGCACGTCGCCAAAGGTGTCGTCGTCGATCATCAACGCCGGGGCCTTGTCGCAGTTGCCCAGGCAGCAGACGGGCAGCAGGGTGAAGCGGCCGTCTGCAGTGGTTTGGCCCAGGCCGATGCCCAATTCGCTCTGGATCTGGCTGACCACCGATTCATGGCCGCCGATGTAGCAGACCATGCTGTCGCACACGCGGATGATGTGGCGGCCGACCGGCTGACGGAAGATCTGGCTGTAGAAGGTGGCAACACCCTCGACGTCGCTGGCCGGGATGCCCAGCACTTCGCCGATGGCGTGGATGGCGCCGTCCGGCACCCAGCCACGTTCCTTCTGGACGATCTTCAGGGCTTCGATGGACGCCGCGCGCGGGTCCTCGTAGTGATGCATTTCGTGCTCGATGGCCGAGCGCTCGGTTTCGCTGAGGGCGAAACGGTCTGTCTGGATAAGCGTGCTGTTCATGCTTAGCGGTCCACGTCAGCCATAACGAAGTCGATACTGCCCAGGTACGCAATGAGGTCGGCGACCATGCTGCCTTTGATCACCGAAGGGATCTGCTGCAGGTGCGGGTAGCTCGGGGTACGGATCCGGGTGCGGTAGCTCATGGTGCCGCCATCGCTCGTCAGGTAGTAACTGTTGATGCCCTTGGTCGCCTCGATCATCTGGAACGACTCGTTGGCCGGCATGACCGGGCCCCACGAGACTTGCAGGAAGTGCGTGATCAGGGTCTCGATGTGCTGCAGGGTGCGCTCTTTCGGCGGCGGCGTGGTCAGCGGGTGATCCGCCTTGTACGGGCCTTCCGGCATGTTGCGCAGGCACTGGTCGATGATGCGGATACTCTGGCGCATCTCCTCGACACGGACCATGCAGCGGTCATAGGCATCGCCGTTGTGGGCCAGCGGCACTTCGAACTCGAAGTTCTCGTAGCCGGAGTAAGGGCGGGCTTTACGCAGGTCGAAGTCGCAACCGGTGGAACGCAGGCCGGCACCGGTGGTACCCCACTCCAGCGCTTCTTTGGTGTTGTACGCGGCAACGCCGATGGTACGCCCCTTGAGGATGCTGTTCTGCAGGGCAGCCTTGGTGTATTCGTCGAGGCGCTTGGGCAGCCATTCGACGAAGTCCTTGACCAGCTTGTCCCAGCCGCGTGGCAGGTCGTGGGCAACGCCACCGATGCGGTACCAGGCCGGGTGCAGGCGGAAGCCGGTGATCGCTTCGATCACGGTGTAGGCGCGCTGGCGGTCGGTGAAGGTGAAGAACACCGGGGTCATGGCGCCGACGTCCTGGATGTAGGTACCCAGGAACAGCAGGTGGCTGGTGATGCGGAAGAACTCGGCCAGCATGATACGGATCACGTCGACCTTCTGCGGCACCTGGATGCCGGCCAGCTTCTCGACCGCGAGCACGTATGGCAGGTTGTTCATCACCCCGCCGAGGTAGTCGATACGGTCGGTGTAGGGGATGAAGCTGTGCCAGGACTGGCGTTCGGCCATTTTTTCGGCACCACGGTGGTGGTAGCCGATGTCCGGGACGCAGTCGACGATCTCTTCACCGTCCAGCTGCAGGACGATACGGAACGCACCGTGCGCCGAAGGGTGGTTGGGGCCGAGGTTGAGGAACATGTAGTCCTCGTTGGCGCCCTGACGCTTCATGCCCCAGGCTTCCGGGTTGAAGCGCGCCGATTCCTCTTCAAGCTGTTGCTTGGCCAGGGTCAGGCTGTACGGGTCGAACTCGGTGGCGCGGGCCGGGTAGTCCTTGCGCAGCGGGTGGCCTTCCCAGGTGGGTGGCATCATGATGCGGCTAAGGTGCGGGTGGCCGGCAAAATCGATGCCGAACATGTCCCAGACTTCACGCTCGTACCAGTTGGCGTTTGGCCAGATACCGGTCACGGTCGGCAGGTTCAGGTCGCCTTCGCTGAGCGACACCTTGATCATCACGTCGCTGTTACGCTCGACCGACAGCAGGTGGTAGAACACGCTGAAGTCGGCAGCCGGCAGGCCGCGGCGCTGGGTGCGCAGACGTTCGTCGACGCCGTGCAGGTCGTACAGCATGCTGTATGGCTTGGCCACGCCGCGCAGGAAGCTGAGCACCTCTTTGAGCTGGGCGCGCTTGACCCACAGCACGGGCATGCCGGTGCGGGTTTCCTGGGCGACGAATGCTTCGGCGCCAAAACGGTTGTGCAGTTCGACGACCACATCCTGGTCGTCAGCCTTGTAGGGCGGAATGAAAATAGCGTTGTCCGCTGTCATGGTCTCGGTCGCTTTGGGTCAACGTTAAGAATGAAGCCAGGCCGCCGGCTCCAGGGGAGCGGGCGGCAGGTCGCTGGATCAGACTTCGTCGGGGCTGCGCAGGTTGGTTACGGCAATGCGCTGCTCACGACGCAGGTCTTTCTGGGCGGGCATCTCGGCACGGTAAATACCTTGATCACCAACAACCCAGGAAAGCGGGCGTCGTTCTTGGCCGATCGACTCCTGCAGCAGCATCAAGCCTTGCAGGAAAGCCTCAGGGCGTGGCGGGCAGCCAGGCACATAGACGTCCACGGGGAGGAACTTGTCGACCCCCTGAACGACCGAGTAGATGTCGTACATGCCACCGGAGTTGGCGCACGAACCCATGGAGATGACCCACTTTGGTTCGAGCATCTGCTCGTACAGGCGCTGGATGATCGGCGCCATTTTGACGAAGCAGGTACCGGCGATGACCATGAAGTCGGCCTGACGCGGCGAGGCCCGGATGACTTCGGCGCCGAAGCGGGCGATGTCGTGGGGTGCCGTAAAGGCCGTGGTCATTTCCACGTAGCAGCAGGACAGGCCGAAGTTGTACGGCCAGAGGGAGTTCTTGCGACCCCAGTTGACCGCGCCACGCAGCACATCTTCGAGTTTCCCCATGTAGATGTTCTTGTGGACCTGGTCCTCTAGCAGCTGATCGGTGACGGTTTCCCGTTCACCGACCGGGTACTGCTCGTTGGGCGCATCCGGATCGATTCTGGTGAGATTGTATTGCATGCCAAAGCCTCATTGTTTCAGCTTCGCTTGCCGCTTGCGGCGACCTTCGGGAGCCCAATCAAGTGCCCCGACGCGCCAAAGGTAGACAAGACCTGCCAACAGAATTGCTATGAAAACGAGAGCTTCGATGAACCCGGTCCAGCCGCTTTCGCGGACGGACACAGACCATGCAAAGAGAAAGAGGGCTTCGATATCGAAGATCACGAACAGCATCGCGACCAGATAGAATTTGGCGGACAGGCGCAGGCGGGCGCTGCCGACGGGCAGCATGCCGGATTCGAAGGGTTCGTTCTTGGCGCGGCCCCAGGCCTTGCTACCAAGCAGGCTGGACAGGCCGAGCATGAAGGCACACAGGCCGACGACACCCAGGAGGAAGATGGCAAAGCCCCAGTTGTGGGCGATGAGTCCTGCCGAATCGGACATGCTAAAGATCCTTATACAGAGACCCAGCTCTGCAGTCTGAAATAAGTAAAGCGGCGACGTGGTGTCGCAGGTGCAGTGACCAAATGTCGCAGCTGAGTCAATCGCGCTGATTTTATGGGTAAACCCGGTGCAAGTAAAATTTCTGTAGCAAATTTATTCGTAGCATTAAGTACAAAAGCCGCTTGTAACTGGCTGAAAGCCTTGAAATTCGGGCATTGCGTGCGCTTTTGTTAATTATGTTTCTTGCGACTGGTAACGAATTACAAGTTGCGGAATGATAATTAATATCATTTGATCTGATGTCTTTTAATTGGGCTGTTCTGCACCTTGTAAAGTTCATCTGGCGATTCCCCCTACTTGCAAATGCGAAAGGCTCGTGTTCTAGCAGCTTCCAGCGCCGCTTGCACCGCTCTGGGTCAATACTTTATCGGTTGAGCGATGACCGACTGATGAAGCGATCGCCCATTGGCCGAGCCAGTAGGCGAGGATGATCAGGTAGGGTGCGGCGGCGAACGGGCTGACGAAACGGTCAGTGCCGATCAGGCTGTCGGAGAATACGAACAGGCCGGCACCGAGCGCGGCCAGCCCACCACAGGCCAGGGCGCGCCAGAGCATGGCGCTGATCGCCAGGGCGTAGATCGCGACCGGGATCAGCAGCGGGCCGAGGCCGTGGCTGGCGAGTACGCTGAACAGGGTGATGCCGGTGAGGGCGCTGAACGCCAGCGCGGGCAGGGCAGGGCGAAGGGTTTGGCCGCAGTAGGCGCGCAGGTAGGCCAGGTGAGCAAAGAGGAATGCGACCAGGCCGAACACGAACAGGTCGGCGGGGATGGCCAGCAGGATGTCGCCGATTACCGAGAAGGCCAGGCCGATCGAGATCCACATGCGGTAGGTTGAGGCGGCGGCGCTGCGCAGCCAGGCGATCATGGCCAGCACCGGGATGGGTTTGGCCAGCAGGGCGAGCAGGGTGTTGTCGCTGGCCAGTGCATATAGAAAGAGGGCAGCGGCGGCCAGGGCGACAATCATCAGGTGGCTTGGACGAGGCATGGGCGGTCCTTGCTGCTGTGCTGCCTCAAGCATAGACCTGATTATGGGGTTTGTTGGTGATGCCTTGGGATTGGGTGGTGCTGCCAAGAGTATGGCGAGGGGAATGTGGTGCTTGGGGTTTGCACTGAGGCTTGAGTGGTGTGTCGTCTGGGCAGGCCTATTCGCGGGTAAACCCGCTCCTACAACGATAGTTGTCCCATGTAGGAGCGGGTTTACCCGCGAATAGGCTGGCACAGGCAAAAAACGAAGGCCCAGGGCTTTCACAAGCCCCGGGCCTTCATTCAACCGCAACCCACTATCAGTGGAACTGCTCTTCCTCGGTCGAACCGGTCAGTGCAGTCACCGACGAAGCCCCACCCTGGATCACAGTGGTCATGTCGTCGAAGTAGCCAGTGCCCACTTCCTGCTGGTGCGCCACGAAGGTGTAGCCCTTGCTGGCGTCAGCGAATTCCTGCTCCTGCAGCTTCACGTAGGCGGTCATGTCGTTGCGGGCGTAGTCGTGCGCCAGGTTGAACATGCCGTGCCACATGTTGTGGATGCCGGCCAGGGTGATGAACTGGTGCTTGTAGCCCATGGCCGACAGTTCGCGCTGGAACTTGGCGATGGTGGCGTCGTCCAGGTTCTTCTTCCAGTTGAAGGAAGGCGAGCAGTTGTACGACAGGATCTGGTCCGGGTACTCCTTTTTGATCGCTTCGGCGAAGCGGCGGGCTTCGTCCAGGTCCGGCTTGGCGGTTTCACACCAGATCAGGTCGGCGTACGGGGCGTAGGCCAGGCCGCGGGCGATGGCCTGGTCGAGGCCGGCGCGTACCTTGTAGAAGCCTTCGCGGGTGCGCTCGCCAATCACGAACGGCTGGTCGTACGGGTCGCAGTCGCTGGTCAGCAGGTCGGCGGCGTTGGCGTCGGTACGTGCCAGGATGATGGTCGGTACGCCCGATACGTCAGCGGCCAGGCGCGCAGCCACCAGCTTCTGTACGGCTTCCTGGGTCGGTACCAGTACCTTGCCACCCATGTGGCCGCATTTTTTCACCGAGGCCAGCTGGTCTTCGAAGTGCACGCCGGCGGCGCCTGCTTCGATCATGTTCTTCATCAGCTCGTAGGCGTTCAGCACGCCGCCGAAACCGGCTTCGGCGTCAGCCACGATCGGCGCGAAGTAGTCGATGTAGCCTTCGTCGCCCGGGTTTTTGCCGGCTTTCCACTGGATCTGGTCGGCGCGGCGGAACGAGTTGTTGATGCGCTTGACCACGGTCGGTACCGAGTCGACCGGGTACAGCGACTGGTCAGGGTACATCGACTCGGCCGAGTTGTTGTCGGCGGCAACCTGCCAGCCGGACAGGTAGATGGCCTGGATGCCGGCTTTTACCTGCTGCACTGCCTGGCCGCCGGTCAGGGCACCCATGCAGTTGACGAAGTCTTTTTCTGGGCGGAAGGACGGGTGGGCACCTTCGGTGACCAGCTTCCACAGTTTTTCTGCACCCTGGCGGGCAAAGGTGTGCTCGGGTTGCACGGAGCCACGCAGGCGAACGACATCAGCGGCGGTGTAGGTACGGGTCACGCCTTTCCAGCGCGGGTTCTCGGCCCAGTCTTTCTCGAGGGCTGCAATTTGCTGTTCGCGTGTCAGTGCCATGGAAATAAACCTCGTCGCATCGATCTTGGGTTAATTGTGCTGATGCTCGGAGCAGATCAGGTGCCTGGCGGCTGTCCTGTTCGCGGGAGTGCGGCGGCGAACGCGAAGGCTCGAAGGGGAAGGGTGTGGCAGGCCAGGCGAAGGTGTGCTCCGGCAGGTCGGCTCGTGGTTGCCTTGCTGCGGTGCTACGCGATTGCCAGTACTGCGGTGATGCGCTTCCGTCCCTCGGGACAACTTCTTCGTTGCAGTCGCAATCCCGTCGAACCGCCTTGTGGGCCGTATAGACACGAGGCGCCTCCAGGGGTGGGAGGAGCGCGCCTCGAAGGCCCTTGCCAGGGCCCCTGATTAGCGGGAGCGAGGCCATCATGCCCTTGGGAAAAAGACCCTGTCAAATGTTTTGTAGTGGATTTTTTCGCTTACTACATCTTTGGTCTAATGCGACTTGGCAGTCAGTTTCAAGGCCTTTGGTCGAGGCCTTGAATTGCCTGGGATCAGTCCAGAAGATCGACTTTTACACGTAAAGTCATGTTTTCGCCGCGCTGGGTGCTGTAACTGCGGCTTGAGGTGTTGCGGTCGGCCTGGCTCTGCTGGTTGTAGCCCGCCAGGGTGATCCACTCACCGAGCCTGCCAGTGACTGTTGTGTCGGTACTTTGCACTTTTACTACATCTGCACGTTCCTGACTGATGCGGTCATTATTGGTACTTATTTGCAGACGAACCGTATCACCGCTCAAGCTCGGGGTGACGTAGAAACCCTGGGTCACATTGCGGTATTCGGTATTGCTCTGGAGGCGCCCGTAACCGTCGGTGCTGGTGCTGGTAATCGGGATGCTCTGGCCAACCTGGATCAGGGCAGGCTGGCCTTCGCTGGCCTGTACCTGCTGCATGCCACCTTCGCGGTTGCTGGTGCCGTAGTGGATGACCCGCGCGTTGCCACGGTTGTCCTGGAAATTGCTGTCGTTGTTGTCGACGCTGATCAGCAGGCGCTTGGGCGCTGTGTCCAGCTGTTGCAGCAGGGCGCGCAGGTCGTCGATGCGCTCGGGGCTGGCGTTGACGATAAGCTTGTTTTCGAAGGCGCTGACCGTGCCGTCGTTGCCGATGAACGCCTGCACGGCGGGCATTAGTTCGGCGCTGCTGCGGTGCTGCAGTGGCAGTACTTCGGTGGCGGCCTGCGCGGTGATGCTGATGGCCAGCAGCAGGGAGGCGAGAAGGGGGCGTAGCGGCATGTCCATGATCTCCGCAGGGTGAACCAACATGATGGCAAATTTACTGACTTCCTGCTGGACCTGGATCACGTCGGCGGTGTGGAGTAACGGGGTGATTTATCGGGTTTTATCTTGTAGGCTATAAATTATAGTCATTAAGATAATTTAGGATAATCACATGTCGCCCATTCGCCCGCTGTTGCGTCGTGATCAGTTGGCCAAGGCCTTGGGCCAAGACCTGGCCGGCGAGTCGCTGGTTGATTACAGCTCGGGCATGTTCCTTGCCGCGCCCCGGCGTACGGGCAAGAGCACCTTCCTCAACAATGACTTCATCCCCGAATGCGTTCGGCGCGGCTGGCTACCGGTTTACGTCGACCTGTGGTCGGACCGCGACGCCGCGCCGGCAGAACTGATCAGTGGCGCCATCGGTGCTGCGCTGGGGCACTTCGAAGGTGCGCTGGCCAAAGCAGCGAAAAAGGCCGGTATCGACAAGGTGAACCTGCTGCGTACCCTCAGCTGGGACTTTACCCGCCCGCAACTGCCTGAGGGTACGACCTTGGCTCAGGCGCTTGCCGTGTTGCACCAAGTCTCGGGGCAGATGGTGGTACTGATCATCGACGAGGCCCAGCATGCCCTCAACAGTGAAGATGGCCTGAACGCGATGTTCGCGCTAAAAGCCGCGCGCGACCACCTCAACCGTGGCGACCGCCCGGACGGCTTGCGCCTGGTGTTCACCGGCTCCAGCCGCGACAAGCTGGCCAACCTGGTGCTGAAGAGCAAGCAGCCGTTCTTTGGTGCCAGTATCACGCCATTTCCCTTGCTGGGTCGTGAATATGTCGAGTTCATCACCGCCTTGTGGAACCAGCGCCTGGCCGACAGCAATCAGTTCAAGGTAGAGGACCTGGCGTACGCCTTCGAGCTGGTCGGCCGCCGCCCGGAAATGCTCAACAAGCTGTTGGCGGAGGTCAGCGTCGGCCTGGGTGAGGCGGGCAACCTGGGTGAACTGCTGCGCAACGGGGCGCTGAATCATCAGGCCGGCGTGTGGAGCGACTATGAAAGCGCCTGGAACGAACTTTCGCCCTTGCAGCAGGCAGTGCTTGAGGTAATGGCCGAACGCACGTTGGGCCGGCAACCTTTTTCGCCGTTTACCGAGCAAACCCTGGCCGATGTGAGTCGCAAGCTGGAGCTGGCCCATACCGAGGTCAACGCCAGCACGCCCAACGTACAGAAGGCCCTTGATGCATTGCGGGACAAGGAACTGGTATGGAAGGCCAATCGTGGCGAGTACGCGCTGGAAGATGCCTCCATGGCAGAGTGGCTGGCCTCGGTCGCGCGCTAGGCACCTTTGCGGTGGCCGCTGTCAGACAAATTCCGTAACATCGCGCCCCTTGTTTTTTGTACCGTCCGCTCGGACCGCCCCACAGGATACCCATGAAACCCGTTCGACTACGCGCCGACCTGCTCGCCGGCCTGACCACCTCGTTCGCCCTGGTGCCCGAGTGCATCGCCTTTGCCCTGGTGGCCCACCTCAACCCGCTGATGGGCCTGTATGGCGCGTTCATCATCTGCACCCTGACGGCGCTGTTTGGCGGCCGGCCGGGGATGATTTCCGGGGCTGCCGGCTCGATGGCGGTGGTGATCGTGGCGCTGGTGGTGCAGCACGGCGCGCAATACCTGCTGGCGACGGTGCTGCTGGGCGGGGTGGTGATGATCCTGTTCGGCCTGCTGCGCCTGGGCAAGCTGGTACGCCTGGTGCCGTACCCGGTCATGCTGGGCTTCGTCAACGGCCTGGCCATTGTCATCGCCATGGCCCAGTTGGAGCATTTCAAGGACGGCGAGCACTGGCTGACCGGGGCGTCGCTGTACCTGATGATCGGCCTGGTGGCGCTGACCATGGCCGTGGTCTACGTACTGCCGAAACTGACCCGTGCGGTGCCGCCGGCGCTGGTGGCGATTCTGGGTGTTGGCCTGCTGGTATACCTGCTCGGCTTGCCCACCCGCACCCTGGGTGACATGGCGCATATCGCTGGCGGCCTGCCGGGGCTGGCGCTGCCGGATGTGCCGTGGAATCTGGACACACTGAAGATCATCGCCCCCTACGCAGTGCTGATGGCCATGGTCGGCCTGCTGGAAACCCTGCTGACGCTGAACCTGACCGATGAAATCACCGAGAGTCGAGGTTACCCGGACCGCGAGTGTGTGGCCTTGGGTGCGGCGAACATGGTTTCCGGCCTGTGCGGTGGCATGGGCGGTTGCGCGATGATCGGGCAGACGGTGATCAACCTCAGCTCCAATGGCCGTGGGCGGCTGTCGGGGGTTGTGGCCGGGGTGATGATTCTGCTGTTCGTGTTGTTCCTGTCGCCGCTGATCGAGCGTATTCCGCTGGCGGCGCTGGTCGGGGTGATGTTTGTGGTGGCGCAGCAGACCTTTGCCTGGGCGTCGTTGCGGGTGCTGCACAAGGTGCCGGTGAATGATGTGCTGGCGATCATTGCGGTGACGGTGGTGACGGTGTTTACCGACCTGGCCACGGCGGTGCTGTTCGGTATCGTCATCGCGGCGGTGAACTTTGCCTGGCAGCATGCGCGTGAGCTGTATGCCGATAGTCACGTAGATGAAGAGGGGAGCAAGCATTACCAGGTGCATGGCACGTTGTTCTTCGCCTCGACGGCGCCGTTCCTCAACCAGTTCGACCCGGCCAATGACCCGGGTAAGGTCACGCTGGATTGCCAGCACCTGAGTTTTGTTGACTACTCGGCGATTGCGGCGTTGAAGACCTTGCGCGAGCGCTATGCCAAGGCGGGCAAGCATTTACGCGTGGTGCATTTGTCGGAGCGGTGCAAGAAGCTGTTGAAGCGGGCTGGCGAGCAGCACTGATAATTGGTCGTTGCCTGTGCCGGCCTCTTCGCGGCTAAAGCCGCTCCTACAAGGGGGCGCAAAACCCCTGTGGGAGCGGGCGTGCCCGCGAAGAGGCCAATACAGGCGGATGATTTACTCCCCGCGGTTCTTCTTGACGATCCCATCGGCAATGCTCGCCGGGGCTTCGGCATAGCGGGTGAACTCCATCGAGAAGCTGGCCCGGCCTTGAGTCATCGAGCGCATCGAGGTGGCGTAGCCGAACATCTCGCCCAACGGCACCTCGGCGCGGATCACCTTGCCGGCCGGTGTCTCGTCACCGTCCTGGATCATGCCGCGGCGCCGGCTCAGGTCGCCGAGGATATCGCCCTGGTACTCTTCGGGCGTCACCACTTCTACCTTCATCACCGGCTCCAGCAGCACCGCGCCACCTTTCTGCGACAGCTGCTTGGTGGCCATGGATGCGGCGATCTTGTAGGCCATTTCGTTGGAGTCGACGTCGTGGTACGAGCCGTCGAAGACCGCCGCCTTGAGGTTGATCAGCGGGTAGCCGGCGAGCACGCCGTTCTTCATCTGCTCTTCGATACCCTTCTGGATTGCCGGGATGTACTCGCGTGGCACCACGCCGCCGACAATCTCGTTGATGAATTCCAGGCCTTCCTTGCCTTCGTCTCCGGGAGCGAAGCGGATCCAGCAATGGCCATATTGGCCACGGCCACCAGACTGGCGGACGAAGCGGCCTTCGATTTCGCAGGTGTTGCGGATTTTTTCGCGGTAGGCCACTTGGGGCTTGCCGATGTTGGCCTCGACGTTGAATTCGCGGCGCATGCGGTCGACGATGATGTCCAGGTGCAGCTCGCCCATGCCCGAAATGATGGTCTGGCCGGTTTCTTCGTCGGTGCGCACCCGGAATGACGGGTCTTCCTGGGCCAGCTTGCCCAGGGCAATGCCCATTTTTTCCTGGTCGGCCTTGGTCTTCGGTTCCACCGCCACGGAAATCACCGGGTCGGGGAAGTCCATGCGCTCGAGGATAATCGGCTTGTCCATGTCGCACAGGGTGTCGCCAGTGGTCACGTCCTTCATACCGATCAGCGCGGCGATGTCGCCGGCGCATACGTCCTTGATTTCGGCGCGCTGGTTGGCGTGCATCTGTACCATGCGGCCGATGCGTTCCTTTTTGCCCTTGACCGAGTTGAGTACCGCGTTGCCGGAACTGAGCACGCCGGAATAGACTCGGGCGAAGGTGAGGGTGCCGACGAAAGGGTCGGTGGCGATCTTGAAAGCAAGGGCCGAGAACGGTTCCTTGTCGTCGGCGTGGCGCTCCAGGTGCTTGTTTTCGTCGTCGGGGTCGGTGCCCTTGATTGCCGGGATTTCCGACGGGGCAGGAAGGTAATCGATGACCGCATCGAGCATCAGCGGCACGCCCTTGTTCTTGAACGAGGAGCCGAGGATGGTGGGCACGATCTCGTTGTTAAGGGTGCGCTTGCGCAGGCCGGCCTTGATTTCTTCGATGCTCAGTTCTTCGCCATCCAGAAACTTCAGGGTCAGTTCGTCATCGGCCTCGGCTGCGGCCTCCACCATTTTCGCGCGCCATTCATTGGCCAGCGCCTGGAGCTCGGCAGGAATCTCTTCTTCGCGATAGCTGGTGCCGTTGTCGGCATCGTTCCAGTAGATGGCCTTCATCTTCACCAGGTCGATCTGGCCGATGAAGTTCTCTTCGCTGCCGATCGCCAGCTGAATCGGCACTGGGTGGTGGCCCAGGCGCTGGTCGATCTGTTTGACCACACGCAGGAAGTCGGCGCCCTGGCGGTCCATCTTGTTGATGTAGGCCAGGCGGGGCACGTGGTACTTGTTGGCCTGGCGCCAGACCGTCTCGGACTGCGGTTCGACGCCGTCAGCGCCGCTGAAGACCACGACGGCGCCATCGAGCACGCGCAGCGAGCGTTCCACCTCGATGGTGAAGTCGACGTGGCCGGGGGTGTCGATGATGTTGAAGCGGTACTTGTCGGCGAACTGCTTGGTCGAGCCCTGCCAGAACGCCGTGGTCGCCGCCGAGGTGATGGTAATGCCCCGTTCCTGCTCCTGGGCCATCCAGTCCATGGTCGCGGCGCCATCGTGCACCTCGCCCATCTTGTGGTTGACCCCGGTGTAGAACAGGATCCGCTCGGTGGTGGTGGTCTTGCCGGCGTCAACGTGGGCGACGATGCCGATATTGCGGTACAGCTCGATGGGCGTTGTGCGGGCCATGGCGGACTACCTGCGGCTGGGCGGATTCCACCACGTTAGCAGACCGGTGGAATCCTGCCTTGCCGCCGGGCCGTCAGTCGGCCTGGGCTTGCAGCATCCACTGGCCATCCACCTCGCGGGCCAGGCCGCTGGCCGGCAGCAGGGCCAGCAGGCGTGGGTGCAGGGCGGCCTCGGTGAAGGTCTTGAGGGTGGTCAGGTCCAGCGCGCCGATCAGGTTGAGGTCGGCCTTGGTGTACGACAGCCAGGCTTTTTTCAGCACCTGGGCGACGTCGCTGCCGGCAGTGCTGGCGAAGCGGCGGTGCCACGCGCGGCCCTCGAAGGTGAAGCTGTGGGCGTGGCTGTAGGTGCTCTGGTCGGCACCTTCCGCACAGCGATGGCAGCGGCACGGGCCTTCGCCGAAGGCGTTGCGCAGGTAGCTGTTGAAGTCCACGACGGGCTTGAGGGACAGGCGTTTGTCGACATCGAACAGGTCGGCGATCAGGGGTTCTTCGGCGCTCACGTGGGGTCCTCGTGTGGTGTGGCGTGCATCGGCGGGCACCCTAACAGATCGGGGCCTGCAGATCATCTATTGCAGGGCTGGCCTCTTCGCGGGTAAACCCGCTCCTACAGGCAACATGCGATCCCTTGTAGGAGCGGGTTCACCCGCGAAGAGGCCAGTAGAGACAACAGAGACCGCCTGCCGTACTCTACGCGCCCATACGCCTACCCACCCACTGAGGTAACCCCGCTTGAGCACCAAGTACCCGTACATCGCCACCGTCACCATCAGCGCCGAAGACCGCGGGGGTGATACCGAGGCCTCGGAAAACCCCAACATGCGCGTTGGCCTGGAGGCGGTGACCGAGACCCTGAAAAAGGTGCATTTCGTCGGTACGCTCGCGGCCCCCGAAAAGAATGCCACGCACATCTGCGTGACCCTGGAGAACGGCCTGACCTACTACGGCCCGATCGTCAACGGCCACGCCGAACTCGAAGGCGGCTGGATTGCCTTCGAGTCCGACATGCTTACCCCGGCAGAACTGGGCCTGTAAAACTCAGTTCAATTCCGCCAGGCACTGCTCGAGGATATCCAGCCCTTCTTCGAGCACCTCGGCCTCGATGGTCAGTGGTGCCAGCAGGCGGATGATGTGCCGCGCCTTGCCGCTCGGCATCAGCAGCAGGCCTTTGGCCCGCGCCGCTTCCATCACCTTGGCCAGTTGCGCCGGGGCCGGGCTGCCATCGGCATTGACGAACTCGATGCCACGCATGGCGCCCACGCCGGTCAGGCGCCCGATGAACGGGCTAAGGCCCGAGGCCTTCCAGCGCTGGTGGCGGTTGACGATGGCCTGCTCCTGGCGCTCACCCCAGGTGGCCACGTTCTCGTCAGTCATCTGCGCCAGGCTGGCCAGCGCCGCCGCGCAGGCAATCGGGTTGCCCGAGTAGGTGCCACCCAGGCCGCCCTTGGGCAGCGACGCCATCACTTCCTTGCGCCCGACCACCGCACCCAGCGGCATGCCACCGGCAATGCTCTTGGCCAGCAGCAGCAGGTCGGGCTCGATGCCCAGACGCGGGAAGGCAAAGCGCTGGCCGGTGCGGCCGAAGCCCGACTGGATCTCGTCGATGATGATCAGGATGCCGCGCTCGTCGCAGAAGCGGCGCAGCGCCTGGGCGAAGGCTGGGTCAAGGGCGAGGAAACCGCCTTCGCCCTGTACCGGTTCGAAGATGAACGCCGCCACGTCCTCCACCGCCAGCTCGACGCTGAACAGACGGTCCATGGCCTTGAGCGCCTGTTCGCAGGTTACTCCGGTATCGGCGCTGGGGTAGGGCAGGTGGTACACCGGCCCGGGCAGTTCGCCAACCCGTTGCTTGTAGGGGGCGACCTTGCCGTTGAGGTTGAGGGTGGCCAGGGTGCGGCCGTGGAAACCGCCGTCGAAGGCGATGATGGCGCGCTTGCCAGTGGCGCCACGGGCCACTTTCAGGGCGTTTTCCGCGGCTTCCGCGCCGCTGTTGGTGAGCATGCCGGCCAGCGGGTAGCTGACCGGTACGAACTGGCTCAGTTGCTCCATCAGGGCCAGGTACGGGCCATGGGGTGCGGCGTTGAAGGCGTAGTGAGTCAGGCGGGTGGCCTGGGCCTGAATCGCTTCGACCACCGCCGGGTTGCAGTGGCCCAGGTTGAGCACACCGATACCGCCGACGAAGTCGATATAACGTTTGCCGTCAGTGTCCCAGACTTCGGCATTGCGGCCATGGGAAAGTGTGATCGGGTGAACGATGGCAATGGACTGGCTGATACTTTCCTGGTTCATGGGGCACGCGGACCTTGTTCGAGTTTCTTATTATCCAAGCGTGTTGGCGGGTTATTCCGCAAACGAATTATTCGATTGCGGTCATTCCATGGATTCGTGATCTGGCCTTTGATTTGCGTTGCCTGTGCTGGCCTCTTCGCGGGTGAACCCGCTCCTACATGTTCACCACAGGCCCAGGCATTGTGCGATCCCTGTAGGAGCGGGTTCACCCGCGAAGAGGCCAGCACAGGTCAAATCATTCCCCCTCAGCCACCCGCTCCCGAATCCACTGCACAAAGGCCCGGATCTTGGGCACTTCGGCGGCATGCTCGGCATGCGCAATGAAGTGCCGGCCATTGCTCGCCACAGGGTGGTCCCAGGCCACCACCAGCTTGCCCTCGCTCAGTTCTTCAGCCACCAGATACCGCGGAATCAGGGCAATGCCGCAGCCGGCAATGGCTGCGCGGATGCACAGGTAGAACGTGTCGAAGCGCGGCCCGTGGTAGCTGTTCTGGCTGTGCAGCCCCAAACCCAGGAACCACTCATGCCAAGCCTCCGGCCGCGACACGCACTGCAGCAGGCGGTGCTCGGTCAGCGCCTGGGCACTGTCGAAGCGGTGGTTGGCCAGCAGCTGCGGGCTGCACACCGGCACCACTTCTTCGCTGAACAACTCGATGCAGGTTGCCCCGGGCCAAGTGCCCTGGCCGAAGAAAAACGCGATGTCGGCCTTGGCCTGCACCAGGTCGAACGGCTCCAGTTCGTTGCGCACGTCCAGGTGGATGCGTGGGTAACGGTCACCAAAACCCTTGAGCTTGGGCACCAGCCAGCGTGCGCCGAAGGTGGGCTGGGTGGCGATACGCAGCACTTCGGTTTCGTCACCGTAGCTGAGGATGTAGCGGCTGGAAATGTCGATCTGGGTGAGGATCTTGTTCACTTCGGTAAGGTACAGCGCGCCGGCCGGTGTCAGGTGCAGGCGCCGGCGAATGCGCTGGAACAGTGAGTGCGAAAGCATGTCCTCAAGCTGCGCCACCTGTTTGCTGACGGCGCTCTGGGTCAGGTGCAGTTCCTGCGCCGCACGGGTGAAGCTGAGGTGGCGGGCGGCCGCTTCGAAGCACTGAAGGGCGGTGGTCGAAGGCATCAGGCGTTTGGACATGACGGGCAATACCGAGCAAAAAAGGAAGAAGTTCATTCCAAAGCGGAATCATGTGGTTCGAAAAGGTCGTTTGTTGACCCCGGCCTATAGATTAATACTGACCTGGATCAACGATTACAACCGGTCATGCGAAGAGGAGGTCAGTACCCGCTTCCGGCATCTGCAAAACAACAACAACACGCATCAGAACTTAATAAGAATTCTGCTCCGACCTTCAGCCGCCATGCCGCGGCCGACCCATTCGAGGGTTCTTCATGGCTTCGCAAGACAACAAGAAACAGCGTTCCCTGCAGCACGGCCTGACCTCGCGTCAGGTGTCCATGATCTCCATCGCCGGCATCATCGGTGCTGGCCTGTTCATCGGCTCGTCCAACGCCATCGCCACCGCCGGCCCGGCGATCCTCATCTCCTACGCCATGACCGGCCTGCTGGTGCTGCTGGTGATGCGCATGCTCGGCGAGATGGCCATCGCCAACCCAAACAGCGGCTCGTTTTCCACTTACGCTTCCGAGGCCATCGGCCCGTGGGCCGGCTTTACCATCGGCTGGCTGTACTGGTGGTTCTGGGTGTTGATCATTCCGGTTGAGGCGATCGCCGGTGCCGATATCCTGCATGCCTACTTCCCCGGTGTGCCGTCGTGGTTGTTCGCCTTCCTGATCATGCTGGTGCTGTCCGGTACCAACCTGGTCAGCGTGAAGAACTTCGGCGCCTTCGAATATTGGTTCGCGCTGGTCAAGGTGGTGGCGATCATCGGCTTCATCGGTGTCTGCACCTTGGCGGTATTCGGCTTCTGGCCGCTGGCCGAGGTGTCCGGGGTCAGCCGGCTGTGGGACAACGGCGGCTTCATGCCCAACGGCTTCGGCACTGTGCTGGGTGGCGTGCTGATTACCATCTTCTCGTTCTTCGGCGCCGAGATCGTCACCATCGCCGCTGACGAAACCGCCAACCCGAAAGACAAGATCCGCCGCGCCACCAACCTGGTGGTGTACCGCATCGCGATCTTCTACCTGGCGTCGATCTTCCTGGTGGTGTCGCTGGTGGCCTGGAACGACCCGGCGTTGAAAGCGGTCGGTTCGTTCCAGCGCGTGCTGGAAGTGCTGAACGTGCCGGGTGCCAAGCTGCTGGTCGACCTGGTGGTGCTGGTGGCCGTGACCAGCTGCATGAACTCGGGCTTGTACACCGCCTCGCGCATGCTTTACTCGCTGGGCGCACGTGGCCAGGCGCTGAGTGTGACCAAGCGCATCTCCGGCTCGGGCGTGCCGACTGTGGCGGTGATCTTCTCCACCCTGGCGGGCTTTGCCGGTTGCTTCGTCAACTATGTGTTCCCGGGCAAAGTATTCGGCTTCCTGCTGTCTACCACCGGTGCCATCGCCCTGCTGGTGTACCTGGTCATTGCCGTGTCGCAGCTGCGCATGCGGGCCCGTGCCGAGCGCGAAGGGCGCCCGCTGGAGCTGAAAATGTGGCTGTTCCCGTACCTGACCTGGCTGGTAATCGGCACCATCGCCCTGGTGCTGGGCTACATGCTGTTCAGCGATGCCTACCGCTATGAAACGCTGATGACCGCGGGTGTGACCGCGTTCATCCTGCTGGTTTCGCTGACCCAGCGGCGCGCCAAGGTGGTTGCCCAGACCGCCTGATGTTTCTGCTTTAATGGGGGCGTTGCGCGCCCCCATATCTATAAGCACAGGAAGCGTATGAACGACCAACCTCTTTCCCTCCAGGCCCTGGCGGCCCCAGAGGGCACCTGCTACGGCTGCGGCTGTTCTCACCCCAGCGGCCTGCACCTGCAAAGCCACTGGGACAACGACGGCATCCATCTGGTGTGCCGCCATGCCCCGGACAGCGCCTTTATTGGCTGGCCAGGCCTGGTGTACGGCGGCCTGCTGGCGATGCTGGTCGATTGCCATTCCAACTGGACAGCCATGGCCTACCACTACCGCAGCGAAGGCCGCGAGCCGGGTAGCCTGCCGCGTATCGACTGCGTGACGGGTACGCTTAACCTGACCTACCTGAAACCCACGCCAATGGGCGTCGAGCTGGTGCTCAAGGCGCGAGTGGAAGGCGAAGTAGGGCGCAAGAGCCGGGTGATCTGCGAAGTGTGGGCCGGTGATGTGCTGACCGTAACGGCTGACTCGGTGTTTGTCCGCGTCGATACCGAAAAGCTCAAGCTCAAGGCCCACGGCCAGGCCTGAGCGGTCAGTGCTGATAAGCGGTCGGTGATGGTCAGCGGCCGGGGATGTCTCTAGAGTGGCAGGTTCATTCCCCAGGCAAGGTTGATCATGACCGATCTCAGTGCTTTCCCCATCACCCGCAAGTGGCCCGCCAAACACCCCGAACTGCTGCAGCTGTACTCGCTGCCGACGCCCAACGGGGTCAAAGTTTCAATCATGCTCGAAGAAATCGGCCTGGCCTATGAGCCGCACAAGGTCAGCTTCGACAACGACGACCAGCTCAGCCCTGAGTTCATCTCGTTGAGCGCCAACAACAAGATCCCGGCCATCCTCGACCCCAACGGGCCGGGCGGCCAGCCGTTGCCGCTGTTCGAATCGGGCGCGATCCTGCAGTACCTGGCGGAGAAGAGCGGGCACTTGCTGAGCCAGGACCCGGCCCAGCGTTACCAGACCTTGCAATGGCTGATGTTCCAGATGGGCGGTATCGGGCCGATGTTCGGCCAGGTCGGCTTCTTCCACTTCTTTGCTGGCAAGGAATATGAAGACAAACGCCCGCGTGACCGTTATGTCAACGAGTCCAAGCGCCTGCTTGGCGTGCTGGACCGGCACTTGAAAGGCCGGGAGTGGATGGTCGACGAGTACAGCATTGCCGATATCGCGATCTTCCCGTGGGTGCGCAACCTGGTGGAGCGGTACAACGCGCGTGAATTGGTGGGCTTTGATCAGTTCAAGGAAGTGCAGCGGGTGCTGCTGAAGTTTCTTGAGCGGCCTGCGGTGCAGCGGGGCCTGAAGATCCCGGGCTGATCAGTCCTTGGAGGGGCAACTGATTTGCGCAAAGTCTGAAATCTTGCGCGATCCCTGTGGGAGCGGAGTACAGATTCAGAAGATTTGGTTCAGCAACCAGTACAGGCTCCCGGCCAACAGCATCGCCGCCGGCAAGGTCAGCACCCAGGCCATCAGCAAATTGATCAGCGTGCGCTTCTGAACGCCCGAACCATTGGCCACCATGGCCCCGGCCACGCCGGAACTCAGCACATGGGTGGTCGACACCGGCAGCCCGAACATATCCGCCGCGCCAATGGTGCACATCGCCACCACTTCCGCCGAAGCGCCTTGCGCATAGCTGAGGTGCGTCTTGCCAATTTTCTCGCCCACTGTCACCACGATACGCCGCCAGCCCACCATGGTGCCCAGCCCCAGCGCGATGGCCACGGCCACCTTTACCCACAGCGGGATGTAGCGTGTGGCGTCGTCCAGTTGGGCCTTGAACAGCTGCAAATGGCCGCGGGTGTCGGCATCGAATACGACCAGCCGGTTTTTTTCGATCAGGCGGATGGCTTCACTGGCCAGGTACATGTCATTGCGCACATTGGCCATGGCTTCGGCCGGTACGCGCTTGATCGAACCATAGCCTTTGACCTGTTCGCCGATCGCCCCGGCCAGCGCTGCCAGCGCCGGTATCAGTTGCGGGCTGGCCTTGGGGTCGGCGATGAACAGCGCCAGCACCTGGCGCGGGTCGGCCGGGGCCGCCTGCGGGTTGCTACGTACCAACGCCTGTCGGGTCACCTCGGCCACGGCGGAAAACTGCAAGGCCTGCTCGTTCGGCATGGTTTTGTTCAGCGCATACGCCATCGGCAAGGTGCCGACCAGTATCAGCATGATCAGGCCCATGCCTTTCTGACCATCATTGGAACCATGGGCAAACGACACCCCGGTGCAGGTCAGGATCAGCACGCCGCGGATCCACCACGGCGGTGGCGTATGGCCTGCCGGTGCCTGGTACAACGCTTTGTGCTTGACCAGTGCGCGCAGCGCCAGCAACAACAGTGCGGCGCAGGCAAAACCGATCAACGGCGAAAACAGCAGGGCATAGCCGACCTTGCTGGCCTGGGCCCAGTCCACGCCGCTGGTGCCGTCACGCCCGTGCATCAGCGCATTGGCCACACCCACGCCGATGATCGAGCCAATCAGGGTGTGCGAGGACGACGCTGGCAAGCCCAGCCACCAGGTGCCGAGGTTCCAGATGATGGCTGCCGACAGCAGGGCGAAGACCATGGCGAAACCGGCCGAGGAGCCGACCTGCAGGATCAGTTCGACCGGCAGCAGGGCGATGATGCCGAACGCTACCGCGCCGCTGGAAAGCAGTACCCCAAGGAAGTTGCAAAGCCCGGACCAGACCACCGCCACGGGCGCTGGCAACGCGTGGGTATAGATCACCGTGGCGACCGCGTTGGCGGTGTCGTGGAAGCCGTTGACGAATTCGAAGCCCAGGGCAATCAGCAGCGCCAGGCCCAGCAGCAGGAACGGCGTGACCGTAGTGATTACCGTGCCGCTGGCGGTTACGTCCTGCTTGAGGCTCCAGGCGGTGTAGGCGAGGCCGGTCAGTAGCAGGCCAAAGAAAAGCAGCAACGTCGCGCGCCCGGGCTTTTGCCCAAGTTGCGGGCGGGAATCACGTTGGGCCAGTTGCTGGCTGGCCAGTGACGGGGTTGCCATGGGGGCTCCGGTTGGCATTGGGCGAAGGTGCCGAAGGCCTTGAGCATAGAAACAATTGGTAACCCGACCGTGACCTCGATCAATGAATTAACTAGGCTCAAGACGGACGGTAATGGCAGGAGGCAGCCATGATTTGCTGCAAGCGCGTCTATGATGCGGCGGCGAAGGGGGATGGCCAGCGCGTGCTGGTCGACCGCCTGTGGCCGCGCAACAAGCGCAAGGAAGACCTGCACGGGCAGTGGTTGCGCGATGTGGCACCTTCGGCTGAATTGCGTAAGGCGTTTCACCAGGGTGAGGTCGATTTTGCCGGTTTTACCCAGCACTACCGAAAGGAGCTGGCTGCACATCCGGAGCATTGGTACCCGCTGCTGGACATGGCGGGGAAGGGGACGCTGACCCTGCTTTATGCGGGCAAGGATACCGAGCACAACAATGCCCGGGTGCTGGCTGACTGGCTGGAAGATGAGCTGGACAGGCGTGGGCCTGGGAGTTCGCCGGTGTGTTATGCCAAAGAGCCATAATGGCCTTATCTAGCCGTACTGGCCCATGTAGGAGCGGCCTTGTGTCGCGATCGGGCCGCAACGCGGCCCCGCGATATCAGCGCCGACTCATGTATTGATAGGGCCGCGTTGCGGCCCGATCGCGACACAAGGCCGCTCCTACAAAAAACTGCGTCAGAGAGCTCAATTTGTCATGCCCCTGCAGCTAACCCCCGCCACCGCCAGCCACTGCACCTTCGCCCGCGACCTCACCCGCCGGGCCATGCTGCCGTACTACCGCGAATTCGACCTGCTGTGGATCGAGGAGGCCTTCGACGAGGCCTGGGGCTGGCGCGAGCAGTGGCTGGTGACTGAGGGCGACACCGTGCTGGGCTTCTGTAGCCTCAGCCAGGACCGCCAGGCATTGTTCATCCGCGAGTTGCACCTGTTACCCGAGCACCGTGGGCGCGGGGTTGGCGGCTGGGTGCTGGAACAGTTGGCGCTGTGGGCCAGGGAGAGGCGCCTGCCGTTGTTGCGCCTGATGGTGTTCCGCAGCAATCCGGCCCGCTTGCTGTACCAGCGCCATGGTTTCGTCGAGATGGGCGAAGACGATTGCTTCGTGCGTATGCAGCGAGCAATCAGCTAATAGCTAAATGATGGCTTGTCGCGACCGAAGCGCATGGGCATAGTGGATCCATACGTTTACGACCCTTGGTGGTCGTGCATGGCAGATCTCAGGGAAGAGGAGCACCCCATGAATGGAATCGGTCCGCGACTGCGGGAAGAACGTGAGCGGTTGGGCATGACCCAGCGCGTGTTTGGTGATATCGGCGGGGTCGAACCCAACGCCCAGGGCAAGTACGAAAGCGGCGAACGTACGCCGCGGATCGATTACCTGGCAGCGTTGGCGGCCAGAGGCGTCGATGCGCTGTACGTGCTCAGTGGCATTCGCACGCCGGCACCGCTCGAAGGCTTGAGCACGGACGAGTCCGGTTTGCTGGTGGCTTTTCGGCAGTTGTCGTTCGACGATCAGGCGGCGCTCTGGCACCTGCTCGGGCGCCTGGTTGGCCAGGATAAAGCCCGACAAACAGTGCGGCCTCTCACAGTTGAGCGTAAGACGCTTCTTACAGAAGTAATGCGTTAGGCCCACCGTGAAAAATTTTGTTAAGGTGGCGGGATCCAATCGCCCTGCTGACGAGGTGTGTGCTTGATTAGGGTCTTAGTGGTCGATGATCACGATCTGGTACGAACCGGTATTACACGCATGCTGGCCGACATCGATGGCCTGCAGGTGGTGGGTGAGGGGGATTCGGGTGAGTCGGCGCTCAAGCTGGCCCGTGAGCTGAAACCTGACGTGGTGCTGATGGATGTGAAAATGCCCGGCATCGGCGGCCTGGAGGCTACCCGCAAACTGCTGCGCAGCCACCCGGACATCAAGGTGGTTGCAGTGACCGTGTGCGAGGAAGACCCGTTCCCCACGCGCTTGTTGCAGGCCGGCGCTGCCGGCTACCTGACCAAGGGCGCGGGCCTCGATGAAATGGTTCAGGCCATACGCCTGGCGTTTGCCGGCCAGCGCTACATCAGCCCGCAGATTGCCCAGCAGCTGGCACTGAAGCCGTTTCAGCCGCAAGGGTCGCCGTTCGACGCGTTGTCCGAGCGTGAAATCCAGATTGCCCTGATGATTGTCGGCTGCCAGAAAGTGCAGATCATCTCCGACAAGTTGTGCCTCTCGCCCAAGACCGTCAATACTTACCGTTATCGGATCTTTGAAAAACTCTCGGTCACCAGCGACGTCGAACTGACCTTGCTGGCCGTTCGCCACGGTATGGTTGACGCAAGCCTGTAAAACCTCATGTCCCAAGTGTTTGATGCCAGCGCATTCCTGGCGACCTGCAGCGGTCGCCCGGGCGTTTACCGGATGTTCGACGGCGAAGCCCGGCTGCTTTACGTGGGCAAGGCCAAGAACCTGAAGAAGCGCCTGGCCAGCTATTTCCGCAAGACCGGCCTGGCACCCAAGACTGCCGCGCTGGTGGCGCGCATCGCCCAGGTCGAAACCACCATCACCGCCAACGAGACCGAGGCGTTGCTGCTGGAGCAGAACCTGATCAAGGAATGGCGGCCGCCGTACAACATTCTGTTGCGCGACGATAAGTCCTACCCTTACGTGTTCTTGTCCGACGGTGAGTTCCCGCGCCTGGGCATCCACCGGGGGGCGAAAAAGGCCAAGGGCCGTTATTTCGGACCATATCCCAGCGCCGGGGCCATTCGCGAAAGCCTCAGCCTGCTGCAAAAGGCTTTTTCCGTGCGCCAGTGCGAGGACAGCTACTACGCCAACCGAACCCGGCCGTGCCTGCAGTACCAGATAAAACGTTGCAAAGGGCCCTGCACCGACCTGGTCACTGCCGAGGAATACGCCGAGGATGTACGCCATTCGGTCATGTTCCTGGAAGGGCGCAGCCAGCAGTTGGGCAACGAGCTGAATGCTGAAATGGAAAAGGCCGCCATGGCCCTCAATTTCGAAAAGGCTGCCGAGCTGCGCGACCAGATTGCCCTGCTGCGCCGTGTGCAGGACCAGCAGTACATCGAAGGTGGCAGCGGTGATGTCGACGTCATTGCGGCTTTCGTCAACCCGGGCGGCGCCTGCGTGCACCTGATCAGCGTGCGTGGTGGGCGGGTGCTGGGCAGCAAGAACTTCTTCCCGCAGGTAGGCATCGAGGAGGAGGTGGCCGAGGTGATGGCCGCGTTCCTCTCGCAGTACTACCTGGGCAACGCCGAGCGTGAACTGCCTGGCGAGTTGATCGTCAACGTGGTTCACGAAGACTTTGACGCCATTACCGAGGCACTGCACACCCTGCGTGGTCGCGAACTGACTATCAGCCACCGGGTACGCGGCACCCGCGCCCGCTGGCAGCAGCTGGCAGTGACCAACGCCGAGCAGGCGCTGAATGCGCGCCTGGCCAACCGCCAGCACATGGCTGCACGTTTCGAGGCGCTGGCCGAAGTGCTGGGGCTGGACGAAGTACCCCAGCGCCTGGAGTGCTACGACATCAGCCATTCCAGCGGCGAAGCCACCGTGGCCAGCTGCGTGGTGTTCGGCCCCGAAGGCCCGCTGAAGTCCGATTACCGGCGCTTCAACATCGAAGGCGTCACTGCCGGTGACGACTATGCCGCCATGCACCAGGCGCTGACCCGCCGTTACGGGCGCATCAAGGACGGTGAAGGCAAACTGCCCGACGTGCTGCTGGTGGACGGTGGCAAGGGCCAGCTGAACATGGCCCGCGACGTGATGCAGGAGCTGGGTTTCACCGACCTCACGCTGCTCGGCGTGGCCAAGGGCGTCACGCGCAAGGCCGGTTTCGAAACCCTGTACCTGAACGACGTGCACCACGAATTTACCCTCAAGGGCGATTCTGCGGCTTTGCACCTGATCCAGCAGATCCGCGACGAGGCCCACCGCTTTGCCATCACCGGCCACCGTGCCCGCCGTGGCAAGGCCCGTCGGGTGTCGAGCCTGGAAGATGTGGCCGGGGTAGGGCCGAAGCGCCGCCGTGACCTGCTGAAACATTTCGGCGGCTTGCAGGAGCTCAACCGCGCCAGTATCGATGAGATCGCCAAAGCGCCCGGCATCAGTAAAAAGCTTGCCGAATCAATTTATGCCAGCCTGCATAGCGAGTAGAATGCCGGGCTCAACTTGCGGCCAGTCGTACCGATGAATATTCCAAACCTGCTCACCGTTCTACGCGTCCTGCTCATCCCGATCTTCATCCTGCTGTTCTATGTGCCCTATCACTGGAGCTACATGGCCGCCAGCAGTGTGTTCGCCGTTGCCGCCGCCACCGACTGGCTGGACGGCTACCTGGCGCGTCGCCTGCAGCAGAGCACGCCGTTCGGCGCCTTCCTCGACCCGGTGGCCGACAAGCTGATGGTGGCGGTGGCCCTGGTGCTGCTGGTACAGACCCACGCCAACTTCTGGTTGACCCTGCCGGCGGCGGTCATCATCGGCCGCGAGATCGTGGTGTCGGCGCTGCGCGAGTGGATGGCCGAGCTGGGGGCGCGGGCGCATGTGGCGGTGTCCAACCTGGGCAAGTGGAAAACCGCGGCGCAGATGCTGGCGTTGGTGATCCTGCTGGCCAATCCGCCGGCCGTGACCTTCTGGGTCATCCTGGGTTATGCGCTGCTGCTGGTGGCGGCGGGGCTTACATTGTGGTCGATGGCGCATTACCTGCTGGCTGCCTGGCCACACCTGCGCGAAGGCTCGGAGCAAAAATAAAAGTTTTTTTGAATCAAGGGGTTGACGCGGTTTTGGAAATCGCTAGAATGGCACCCATCACGACGCGGGAATAGCTCAGTTGGTAGAGCACGACCTTGCCAAGGTCGGGGTCGCGAGTTCGAGTCTCGTTTCCCGCTCCAAACAAAGACCTACAGATTTCGCAATGGCATCTGTAAGTCGTGAAAAAAGGCCCTTCGGGGCCTTTTTTCGTTTGTGCGCACTGTCATATTCCCCCACGCGCAATGCGTGCCTGTAATGGGTTCGCGCAAGCGCTGACGCATAGCGTTTGCCATCCGCGTGGCAGCTCTCCATACTCCGCTATAACAAGCCAACCGATCACGCCCAGCCTGTTTCGGGCTTTTCAACAACATTGGCATATCCACCGTGAACCTAGCCGTTTCCTCTGACTTCAAGCGGAAGTGACGGATGTTCCATACAAGCAACTCCCATTCTGTGCTATCGCGCCTGGTTGGCGTGGTCCTGTGTGCATTCCTGTTCGCCACCCCGGCTGGCGCCACTGAGCCATTCAAGGTCGTTACCACCTTTACCATCATCGCCGACATGGCCAGGAACGTGGCAGGTGAGGCTGCCGTGGTGGAGTCGATCACCAAACCTGGCGCCGAAATCCACAATTATTCCCCGACCCCTGGCGACCTGCGCCGTGCCCAGGGCGCGCAGCTGATTTTGTGGAATGGTCTGGGCCTGGAGCTCTGGTTCGAAAAATTCTTCCAGCGCCTGGACCAGGTGCCGAGTGTGGTGGTATCCGACGGTATCGAGCCCATGGGTATTGCGGCCGGCCCCTACACCGGCAAACCCAACCCGCATGCCTGGATGTCGCCGCGAAACGCGCTGATCTATGTCGACAACATCCGCGACGCGCTGGTCAAGCATGACCCTGGCAATGCTGAGACCTACCGGCGCAATGCCGAAGCCTACAAAGCACGTATAGAACAGACCATCGCGCCGATTCGCGCACGCGTCCAGCAGATTCCGCCGGCCAAGCGCTGGCTGGTCAGCAGCGAAGGCGCATTCTCGTACCTGGCCCGGGACTTCGAGTTGAAAGAGCTGTACCTGTGGCCGATCAACGCCGACCAGCAGGGCACCCCCAAGCAGGTACGCAATGTCATCGATACCGTGAGGGCCAACGGCATACCGGCGGTATTCAGTGAAAGCACGGTTTCTGACAAACCGGCGCGCCAGGTGGCCCGTGAAACCGGCGCCCAGTATGCGGGTGTGCTCTACGTCGATTCGCTGAGTGCCAGCGACGGCCCGGTGCCGACGTACCTGGATCTGCTGCGTGTTACTACCGAAACCCTTGCAAAAGGCCTGAGCGAGGCGCACACCCCATGAACCATCCAGGCACGCCTGCCCCCGAAGTGGGTGCCATGAGAACTGCAACGCTTGAGCCTGGCATTGTCGTCCAAGGGGCGACGGTGACCTACCGCAATGGCCACACCGCGCTGCAGGATGCCAGCTTCGAACTGCCCCTGGGCACGATCACTGCGCTGGTCGGCATCAATGGCTCCGGCAAGTCCACGCTGTTCAAGGCCATCATGGGCCTGGTGCGTCTGGCGGGGGGCTCTATCAGTGTGCTGGGCATGCCGGCCGAACAGGCGCTGCGTAAAAAACACACGGCCTATGTGCCGCAAGCCGAAGAGGTCGACTGGGACTTCCCAGTGCTGGTCGAGGACGTGGTGATGATGGGCCGCTACGGGCACATGGGCCCACTACGCATCGCCCGCCGCGCCGATCATGATGCCGTGGACGCCGCGCTGGACCGGGTCGACATGCGCGCGCTGCGCAAACGGCAGATTGGCGAGTTGTCTGGCGGGCAACGCAAGCGAGTGTTCCTCGCCCGTTCGCTGGCGCAGGACAGCCGAATCATCTTGCTCGACGAGCCGTTCACCGGCGTCGATGTGAAAACCGAAGACCAGATCATCCAGCTGCTGCGCGAATTGCGCGAGGAAGGCCGGATCATGCTGGTGTCGACCCACAACCTTGGCTCGGTGCCGGAGTTCTGTGACCGTGTGGTGCTGATCAAGCGCACTGTCCTGGCCCATGGCCCCACCGATGAGGTCTATACCCGCGACAACCTTGAGCTGGCCTTCGGTGGCGTGCTGCGGCACTTCGCGCTCATTCAGGGCAGCGAGCAGCTGCAACCGCCGGTGAGCGTGTTCAGTGACGATGAGCGCCCACTGATCTTGCGCGACGGTGTGCCGGCGCGGCGTGAAAACGACAGCGACAACGAGGCCCATCGTGATTGAGCTGATGCTGGAGCCTTTCGCCTACGGCTACATGCGCAATGCCATGTGGGTTTCGGCATTGGTGGGCGGTGTCTGTGCGTTTCTGTCCTGCTACCTGATGCTCAAGGGGTGGTCGTTGATCGGTGATGCATTATCGCACTCCATCGTTCCGGGTGTGGCTGGCGCCTACATGCTGGGGTTGCCATTTTCCCTGGGCGCGTTTTTCGCGGGGGGGCTTGCATCAGCTGCCTTGCTGTTCCTGCAGCGGCGCACCCGGCTCAAGGAGGATGTGGTCATTGGCATGATCTTCACCTCGTTCTTCGGCTTGGGCCTGTTCATGGTCTCGCTGTCGCCCACCTCGGTGAATATCCAGACCATCGTGCTGGGTAACATCCTTGCGATCACACCCACTGACACCTTGCAGTTGGCCATGATCGGCCTGGTTACATTGGCCATACTGCTAGCCAAATGGCGTGACCTGATGCTGACCTTCTTCGATGAGAACCAGGCGCGTGCGGTCGGTATCCGGCCTACGCGCCTGAAGCTACTGTTCTTTGCCCTGTTGTCGGCCTCGACCGTAGCAGCGCTGCAGACGGTGGGGGCGTTTCTGGTGATTTGCATGGTTATTACCCCTGGTGCCACGGCCTACCTGCTGAGTGATCGTTTCCCTCGCCTGCTGGTGATCGCCGTCAGCATCGGTACGTTTACCAGCCTCGCAGGCACCTACCTCAGTTATTACCTCGATGGCGCGACGGGGGGCGTCATCGTCGTGTTGCAAACGTTGATATTCCTGTTGGTATTCGTCATCGCGCCCAAGCATGGAATGCTGGCGGCCAGACGCCGCGGGCGACAGGCACTGGAGGTGCGGTCATGAGTGCGCTGGCGTTGTTGCTGCAGCCCTTTGGCTTCGATTTCATGGCCAATGCCATGCTTATTGCTGTGCTCATCGCCATCCCCATGGCGCTGTTGTCCTGCTTTCTGGTGCTCAAGGGCTGGGCGCTGCTGGGCGATGCCATTGCCCACGCGGTGTTCCCGGGCGTGGTGATCGCCTACATCGTGCACATCCCCTACGCCATCGGCGCGTTTCTGGCGGGTATCTTCTGCGCTGTTGCCACGGGTTTTCTGAAGCAGAACAGCCGTATCAAGCAGGACACGGTGATGGGGATCGTGTATTCGGGCATGTTCGGCCTTGGCCTGGTGCTGTACCTGAAAATCGAGTCCAGCGTGCACCTGGACCATATCCTGTTTGGCGATATCCTGGGTGCCAATCAGCAGGACATATGGCTGTGCGCCGGCATTGCCCTGTTGACTGCTGCGGTCGTAGCGACCAAGTGGAAGGACTTGATGCTGTACACCTTCGACGCGATACAGGCCCACGCGGTCGGGCTGCGCACCGGCTGGCTGCATTATGGGCTGTTGTGCCTGATCTCCCTGGCGGTGGTGGGGGCGCTGAAGGCTTCCGGGGTGATCCTGGCCATTGCGCTACTGATCGCACCCGGTGCCATTGGGGTGCTGATCACCCGCGAGCTGCGGCATATGCTATGGGTTTCGCTGGTGGTTGCCATCGGCTGCGCGTTTCTTGGCGTGTACCTGTCATTCTTTCTCGACAGCGCCCCCGCGCCCACGATCGTATTGGTGTTCGCGGTGCTATTCATGCTTATTCTTGGCTGGCAGTCGGCCAGGCGTTCGGCCGACGTGGCGCACCCTTCGGGTGATCAAGGCAAGGCTGGAGGCCAGAGTCCGGGGCGCTGAGGATGCGCTGCCCGGAAGCATCACGGTGACATATCCCAGGTCGTGTCGCCGCATGGTCTACGTGTTATCAGCGTTTCGAGATTGGCAATACTGGCAGCGGTGTCAGCGACAGCTTTTTTCGTACAGTGCCCAAGGAGGTGATCAGGCCCACAACCCGAACACCACCAACGCCGCAACACCAAGCCCGACCGCGACCGAACAACCGCCCAGCGACAACGCCGCCCGGCCTTGCCGGTACCAGCCGTCTTGGCCAAGCTGCCGGGCCGGTGCCAGCAGGCTGCGCCAGCGCAGTTCCGTCTCGTGAAATGCCTGCAAGTTTGCCTGGTCGGCATCCAGCCAGCGGCGGAAGTCGATCCGTTCGCACGCGGTCACCTGCGGGCTCTGCAAGCGCACATACCACTGCCCGGCAACACTCGCCAGTACATCCCGGCGCGAGCGGCCGACCTGCAGCGCCTGGTCCATGTTGCGCTCGACACTGGCCAGTGGCAGGTCCAGGCGGGCAGCGATGGCGGCGAAGTCCAGCTGGTCGAGGCGGTTGAGCAGGAACACTTGCTGTACGCGCCGTGGCAGCCGCTTAAGGGCATGCAGCAGGGCATCGTCGGCATCGTGCTCGGCAACAGGGGTTGGGTGCTCAAGCGGCAGCAGCAGACGGGCCATGGACAGCTCCTTGCTCTACAAAGGGGGAGGGGTGGGGGCATCTTCCTTGATGCGTAATCAGCCTAGGTGAAACGAGAATGATTCGCAAGTGCTGATTCCGCAAAGTTTTGTAACGAGCGTTCACGCCCTGAAACACCTTTGCTATCATGCGCGCCATCACGATCTTCATTAGCCTGAAGAGCCAAAAAAAAGACCCGGCAAAAAGCCGGGTCAAAAACCGTGATTAGCCTGATGAGGAGATAATCTGAGAGCGACCTAAGCTTTCAGGTTATCCAGCAGATCTCGCGATCAGCTGAGTGCAATAATAATCGTTATCATTTGCCAGTCAAATGAATTTTCATCAATCCGGTAAAAAAGTTTTACCGGTGCGCTTCCTTGTCCCGGCAATCGGGGCCATTGCCGTTACCCGGCCATCACGTTCTCTCCCTTCTTTTTTGCCTACCAACCCGGTTACCCGGTGTGTTTGTGCTCCAGCAGTGCGCGGGCCATATCCATCATGTGCATCAGGGCGAAGGTCAGTTCGCGCTGGCTGCCGTGCTGGTGGCTGGCGGTTTCCTGTGCGGTGGCGGCGGCGCAGCGCAGCAGGGCGATGGCGTGTTCCTGGGCCTGGTCGCCGGTTACGCCTTCGTGCAGCGTCCAGATCTTGTTGTCCAGGCTGGGGCGTGGCGGGTTGGGGTTGAGGTAGTAATCGAGGGCGCGGCGGGCGGCTTCGCTGTCGAGATCTGTTTCGTCGTTTTTCGGTGGTTTCATCCTGATACCTGCTAAGAGCCAGTAGGGAAAGGGGTCAGGCCGATACTAATACCTATAGTATTTTTATGCTTTGAGATAAATAATACTGAATGTTTATTGAGCGCTAGAAGGCAGTCCGTATCGTGCCAGCGATGAATATGGATAAATGGATTGCCCTCGTCCGTGACCGGATGGAGGAGCTAGGGCTCACTCAAGAGCAGCTTGCCGAGCGCGTTGGCGTGTCTCAGGGCAGCGTCGGGCATTGGGTGAATAAGCGGCGTCAGCCGAAAATCGAGTCGATGAACCGTACGTTCGTCGAAATCGGCATGCCTCACTACAACGTCAGTTTGCAGCTGCGTATCCAGGGTCAGGTTGGCGAGGAGCACGGCGTTTATGAGATGGATGACGATGATGATGAGCTGGACCTCATGCAATGCATCGTGTGTTTCCGCTACCCGGTGCTGGGGTGGAGTGAGTTAAGTGCTGCGCAAGCAGAAGAACCTGCTGTGTTCGAGCAGACCGATTATCTGGCGCAGGGCAAGGCGTTCTGGCTGACTGTGGAAAATGATGCCATGAGTGCCGTGAGTGGTCGTAGTGTGCCGCAGGGTATGCGGATGCTGGTAGACCCTGGCGTAGAGGCTGAGCCAGGGCGTCTGGTTATCGCTCGTCAGCCGGGAAAGCCGGCGATTTTCCGGGAATTGGCCGAGGAAGGTGGGCAGCGCTACCTGAAGGCGTTGAACAGCAATTACCCGGCGCTGCTGTGTGAAGAGGGTTGCGAGTTTCTGGGGGTGGTCGTGCGGGTGCATGGGGCCTTCTAGATTGCCGGGGCTGCTGCGCAGCCCAATCGCGACGCAAGGCCGCTCCCACAAGGATGGCGCAAGTTCTGGAGCTGCGGTACCCCGCTCATGGAAGACTGGAACGCATTTCTCAAGCGTTACAAGCGCGAACATAAACTCAGCCAACTCAAGCTGGCCGAACGCCTGGGCATGACTCAAGGCGGTGTGGGGCATTGGCTGCGTGGTACGCGACGGCCGACGCTGGAGACCATCAACGAAAAGCTTGAGATGTTAGGACTGGTGTTTCTGCAGGCCCGGGTCATGGTGGTTGAGCGTTACGTCGTGGCTGAAGCGCCAGGGCGCAATGCCAGCTTTCGATTCCCGGTGCTGGCTTGGGCAGACTTGCAGGGACCATTGCCTGACACGAGCAAGTCTCTTGAACAGACGGACTACATGCCCGCGGGTAATGCGTTCTGGCTGGTGGTGGAAAACGATTCGATGAATGCCGCCAGTGGCAAGAGCGTGCCTGAGGGTATGCGTGTGCTGGTAGATGCCGGTCTGCCGGCAGAGCCAGGCAGGCTGGTTATTGCACGGCAGCCGGGGCGGCCGCCAGTGTTGCGGCAGTTGGTCGAGGAGGGGGGAGACAAGATGCTTAAGCCGCTGAATACGCGCTATCCGACTGTTCTCTGTGAAGAGGGTTGCGAGTTTCTGGGCGTGGTCGTGAGGGTGCACGGGGCCTTCTAGATAGCCGGGGCTGCTGTGCAGCCCTTTCGCGACACCAGGCCGCTCCCACAGGGAACGCGCGAGTCCGAAGCCTGCGCGGTACCTGTGGGAGCGGGCTTGCCCGCGAAGAAGCCAACGCGGTGCATGGCACCGGCTGCGCCCGTGTTCGCGGCTGAAGCCGCTCCCACAGGGCCGCAAAGCAGCCCTAACAGGCTCACTCCACCAGTTCGACCAGCACCGTCCCTTCGCTGACCATATCCCCTTCCTGGCAGAACAACGCCTTCACCGTCCCCCCATGCGGCGCGCGAATGCTGTGCTCCATCTTCATGGCCTCCAGCACCACCAGCGGCGTGCCCGTTTCAACCACCTGCCCGGGCTCCACCAGCACCCGCACGATGCTGCCGTTCATGGGCGCGCCCAGGCCGCCCTGGTGGCTGTGGCTGGCCTCAGCCTCGGCGATCGGGTCGAAGGCCTCGATGGCATGCATCTCGCCATCCCAGTGCAAGTACAGCGTGCCACCGCGGCGAATCGCCAGATGCTGACGGCGCACCCCATCCTGGTCATGTACCAACTGCTCGCCAAGCAACTGCCAGGTAGACGTAGCGCTGCGCTCCAGGGCAACCGCCTGGTCCTGACCACCACTCACCAAATGCAGGCTGGCGCGTGCGGGCAAGCCCAGGCGCAGACCGTTGCGCTCGCCCCACGGCGAACCACGGTCATCTTCCCGCTGCTGCCCGGCCTGGCCTTGCAGCCACGCCTCGGCTGCCGCTTCCCAGAAACCGGCCGGCAACGCCTGTGGCGCAGGCAGCAAAACTTCCTGATGACGTGGTATGAAACCAGTATCCAGTTCAGCGGCCGCAAACGCCGGGTGCGCCAAAATGCGCCGCAGGAAGGCAATGTTGGTCTTCAACCCGCCAATTGCGAACTCATCGAGCATGGCCAGCAAGCGCAGGCGCGCCTGCTCGCGGTCTTCGCCCCAGGCAATCAGCTTGCCCAGCATCGGGTCATAGAACGGCGACACCACATCGCCTTCGCTGACCCCGCTGTCCACCCGCCGGCCTTCGCCAGCAGCCGACTCACGGTACAGCGCCAGCTTGCCGGTAGCAGGCAGGAACTCGTTGGCCGGGTCCTCGGCATACAGGCGCACTTCAATGGCGTGGCCGATCAGCGGCACCTGCGCTTGAGTGATCGGCAGCGCTTCACCACAGGCCACGCGAATCTGCCAGGCCACCAGATCGAGCCCAGTGATAGCCTCGGTAACCGGGTGCTCCACCTGCAGGCGGGTGTTCATCTCCATGAAGAAGAACTCGCCACGCGCATCGAGCAGGAATTCCACAGTGCCAGCGCCCACATAGCCAATGGCCTGGGCCGCGCGCACCGCCGCCTCACCCATGGCCCGGCGCAGTTCTGGCGACAGGCCGGGTGCAGGGGCTTCTTCGACCACTTTCTGGTGGCGGCGCTGGATCGAGCAATCACGCTCGTTGAGGTACAGGCAGTTGCCGTGCTGGTCGGCAAATACCTGGATTTCCACATGGCGCGGCTTGAGCACATACTTTTCCACCAGCATGCGCGCATCGCCGAACGATGACTGCGCCTCACGCTGGGCCGAGGCCAGGGCGTCGGCCAGCTGGCTTTCCTCCTCGACCACTTTCATGCCCTTGCCACCACCGCCAGCGCTGGCCTTGAGCAGCACCGGGTAGCCGATGCGTTCGGCGGCGGCGCGGAAGGTGTCCAGGTCCTGGGACTCGCCGTGGTAGCCCGGTACCAGCGGCACCCCGGCGGCTTCCATCAGCGCCTTGGCTGCCGACTTGCTGCCCATGGCGTCGATGGCACTGGCCGGTGGGCCGAGAAAGATCAGCCCGGCCTGTTCGATGGCGCGGGCAAAGCCGGCGTTCTCGGACAGAAAGCCGTAGCCCGGGTGGATGGCCTGAGCGCCGCTGGCCTTGGCTGCGGCCAGTAGCTTGTCGACCAGCAGATAGCTTTCGGCAGCCTTGGTGCCGCCGAGGTCGACGCGGATATCGGCTTCGCGGCTATGCCGGGCGTCACGGTCGGTGGCGCTGTGCACGGCGACGGTGGTCAGGCCCATGGACTTCGCGGTGCGCATCACCCGGCAGGCGATTTCGCCGCGGTTGGCGACCAGCAGGGTGGTCAAAGCGGGGCGGCTCATGGGCGCGGTTCCTTCTTGTCGTCGGTTTGCCAGGCAGGGCGGCGTTTTTCCAGGAAGGCGCGCAGGCCCTCCTGGCCTTCGGCGCTGACGCGGATACGGGCGATGGTGTTTTCGCAGTAGCGGCGCAGGGCCGGGCTGAGTTCACCGTCGTCCACTTCGCGCAGCAGGTCCTTGGTGGCGCGCAGCGCTTGCGGGCTGTTTTGCAGCAGGTTGGCCACCCAGGCTTCGACCTGGGCGTCCAGTTCGCTGGCCGGGTATACCTCGGCCAGCAGGCCCAGCTCGCGGGCCCGCACGCCGCTGAAGCGCTCGGCGGTGAGGGCATAGCGGCGCGCAGCACGCTCGCCGATGGCCTTGACCACGAACGGGCTGATCACTGCCGGGGCCAGGCCGATGCGCACTTCCGACAGGCACAGCTGGGCGTCTTCGGCACCAATGGCCATGTCGCAGCAACTGATCAAGCCTAGCGCACCGCCAAAGGCCGCACCTTGCACCACGGCCAGGGTGGGCGCCTTGAGGCGGTGCAGGGCGTACATCAGCTCGCCCAGTTCATGGGCGTCATCCAGGTTGGTGTTTAAGTCCAGCTGCGCCGATTGCTGCATCCAGGCCAGGTCGGCGCCGGCGCTGAAGTGCCGGCCACGGCCACGCAGCAGCACAAAACGCAGGCCTGAATCTTCGGCGAGCTGGTCGATGGCGACAATCAGCTCGCGGATCATCAGTGCGTTGAAGGCGTTGTTCTTGTCCTCGCGGCTGAGCCACAGGGTGGCGAAGCCGCGGGGGTCGCGGATCACTTCGAGGGTGCTGAAATCGCTCATGGTCACATCCGGAAAATGCCGAAGCGGCTCTGTTCGATCGGGGCGTTCAGGGCAGCAGACAACGCCAGGCCGAGCACGTCGCGGGTCTGCGCCGGGTCGATGACACCGTCGTCCCACAGGCGGGCGCTGGAGTAGTAGGGGTGGCCCTGGTGCTCGTACTGGTCGAGGATCGGCTGCTTGAGCCTGGCTTCGTCTTCAGCGCTGAAGGCCTGGCCGCTGCGCTCGCTCTGCTCGCGCTTGACCTGGGCCAGCACGCCAGCTGCTTGTTCAGCCCCCATCACGCCAATGCGTGCGTTGGGCCACATCCACAGGAAGCGCGGGTCGTAGGCGCGGCCGCACATGCCGTAGTTGCCGGCACCAAAGCTGCCGCCGATGATCACCGTGAACTTCGGCACCTGGGCACAGGCCACGGCGGTTACCAGCTTGGCGCCGTGCTTGGCGATGCCGCCTTCTTCGTACTTTTTACCGACCATGAAGCCGGTGATGTTCTGCAGGAACAGCAGCGGGATACCGCGCTGGCAGGCCAGTTCGATGAAGTGCGCGCCTTTTTGCGCAGCTTCGGCAAACAGGATGCCGTTGTTGGCCAAAATCGCCACCGGGTAGCCGTGCAGGTGGGCGAAGCCGCACACCAGGGTGGTGCCGAACAGCGCCTTGAATTCGTCGAACACCGAGCCATCGACCAAGCGGGCAATCACTTCGCGAACATCGAAAGGCTGTTTGGCATCCGCCGGCACCACGCCGTACAACTCGTCGGCGGCATACAGCGGCGCCACCGGGGCCAGGCGCTGCAGCTTGCCCTGCTTGTGCCAGTTGAGGTTGGCCACGCTGCGTCGGGCGATGGCCAGGGCGTGTTCGTCGTTGTCGGCATAGTGGTCGGCCACGCCGCTGGTACGGCAATGCACGTCGGCCCCACCGAGGTCCTCGGCGCTGACCACTTCACCGGTAGCGGCTTTTACCAAGGGCGGGCCGGCGAGGAAGATGGTCGCCTGCTGGCGCACCATGATCGCTTCGTCGGCCATCGCGGGTACGTAGGCGCCGCCAGCCGTGCACGAGCCCATCACCACGGCGATCTGCGGGATGCCCTGGGCGCTCATGTTGGCCTGGTTGAAGAAGATCCGCCCGAAGTGCTCGCGGTCGGGGAACACTTCGTCCTGGCGCGGCAGGTTGGCGCCGCCCGAGTCCACCAGGTAGATGCACGGCAAGCGGTTCTGCAGGGCGATGGTCTGCGCCCGCAGGTGCTTCTTCACCGTCAGCGGGTAGTACGAACCGCCTTTTACCGTGGCGTCGTTGGCCACGATCATGCATTCCACGCCTTCTACGCGGCCGATGCCGGCGATCACGCCCGCAGCCGGCACGTCTTCGCCGTATACCTCATGGGCGGCCAGCTGGCCGATCTCGAGGAATGGCGAGCCGGGGTCCAGCAGGCGGTCGATGCGCTCGCGCGGCAGCAGCTTGCCACGCGAGGTGTGCCGCTCCTGGGCCTTAGGGCCGCCGCCCTGGGCGACCTGGGCAAGCAGGCCGCGCAGGGCCTGGACCTGTTCGAGCATGGCCGCGCTGTTGCCGGCGAACTCCGCCGAACGCGGGTTGATCTGGGTGTGCAAGGTAGCCATGTGCGCCCGTCCCCTTATGCTCAGCGGGTTTCGTTGAACAGTTCGCGGCCAATCAGCATCCGGCGTATTTCGCTGGTGCCGGCACCGATTTCGTACAGCTTGGCGTCACGCAGCAGGCGGCCAGCCGGGAATTCATTGATATAGCCGTTGCCACCGAGAATCTGGATTGCCTCCAGCGCCATTTGCGTGGCGCGTTCGGCGGTGTACAGGATCACCCCGGCAGCGTCCTTGCGGGTGGTCTCGGCACGGTCGCAGGCCTGGGCCACGGCATACAGGTAGGCGCGGCTGGCGTTCAACTGGGTGTACATGTCGGCGATCTTGCCCTGGATCAGCTGGAACTCGCCGATGCTCTGGCCGAACTGCTTGCGGTCATGGATATACGGCACTACCAGGTCCATGCAGCTTTGCATGATGCCGGTCGGGCCGCCGGACAGCACCACGCGTTCGTAGTCCAGGCCGCTCATCAGTACGCGCACGCCGCCGTTGAGCTGGCCGAGAATGTTCTGTTCCGGCACCTCGACGTCATCGAAGAACAGCTCGCAAGTGTTGGAGCCGCGCATGCCCAGCTTGTCGAACTTGTTGCTGCGGCTGAAGCCTTTCCAGTCACGCTCGACAATGAACGCGGTAATGCCGTGGGCGCCCTTGTCCAGGTCGGTCTTGGCGTAGATCACGTAGGTATTGGCGTCGGGACCGTTGGTGATCCAGGTCTTGCTGCCGTTGAGCACGTAGCGGTCGCCGCGCTTTTCGGCGCGCAGTTTCATCGACACCACGTCGGAGCCGGCGTTGGGCTCGCTCATGGCCAGGGCGCCGATGTGCTCGCCGCTGATCAGCTTGGGCAGGTACTTGAGCTTCTGCTCATGGGTACCGTTGCGGTTGATCTGGTTGACGCACAGGTTGGAGTGCGCACCGTACGACAGCGCCACCGAGGCCGAGCCACGGCTGATTTCCTCCATTGACACCACATGGGCCAGGTAGCCCAGGCCGGCGCCGCCGTATTCCTCCGGCACCGTGATGCCCAGCAGGCCCATGTCGCCGAACTTGCGCCACATGTCGGCGGGGAACAGGTTGTCGTGGTCGATTTGCGCAGCGCGCGGGGCCAGTTCGGCGGCAACGAAGGTGCGCACCTGGTCGCGGAGCATGTCGATGGTTTCGCCCAGGGCGAAGTTGAGGGTGGGGTAATGCATGCTGGGGCACCTTGTTGTTCTTGAAATATGGGTAACACCGTAGCTCAGGGGCTGTTCGCCGGCCCTGTGGGAGCGGGTTCACCCGCGAATGCGTCAACAGGGTCACCGTCATTGCCTGACTGATCGCATTCGCGGGTGAACCCGCTCCCACAGCGTCGGAATCGTGCCGGAGATCCCGGTATCGTTCATCACCTTTACGTTAACGTAAGCCTGCCGCCGATCACTGTCAATCGACTTGTCACCTTTACGTAAACGTAAATCTGCGCCAGAGTATCCCCGCTTGCTTCAGTCGTGCCCAGAACAACCACAAGAAGGGACACCCATGAGTCAACCGAGCTATACCCGCGGTCGTCAGGACCAACCCCTGTTGACCCAGACCATCGGCCAGGCCTTCGACGCCACCGTGGCCCGCTGCGCCGATGGCGAGGCCCTGGTATCGCGCCACCAGGGCCTGCGCTACAGCTGGCGGCAACTGGCCGAACAGGTTGAAGTGCATGCCCGTGCGCTGATGGCGCTGGGTGTGAATACTGGCGACCGGGTCGGCATCTGGTCACCCAACTGCGCCCAGTGGTGCATCCTGCAGTTGGCCAGCGCCAAGGTCGGCGCGATCCTGGTCAACATCAACCCGGCCTACCGCGTGGGCGAACTGGAGTACGTACTGCGCCAGTCCGGTTGCCGCTGGCTGGTGTGTGCAGATGCGTTCAAGACGTCCGATTACCACGCCATGGTTCAGGAGCTGGTACCGGAGTTGGCCGGTGCCACTGCGGGTGAACTGGCCAGTCAAAGCCTGCCGGACCTTCGCGGCGTAATCAGCCTGTCTTCCAACCCGCCCGCCGGCTTCCTGCCCTGGCAAGCGCTGGCCGGGCGGGCAGGGCAGACTACGATCGAAGCCTACGTCGCCCGTCAGGGCAGTTTGCAGTTCGACCAGCCGGTAAACATCCAGTACACCTCCGGCACTACCGGCGCGCCCAAAGGCGCCACGCTCAGCCACTACAACATCCTCAACAACGGCTTCATGGTCGGCGAAAGCCTGGGCCTTACTGAGCGCGACCGCATGGTGATCCCGGTGCCGTTGTACCACTGCTTCGGCATGGTCATGGCCAACCTCGGCTGCATCACCCACGGCAGCACCATGGTCTACCCCAACGACGCCTTCGACGCCGAGCTCACCCTGCGGGCTGTGGCCGAAGAGCGCGCCAGCATCCTTTACGGCGTGCCGACCATGTTCATCGCCATGCTCGACCACCCGTCGCGGGCAAACATGGACCTGTCGACCCTGCGCAGCGGCATCATGGCCGGCGCCACCTGCCCGATCGAGGTGATGCGCCGGGTCATCGACCAGATGCACATGGCTGAAGTGCAAATTGCCTACGGCATGACCGAAACCAGCCCGGTATCGCTGCAAACCGGCCCGGACGACGACCTGGAGCTGCGCGTGACCACCGTCGGCCGTACCCAGCCGCAGCTGGAGAACAAGCTGGTGGACGCCGACGGCTGCATCGTCGCCCGTGGCGAGATTGGTGAGTTGTGCACCCGTGGCTACAGCGTGATGCTCGGCTACTGGGACAACCCCCAGGCAACGGCGGATGCCATCGACCCGGCCGGCTGGATGCATTCGGGCGACCTGGCGGTGATGGACGAGCACGGCCACGTGCGCATTGTCGGGCGCAACAAAGACATGATCATTCGCGGCGGCGAGAACATTTACCCGCGTGAACTGGAAGAATTCTTCTACACCCACCCGGCAGTGGCCGATGCGCAGGTGATCGGTATTCCTTGCAGCCGTTATGGAGAGGAGATCGTCGCCTGGATCAAGCTGCACCCGGGGCACGCTGCCACGGTCGAAGAACTGCAGGGCTGGTGCAAGGCACGCATTGCCCACTTCAAGGTGCCACGGCATATCCGCTTTGTTGACGAGTACCCGATGACGGTAACCGGCAAGGTGCAGAAGTTTCGCATGCGCGAGATCAGTGTGGCGGAGATTTCGGCTGTATCTGCAGGTTGATGGGCTGAGGCATCCGGCCCTTTCGCGGGTAAACCCGCTCCTACAGGGATCGCGCTGCATTCAAGCCCTGCGCGGTCCCCCGTAGGAGCGGGTTTACCCGCGAAGAGGCCAGCAAAATCACCGAGATTTCACAGCCGTCCATAACGCTTCAGCCAACTCGCTGATTGTCATGTTTGAGTTTTGCCTGAAACTGACATCAAAGTCATCACGCAAATCCTCAGTCGCCTCTTCGAGAATGTCTTCATCCAGTTCGTCAAGCCGCGTGTATGCGTCGATGCCCAGCTTTCTGAACAGGGCATCTTGAAGGCTCTGCAAAACGTACCCCTCATACGCGTCGCGTTCATCGTCCGACATCACGTCTTGTTCCATGGCGCGTCTCCTGCATTGGTTGGGAGGCTCATCATCGAAACAACGTGGGCCCCGCGCTACTGGCAAAAATATCAGGTCCCGAGGTCCGCATGCGCGAGATCTGCGTGGCGGAGATTGCGGCTATATCCGTACCTTGGGAACTTCCTTGTTCAAAAAGTTTAACTGGCCACTTCACGGGCGGTGAAATGTGGGTGCTGCCATTCCGTCGCTAGCTTCTTATTCTGCGGGAATCAGCACCTGGCGCTTGTGTGTCGTATGGGCTGGTGCCCGTATCTGGGTAGTATGTGACAGGCCCAGCATCCAGATATCTCTCGGGTGTGAGCATCATATGAATGATAGGTTTTGTCTCATGCGCTCCTTTTTTTAAGTTTAACCGGTCGGTAAATGCAATCACGGGTTTGTCGATGATATTGGAAAACCGCTGGGCGAATGAAATGTTCGGAAAATCGGGGCCATTGGTTGCGGTGCTCGCGCCGCCATAACAATTTGCGAGCAGAACAGGGCCATCTAGCAGCTCAACGCCACGTTGATAAAGAGCCTCTGCAAGCTTCTCGGGTGTGTAGCCCCCAAGCTTGTTGCCGTCACCGTGCCCCCACATCCATGTCATGTCGTTCTGCGAGCTGCCCTCACTTTGGCCGGAGAATACAATAACGCTCTTGAAAGGACTTCCTTTTGTCTTTTTTCCGAAAGTTCTAAATGTGGATGTTGCATTGAGTTTATGCGGAAGAAACTCTCCGATGCCTCGCCCAGTTGGATCTGCTAAATTTACTGGGTCTCCCGATACAAACGCGTAGGCATTGATGCCGCCGTAACCGAAAGGGCTGAACCGATCAGGGGTATTGAATCTCATGATGATGGGGCTGTAAACCCGATACCCATTGCCGAGCAAATAACTCGCTGTTATTTCTTCACATCGCTCTCCTTTGAAAGCGACGGGCAGCGAATTTTCATTCAATAGATATCCGTAAGGGGTATAAGCCATCTGCTGGGTGCGTGAAAGAGTCGAATAGCTTACAGCTGAGTGTTGGTGATCAACGGCGCTGAACTTTATGCTGGTGCCTTCTGGAGTACTGTACTTCACGGCCATGCTGCGTTGCTGGAGCCGCATCAGGCTGACAGTACCCATAGGGCTTGCCATCGTTACGCAGGATGACCCTTTATAAAAATAGTGTTTCACAGTATCCCCCAAGTCAGAAACGGCGTATGTGTGGCCCAGGCAGCGCCCTCAGCGCTGCCCTGCAACGGTATGCCCTTGGGGGGCAGGAAACTACTGGCAAAAATATCAGGTGCCGTGGTCTACCCTTAAGCCTTCACCGGTGGCTCCTGGCTCGGCGGGTCGCCTACCGTCGGCGGTACGGTCGGCTTGATCGGCAGCTCGTCCGGGTCTTCCTCGGGCACGGGCGGCGGCAAGCTTGGGTCGTCGATGTTCGGATCGGGGGTTTCCGGTGGAATGGGAATGTTCATGGGCCTGACCTCGCGTGGGTGAATGAAGAGGTGCTGCAGGCTTCGACTTTGCGCAGCTGCCATTCGCTCAATTTTTTTGAACCCCACGCCTGTACCCGGCTCTGAACCCTTACCGCCACCAGCCTGAGGGAGCAAGGTCGATGTCACGAAACGAGCCCTTTGAAAGCGTGCCCATGGCGAACGATCACCCGGACCAGGCCATCAGCCTGTCCCAGGCGCTGTTGGCGCCGCGCATCGTGATCGAAGACACCCAACCCGTGCTCGACGCCGGCACCTTTGCCGCCAAGGCCGTTAGTGGCCAGCCGGTGGCCGTCAGCAGCAAGGTCTACAGCGATGGCCACGACCGCCTTGCAGTGGTGCTCAACTGGCGCCAGGCGCACAGCCGGCGCTGGCATTGCGTGCCGATGCAGTCGCCGGGCAATGACCTGTGGCTGGCCGAGTTCACTCCCACCGAGTTGGGCCCGCACCTGTTCAGCATCGAGGCCTGGATCGACCCGTTCGCCACCTACTGCCACGACCTGGAGAAGAAGTACCACGCCGGTGTCGAGGTGCGGCTGGAACTGGAAGAGGGCCGCTTGATGCTGGGCCAGGGCATTGCCTTGTGCAGCGGCGCCCTGCGCGAGGAACTTGAGGCTGTGCTGCAGCGCCTGCCTGCGCTCAGTACCGATGACCAGGTGGCGCTGTTCCTCGACCCCGTCACCGCCCGCCTGATGGGCGAAGCCGAACACCGCAGCTACCTGGCCCGCAGCCGGGAATTTCCGGTCGATGTCGACCGCCCGGCGGCGCAGTTCGCCAGCTGGTACGAATTGTTCCCGCGCTCGATCACCGACGACCCCCAGCGCCACGGCACCTTCAACGACGTGCACGCACGGCTGCCGATGATCCGTGACATGGGCTTCGATGTGCTGTATTTCCCGCCCATCCACCCCATCGGCATGCAGCACCGCAAGGGTCGCAACAATGCACTGACTGCCGAGCCCGGAGACCCGGGCAGCCCTTATGCCATCGGCAGCGCCGAGGGTGGCCACGAGGCGATTCACCCGCAGCTGGGCAGCCGCGACGATTTCCGCCGACTGGTGGCTGCGGCTGCCGGGCACGGCCTGGAAATCGCCCTCGACTTTGCCATCCAGTGCTCTCAGGACCACCCTTGGCTCAAGGAGCACCCAGGCTGGTTCAGCTGGCGCCCCGACGGCACCATCCGTTACGCCGAGAACCCGCCAAAAAAATACCAGGACATCGTCAACGTCGACTTCTACGCCCCCGATGCCGTGCCCAGCCTGTGGCTGGCCCTGCGCGACGTGGTGGTCGGCTGGGTGGAGGAGGGCGTGAAAACCTTCCGCGTCGACAACCCGCACACCAAGCCGCTGCCGTTCTGGCAATGGCTGATCGCCAATGTGCGCAGCCAGCACCCTGACGTCATCTTTCTCGCCGAGGCGTTCACCAAGCCTGCGATGATGGCGCGCCTGGGCAAGGTCGGCTACGCGCAAAGCTATACCTACTTCACCTGGCGCAACCACAAGCAGGAGCTGCGGGAGTACTTCGAACAGCTCAACCAGCCGCCCTGGAGCCAGTGCTACCGCCCCAACTTCTTTGTCAACACGCCCGATATAAACCCGTTTTTCCTGCACACCTCCGGGCGCGCGGGTTTCCTGATTCGCGCTGCGTTGGCGACCATGGGTTCGGGCTTGTGGGGCATGTATTCGGGCTTCGAACTGTGCGAAAGCGCGGCATTGCCGGGCAAGGAAGAATACCTGGACTCGGAGAAATACCAGCTGCGCCCGCGCGACTTCAGCCAGCCCGGCAACATCATTGCCGAGATCGCCCAGCTCAACCGCATCCGCCGGCAGAACCACGCCTTGCAAACGCATCTGGGCGTGGCGTTTTTCAATTGCTGGAACGACAACATCCTGTATTTCGCCAAGCGCACGCCCGAGCGCGACAACTACATTCTGGTTGCAATCAGCCTCGACCCGCACAACGCCCAAGAGGCGCATTTCGAGTTGCCGCTGTGGGAGCTGGGGCTGGACGACAACGCCGAAACCTACGGCGAGGACCTGATGAACGGCCACCGCTGGTCGTGGTACGGCAAGACCCAGTTCATGCGCATCGAGCCCTGGCACCAGCCGTTCGGTATCTGGCGTATCGAAAAGGCCCGTTAGTACGGCGTACATCATTCCCTGTGGGAGCGGGTTTACCCGCGAAACAGACACTGCGGTCTATGGCACCGGCTTTGCCGGTGTTCGCGGGTGAACCCGCTCCCACAGGGAATGCGCCAGTTTCGGCAATTTGGGCAAGCCAGCTGCATTTGCAAGTGGCCTAGGCAAACCCGGAAATGAAAGGAGTCACCCATGGCCAAGCGTTCCCGCCCGGCAGCCTTCATCGACGACCCGCTGTGGTACAAGGACGCCGTCATCTACCAGCTGCACATCAAGTCGTTCTTCGATTCGAACAACGACGGCATCGGTGATTTCGCCGGCCTGATCAGCAAGCTCGACTACATTGCCGAGCTGGGCGTCAATACCTTGTGGCTGCTGCCGTTCTACCCTTCGCCACGCCGCGACGATGGCTACGACATCGCCGAATACAAGGCCGTGCACCCCGACTACGGCAGCATGGCCGATGCCCGCCGCTTCATCGCCGAGGCGCACAAGCGCGGCCTGCGGGTCATCACCGAGCTGGTCATCAACCACACCAGCGACCAGCACCCGTGGTTCCAGCGCGCCCGCCACGCCAAACGCGGCAGCAAGGCCCGCGACTTCTACGTGTGGTCGGATGACGACCAGAAGTACGACGGCACACGCATCATTTTCCTCGACACCGAAAAGTCCAACTGGACCTGGGACCCGGTCGCCGGCCAGTACTTCTGGCACCGCTTCTACTCGCACCAGCCAGACCTCAACTTCGACAACCCGCAGGTGCTCAAGGCGGTGATCGGGGTGATGCGCTTCTGGCTCGACCTGGGTGTCGACGGCCTGCGCCTGGACGCCATCCCGTACCTGATCGAGCGCGACGGTACCAACAACGAGAACCTCGCCGAAACCCACGACGTGCTCAAGGCGATCCGCGCCGAAATCGACGCCAACTATCCCGACCGCATGCTGCTCGCCGAAGCCAACCAGTGGCCGGAAGACACCCGCCCGTACTTCGGTGAAGGCGACGGCGACGAATGCCACATGGCCTTCCACTTCCCGCTGATGCCGCGCATGTACATGGCACTGGCCATGGAAGACCGCTTCCCGATCACCGACATCCTGCGCCAGACCCCGGAAATCCCCGCCAATTGCCAGTGGGCGATCTTCCTGCGCAACCACGATGAGCTGACCCTGGAAATGGTCACCGACCGCGAGCGCGACTACCTGTGGAACTACTACGCCGAAGACCGCCGCGCGCGCATCAACCTGGGGATTCGCCGGCGCCTGGCGCCGCTGCTGCAGCGTGACCGCCGGCGTATCGAACTGCTCACCAGCCTGCTGCTGTCGATGCCCGGCACACCCACCCTGTACTACGGCGACGAGCTGGGTATGGGCGACAACATCTACCTCGGCGACCGCGATGGCGTGCGCACCCCCATGCAGTGGTCGCCGGACCGCAACGGCGGTTTTTCCCGCGCCGACCCGCAGCGCCTGGTGCTGCCACCGGTCATGGACCCGCTGTACGGCTACCAGACGGTCAACGTCGAAGCACAAAGCCACGACCCGCACTCATTGCTGAACTGGACCCGGCGCATGCTGGCGGTGCGCAAGCAGCAGAAGGCCTTTGGCCGCGGCACCCTGCGCACCCTCACACCCAGCAACCGGCGCATCCTCGCCTACATACGCGAATACACCGATGCCGACGGCAACACCGAGGTCATCCTGTGCGTGGCCAATGTCTCCCGCGCCGCCCAGGCTGCCGAACTGGAATTGTCACAATTCGCCGACAAAGTACCGGTGGAGATGCTCGGCGGCAGTGCCTTTCCGCCCATCGGCCAGCTGCCGTTCCTGCTGACCTTGCCACCCTATGCTTTCTACTGGTTCCTGCTGGCCAGCCGCGACCGCATGCCCAGCTGGCACATCCAGGCCACCGAGGGGTTACCCGAATTGACTACATTGGTACTGCGCAAGCGCATGGAAGAACTGCTGGAAGCACCTGCCAGCGAAACGTTGCAAGGCACCATCCTGCCGCAGTACCTGCCCAAGCGCCGCTGGTTTGCCGGCAAGGAAGGGCCGATCGACGCCGTGCGGCTGTGCTACGGCGTGCGTTTCGGTACCGCTACCACGCCGGTATTGATGGGCGAAATCGAAGTGCTCAGCGACGGCGCGGCCAGCCGTTACCAGTTGCCGTTCGGCCTGCTGCCCGAAGAGCAGATCAATACAGCGTTGCCACAGCAACTGGCCCTGTCGCGGGTGCGCCGTGCCCATCAGGTTGGCCTGATAACCGACGCTTTCGTGCTGGAACCCTTCATCCGCGCCGTGCTGCGCGCCTGCCAGGATGGCCTGCGCCTGCCGTGTGGCAATGGCGAGGGTGAGCTGCACTTCGAAAGCACGCAGGCACTGGCCAGCCTGGCGCTGAATGAAGAAAGCGAAGTGCGCTACCTCAGCGCCGAGCAGTCCAACAGCTCAGTGGTGATTGGCGACCGCGTGGTGCTTAAGCTGATCCGCCGGGTCAACCCGGGTATTCACCCGGAACTGGAAATGAGCGCCTACCTGACCGCCGCCGGCTTTGCCAATATCTCGCCACTGCTGGCCTGGGTCAGCCGGGTGGACGAGCAGGCGGCACCGCATTTGCTGATGATCGCCCAGGGTTACCTGAGCAACCAGGGTGATGCCTGGGCCTGGACCCAAAACACCCTGGAGCGGGCCATTCGGGACCAGATGGAGCCGTCCAGCCTGGAGGGCGATGCACACACCGATGCCCTGGCCGAACTCACCGGCTTTGCCGCCTTGCTCGGCCAGCGCCTGGGTGAGATGCACCTGTTGCTGGCTGCGCCCACCGATGACCAGGCCTTCCAGCCGCGCCCAAGCGACGCCCAGGACAGCCAGCGCTGGAGCGCACAGATCAGCGCCGAGCTGACCCATGCCCTCGACCTGCTGGCCCAGCACCGCGACAGCCTCGACCGCAACAGCCAGGCGCTGGTCGACGACCTGCAACAACAGCGTGACGGCCTGGCCCAGCACATCAGCCAACTGACCGAGCAGGCCCAGGGCGGCTTGTTGATGCGCGTGCATGGCGACCTGCACCTGGGCCAGGTGCTGGTGGTGCAGGGCGATGCCTACTTGATCGATTTCGAAGGCGAACCGTCCCGGCCGCTGCAAGAACGCCGGGCAAAACACAGCCCCTACAAGGATGTCAGCGGCGTGCTGCGATCCTTCGACTATGCTGCTGCGATGATCTTGCGCAGCGCGTCTGCGGTGGACCTTTCCGACCCGGCGCGGCAAGCCCGGCAACGGGTCGCCCGGCAGTACCTGCACCAGTCGCGGCATGCCTTTGTCGAAGCTTATGGCCTGGCCACCGCCGCCATGCCCCACGCCTGGCAGCAGGCCGAAGGCGAGCGTGCGGCACTGGAGCTGTTCTGCCTGGAAAAGGCCGCCTACGAAATTACATACGAAGCCGAAAACCGTCCGAGTTGGCTGGCCGTGCCTTTGCATGGCCTGCATGGACTGATCAGTACCTGGGGAGAGTCATAGATGAATGCAACCACGCGTGAAAACGGCGGCCTTCGGCAACGGGACCTGGACGCCCTGGCCCGCGCCGAGCACGCCGATCCATTTGCGGTACTGGGCCCCCATGGCGATGGCGCGGGCGGCCAGGTCGTCCGCGCCTTCCTGCCCAATGCCCTGAATGTGCGCCTTCTGGCGCGGCACGACGGGCGCGTCCTGGCCGAAATGGAGCAGGGCAGCCTGCCGGGTTTGTTCAGTGCGCACCTTGATGAGGCACAGCCCTACCAGTTGCAGATCGGCTGGGCCGGTGGCGAGCAGATCACCGAAGACCCTTACAGCTTTGGCCCGCAACTGGGCGACATGGACCTTTACCTGTTCGCCGAAGGCAACCACCGTGACCTGTCCGGGCGCTTTGGTGCGCAGCCGATGCAGGCCGATGGTGTTGACGGCGTATGTTTCTCGGTGTGGGCACCGAACGCCAAACGGGTTTCGGTGGTGGGCGACTTCAACAACTGGGATGGCCGCCGCCACCCGATGCGCCTGCGCCATAGCGCCGGGGTATGGGAGCTGTTCATTCCGCGGCTGGGCGTGGGTGAAACCTACAAATACGAAGTGCTCGGCAAGGACGGCATTCTGCCGCTGAAGGCCGACCCGCTGGCCCGCGCCACCGAACTGCCACCGAGCACCGCGTCCAAGGTTGCCGGTGAGCTCAGCCATGCCTGGCAAGACCACGACTGGATGGCGCAACGTGCGCAGCGCCATGCCTACAGCGCGCCACTGTCGATCTACGAACTGCACCCCGGTTCCTGGCGTTGCGAGCTGGACGAAGCGGGTGAAGTCGGTCGCTACTACAACTGGCGCGAGCTGGCCGAACGCCTGGTGCCCTATGTGCAGGAACTGGGCTTTACCCATATCGAACTGCTGCCGATCATGGAACACCCGTTCGGTGGCTCCTGGGGCTACCAGCCGCTGTCGATGTTCGCCCCCACCTCGCGCTACGGCAGTGCCGAGGACTTCGCCGCTTTCATCGATGCCTGCCACCAGGGCGGCATTGGCGTACTGCTGGACTGGGTACCGGCGCATTTCCCCACGGACGAACATGGCCTGGCGCGCTTCGACGGCACGGCCCTGTACGAATACGACAACCCCCTGGAAGGCTACCACCAGGACTGGAACACGCTGATCTACAACCTCGGCCGCAATGAGGTGCGTGGTTTCATGATGGCCTCGGCGCTGCACTGGCTGAAGCACTTCCACATCGACGGCCTGCGTGTCGATGCGGTGGCCTCGATGCTGTACCGCGACTATTCGCGCAAGGCCGGTGAATGGGTGCCCAACCGCCACGGCGGGCGCGAAAACCTCGAAGCCATCGACTTCATCCGCCACCTCAATGGCGTGGCTGCCGTCGAGGCCCCCGGGGCGCTGATCATCGCCGAGGAGTCCACCGCCTGGCCCGGCGTCAGCCAGCCGACCCAGCAAGGCGGGCTGGGCTTTGCCTACAAGTGGAACATGGGCTGGATGCACGACACCCTGCACTACATTCAGAACGACCCGGTGCACCGCACCTTCCACCACAACGAGATGAGCTTCGGGCTGATCTATGCCTATTCCGAGCATTTCATCCTGCCCATCTCCCACGACGAAGTGGTGCACGGCAAGCACTCGCTGATCGACAAGATGCCCGGTGACCGCTGGCAGAAGTTCGCCAACCTGCGTGCCTACCTCACCTTCATGTGGGCGCACCCGGGCAAGAAGCTGCTGTTCATGGGCTGTGAGTTCGGCCAGTGGCGCGAGTGGAACCACGACAGCGAACTGGACTGGTACCTGCTGCAGTACCCCGAGCACCAGGGCGTGCAGCGCCTTGTCGGCGACCTCAACCGCCTGTACCGCGAGGTGCCGGCGCTGCACGAGCAGGACTGCCAGCCGCAGGGTTTCCAGTGGCTGATCGGTGACGATGCGCAAAACAGCGTGTACGCCTGGCTACGCTGGAGCAGCAGTGGCGAGCCGGTGCTGGTGGTGGCCAACTTCACCCCGGTACCGCGCGAGGGCTACCGCATTGGGGTGCCGTTTGGTGAGCGCTGGCAGGAGCTGTTGAACAGTGATGCGCAGCTGTATGCCGGGTCGAATGTCGGCAACCTTGGGGCGGTGGCCAGTGACGAGGTGGCTAGCCATGGTCAGCCATTGTCGCTGGCCCTGAACCTGCCGCCGCTGGGGGTATTGGTGATGAAGCCCGCCTGATCTGGTGCCTGTACCGGCCTCTTCGCGGGTGAACCCGCTCCCACAGAGGGCGCACAAGTTTCAGTCCTTGTACGTACCCTGTGGGAGCGGGTTTACCCGCGAAAGGGCCAAACTTGCCTACCACCGCATCCGCACCCCCAGGCTACCAATCAGCCCATTCAAATCATTGTCATCCACATCACTGCTGTAATCGGCACTCACAAACAAGGCCACCGAAGGTGTCACCCGCGCCACCAGCCCCAGGCCCAGTTCCACCGTGGTCGAATACCGCGAGCTGGAAATCTTGTCGACCTGGTCCAGCTTCACCTCATCGGCATTGCTGAAGTCATACCACACGTTGGTCCGCACATACGGTTCGATCGGCATGCCACGCACCTCATAACGCCCGGACAACTTCGCCCCGACCCGTCCACTCCAGCTCGGCTGGCTGTCAAACGCCTGCAAGGTCTCTTCCTGTACCCGGCTGCCAGGGAAGAACTGCTGGTTGATCAACTGCGCCTGTGGCTCGATCACCCAACTGCCACCCAGCTTGATGGGAATGCCACCTTCGAGGGAGAAGGTCATGGCGTGGCCGCTGTCGTCCAGCCGCTGGCCGCTCTCGCCGCGGCCATTGACGTCGATGCGCGAGCCCATGGCCACGGCATCCAGGTGCCAACCCTGTTCATGGGTCATGCTCCAGTACACCCCCAGGCTTTCACCGCTCAGGTTCACCGCATTGCGCTGCTTGTCGCCCAGCAGTGGGCGCATGCCGTTGAAGCTGCTTTGCAGGTTGTTGTGCCCGACGAAAATCCCCGCACGGTGCACATTGCCTGCAGCGGTTTCACGCACGAACAGGTCCGGGCCGATCATCAACTGCTGGCTGGGTGCTTCAAGCTGGTCTGGCGGCTGTGCACCGTTGTGTGCGCCGGCAGGAAAGAACTGCGCCCACTGGCTGGCGGTCAGGTCAGGGGCCGCTTGCCCGTGGCGCTCGCTCATCCTTTGCGAAAATGCATCCAGGGTGGCGATGTTCAAAGCACTGGCGCTGACCGGGTCCAGCGATAGCTGTGGCACTGCCGTCTGCTGCAGAAAGCCCGGCGAAGCAGGGTCGCCCTGCAGTTCGAACGCGAAAGTTTCCACCGGGGTTGCCAGAAGCAGCGACGTGGAAACCGCGTAGAAAAGACGTTCGAAGCGCAACGGGCCCGAGGTGTTTTTCATGGCGGATCTCCTTTGTTCTTGTGGGGTACAGCCCAATGGACCTGGCCTGTTGTCACGAGCTGTACGGCAAAAACAGAGGGCGACGCAAACCAGCACGCCGGCTTTCGCAAACGCGCACAAAGGCGCGAGCTAGAGGCCCGGCACGAGATCATTACGACTAGGTAATGTTCAGCTAAGGAGAGGTAGCCGCTTGCGTCAAGAAAACGTGAAGGAACTGTTCAAGCTCCGTGGCGGGGCTCAAACCGTTGATTTTCCGAGCAAACGAGTAGGGTATAGCGGGGTTCGCTATTTGCCGTGTTGCGGCTATGAAGAATGATTGCTAGAGCCGCACTCCTGGAGCCGCACTTCAACCGCCAACGGCAGGTGATCTGACAGGTGCGACCAAGGTTTGTGCCCCAGAATCCGCGGCCCATGGCTTTCGGCATTGCGCAGGTAGATGCGGTCCAGGCGCAGCAGCGGCAAGCGGGCAGGGTAGGTGCGGGCGAGGTGGCCATGGTGGCGCTCGAAGGCCTCGTGCAGGTCACTCTGCAAACCGAGGGTACGGTTGCCGTGAGCCTTCCAGTCGTTGAAGTCACCGGCAATGATCACCGGAGCATCGGCGGGCAGGGAATCGAGCAGTTTGCGCAGCAGTTGCAGTTGTTGCTGGCGGTGGCTTTCCAGCAGTGACAGGTGCACACACACCGCGTGCACCGGACCTTGCCCGGGTACATCGAGAATGCAGTGCAGCAGGCCGCGGCGCTCGGGCCCGGTGATCGACACATCAAGGTTGCGATGTTCGATGATCGGGTACTTGGACAGCAGCGCGTTGCCGTGGTGGCCGTCGGGGTAGACCGCGTTGCGCCCGTAGGCGAAGTCGCTCCACATGCTGTCGGCGAGAAATTCGTACTGTGAGGTCTGCGGCCAGCCGGGGTAGCGTGCGGCGTGGCGGTCGTGGCTGCCGAGCACCTCCTGGAGGAAGACGATGTCGGCCTGGGTGCTGCGCACCGCCTCGCGCAGCTCCGGCAGGATGAAGCGCCGGTTGAAGGCGGTGAAGCCCTTGTGGGTATTCACCGTCAGTACCCGCAGCCGCTTCACGGCCGGGGCCTGGTTGACGCTGGCGAAACCTCTACTGCCGGCTTCGGGGTTCACAAATCCTCCGGGTAATTTTGCTGACTGCAAAGACGAAACCCTGTGGGAGCGGGTTTACCCGCGAATAGGCCCTATCAGGCATTCGCGTTGTCTGTTCTGACGCATTCGCGGGTAAACCCGCTCCCACAGATCCCGCTCCCACAGATACAGCATTTGGCTTTCAATCTCTACGACCTGCCCCGGTCATCTCGGTTCACTCTTCGTCGTGCTGCAACACCATCAGCAACATCGAGCGCCCCTTCACTTCGAAGGTGCTGTCGAACTGCAGGTGCTGCCCCTTGCGCAGCTCTGGCCGGTCGGTATCGACCAGGCAACTCCAGTAATCGCCTTCCGGCACGCTCGGCAACTTGAACGGCACCACATCATGGTGGGCATTGACGATCAGCAGCACGGTAGCTTCGGCCCCGGGCCGGGCGATGCCACTGACCTGGGCGCGGCCATCGATCAGCATGCCCAGGCAGCGCCCGTGCGGGTCTTCCCATTGCTCCACGCTCATCTCGCTGCCATCCGGCGCCAGCCAGGTCACGTCCTTGACCCCGATCGCTTCATTGTAGTCACCCACCAGAAAGCGCGAACGGCGCAGCACCGGGTAGGCCAGGCGCAGGCGGGTCAGGCGCTTGACGAACGCCAGCAGCTCTTCGCCTTCCTGGTCCAGGTCCCAGTTCACCCAGCCAATCTCGCTGTCTTGGCAGTAGGCGTTGTTGTTGCCGTGCTGGGTACGGCTGAACTCGTCGCCGGCAACGATCATCGGCGTGCCCTGGGCCAGCAGCAGGGTGGCGAAGTAGTTGCGCATCTGGCGCATGCGCAGGGCGTTTACCCCCGGGTCGTCGCTCGGCCCTTCGACGCCGCAGTTCCACGACAGGTTGTTGTCGGTGCCGTCCTGGTTGTTCTCGTCGTTGTCTTCGTTGTGCTTGTGGTTGTACGACACCAGGTCGCGCAGGGTAAAGCCGTCGTGGGCGGTGATGAAGTTGACCGACGAATAGGGCCGCCGGCCGCGGTTGTTGAACATGTCACCCGAGGCGGTCATGCGTGCGGCAAAGTCGGCCAGTTGGCCTTCGTCGCCTTTCCAGAAGGCGCGGGCAGTGTCGCGGAAGCGGTCGTTCCACTCTGCCCAGCCCGGGGCGAAGTTGCCCACCTGGTAGCCGCCGGGGCCGCAGTCCCACGGCTCGGCAATCAGTTTAACCTGGCTCAGCATCGGGTCCTGGCGGCAGGCGACCAGGAAGCCGTGGCGCTCGCTGTAGCCGTCGTGGTAGCGGCCAAGGATGGTCGCCAGGTCGAAGCGGAAGCCGTCCACGTGCATTTCGCCGGCCCAGTAGCGCAGCGAATCGGTGACCAGTTGCAGCACGCAAGGGTGGCTGAGGTCCAGGGTGTTGCCGGTGCCGGAATCGTTGATGTAGTAGCGCTTGTCGTCCGGCATCAGGCGGTAGTACGAGGCGTTGTCGATGCCGCGCATCGACAGGGTCGGGCCGCGCTCGTTGCCTTCGGCGGTGTGGTTGTAGACCACGTCGAGTATCACCTCCAGCCCGGCATCGTGCAGGTGCGCAACCATCTCCTTGAACTCGGCGATCTTGCCGCTGGCCAGGTAGCGCGGGTGTGGGGCGAAGAAGGCGATGCTGTTGTAGCCCCAGTAGTTGTTCAGGCCCTTGTCCAGCAGGTGCTGGTCGTTGACGAAGGCGTGGATCGGCAGCAGTTCGATGCTGGAAACACCCAGGTCCTTGATGTGCTTGAGCAGCTCGTCATTGGCCAGGCCGGCGAAGGTGCCGCGCAGGTTTTCCGGCACCGCCGGGTGGCGCATGCTGATGCCGCGGGTATGCGCTTCGTAGATGATCGTGCGCTCCCAGGGGATCAGCACGCGCTGGTCGCGGCCCCAGGTGAAGGCCGGGTCGATCACCTTGCACTTGGGCACGAACGGCGCGCTGTCACGCTCATCGAACGACAGGTCGCCATCGGGGTGGCCGATGGTGTAGCCGAACAGCGCTTCGGACCACTGCAGGCTGCCGACCAGTTGCTTGGCATACGGGTCGATCAGCAGTTTGTTGGGGTTGAAGCGGTGGCCGTTCTCTGGCTCGTAGGGGCCGTATACGCGGTAGCCATAGACCAGCCCGGGGTGGGCGTCGGGCAGGTAGCCGTGGTAGATCTCGTCGGTGTATTCGGGCAGCTCGATGCGCTCGATTTCCTGCTCGCCGGTGGAGTCGAACAGGCACAGCTCGACCTTGGTGGCGTTGGCCGAGAACAGGGCGAAGTTCACCCCAAGGCCATCCCAGGTGGCGCCGAGTGGAAAGGGCAGGCCTTCGCGGATGCGCGATGGGGCAACTGAGCGGGTTTTCTTTGGGGTGCGGGGGCTCATGGCAATCCTCTGGTGGCCGTGGTGGAAAGGGAGGGAGTGATGCAGTCCTGCACTGGCCTCTTCGCGGGTAAACCCGCTCCCACAAAAAACCGGTAATCCAGACCCTGGCGGTAATCGATGTAGGAGCGGGTTTACCCGCGAATAGGCCCGAACAGGCTTATCCAGCTGTAGGCTTTTTCACCGCCCGAGGCTTTTTAGCTGCCGCTGGTTTAACCCCCGGCAGCGCAGCCACCTTGGGCTCAGCCGGCGCCTTAGGCTGCGCCGCTACCTTGTCCTTGGCCGGCGCCCGCTTGCGCGGCGCTGCCTTGGGCGCCAGGGCCTCGGCCTCGGCCAGCTTGCGGGCCATGTCCCAGTGGCGGTCTTCCTGGCCGGCCGGCTTACCTTCGGACTCCCAGATCTGGTAGGCAAATTCGCGAATACGCTTTTCATCGACACTCATCATGACGCTCCTGATGCTCAAGATTGTTGTATCAACAGGTTGACCGGAAACTCCGCCAGCACGGCGCTCATCATCAGCTCCCTTGAAGGGCTGACCGCCGCACAGGGGAAAAGTCCCGTCGAGTTGGCAGGTGACAAGGCAAACGGCAATATCAGCCGGGTGTCGTCCCAGTTCTGTGCCGGGATCAACGGTGTGGTGGCGCCACCGAGCAGGCTACTGGCCAGGCGTGGCACGACGATGACGGCCCGCTCGCCGTCCCCCAGCCGGGCAAAGGCGAGCACCTTGTCGGCGTGGCGACCCTGCACCGTCAGCGGCAGGTAGGCGCCACGGCGGAACAGCTCGGCGTGGGCCTGGCGGCAGTCCAGTACCCGGGCGACCAGGGCCTGCTTGAGACGGCCGTCGCGCCAGTGCGCCAGCAGCTCGGCTACCGGCGTGGCGTCATCCAGCGTGCGACGCCGCAAAGCGTAGTCCACGGCGCGCCGGTTGTCCGGGTCGACCAGGCTGAAGTCCCAGTACTCGTTGCCCTGGTACAGGTCGGGCACCCCGGGTGTGGTCATGCGCAACAGAGCCTGGACCAGGCTGTTGAGGGCGCCGGGGCACGCCAGCAGCTGCGCGGCATCCGCCACCGATTTGCGCAATTGCTGGTTCTCGCTGTCCAGCAGCAGGCCATCGAGGTAGCGGGCGCAGGCGTTTTCGTAGGCCTCGTTCGGCGCGCTCCAGCTGCTGCGCAGCTTGGCCTCGCGCAGGGCCTTCTGCTGCCACTGGCGAACCCGTTCGGCGTAGTGCCGCAGGCCGCTGTCGTCGTGCACGTCAAGCGCCAGCGGCCAGCTACCGAGCAGGGTCTGCAACAGCATCAGCTCGTCAGCGGGGCTGGGTGCCAGGCCGTCGTCCAGTTGCGCACGCAGGGGCGTCGCCAGCTCGCGCCAATGTTCTACCCGGCTGGCCAGCCATGGGCCACGCTCGCTCAGCACCGCCAGGCGCGCACGGGTGTCTTCGCCGCGCTTGTGGTCATGGGTGGCGGTGGCCAGCAGGTTGTCGGGGAAATCGCGCAGGCGCCGCTGGGCCTCGTTGTGAAAATCCGCGAGCGGCGCGCTGAAACGCTCGGCCTCGAAGCCCACATCATTGCGCGACAGCAGCCGTGCGCTGCGGTAGAAGGCGGTGTCTTCCACGGCCTTGGCGGCGCTGGGTGCAGTCAGTTGCTGAAAGCGCACACAGGCGTGGCGCAGTTGCTTGCGCGCCCGGCCTGGCGGCAGGCGGCGCCAGGCGTGCCCGCCCAGCCATTGCTCAAGCTGGTCGAGCAGCGGCCAGTCGGCTTCGCCAAGGTCCTGGCGGGCATCGGTCAGTGCCTGCTGGAAGAAGCTTTCGTCTTGCGCCGGGCGCCCGCAGGCATTGAAGTAGGTGCGGTAGACCGGGTAGTGCGCCACCAGTGCCTGCAAGGCGCGGCGGATGGCACCCAGGGTCAGGTCACGGGTCATCAGGTCGTTGCGCGCCACCTGCAACAGCGCCTGGGCCACCGACTCGCAGTCGCCGGCCAGGCTGGCGTTCAGTACCAGGTGGCGCGCCAGGCGCACTTCTTCGGCAAAGTCCGGGCGCTCGCTGACACCGGCCCACAGCTCGGTCAGCGGCGCCTCACCAGCCGGGTCGTGCTGCAGCAGCGACAACTGGTTCATGAACTCGTAACCGGTGGTGCCGTCGGTAAGCCAGTCGCGGTGCAGGTGTTCATTGCTGCCGAGGATCTTCTCGACGTAAATGGGGAAGTGTTCCAGGGCGGCGTGCAGCGGCCGCCGGGCCAGCAGGCCATCGATCCGTCGGCGCAGTTTGCGGCAGTAGCCACGCGGGTCGGCCAGGCCGTCGATGTGGTCGATGCGCAGGCCATCCACCAGGCCGCGTTCGATCAGTTCGAACAGCTTGGCGTGGGTGGCCTCGAACACCACCGAACGCTCGACCCGCAGGCCGCCCAGCTCGTTGATGTCGAAGAAGCGCCGCCAGTTGATGTCATCGGCGGCCGTACGCCAACTGGCCAGGCGGTAGGTCTGGCGTTCCAGCAGCAGGTGCAGGCGCTTGAAGCCGTTCTCGGCGCGGCTGTCGAACGCCACCAAAGCCGACTCAAGGTCGGCACCTTCGCGCACCAGCCGGGCCAGTTCGGCTTGCAAGGGCAGGGCATCGGCCAGCGGCGTGGCCGAGTCGCCCAATGCGGTGAAATGTTCAGCCAGGGCCTTGAGTGCAGGCTCCGGGCTGAGTGCCAGGATCCAGCCATAGTCGACCGGGCAGATCGGGAAGCGGTGCTCGTAATGGGCCACTTGCAGCAGCCCCTGATGCGGGTCGAACTCAAGTGGAATATCGCCGTTTTTCAGTGCCAAGCCATAGTCGCTGCCCAGAAACGGCAACAGCAATTGCCCGGCCAGCAGCGGGTCGCTGGAGTGCCACTGGATGTCGAAGAACTCGGCATACGGGCTGCGCCGGCCCCAGGCCAGCACGCTTTGCCACCAGGGGTTGTCGGCGCCACCTACGGCCATGTGGTTGGACACCGTGTCGAGGATCAGCCCCATGCCATGCTGGCGCAAGGCGGCGACCAGCCGTTGCAGCGCGGCCTCGCCGCCGAGCTCCGGGTTGACCTGGGTCGGGTCGACCACGTCATAGCCGTGACGCGAGCCGGCGCGGGCCTTGAGGATAGGCGAGGCGTAGAGGTGGCTGATGCCCAGCTGGGCAAAATACGGTACCAGCGGTACCGCCTGATCAAGGGTGAAGTCGCTGTGAAATTGCAGGCGCAGGGTCGCGGTCAGTGGCTTCATCGGTCACGCTCCCAAGCCTGCTCGCGGGCCTGGGCCAGCAGCTCCAGGCGCCGCGCGGCGTCCTCGTCGTCGAGCAGTTCACGCACGGGCCGGGCAAAGCGCCGCCGCCAGTTGGGGTGGCCGCTGGTGGTGCCTGGCAGGTTGGGCTGCTCGTCGCTACCCAGCAGGTCTTCCAGTGGCACCAGCACCAGCGGCGCACGGGTATGGCCAACGTAGCGGATGGCCGCATCGATCAGCGCATCGTTGTCCTGCAGCTGGCCGTAGTTGGCTTCCAGGACGCGGCGCAGGCCGTCGTGTTCCTTCTGCCGTTCGTGGCGCCAGTGCAGTTCGGTGGCAGCGTCGATCAGTTGCAAGCGGTGGCTCCAGTCAATATCGCGGTTGGCCAGCCAGCCGGCCAGGGGGGCCAGGTCGTGGGTGCCCGTAGTCGCCAGGGCGTTGTCCGGCCAGTCGAGAATCGGCTTGAACTGGCCCGGCTGGGTCTGCTCGAACGGCAGCACGCGCATGCCCAGCACGGCTTTTTCGGCCAAGGTTTCGCGCAGGCCTTCGGGCACGGTGCCCAGGTCTTCGCCAAGAATGATTGCCTGGTGGCGCACCGACTCCAGCGCCAGCAGGCGCAACAGGTCGTCCAGCGGGTAGTTGAGGTAGGCGCCTTCACTGGCCTTGGCCCCCTGCGGGATCAGCCACAGCCGGCGCAGGCCCATGACGTGGTCGATGCGCAGGCCGCCGGCGTGGGCGAGGTTGGCCCGCAGCATTTCGATGAAGGCGCGGTAGCCGTTGCGTTTGAGGCCTTCCGGCGAGAAGGCGCAGATGCCCCAGTCTTGCCCCGCGCGGTTGAGAATGTCGGGTGGCGCGCCGACGTTCAGGCCGGCCAGCAGCTCATCCTGGCGGCTCCAGGCCTGGCTGCCGGCACCGTCGGCGCCCACCGCCAGGTCGGCGATCAGGCCCACCGTCATGCCGTTGCCGCGGGCCGCCTCATGGGCGCGCTGCAGGCCACGTTCGGTCAGCCATTGGCAGAACGCATGGAATTCGACCTTCGCCGGGTAGGCGCTGGCAAAGGCTTCCACTTCCGGGTGATAGGGGTCGTGCCAAGCCTTGGGCCAGTTGCGCCAGTCGGCGCCCAGGCCATGCTCCATCGCTTGTGCCTGCAGCACTTCGAAGCGGCAGTGGTGCTCCAGCGCCTGGCCACCCGCTTCGCGGAAACTGTCGAAGTCCCTGCGTAGCGGGTGGTTGCCTTGGCTGAAACCCTGGTACAGCGCTTCGAGCAAGCGCAGGCGGGCGCTGGCGGCGCGAGGCCAGTCGACCAGCGGGCGCTGCTCCAGTTCTTCAAGCTGTTGTTCCAGGCCGCAGGCTTCAATGGCCATGCGCACCTCCCGTTCGCCCAGCAGGGCAGCGGGGCTGGCGTACAGGGTGTTGAGCAGCAGGCGGCTGGAGGGCGAGTAAGGGCTGTAATGCTCCTGGTCGATGGCCGAGAGGGCGTGGATCGGGCTGATGGCCAAGGCATCGGCGCCGCGCTCGGCGGCCGAGCGGGCCAGCTGTTCCAATGCAAGGCAGTCACCGTAGCCGCCGTCGCCGGGGCGGCGCAGGCTGTACAGTTGCACTGCCAGGCCCCAACAGCGCGGTGGCGGTTGCTGGGCGCTGGCTTCAAGGCAGTCTTCCAGGCTGTGGCAGCGTGGCGGCGCCACGGCCACGGTAAAGCGGCGGCTGTCGATCTGCACCTGATGGTAGCCAACGGGCAGGTTACCGGGCAGGCGTGCCTGCTCGTCGAGGCTGAGGGTAAGCGAAGCGTGGTCTTCCAGGGTGCAGTGGGCGACGCTGGCGGCGCTGAAGTAACGCGCCAGGGGCAAAGGTTGCCCCTGGTCGCTGGTCAGCAGTGGCGGCAGGTGCTCGCTGTCTTCGGCAGCCTCCACGGCCTGCAGGCTACCGGCAATGGCGGCATCATCGGTCGCCGGGTGGCCAAGGCCTTCGAGGATGTTGCGCAGCACCTCGTCGCTGACGCGCTGGGGCCGGTTGTTGGCGTCGATCCAGTCGCGGCTCAGCCCGACGCGGCTCGCCAGGCGGTGCAGGGCGGTTTCGCTCATGGGCGCTCCTGGGCAGGGGGAAGCAGGCTGACCACGCAGCTGTAGGCGGCCAGGTGGGTATCGGGGTGGCGGGTGTCACTGCTGTCGAACAGCCGCGCGGTGGGCGCGGGCAGCTCGACCGGTTGCGGGCTGTCGGCCAGGTTCAGGTCGATGCGCAAGGTGTTGCCATCGCCCAGCCGCCAGCGTGCAGTCAGCGCCTTGTCGCCATGCACTTCGGCGCCCAGCGCACGGCTGCCGGGCAGGTGCGGGATCACATGGCGACGGCGCAGGTCGAGCAGTTGCTGGTACAGGCCGTGCCAGCCGGCGATCACTTCCTTGTTTTGCGGGCGCGACGACTCGAAGGTCTGTTCAGCGTTGGGGTCGGGAATGTGCTCACGTTGTTCGGGGTCGGCGAACGCGGTGAAATGGGCGAACTCGCCACGTCGTCCTTCGCGCACGGCATCGGCCAGTTGGTCGTGGAAGTCGGTGAAGAACAGGAACGGCCGGCAGCTGCCATCGTCATCGCCCATGAACAGCAGCGGGATCATCGGCGCCAGCAGCAACAGGCCGGTGGCCGCCCGCAGGGCCGGTGGCGGGCACAGGCGGGTCAGGCGCTCGCCCAGGGCGCGGTTGCCGATCTGGTCATGGTTCTGCAAGAACAGCACAAAGGCGCTGGGCGCCAGGTGCCCGCTGGGTTCGCCTCGTGGCGTGCCATGGCGGTTGGCCTGGCCCTGGAACACAAAGCCCTCGGCCAGGCAGCGTGCCAACTGGTCGATCGGGCGTTGCTGGTAATCGGCGTAGTAGCCTTCGGTTTCGCCGGTCAGCAGCACATGCAGCGCGTTGTGGCCGTCATCATTCCACTGCGCGTCAAAGCCCTGCTCCAGCAGGTCGGCCTGGTTGTGTTCGTTCTCCAGTACCAGCCACACCTGCCGCCCAGGTTCAACTGCGGCGCGCACCCGCTGGGCCAGTTCGACCAGAAAGTCCGGCTGGTCGATGGCGTGCACGGCATCCAGGCGCAGGCCGTCGCAGCGGTAGTCGCACAGCCACATCAGCGCGTTCTGGATAAAGTACTCGCGCACCTGCGGGCGGCGGAAGTCGATGGCCGCGCCCCAGGGCGTCTGCCGGTCTTCACGGAAGAACGGGCTGGCGTACCGGTGCAGGTAATTGCCATCGGGGCCGAAGTGGTTGTAGACCACGTCCACCAACACCATCAGGCCCTCGCCGTGGGCCTGGTCGACCAGCGCACACAGCTGCTCGGGGCTGCCGTAGGTGTTCTGTGGGGCATAGGGCAGCACGCCGTCATAGCCCCAGTTGCGCTCGCCAGGGAACTGCCCAAGCGGCATCAACTCGACCGCGCTGATGCCCAGCTCGGCCAGGCGCGGCAATTGCCTGGCCACGCCGTCGTAGCCATCGAGCAGGCCAACATGCAGTTCCTGTATGACGGCCTCGTGCCAGGGCCGCCCTTGCCACGGGTGCTGCCAGGCATAGCTGGCGACATCCACCACCTGGCTCGGCCCCTGCACGCCGTCAGGCTGGTAGCGCGACGCCGGGTCGGCCACCTGCAATTCATCGTCGATACGGTAGTGATAGCGGTCCCCCGCCTGGCACGGGGCCACGCCGGTGTACCAGCCATCTTCATCGGGCAGCAGCGCAATAGCCGGCTGCTGCTCGAGTTCCACGCTCACGCTGCGCGCATCGGGTGCCCAGAGGGCGAAGCGCGCCGACGTGGCGTCCAGCAAGTGTGCGCCATGCCTGTGCATCTTCTGGCCCCCGCTCAGTAATGGCTCAGTTGTGCCTGCTTGACCAGGTTTTCGTACAGGCGGGCATAGGGTTCCACCGCCTGGCACCAGTTGAACGGCTGGGTCATCGACAGGCAGCGCATGGCGTTCAGCAGGTCCTTCTTGCCGTATACATAGAAGGCGCGGCTGAGTGCTTCGCGGTAGCTGTCAACGGTCGACTCGTTGAACAGGAAGCCGGTAACGCCACACTCGATGGTGTCGGCCAGGCCGCCGGTATTGCGCGCCACCGGCAGCGAGCCGAAGCGTTGCGCGTACATCTGGCTGAGGCCGCACGGCTCGTAGCGCGAAGGCATCAGCAGGAAGTCGCTGCCGGCAAACATGCGCCGGGCGTCGGTTTCGTTAAAGCCGATGCGCACGCCGATACGGCCCGGGTGGCGCAGCGCCAGTTCACGCATGGCCTGTTCTTCTTCCGGCTCGCCACGGCCGATAATCGCAATCTGCCCGCCTTGCTCGACAATGTAGTCGGCCACGCCCAGGGTCAGGTCCAGGCCTTTCTGGTAAACCAGGCGCGAAACTACAGCGAACAGCGGGCCTTCGGAATCGTCCAGGCCAAACAGCTCGCGCACCTCCTGGGTGTTGCGCGCCTTGCCCTCCCAGTCGTTGATGCTGAAGTTGTGCTGCAGGTGCTTGTCGGTGGCCGAGTCCCAGCTTTCATCGATGCCATTGGGGATGCCGCCGAGCAGGCCCTGCTGGGCCTTGCTGGCCAAAAAGCCATCCAGGCCGCAGCCGAATTCCGGGGTGGTGATTTCCCGGGCATAGGTGGCGCTGACCGTGGTGATGTGGCTGGAGTAAGCCAGGCCGGCCTTGAGGAACGACAGCTTGCCGTAGAACTCCATGCCTTCCTGTTGCATGGCGTGGTCCGGAATCGCCAACTCCGGGCTGCAGCCACGGCTGTACACGCCCTGGTAGGCCAGGTTGTGGATGGTGAACAGGGTGGGGGTGTTCAGCCCGCGCCAGTGCATGTAGGCCGGGGCCAGGCCCGCGGGCCAGTCATGCGCATGCACAACTTCCGGCTTCCAGTGGATCATGCCTTCGCCAGCGGCAATTTCGGCGGCGGCCAGGCCCAGGCGGGCAAAGCGGATGTGGTTGTCGGGCCAGTCACGGCCATTGTTGGCACCATAGGGAGTGCCGTCACGCTGGTACAGTTCGGGGCAGATCAGCACATAGATCACCAGGCCGTCGGCCATGTCCATACGGCCGATCTTGCACGGTGGCAGGGCCGCGTGACCGCTCAGTTCGCCGACGATATGGATCGGGTTGTCGCTGTCCATCACCTGCGGGTAACCCGGAATCAGCACCCGTACATCGTGCAGGTGCGCCAGGGCGCGGGGCAGGGCGGCAGACACGTCACCCAGGCCACCGGTCTTGACCAGGTCGGCGATTTCCGAGGTGACGAACAGGATTTTGCGCTTGTTGGGGTTGTGCTGGCGCTGGGCGCCGGGTGCCTTGCCTGTCGTGGCGAAATCCGGGGTAAGCGGCTCGCGGTTGTCCGGGTTGAATGAATCTGCGTGAGGCTCGACAGCGGCACTGATCATACTTCTCTCCGTCCCTATGCTTGGCCGGGTGCTGGCACCCGTGGCGATATTTCGTGTTGGTTCTCTCTGATTCTGTATACGGCGTAGTGCGTTCCTTGCCCCTGAGTCGTGCGCGCAGGCACAGCGCGATCGGCATTCCGGCCGAAGGCGATTGGACTGGTTGGGGTGGTGGGCCGAAGCTGGGAAGACCCTTTGCGTTTGGCCTACTTAATTCCTGACCTGCCCGCTTTCCTGAAAGTTCGACTTATTTTCGTCACTCTTCCAATGAGCAAATGGCGGGCCGAAAACCGAGTGTAGGAGAGAAAGCGATAAAAAGGTGACCCGCTGGTCACTATTGTTATGGCGCGGAATAGACGCAAACGTTGGCGTCTGTGACCGGATGTAAAAAGGCTTGGCAAGGGTGTTTTGCGTGTGCGCCAAAATGTGGCTGGAGAGGGTATGTGCACCCTATTGGTGCGCTGGGGAGGTGTTTGCTTCTTCGCGGGCTCGCCCGCTCCCACAGGTAAGATATAGGCCTCAGGTACGACACGGACGTCGTAGGAGCGGGTTTACCCGCGAATAGGCCGGACCTGAAAAAGCAGAACCAGAAACTGAGCAAGGCGGGAGCCTTACAACTCCCACCGGAAGGGAAAAATCAGACGCCGACAGCTTTCTCGCCATCACGCTGTTGCGCCAGCAACAGGTTCAACTGCGCAACCTGCTGGCGCAGCTGGTCACGTTCGTCCTTCAGTTTACGCAGCTCATCACGGCGCACGGACACATAGAGGGTCTGGGTTGGGGTTGCAGGCATCAAGGTACCCATGAGCACACCTCGCGGTTTTGGCTGGTGACAAGTCAAAGCGTAGACGCTTCACGCGGGGCGCATTCTGGATTCTTTTGCAGGCCTTGGGAACTTTTTTGTTTATCGTGGTCTTGCCGTTGGTCGCTGAACCCTCGGCCGGCATGCTGGACTAATCTGAACAGCTGGACTGTGTTGTCATCCATTTCGAAAGGGGAGCATCGGCTCATGCAACTGGGAATCGTCGGGCTGGGCCGCATGGGCGGCAATATTGCAAGGCGCCTGATGCGCGCCGGCCATCGCACCGTGGTACACGACCGCAACCGCGAGGCCATTACCGCGCTGGAAGGCGAAGGCGCCCAGGGCGCGCACGACCTCGGTGCATTGATTCAAAAGCTCAAGGCACCGCGCGCGGTGTGGGTGATGCTGCCGGCCGGTGACGCCACCGAGCAGACCATCACCCAGTTGGCCGAATTGCTGGAGCCGGGCGATGCGATCATCGACGGCGGCAACACCTTCTACAAGGACGACATGCGCCGCGCCGCCGAGCTGGCCGGGCGCGGCCTGCATTACCTGGACGTCGGCACCTCTGGCGGCGTGTGGGGCCTGGACCGGGGCTACTGCATGATGATCGGCGGTGAGAAGGAGGTGTTCGAACGCCTGGAGCCGCTGTTCAAGGCGCTGGCCCCGGGCGTGGGCGACATTCCGCGTACCCACGGTCTTAGCGGCGAGCACCAGCGCGCCGAACATGGCTATATTCATGCCGGCCCACCCGGTGCCGGGCACTACGTGAAAATGGTCCACAACGGCATCGAGTACGGCCTGATGCAGGCCTACGCCGAAGGCTTCGACCTGCTGCGCAGCAAGGGCGGCAACGAGCTGCCGGAAGACCAGCGCTTCGACCTCAACGTGGCTGAAATTGCCGAAGTGTGGCGGCGTGGCAGCGTGGTCACCTCGTGGCTGCTCGACCTTACCGCCGACGCGCTGGTGGCCGACCCGCAGCTGACGCAGTTCAGCGGTTCGGTGTCCGACAGTGGCGAAGGCCGCTGGACCATCGACGCCGCCGTCGAGCAGGCGGTGCCGGTGCCGGTACTGTCCAGCGCACTGTTCGCGCGCTTCCGCTCACGGCAGCAGCAAGGCACCTACGGTGACAAGATTCTCTCGGCCATGCGCCTGGGCTTCGGTGGCCATGTCGAGAAAAAAGCCGAATGACTAAACAGACCATTCCCGCTGCACCGCCTTGTACCCTGTTCCTGTTTGGCGCCAATGGCGACCTGGTCAAGCGCCTGCTGATGCCGGCGCTGTACAACCTCAGCCGTGACGGTTTGCTCGACCGCAACTTGCGCATCGTCGGCGTCGATCACAACCCGGCCAGCGCCGAGGATTTTGCCGAGCGCCTGCACGCGTTCATGGCCGAACGCGACAAGGGCGGCGAGGGCGCTGCCAAGTGCCTGGACGAAAAACTCTGGGCGCGTCTGGCCAAGCGCCTGGATTACCAGACCGGCGATTTCCTTGACCCGGCTACCTATGGGGCCATTGCCAAGCGCATCGACAAGACCAGCCATGGCAATGCCATCTTCTACCTGGCCACCTCGCCGCGCTTCTTCCCCGAAGTGGCCCAGCGCCTGGGCGAAGCCGGCTTGCTGGACGAGTCCGCTGGTGGTTTTCGCCGGGTGGTGGTCGAGAAGCCGTTCGGCACCGACCTGGCCAGCGCCGAGGCGCTCAACGCCTGCCTGCTGAAGGTGATGGGCGAACGGCAGATCTACCGCATCGACCATTACCTGGGCAAGGAAACGGTGCAGAACATTCTGGTCAGCCGCTTCTCCAACGGGTTGTTCGAATCGTTCTGGAACAACCACTACATCGATCACGTGCAGATCACCGCTGCGGAAACCGTCGGCGTCGAGACCCGTGGCGGGTTCTACGACGGTACCGGCGCCCTGCGCGACATGGTGCCCAACCACTTGTTCCAGTTGCTGGCGATGGTGGCCATGGAGCCACCGGCGGCATTTGGTGCCGATGCCGTGCGGGGCGAGAAGGCCAAGGTGGTCGGCGCCATCCGCCCCTGGTCGGCGAAGATGGCGCTGAAGAACTCCGTGCGTGGCCAGTACAGCGCCGGCAAGCAGGGGCGCAAGCAGCTGCCGGGCTACCGCCAGGAGGCCAACGTCGCGCCAGACAGCCAGACCGAGACCTACGTGGCGCTGAAAGTAATGATCGACAACTGGCGCTGGGCCGGCGTGCCGTTCTACCTGCGTACCGGCAAGCGCATGAGCGTGCGCGACACCGAGATCGCCATTTGCTTCAAGCCCGCGCCGTATGCCCAGTTCCGCGAGTCGGAGCTGGAGCGGCCCAAGCCCAACTACCTGAAAATCCAGATCCAGCCCAACGAAGGCATGTGGTTCGACCTGCAGGCCAAACGGCCTGGGCCAGAGCTGGTGATGGAGAATGTCGAGCTGGGCTTTGCCTACAAGGACTTCTTCAAGATGACCCCGGCGACCGGCTACGAGACGCTGATCTACGACTGCCTGACCGGTGACCAGACCCTGTTCCAGCGGGCCGACAACATCGAGAACGGCTGGCGTGCGGTGCAGCCGTTCCTCGATGCCTGGGCCCAGGGGGGCGAGGTGCATGAGTACCCGGCCGGTGAAGACGGGCCCGAGGCTGGCAACGAACTGCTGACCCGGGACAAGCGTGAGTGGCACCGGTTGGGGTGAGAGGTTTGTAAGCCTGGGCCGGCCTCTTCGCGGGTAAACCCGCTCCCACAGGGATTCCACCACCTTCAATGGTTGTGGAGAAACTGTGGGAGCGGGTTTACCCGCGAAGAGGCCAGCACAGGCCACCACACAAAGGAGACCCAATGCCCGCCCACATAGAAGACTACGCCCTGCTGGGCAACTGCCGCAGCGCCGCCCTGGTCAGCCGCGACGGCTCCCTCGACTGGCTGTGCCTGCCACGCTTCGACGCCCCTGCAGTCTTCGCCGCCCTGCTGGGCAACGAAGAAAACGGCCGCTGGCGCCTGGCCCCTTGCGACCCGGTCGAGCACAGCAGCCGCCAGTACCTGGACGATACTTTGGTACTGGAAACCACCTGGGTCACCGCCACCGGCCGCGCCCGGGTGCTCGACTTCATGCCACTGGGCGAAGTCAATTCAGTGGTACGTATCGTCGAGGGCATCTCGGGCGAAACCAACTTTGAAATGGACCTGGTCATGCGCTTCGACTACGGCCGCAGCGTGCCCTGGGTCGAGCGCCTGGAGCCAATGACCCTCAGCGCCGTCGCCGGCCCCGACCGGCTGATCCTGTGCAGTACCGTGCCGCCACACGCCCGCGACCACCACACGGTTGCCCGTTTTCGCGTCGCGGCTGGCCAGCGCCAGGTGTTCAGCCTGCGCCACCAGCCCTCGCACCTGCCAGTGCAGCCCGATTGTGACATCGACGATGCCTTGGCAAACACGCGTGAGCAATGGCAGGCCTTCGCCGACCGCTGCCCGCAGGTAGGCCCCTACAGCGCGTTGGTGCGCCGCTCGCTGCTTACGCTCAAGGCCATGACTTACGCCCCCACCGGCGGCATTGTCGCCGCGGTCACCACGTCGCTGCCCGAGCGTGTCGGGGGCGAGCGCAACTGGGACTACCGCTTCTGCTGGCTGCGCGACGCCACCATGACCTTGCTGGCGTTCATGAACCTGGGCTACTTCGACGAGGCCCAGGCCTGGCGCGAATGGCTGCTGCGCTCGGTGGCCGGCAACCCCGAACAGATGCAGATCATGTACGGCCTGGCCGGCGAGCGCGACCTGCAGGAATACACCCTGCCATGGCTGGCCGGTTACGAGCATTCGCAGCCGGTGCGTGTGGGCAATGCCGCGTCGGCGCAGACGCAGCTGGACATCTACGGCGAGCTGGCCGACGCCATGAGCCAGGCGATCAAGGGCGGCTTGCCGCGGCACCCGCGCAGCGCCGCCATTTCCCGCTTGATCCTGCCCTACGTCGAGCGCATCTGGCGCGAGCCGGACGAAGGTATCTGGGAAGTGCGCGGCGGCCGCCAGCAATTCGTGCATTCCAAGGTCATGGCCTGGGTGGCGTTCGACCGTGCCGCCGGGCTGGCCGACACCACTGAAGAAGGCCGCGAACAGGGGCAACACTATCGCCAGGTGGCTGACGAGATCCGCCGCGAAGTGTGCGAACACGGCCTGGACAGCAGCGGCCAGTTCTTCGTCCAGGCTTATGGCTCGCGCGAGATGGATGCCAGCCTGTTGCAGATCGCCTTGACCGGCTTCCTGCCAGCAGAGGACCCGCGCTTTTTGCGCACGCTGGAGCAGATCGAACAACGCCTGCTGAAAAACGGCCTGCTGCTGCGCTACGACAGCGACAGTTGCAGCGACGGCCTGACCCCGGGCGAGGGCACCTTCCTGGTCTGTTCGTTCTGGCTGGCCGACGTTTATGTGTTGCTGGGGCGCCAGGAAGAAGCGCAAGCCTTGTACGAACGCCTGACCGGCCTGTGCAACGACCTCGGCCTGCTGGCCGAACAGTACGACCCGGCTGGCCAGCGCATGCTCGGCAACTACCCGCAGGCGTTCAGCCACATCGGCATCATCAACACCGCCCTGAACCTGCACCGCGCCCAGTGCCCGGTGCGCGACCGGGCCAGCTGTGGATAAGACAAACGCGGCCCCTGTAGGAGCGGCCTTGTGTCGCGATCGGGCCGCGGAGCGGCCCCAGCGAGTTCAGCGGTGAAGCTTAAAATTTGGGGCCGCTCTGCGGCCCGATCGCGACACAAGGCCGCTCCTACAGGGATTGCACCCGCTTCGAGCAAGCGGAGTAGACTAGGCCAAACACCATTCGGCACGGAGCGCACATGGGTATTCGCGGTACCGATCGGCAGATCGACAACATCGAGTTCAATGTCAGCGACATCGCACGCAGCAAGGCCTTCTATGGCAGCGTGTTCGGTTGGGCTTTCACTGACTATGGGCCAACTTACACCGAGTTCAGCGATGGCCGCCTGACGGGCGGGTTTACCACGGGTGAGCCGGTGCGCCCGGGCGGGCCATTGGTGATCCTGTACGCCGACGACCTCGACGCCACGCAGCAGCGGGTCGAGGCGGCCGGGGCGAAGATCAGCCGGGCAACCTTTGCCTTTCCTGGCGGGCGGCGCTTCCATTTCATCGACCCGGACGGTTATGAACTGGCGGTGTGGACGGCTCAAGCCTGATGGCCAACCACAAGATCGAAATCCGCCGGCGCAATATCGACAAGATCCTGCAGGCGGCAGAAAAGGTGTTCGCCGAAAAAGGCTACGGCGCCACCTCGATGGGCGATATCGCCGAGCAGGCCGAGTTGCCGCGTTCCAACCTGCATTACTACTTCAGCACCAAGGACGACTTGTTCCGCGCGGTGCTGCAGGACCTGCTGGAGGTGTGGAAGCAGGACGCACTGTGCTTCGAGAACTTCGACGACCCGCGGGTGGTGCTGACCAGTTACATCCGGGCAAAGATGGGCCACTCGCGTTCACGGCCGCTGGGCTCGAAGATCTGGGCCGAAGAGATGCTGCACGGCGCGCCGGTGCTGGGGGTGAACCTGGATGAAAGCCTGGTGCCCTGGGCAAAAATGAAGGAAGCCAAGATTCGCCGTTGGGTGGAGGAAGGGCGCATTCTGCCGGTGGAGCCATCGGCATTGCTGTACATGATCTGGGCCTCGACCCAGCACTATGCCGACTTTGGTTACCAGGTGCAGTTGCTCAATGGCGGCGAGGTACTGTCGGACATGGCGTTCGAAAGTGCGGTGCAGACGGTGACCAGTGTGATCTTGCGGGGGATTGGGCTGGAGCCTTGAGGCCGGCGGTCGCCAGGTGGATTGGGCCGCTGCGCGGCCCTTCGCGGGTAAACCCGCTCCCACAGGGACCGCGCCGCTTGTGTGGAAAACGATAAACCTGTGGGAGCGGGTTTACCCGCGAAGGGCTGCGCAGCAGCCCCAATCAGTTTCAGCTGGCCTCACGATAGGGGTTGCGCGGATCCTGCGTCCAGTTCAGATAAGGCTTGCCGGTGTCCTGCGCCTGCATGTCGATGCAGTTCTCCACCGGGCAGGTGATCTGGCACAGGTTGCAGCCCACGCATTCTTCCTCGATCACGCTGTACACATGCGTGCCATCCGCCTTCAACGTGCTGGCAATGGCCTGGTGCGAGGTGTCCTCACAGGCAATGTGGCAGCGCCCGCAACCAATGCACGCCGCCTGGTCGATGTGCGCCACCGATTTGTAGTTGATATCCAGGTACTTCCAGTCAGTGGTATGGCCCACCGCCTGCCCGCGGAACGCCTCGATGTTGCGGTGCTTGTGCTGGTCCATCCAGCGCGCCAGGCCGTCTTTCATATCCTCGACGATACGGAAGCCATGCAGCATCGCCGCGGTGCACACCTGCACCGTGCCACTGCCCAGCGCCATGAACTCCGCCGCATCGCGCCAGTTGCCGATGCCGCCAATGCCGCAAATCGGCAGGCCGCGGGTTTCCGGGTCGCGGGCGATTTCCGCCACCATGTTCAGGGCAATCGGTTTCACCGCCGAGCCGCAGTAACCGCCATGGGTACTCTGGTCGCCAACGATGGGGTGGGCCACCATGCGGTCCAGGTCGACGCTGGTGATCGAGTTGATGGTGTTGATCAACGACACCGCATCAGCCCCGCCCCGGTGCGCAGCACGCGCCGACTGGCGAATGTCGGTGATGTTCGGCGTCAGCTTGACGATCACCGGCAGCGCGCAATACGTCTTGCACCAGCGGGTGACCATTTCCACGTACTCCGGCACCTGGCCGACCGCCGCCCCCATGCCGCGCTCCGGCATGCCGTGCGGGCAGCCGAAATTCAGTTCGATGCCATCGGCCCCGGTGGCCTCCACCAGCGGCAGAATGAACTTCCAGGACGCTTCTTCACACGGCACCATCAGCGATACGATCAGCGCGCGGTCAGGCCAGTCCTTCTTCACCTGGGTGATTTCGCGCAGGTTGATTTCCAGCGAGCGGTCGGTGATCAGCTCGATGTTGTTGATGCCCTGTACCTGGCGATTGGCGCCATAGTGCGCCGAGTAGCGCGACGACACGTTGACCGCTGCCGGGTCTTCGCCCAGGGTTTTCCAGACCACGCCGCCCCAGCCGGCCTCGAAGGCACGGACCACGTTGTAGGCTTTGTCGGTAGGCGGTGCGGAGGCCAGCCAGAACGGGTTGGGGGCCTTGATACCGGCGAATACGATAGACAAGTCGGCCATTTACGCTGCCTCCACGTTGAGCATGAGTTGGGCATGGATGGCTTCGGCGGCCAGCTTGCCGTGTTGCACGGCCTGGACGGTAAGGTCCTGGCCCAGCGCGGTGCAGTCGCCGCCGGCGTACACGCCGGGCAGGCTGGTCTGCAGGTTTGCGTCAACGCGGATGCGTTCACCCTCGCGGGCCAGTTGCGCGGCCACCGGGTCGGTGAGGCTGGCGTCATCGAAGCGTTGGCCGATGGCCTTGAAAATGGCGTCGGCAGCCAGCTCGAAGGTTTCGCCAGTGTCGCGCAGGCGGCCGTCGGCCAGCTCGGTGCGGGCAAAGCGCATGCCGCGTACCTTGCCGCTGTCGTCCAGCAGCACGGCATCGGGGCGCGCCCAGGTGTGCAGGCGTACCTGGTTGGCCTTGGCGATGTCCTGCTCGTGGCCGGTGGCGCCCATGTCGGCGTGGCCACGGCGGTACACCAGGTTGACGTCGCGGGCGCCCAGGCGGCTCATCTGCACGGCCATGTCGATGGCGGTGTTGCCGGCGCCAATCACCAGGCAGCGGTCGGCCAGCGGCAGCTGGCTGAGGTCATCGGCCTGGCGCAATTCACGAATGTAATCGGTAGCGGCAAGCAGGCCGGGGGCTTCTTCATCCGCCAGGCCCAGCTGGCGCACGGCATTCAGGCCAAGGCCGAGGAACACCGCGTCGTACTGGTCACGCAACTCGCCCAGGCTGAGGTTGCTACCCAGGCGCTGACCATGGCGAACCTCGATGCCGCCGATGTCGAGCAGGAACGCCACCTCATGCTGGGCATAATCGTCGACCAGTTTGTAGCGGGCGATGCCGTACTCGTTGAGGCCGCCAGCTTTGTCGCAGGCCTCGAATACCACCACGTCGTGCCCATGCATGGCCAGGCGGTGGGCGCAGGACAACCCGGCAGGGCCGGCGCCGACCACGGCAATGCGTTTGCCGGTGGCGGGTGAGCGCTTGAACGGGTGTTCACTGAAGTGCGCGTTGTCCAGGGCGTAGCGCTGTAACTGGCCGATCAGTACCGGTGCGCATTCCTGCGCGTTGTTGCGCACGCAGGCTTGCTGGCAAAGGATTTCGGTAGGGCAGACGCGGGCGCAGCTGCCGCCCAGGATGTTGGCCGAGAGAATGCGTTCGGCGGCGCCTTGCAGGTTTTCGTCGCTGATGCGGTGGATGAATGACGGGATGTCGATTTCGCTGGGGCACGCGTTGACGCAGGGGGCGTCGTAGCAATACAGGCAGCGTGCGCTTTCGACAGCGGCCTGGCGGGCGGTGAGGGGTGGGGCCAGGTCGCTGAAGCGCTCGGCCAGCTGGTCGGCGCCGGCCCGGGGGCGCGGCAAATGGTTCAGGGCGTTGGTCACGGTTGTAGCCTCTCTATTTTTTATGGTGCAGGCGACAGGTGTTGTGGTGGGATCGGGGGCCGCACAGCGGCCCCATGGCTTTAACGCGATACAGGCGTCGGCCGCTGCTGGTCGGCCCGACGCCCCAGCACCTCATACACCGACGGATACGCCGGCCGCTCCACATAGCGCCCCGCGCCCGCCTCGGCGCGCAGGTCGCCATCGGCCCAAAGCACCTTGCCCTGGCTGATGGTGTGGCTAGGCACGCCGCGCACGGTGCGGCCTTCAAAGATGTTGAAGTCCACCCGCTGGTGGTGGGTCTGGGCCGAAATAGTGCGGGTGCCCTGTGGGTCCCACAGCACCAGGTCGGCATCGGCGCCGACACGGATGGCGCCCTTGCGCGGGAACAGGTTGAAGATCTTCGCCGTGTTGGTCGACGTCAGCGCGACGAACTCGTGCATCGACAGGCGCCCGCTGTTGACCCCGGCATCCCACAGCACCGCCATGCGGTCCTCGATGCCGGCGGTGCCGTTGGGGATGCGGCTGAAGTCATCGCGCCCCATGGCTTTCTGCTCGGCGCAGAAGCAGCAGTGGTCAGTGGCAGTGGTGTGCAGGTTGCCCGACTGCAGGCCGCGCCACAGCGCCTCCTGGTGCTCGCGCGGGCGGAACGGCGGGCTCATCACGTAGCCGGCCGCAGTGGCCCAGTCCGGGTCACGGTAGACGCTGTCGTCCAGCAGCAGGTGGCCAGGCAGGACTTCGCCGTACACCGGCTGGCCCTTGGCCCGCGCATAGGTGATTTCATCCAGTGCTTCACGGCTGGAAATGTGCACCACATACAGCGGCGTACCGATGGTTTCGGCAATACGGATAGCACGGCTGGCCGCTTCGCCTTCCACTTGCGAAGGGCGCGACAGGGGGTGTGCCTCTGGCCCGGTCAGGCCCTGGGCCAGCAGTTTCTTCTGCAGGTGGTACACCAGTTCGCCGTTCTCGGCATGCACGGTGGGCACCGCGCCCAGTTGCAGGCAGCGCTCGAAGCTGGCCACCAGGGTGTCGTCGGCGGCCATGATCGCGTTCTTGTAGGCCATGAAGTGCTTGAAGCTGTTCACCCCATGCCTGGTCACCAGCTCGCCCATCTCTTCGGCAACCTGCTCGCTCCACCAGGTGATGGCAACGTGAAAGCCGTAGTCGCTGGCGCTTTTCTGTGCCCAGCCACGCCAGGTGTGAAACGCCTCCAGCAACGACTGCTGCGGGTTGGGGATGACGAAGTCGATGATCGACGTGGTGCCGCCAGCCAAGCCTGCCGCCGTGCCGCTGAAGAAGTCTTCGCTGGCCACGGTGCCCATGAATGGCAACTGCATATGGGTGTGCGGGTCGATGCCGCCGGGCATCAGGTACTGGCCGCTGCCGTCGAGGATCTCGCAGTCGGTAGGCGGTTCCAGGTTTGGCCCAATGGCGCGGATCAGGCCATCGGCACACAGCACATCGGCGGGGTAACTCTCTTCGTGGGTAACCACGGTGGCGCCACGGATCAACAGGGACATGCCGTTTTCCTCGCAGGCTGACCGGTCTCATGGCCGGTTCTTGGAGTTGTCTGGTGCCAGGGCGGGCAGGGTGGTTAATCCTGTCAGGCCTGACAAGATTCGAGGCTAGATGCTGATCTGGAATTCAGCAAGAAAATTTCCTATTAATTTTGTGGCTTTTTAATCTGTTGATTTGAAAGGATTTATTTTTATAGACCCGTTGACTACGGGGCTTTCAGGATTTTTGACTAACTTGACAAGATAGAAATTTGGTCAAGATTTCTAAGCACCGTAACGCGTGTGTACTCCGGCCATCGAATTAGCCCGATGAGCAAACAACTACAAAAAAAGTCTGGAGAAAGGCCCATGCAACAGAGCAGATCGGAAGTGGTCGAGCAGGCTGGCCTGTTCGAGCTGGCCGAGGGCAGCGATGTCCTTGACAGCCCGCGCTACAACCACGACATCGCACCGACCAAGGTGCACCAGCGTACCTGGAACAAATGGCACATCACTGCCCTGTGGGTGGGCATGTCCATCTGTGTACCTACCTACACCCTCGGCGGCGTGCTCACCGCCTACTTCGGCCTCAGCGTCGGCGAGGCGCTGCTGGCGATCCTGCTGGCCAACGTGATCGTACTCATCCCGCTTACCCTCAACGCCTTCCCCGGCACCAAGTACGGCATCCCGTTCCCGGTGCTGCTGCGTTCGTCGTTCGGCATCCTCGGCTCCAATGTACCGTGCCTGATCCGCGCGGTGGTCGCCTGTGGCTGGTTTGGTATTCAGACCCTGTTCGGCGGCTTGGCCATTCACCTGTTCCTGGGGTCGGTGTTCGATGGCTGGAAGGCCCTGGGCGGTACCGGCGAGGTGATCGGTTTCATGGTCTTCTGGTGCCTGAACCTGTGGGTGGTGTTGCGCGGTGCCGAGTCGATCAAGTGGCTGGAAACGCTGTCCGCCCCGCTGCTGGTAGCGGTGGGCGTGGGCCTGTTGTTCTGGGCCTTGCCGCACATGTCGATGACCGAGCTGCTGGCGCAGCCGCCCAAGCGCCCGGAAGGCGCCAGCGTGGTCAGCTACTTCTGCGCGGGGCTCACGGCCATGGTCGGTTTCTGGGCCACCCTGTCGTTGAACATTCCCGACTTCAGCCGCTACGCGCGCAGCCAGAAGGACCAGATTCTCGGGCAGATCTTCGGCCTGCCACTGACCATGTTCCTGTTCGCCGCGCTGGGGGTGGTATTGACGGCCGCCTCGGCGTCGCTGGTGGGCGAGACCGTGTCCGACCCAGTCAGCCTGATCGGCAAGATCCACAGCCCGTTCTGGGTGGCGCTGGCCATGGCGCTGATCGTGATCGCCACGCTGTCGACCAATACCGCGGCGAACATCGTGTCGCCGACCAACGACTTCCAGAACATCGCCCCACGCCTGATCGGGCGCAGCCGTGCGGTATGGCTGACCGGTTTCATCGGCCTGGCGCTGATGGGCCATGAGTTGCTGAAGAAGCTGGGCTGGATCGTTTCCGACCTGAGCCTGGAAAGCGTGTATTCCAACTGGCTGCTGGGCTATTCCAGCCTGCTTGGGCCGATTGCCGGAATCATGGTGGTGGACTACTTCCTGATCCGCCGGCAACAGCTGGACCTGGCCGGGCTGTACCGCGACGACGTGTACCCGGCGTGGAACTGGCCCGGGTTTGCCGCTTTCGCCTTGCCGGTGGGGTTGACCGTGATGGCGATCGGCAACAGCAGTTTCAGCTGGTTCTACGACTACGGCTGGTTCACCGGCTCGCTGCTGGGCGGAGCGTTGTACTACGTGTTCGCCGGGTTTGCGGCACGCAGCCCGGCGCGGCTGGCCAAGCCCTTGCCTTAAGACCGCGCTGGCCCCTTCGCGGCGGTTCGACGCCTCGATAAACCCGCTCCTACAAAGATCGCGGGCTGCGCTGACCCTTGTAGGAGCGGGTTTACCCGCGAATAGGCCTGCACAGACAACAAAAAGCCTGAAGGAAAAACTCATGACCCCAGCCAAAGAAATCCTGAAGACCACCGCCCATCACATCAACACCACCCGCCTGTGGCAATCGCTGATGGACCTGGCCCGCCTCGGCGCCACGGCCAAGGGCGGTGTCTGCCGCCTGGCCCTGACCGACCTCGACCGCCAGGCCCGCGACCTGTTCGTGCAGTGGTGCGAGGCCGCCGGCTGCTCGGTCAGCATCGACGCCGTCGGCAACATCTTCGCCCGCCGCCCCGGGCGCAACCCCAAGCTGCCACCGGTGATGACCGGCAGCCATATCGACACCCAGCCCACCGGCGGCAAGTTCGATGGCTGTTTCGGCGTAATGGCCGGCCTGGAAGTGATCCGCACCCTCAACGATTTGGGCCTGGAAACCGAAGCACCGCTGGAAGTGGTGGTGTGGACCAACGAAGAAGGCTCGCGCTTTGCCCCGTGCATGATGGGTTCGGGGGTGTTCGCCGGCAAATTCACCCTGGCAGAGACCCTGGCCAAACGCGATGCCCAGGGTGTCAGTGTTGGCGAGGCGCTGAACGCCATCGGCTACGCCGGCCCGCGAGCGGTGTTGGGCCACCCGGTGGGGGCGTATTTCGAAGCCCATATCGAGCAAGGGCCGATCCTGGAAGACCAGGCCAAGACCATCGGCGTGGTCCTCGGCGCCCTCGGCCAGAAATGGTTCGACCTGACCCTGCGCGGCGTCGAAGCCCATGCCGGCCCCACCCCCATGCACCTGCGCAAGGATGCCCTGGTGGGTGCCGCCGCCGTGGTCGAGGCGGTCAACCGCACCGCCCTTGGCCACCAGCCGCATGCCTGCGGCACGGTGGGTTGCCTGCAGGCGTACCCGGGCTCGCGCAACGTGATCCCGGGCGAAGTGCGCATGACTCTGGATTTCCGCCACCTTGAAGGCGAACAGCTGAATGCCATGATTGCCGAGGTGCGCACGGTGATCGAAGCGACCTGCGCCAAACATGGCCTGAGCCACGAGCTGGTGCCCACTGCCGACTTCCCGGCGCTGTACTTCGACAAAAGCTGTGTCGATGCCGTGCGCGAGTCGGCCAGGGCGCTGGGTTTGCCGCACATGGACATTGTCAGCGGGGCCGGGCATGACGCGATCTTCCTGGCCGAATTGGGGCCGGCGGGGATGATTTTCGTGCCGTGCGAGAATGGCATCAGCCACAACGAGATCGAGAACGCCACGCCTGACGACCTGGCGGCAGGGTGTGCGGTGTTGCTGCGGGCGATGCTGGCCGCGTCGGAGGCAATCGCCAGCGGGCGCCTGGCGGCCTGATCAGGAGGAACCGCTTTTTGTAGGAGCGGCCTTGTGTCGCGATCGGGCTGCGCAGCAGCCCCTCGATT
>NZ_JACVZC010000069.1 GCF_016658545.1 Pseudomonas sp. S37 | reverse complement strand
CAAACGTAGGAGCGGCTTTAGCCGCGAAGCGCCGCGCGGGCGGCGCTCGATTTCACAGGCGCAGAAGATCTGACGACGATCGCTCAGCAGTCATCGTATCTCTTGAGAGGGTAGGAAAAAACGATCGCGGAGACAGGCACAAACCCGCCGCCCGATTCCACGGGAAGTGTTCTGGGACCAGCAGAGGGTGACCGGGGAAACGGGGGCGGCCTTGCGCCGCCCCGCGATCAAAGCAGAGGAAACTGAGCGTCAGGCAGCGCGCTTGATCTGCGCCTTGCGTACCTGGGCGCGGCAGGCATCGCCGAACGCCTGGAAGATCCTGATCGAATCCGGGTTTTTCGCGGCTTGCCACTCCGGGTGCCACTGCACGGCGAACAGGAACGGCGAGATGCTTGGGCCGTGAATGGCTTCGACCAGGCCGTCTTCGGCGTGGGCGATGGCCTCGATGCCGGCGCCGAGCTTGTGCAGGCCCTGGCCGTGCAGCGAGTTGACGCGGATCTCGTCGGTACCCAAGGTGTCACGCAGCCAGCTGCCTGGCTTGATCTTCACGCTGTGCACCTGGGCGTATTGCACCTCGACCGGGTCCTCCGGGTTTTCCCGGTGGTCGTTGAAGCCTGGCTCGGCGTACACCTTCTGGTAGATGTCGCCACCCAGTGCCACGTTGATTTCCTGCATGCCACGGCAGATGCCGAAAATTGGCAGGCCACGCTTGAGCGCTGCCTTGACCAGCGGGATATCGAACAGGTCGCGGTTCTGGTCCTGGCCTTTGCCTGGGGTCTGGTTTTCCTGGCCGTACAGGGCCGGGTCGATGTTGCTGCCAGCGCCGGTCAGGTAGACGCCGTCGGCCATGTCCAGGTAGGTCTCGAGGTCTTCAGTGCCGCAGCAGGTGGGCACCAGCACCGGGACGCAATCGGAGAACTCGACCAGCGGGGTAATGTATTTGTGGGTCATGACCTGGTAGTCATGGCCTTTGCGCTCTTGGCTGCCCATGGTCATCAAGACGACGGGTTTGCGCAGGGAAGGTTGCTTGTTGCCAATGTTGCTGTTGGACATATGTCACCTTGGGACAGGTTCAGCCTGTCGTTGTTGTGCAGGCGCACGGCGCGGGGCTCTGAATGCTGCCTGTAGCCCCGAGCACTGCCGGCTCGTCGAGGTGACGATTCCGGTCGGGGCCTGTAGATAGCTTGCCAGAGCCGTTCGATATGTCAAACGACGCGAGAGGGCTTTATAGCGGGGAATACGCCTGTTTTTGGGGCGTGAAACCGATGCGGGCCTGTGGCGGCGTGGGTTTGGTGGGGGGTAAGGTCAATAATATTTAACGACGCAGTCGGGTGTTTGCAGCGGTGCAATGAAGGGGTTGCCTGTGCCGGCCTCTTCGCGGGTGAACCCGCTCCCACAGGAATACCTTGGCCTTCAGGGCCATTGAAGAACCTGTGGGAGCGGGTTCACCCGCGAAGAGGCCGGTACAGGTTTCAGTGCAGTATCTGCGCCAGGAACCCCTTGGCCCGCTCGGTGCGCGGCTGGTTGAAGAACACCTGCGGTGGGCTGTCCTCGATGATCTGCCCGCCCTCAAGGAACAACACCCGCTCGGCCACCTGCCGGGCAAAGCCCATTTCATGGGTAACGCAGAGCATGGTCATGCCTGTGCCGGCCAGTTGCACCAGCACATCCAGCACCTCGGCGACCATTTCCGGGTCCAGCGCCGAAGTCGGTTCGTCAAACAGCATGATCCGCGGCTTCATGCACAGCGCCCGGGCAATCGCCACACGCTGCTGCTGGCCACCGGAAAGCTGGCTGGGGTACTTGTGGGCCTGGCTTTCGATACCCACCTTCTTCAGGTACATGCGCGCCCGCTCCTCGGCGTCCTTGCGCGACAGCCTGCGCACGCTGGTCGGGGCCAGCAGGCAGTTGTCGAGCACGCTCATGTGCGGGAACAGGTTGAAGTGCTGGAACACCATGCCGATGTCGCTGCGCACCTGCGCCGCCTCGCGGCTGGTGGCCGCCAGGTCGATGCCGTCTACCTGGATACTGCCTTTCTGGGCGATTTCCAGGCGGTTGATGCAGCGGATCAGCGTCGACTTGCCCGAGCCGGACGGCCCGCACAGCACGATGCGTTCGCCTTCGCGCACCTGCAGGTCAATGTCGCGCAGCACATGGAACGCGCCGTAGTGCTTGTTCAGGCCTTCGATGCGGATCAGCACCGGGCGCGGGTCGGGGTCGGGGGCAAGGGTGGCAAGGCTCAGTGGTGCGGTCATCTTGTTGTTCTCCCGCGTGGGTTCAGTCGAAACGGGTCGCGCTGTAGGGCGCAGGGTCGGTGAAGGGGCGTTCGCCGGTGACCAACTCGGCCAGCAGGCGGCCGCTGACCGGGCCCAGGGTAAGGCCGTGGTGGGCGTGGCCGAAGTTGAACCACAGCCCCGGGTGGCGCGGCGCCGGGCCGATTACCGGGCGCATGTCGGGCAGGCACGGGCGGCGGCCCAGCCATGGCGTGTCGTCCAGGCGTTCGCCCAAGGCCGGGAACAGTTTGCGCGCAAGGGCTTCGCAGCGGCCCAGCTGAATCTGGTTGCCCGGCGCGCTGGCGGTGTCGAACTCGATGCCAGTGGTCAGGCGTACACCGCGCGCCATCGGCGCCAGCACGTAGCCGCCCTGGGTGTCGCAGATCGAGTGCTCCAGCTGCGCGCCGTCACGGGTGCTGTAGTGCATGTGGTAGCCGCGCTTGATCGCCAGCGGAATCTGATAACCCAGGCCACTGAACAGGTCGGCCGACTGTGGGCCAAGGCAGGCCACCACTTCGTCGGCAGTGATCGGGCCACGGCGGCTGTCGACCTGCCATTTGCCGTCTACCTGGCGCAGGCTGCGCGCATCACCATGCAGGAACTGCCCGCCGCGTTGCTGGAACAGCGCCGCATAGCCGCGGGTGAGGGCGCCGGGGTTGTTCACGGTCTTTGGGTCGAGCCAGTGGATGCCGCCGACCACCGTGGCGTCCAGCTGATGCTCACGGGCCTGCAATTGCCCGCATTCGAGAATCTCGAACTGCAGGCCGTAGCGGCTCAGGCCCTTGGCATCGGCCTTGGCCTGGTCGAACAGCGCCGGGTCGCGGAATACTTCGATCCAGCCTTTGGCCTGTACCAGCCCCTCAAGGCCAGCAGCCGCAATCAGCGCGTCGTGTTCTTCGACGCAGCGCTGCACCAGTGGCAGCATGTCGGCGGCAGCACCCGCCAGGCGCCCGGGTGCCGACTGGCGCCAGTAGCGCCACAGCCAGGGGGCGGCCTTGGGCAGGTGCGCGAGGTTGTAGCGCACATCGGGCTGGCGGTTCAGGCCGTAGCGCAGCAGCGCACCCAATTGCCGCGGGAAGGCATAGGGGATGACGCTGGAGCGCTCGATCAGCCCGGCGTTGCCGTGGCTGGTGCCGCTGCCCGGTTCATCGCGGTCGATCAAAATCACCTGGCGCCCGCGGGCCTGCAGGTGCAGGGCGGTGCTGACGCCGACGATGCCGGCGCCGAGGACAAGGGTCTGGCAATGCATGGAACGTATCCTTCGGTCAGTTCAGGTGGCGGCCCAGGCGGGCTTCCAGGTGTTTCAACAGGCGCCGCACCAGTTCGACGATCACCAGGTAGAGCACGGCAGCCCACAGGTAGATCTGGAAGTCGAAGCTGCGCGAGAAGGCCAGTTTGGTCACGCCCATCAGGTCGTAGATGGTCACCAGCGAAGCAATCGCGCTGGCCTTGATCATCAGGATCAGTTCGTTGCCCAGCGGGCCGATGGCTACCAGCAGCGACTGCGGCAATATCACCTTGAAAAAGGTGGTCGAGCGCTTCAGGTTCAGTGCCCGCGCCGCTTCATGCTGGCCAGGGGCAACGGCCAGCAGGCTGCCGCGGAAGATCTCGGCCTGGTAGGCCGCGGTGTTCAGGGTGAACGCCAGCAAGGTGCAGAACCACGCCTCGCGGAAGAACCACCACAGGCCGACGTCCTGCCAAAAGCCTTTCAGCGAGCCCAGGCCGTAGTACAGCAGAAACAGTTGTGCCAGCAGCGGCGAGCCACGGAAGAAATACACGTAGCCAGCGGCCATGCGCTGCAGCAGCACGCTGCGTGACATGCGCGCCAGGGCCAGCAACAGGCCGAGCACCGCACCCAGGCTGAATGAAATGGCTACCAGCTTGGCGGTTACCAGCAGGCCGTCGAGGAAGCGCGGGCCGTAGCGCTCCAGCAGGTCGGGGTCGAGCACCAGTGCCAGCAATTGATCGAGGCTCATGCGCGTGCTCCTTGCAGGTGGCGGTTACTGCGCCGTTCGATGTAGGCGAACACGCGCCCGGACAGCGCGGCGAACAGCAGGTAGCCCAGGCAGGCGACGCCATAGAAGAACATGGGCTCTTTGGTCACGCTGACCGCCAGGTTGGTCTGGCGCATCAGGTCGACCAGCGAGATGGTCGACACCAGCGAAGTGTCCTTGAGCAGCGACAGCCAGTTGTTGGACAGGCCGGGCAGGGCGATGCGGGTCAGTTGTGGCAGCACAACCTTGAAAAAGCCGGTGCGCTTGCTCAGCCCCAGCGCCGAGCAGGCTTCCAGTTGGCCCTTAGGCAGGGTCTTGAAGGCCGCCAGCCAGATTTCGCTGGAGAACGCGGCAAACACCAGGCTGAAGGCGATCATGGCGGCGAGGAAGGTGTTGATCAGGAACTCACCTTCATAGCCCATGGCGGCAAGGATCTTCTGCGCGGCGATCTGGCAGCCGTAATAGATGATCAGCAGCGTCAGCAACTCGGGCAGGCCGCGGAACACGGTGGAGAAGGTGGTGGCCCAGGCGCGTGGCAGGCGTTTGCGCGAGCGCGCCGCCAGGGCGACCAGCAGGCCCAGTGGCAGGCCGATGGGCAGGCAGGCCAGGGCCAGCGAAACGGTAACCAGCGCGCCGGCCAGCAGCGCCTGGCCCCAGCCACCGCTGGCGAAGGACAGCAAGGACAATTGATCGAGCATGACGAACCCCCAAGATGGGCAACGCGGTCTCTTTGTAGAAGCGGCCTTGTGTCGCGAAAGGGGTGCGCAGCGCCCCCACATTTTCAGCTTCGCCGCGAAGACTGCCGGGGCCGCTTTGCGGCCCTATCGCGACACAAGGCCGCTCCTACAGGGATTGCGCAGTTTCCAGAAGATCAGTTGTAGATATCGAAAGCAAAGTACTTGCTGGCGATCTTCTGGTAGGTGCCGTTGGCCACGATCTGTTGCAGCGCGGTATTCAGGCGCTGGCGCAGGGCTTCGTCGTCCTTGCGCACGGCAATGGCGGCATCGGCCTTGGTCTCGGCTACGTCGCCGAGGATCTTGCAGCAATCGCCGCCGTTCTTGCTCATCCACTCATGCAGCGGGAACTTGTCGGCAATCACCCCGTCCAGGCGGCCGGCGGCAAGGTCGGCGTTGGCTTCGTCCATGGTCGGGTACAGCTTCACGTCGGCGCCGGCCTTGCCGTACACATCTTCGGCATAGATGGCCTGGGTGGACGACGACTGCGCGCCGACGGTGTAGCCGACAAAGTCGGTCTGGGCGCTGTCGATCTTGCTGTCCTTGGCCACGGCAACGGTCAGCGGGGTGCGGTAGTAATGGTCGGTGAAGGCGATTTTCTTGCGCCGCTCTTCGGTGTCGATCATCGACGCCACCACCGCGTCGTATTTGCGCGCCATCAGGGCCGGGATGATGCCTTCCCAGTCCTGGGCCACCAGCGTGCACTCGACTTTCATCTGTTCGCACAGGGCATGGGTGATGTCGATGTCAAAGCCGTGCAACTGGTTATTGGCATCGACATAGTTGAAGGGCGGGTAGGCACCCTCGGTGGCGAAACGCAGGGTTTCGGCACTGGCGGCACCCGCCAGCAGCAGGGCGCACGCACCCACCAAGGCCATGGACTTGTTCATCTCGCACCTCATTGCACTCTTGCTATTGTTGTTTGCCCGCCGACCACGAGGTGTAGCCGACGAATTCGTTATGTAGAGCGGCAGTCGCTTCCAAGCGTTTTTCAACATCCGGTCCGAGCTTCTTGCAGACCTCGTTGACCATCAGGTGCACCCACGACAGCATCGCCGAGGTGGATTCCCAGAACAGATTGAACTCGGTGGGGATGCGGAATACCTCGTCGGCATTGGCATCGGCCCAGTCACAGAAGGTGTCGGTCACCAGGGTGACCGCAATGCCAGCCGCGCGTGCCTTCTGGCACAGCATCAGGGCATGGCGGGAATAGCGGCGTGCCTCGAACACCACCAGGGCGCTGTCTTCGGCACGGCCCAACAGCACTTCGCCGAAGTGCCCGGCACTGAGGTCGACCAGTTGCACGCCATCGCGCAGGTACTGCAGCAGGTGGCTCATGCACATGGCCACGCCGCGCTCGGTCTGAAAGCCGGCGACAAACACCCGCGGCTTGCTCGCCAGGCGTTGCGCCACGCTGTGCCAAGCCGGGCTCTGGCGGTATTCGTGCACCCTTACCAGGGCGGCGATTTCCAGCTCCAGGCTGCCACCGTTGTCGCTGGCGTCCTGGCTCTGGCGGTAGTCCTGCAAGCGGTCACCCACCAGCCATGGGCCATCGCCCAGGTCGTTCTGCAGGTCTTGCTTAAGTGCCTTGAGGTGGGCATAACCCAGTGAGCGGCAGAAGCGCCCGACACTGGATTCGCTGACGCCCAGCTTGGCGGCAATGCTGGCCGACGTCTGGAACGGCAATTCGTGCAGGTTGGCGAGCATGTAGGTGGCGATCTTGCGGCCCGAGGCAGCGGCCCCTTCCAGGCTGTTTTCCAGGCGTTGCTTGATCGGTTGGCTCATGCTGCGGCTCCAAGGGGGTGATGCTTGGGAAGAAAATGAATGTTTTCTGTCATCAAGTCAACATTTGACAGATTGCTGTCACATGCAGGAAAGTTTTTGTCGTTGCAACGCTGTAGCCATTCCAATACCAACAAGGAGCTCCAGATGTCCGCACCGTCCACCAGCACCGTCGTGCGCGTGCCTTTTACCGAGCTGCAAGGCCTGTTGCAGGCCATTTTCCAGCGCCATGGCTGCAGCGACAGCGTGGCCCGGGTGCTGGCCTATAACTGCGCCAGCGCCCAGCGCGATGGCGCCCACAGCCATGGGGTGTTCCGAATGCCCGGCTATGTCTCGACCCTGGCCAGCGGCTGGGTCGATGGGCAGGCCACGCCCAAGGTCAGCGATGTGGCTGCCGGCTATGTTTCAGTCGACGCTGCCGGCGGTTTTGCCCAGCCAGCGTTGGCTGCGGCCCGCGCCCTGCTGGTAGCCAAGGCGCGAAATGCGGGTATTGCCGTGCTGGCAATCCATAACTCGCACCACTTCGCGGCACTGTGGCCGGACGTGGAACCCTTCGCCGACGAAGGCCTGGTGGCCCTCAGCGTGGTCAACAGCATGACCTGCGTGGTGCCACATGGCGCGCGCAAGCCACTGTTCGGCACCAACCCCATCGCGTTCGCGGCACCTTGCGCCGAACATGACCCGATCGTCTTCGACATGGCCACCAGCGCCATGGCCCACGGCGATGTGCAGATTGCCGCGCGTGCCGGCCAGCAGTTGCCCGAAGGCATGGGCGTGGATGCCAATGGCGAACCGACCACCGAGCCCAAGGCGATTCTGGAAGGCGGCGCCTTGCTGCCGTTTGGCGGGCACAAGGGCTCGGCGTTGTCGATTATGGTCGAGTTGCTGGCAGCAGCGCTGACCGGCGGTAATTTCTCCTGGGAGTTCGACTGGTCCGGGCACCCGGGGGCGAAGACGCCGTGGACAGGGCAATTGATCATCGTGATCGACCCTAGCAAGGCCGAGGGCGAGCGCTTTGCCCAGCGCAGCCGCGCGCTGGTGGAGCAGATGCAGGCAGTGGGGCTGACGCGGATGCCGGGCGAGCGACGTTATCGTGAGCGAGAGCTGGCCGAGGAGGAGGGGGTGGCGGTGACCGAGCAGGAGTTGCAGGGTCTGAAAGAGCTGCTTGGCTGACCCGGCCCTTTCGCGGGTAAACCCGCTCCTACAACGTGATCACATGCCCTGAAGATTGTGGTTTCGGTGTAGGAACGGGTTTACCCGCGAAGAATCCGGCACAAATCCCCAGCCATGCAATGTTGCATAGACAACCTTGCACAATAGTGGATGTTCCTGAGCCCACTCTCCGGGTATGCTCAGGGCTGACTTTTCGTACTGTCCTGATCCAAGGAGCTGCACGCTGTGTTCAAACATGTCGATGCCTATGCCGGCGACCCGATCCTCTCGTTGATGGAAACCTTCAAGGCCGACCCGCGCGCCGACAAGGTCAACCTGAGTATCGGCCTGTATTACGATGAGGCCGGCGTGGTGCCGCAACTGGCGGCGGTGGATGCGGTGGAAAAACGCATCGCAGGTCAGGACCATGAAGCCTCCCTGTACCTGCCGATGGAAGGCCTGGCCAGCTACCGCCAGGCGATCCAGGCGCTGCTGTTCGGTGCCGACCACCCGGCGGTGACCGGCGGCCGCGTTGCCACCGTGCAGACCGTGGGCGGCTCTGGCGCGCTGAAAGTCGGTGCCGACTTCCTCAAGCGCTACTTTCCTCAGTCCGAAGTCTGGGTCAGCAACCCGACCTGGGACAACCACCGCGCCATTTTCGAAGGTGCCGGTTTCAAGGTGCACACCTACCCGTACTTCGACCAGGCCACCCGTGGCGTGGACTTCGATGGCATGCTGGCCACCCTGCAGACCCTGCCGGCCAACAGCGTGGTGCTGCTGCACCCGTGCTGCCACAACCCGACCGGTGCCGACCTTACGCAACACCAGTGGCAGCAAGTGGTGGAAGTGGTCAAGGCCCGCCAACTGATCCCGTTCCTCGACATCGCCTACCAGGGCTTTGCCGAAGGCCTGGTGGAAGACGCCTACGCCATCCGCGAAATGGCCCGTGCCGGCGTGCCGTGCCTGGTCAGCAACTCGTTCTCGAAAATCTTCTCGCTGTACGGCGAGCGGGTTGGCGGCCTGTCGGTGGTCTGCGATGACGACGCCACCGCGCAGAGCGTGCTGGGCCAGCTCAAGGCCACCGTGCGCCGCAACTACTCCAGCCCGCCCAACTTCGGTGCCCAGCTGGTGGCTGGCGTGCTGAGCGATGCCGGCCTGAATGCCCAGTGGGCCGAGGAAGTCGAAGTGATGCGCAAGCGTATCCTCGACATGCGTCAGGCGCTGGTCGATGCCCTGGCCGTGCTGCTGCCAGGCCAGGACTTCCAGTTCTTCCTGCGCCAGCGCGGCATGTTCAGCTACACCGGCTTCAGCGTCGAGCAGGTGCGTCGCCTGCGTGACGAGTTTGGTGTGTACCTGATCGACAGCGGCCGCGTCTGCATGTCCGGCCTGCGCCCGGCCAACCTGCAACGGGTTGCCGAAGCGTTCGCTGCTGTTCAGAAGTAACCCTGCAGGGGCCTGCGCGGCCCCTCATTGGGTGACACGGTCATTGTAGGAGCGGCCTTGCCGAGGCGTCGGACCGGTCGGATCGGGGTGCGAAGCGCCCCCAACATTGCAGCTTCGCCGCGAATAATGCCGGGGCCGCTTTGCGGCCCGATCGCGACGCAAGGCCGCTCCTACATTATCGCGCAACGCCAGCGATTCCTTGCGCTTGTAAAGACAAGTGCAACCGCCCCTCGGAAAAGGGCTTCGCAAGTGCAACCTTTCCGTGCACAATCCGGCCCCTCTTTTCCGGTTGAGTTGGGCGATAGCACTATTTCGCCATTCTCAGCCTGTTGCAGTCTTGCGAGTGGAGCTTCACCCGGAATGAATGAGCAGGCCCCAAGCGTTGAACAACGCTTTGCAGAATCGACCCCCGCCACCCTCGGCAGCTGGGCGCGTCACGACACCACCTGGATGCTGGGCCTGTTCGGCACAGCCATCGGCGCCGGAACCCTGTTCCTGCCGATCAACGCCGGCCTTGGCGGCTTCTGGCCGTTGCTGATCCTGGCCATACTGGCCTTCCCGATGACTTATTTCGCCCACCGCGGGCTGACCCGTTTCGTCCTGTCCGGGCGCAATGGCGGCGACATCACCGAGGTGGTCAAGGAGCACTTCGGCAGCACCGCAGGTGCCTCCATCACCGTGCTGTACTTCTTCGCCATCTTCCCGATCCTGCTGATCTACAGCGTGGCGCTGACCAACACCGTGTCCAGCTTCATCGAGCACCAGCTGCACATGCAGCCGCCGCCACGCATCATCCTGTCGTTCGTGCTGATCCTCGGCCTGCTGGCCATCGTGCGCTGCGGCGAGCAGGCCACGGTCAAGGTCATGAGCCTGCTGGTGTACCCGTTCATTGTCGCCCTGGCGCTGCTGGGCCTGTACCTGGTGCCGCACTGGACCGGCGGCATCCTCGACAGCGCCACCCAGGTGCCACCGGCCTCGGCTTTCCTGCACACCCTGTGGCTGGCCATTCCGGTAATGGTGTTCTCGTTCAACCACTCGCCGATCATCTCGGCCTTTGCCGTTGACCAGAAGCGCCGTTATGGCGAGCACGCCGACGAGCGCAGCGGCCAGATCCTGCGCCGTGCCCACCTGCTGATGGTGGTGATGGTGCTGTTCTTCGTGTTCAGCTGCGTGCTCACCCTGAGCAGCGCCCAGCTGGCCGAAGCCAAGGCACAGAACCTGTCGATCCTGTCGTACCTGGCCAACCACTTCAGCAACCCGACCATCGCGTTTGCCGCGCCGCTGATAGCCTTCGTGGCCATCGCCAAGTCGTTCCTCGGCCACTACATCGGGGCCAGTGAAGGCCTGAAGGGGATCATCGCCAAGACCGGCGCGCGCCCGGGTGCCAAGGCCCTGGACCGCGTGGTTGCCGCGCTGATGCTGGTGGTGTGCTGGATCGTTGCCACCCTCAACCCAAGCATCCTCGGCATGATCGAGTCGCTGGGTGGCCCGATTCTGGCGGTGCTGCTGTTCCTGATGCCGATGTATGCCATTCGCCGTGTACCGTCGATGCGCAAGTACAGCGGTGCGGCGTCCAACGTGTTTGTCGTGGTGGTTGGCCTGGTTGCGCTGACCTCGGTGGTGTACGGCCTGCTGAGCTGATTCGCTGCTTGCAGTAAAGGCTGCCCGGGTCGGCTATCGCCACCCGGGCATTTTTTTAAGCCTGACCAAGGTTTCAGCAGCGTTGCATTTCATCGTCCTTGGTGCACGCAAGCAGCCACCATCCACAGAGGCTGGCGACCACGAACAGCAGCCCCAGGCCTACCGGAAGTGTACTTTCGAAACTAGCGACCACGCTGCCAGTCAAACCCGCCCAAGCGAACAGTAGTGTCGTGTTGAGCGATGCTGCCGCACCTGCCTGGCGCGAATAGCGTGCCAGGGCCTGGGTCGTCGCAGCCGGGCGCACCAGGGTTGTCCCGGTAGTACAGACAATCATCGGTAGCAGAACGCCCACCACAGACAACCCTCCTAGCTGCTCCCATATCAAAAGGGTGACGCCCGCAGCACTTATAAGCAGGAAACCCGCTTTTATTTGAGCCTGCGGGCTTACGCGATGGTTCAAATAAGTTGCAGCTACTCCGCCAGCGATATAGGCCAACCCATAGCCGATAAATACAATGGAGAATTGATAGGTCGTAAGCTCCAGCCTGCCCATCAGCAGCAATGGCGCTATGACGATAAAGGAAAAATGGCAGGCAAAGGCGAGGCTGGACTGCATGGAATAGGCGAGAAAGGGCGTGTCACGCAGCATCATCAGATAACTGGAGAAGCCTGACGCCCGGTGGTGCAGCCCAGGTGCGTCCTGAAGCAGCACATACGACAAAAGTGAAACGATCGCAGCGATGCCCGCGAATACTGTGAAGCTTGCCTCCCAGCCAAAGAGCTGCTGGAGAAGGGCACCTGCCAGCGGTGACAGAGAGATGAATAACCCACTTGCACTGGTTAACAGGATTCGCATGGCATTGCGTTGTTTGCCCCTATACAGATCCTGCACAAGCGCCTGGCCGAGCACGAGGCTGCCGCAACCCAGGGCCTGCATTAAACGAAACGCCATGAAGGTTTCATAGGTGGTTGAAAATATGCAACCGAGCGCCCCTGCGATGGCTACCCCCAACCCGGCCAGCAGCAAACGCTTGCGCCCTATGCTATCCGACAATGGGCCGATCACTAGTTGCGCCATCGCAACGCCAATAGCAAAAAAGCTCACTGAGTACGCTATCTGCTGTGAGTCGACCCGAAACTCATCTGAGAGCGCAGGGAATGATGGGAGGACCACATCCAGCGGAAATACACCTAACAGACACAACAGAATCAGCAACGTCGAGCACAGATGGCGCCGGAGCGAAACCGGTGAGTTCATACCATTAACCCAATAGTCCTTTTCCTTTAGTATTCATAGGCTAGGGCTTACTGGCCCTTTTTGACCAGAAGAGCCAGTTTTGCAGATTCCATCTTGATAGGTTTCATATTTGAATCTCCATATAAGCGCCGCGTTATTGCGACACGCCTGATGGTAGCGGCTCTTTGAAGATGTACAAGATTAACTTGGTGGCGAAACTTCCGATAAAGTTGTAGGATTTTTTACCTCAACACTTATCAGGGCTCGCTTTAACTTGGTCGAAAAGCCTCTAGCGCAAGCCGTGCAGCTGCTTTGAATGTAGCATTTGCAGCTTATATCAGTTAAAAACCAACTTTGTAGCAGGCTCGTAGTGGGGGGCGGGATGGGCTCGGCAACTGGCCGTCACGGCAGGTATCGGCATTTTGTCCACAAAAATCGTCTGGTATTAGAACAATTTCACTTGCCCCCCATAGGCACCCGGTCGCCTTCATGCTTAACTCAGTGTCCTTTTCAAACCTCGCATAAGGATTTCGTCATGGCTCAAGTGACTCTCAAAGGCAACCCGGTCCAGGTCAACGGCAACCTGCCACAGGCCGGCGCCCAGGCTCCGGCTTTCTCCCTGGTAGGTGAAGGCCTGGCTGACAAGTCGCTGAAAGACTTCGCCGGCAAGCGCAAGGTGCTGAACATCTTCCCAAGCGTCGACACCCCAACCTGCGCGACCTCGGTGCGCAAGTTCAACGCCCAGGCCAACGACGTGGCCAACACCGTGGTGCTGTGCATCTCGGCTGACCTGCCGTTCGCCCAGGCTCGCTTCTGCGGCGCCGAAGGCCTGGAAAACGTGAAGAACCTGTCGACCCTGCGTGGTCGCGAGTTCCTCGAAAACTACGGCGTTGCCATCGCCGACGGCCCGCTGGCCGGCCTGGCCGCCCGCGCCGTAGTGGTGCTGGACGAGAATGACAAGGTGCTGCACAGCGAGCTGGTTGGCGAAATTGCCGACGAGCCGAACTACGATGCGGCACTGGCTGTACTGAAGTAAGGGTTGCGTGGGGCAGGGCGGGCATTTGTAGCCTGTACCGGCCCTATCGCCAGCAAAGGCAACGGAAACCTTTTAGGCCCGCCACCGCTCCAGGCAACACCCTGTAACGGCCCGGAATACGTTCCGGGCCGTTTTCATTTAAAATTCCGCGTCTTGGCAACGTCAGGCAAAGGTAAACCTCTGGTAAAGCCTCTTTGCTAAAACGATGCCAGTGCTTATCGTTCACCCTCCCAAGTCGTCATTCCGAACAAGGTTCGTTCAACCCATGCAAGCGTCCAATTCCCGTTCCCCCCGTCGCTGGCTCGTCGGCCTGCTGATCCTGCTGCTGGTGGCGGCCCTCGCCTGGTGGCTGTGGCCCGCAGCGACGCCTGTGCATAAAGAAGCCAGTGGCGGGCGCGGCGGTAAAGGCATGGGTGGCCGCCCAGGCTTCGGCGGCTCCACCGACCCGGTGCCGGTACGCGTCGAGCCGGTAAAGGTCGGCGACTTTCCGCTGTACTACAAGGCACTGGGCACGGTTACGGCGACCAACACGGTGAACGTGCGCAGCCGCGTGGCTGGCGAGCTGGTGAAAATCCACTTCAAGGAAGGCCAGCAGGTCAAGGCGGGTGACCTGCTCGCTGAAATCGACCCACGTACCTACCAGATCGCCTTGCAGCAAGCAGAAGGCACGCTGGCACAGAACCAGGCACAACTGAAAAACGCCCAGGTCGACCTGGCCCGTTACAAAGGCCTGTTCGCGGAAGACAGCATCGCCAAGCAAACCCTCGACACCGCTGAAGCGCAGGTGGCGCAGTTCCAGGGCCTGGTCAAGACCAACCAGGCACAGGTCAACGATGCCCGCCTCAATCTGGACTTCACCAAAATCCGCGCGCCAATCAATGGCCGTGTGGGCCTGCGCCAGCTCGACCTGGGTAACCTGGTGGCTGCCAACGACACTACCGCCCTGGTGGTGATTACCCAGACCGAGCCGATCAGCGTCGCCTTTACCTTGCCGGAAACCGAGCTGAGCACCGTGCTGGAGCGCAATCGCAGTGGCGCCAGCCTGCCGGTCGAGGCCTGGGACCGCAGCGACAGCAAGCTGCAGTCCAGCGGCGTGCTGGGCAGTATCGACAACCAGATCGACACCACCACTGGCACCCTGAAGTTCAAGGGCCGCTTCGAGAACAAGGACCTGGCCCTGTTCCCCAACCAGTTTGTCAACGTGCGCCTGCTGGCCGACACCCTCAAGCAGGTGGTCATGGCCCCGGCAGCGGCCATCCAGTTTGGCAACGACGGCACCTTTGCCTACGTGGTCAACGCCGAGAACACGGTCAACGTGCGCAAGCTCAAGGTCGGCGCCAGCGATGGCGAGAACAGTGTCATCCTCGACGGCCTGAAGGCTGGCGACCGCCTGGTGCTGGAAGGCACCGACCGCCTGCGCGAAGGCACCAAGGTGGAAGTGGTCGAAGACAGCTCGCAAGTGCCGACCACGCCCGGCCAGCACCTGCAAGGCCAGGATGCCAAGGGCTCTGCGCAAACCGGTGAAGCAGCAGGCAAGGCGGGCGCATGAACCTCTCGCGCCTGTTCATCCTGCGGCCGGTCGCCACCACGCTGAGCATGCTGGCCATTGTCCTGGCCGGCCTGATCGCCTACAAGCTGCTACCGGTGTCCGCCTTGCCACAGGTGGACTACCCGACCATCCGCGTCATGACCCTGTACCCTGGCGCCAGCCCGCAGGTAATGACCAGCGCCGTCACCGCGCCACTGGAACGCCAGTTCGGCCAGATGCCCGGCCTGGAGCAAATGGCCTCGACCAGCTCCGGCGGTGCGTCGGTGCTGACCCTGCGCTTCAACCTCGACATGAACATGGACGTGGCCGAGCAACAGGTGCAGGCCGCGATCAACGCCTCCAGCAACCTGCTGCCCAGCGACCTGCCGGCGCCACCGGTGTACAACAAGGTCAACCCGGCCGATACCCCGGTGCTGACCCTGGCCATCTCCAGCAAGACCATGCCGCTGCCCAAGCTCAACGACCTGGTCGATACCCGCGTGGCCCAGAAGCTCGCGCAGATCAGTGGCGTGGGCATGGTCAGCATTGCCGGTGGCCAGCGCCAGGCAGTGCGGATCAAGGTCAACGTCGATGCCCTGGCGGCCAACGGCCTGAACCTGGATGACGTGCGCACGTTGATCGGCGCCTCCAACGTCAACCAGCCCAAGGGCAACTTCGACGGCCCGACCCGGGTGTCGATGCTCGATGCCAACGACCAGCTGCGTTCCCCCGAGGAATACGCCAACCTGATCCTGGCCTACACCAACGGTGCGCCGCTGCGCCTTAAGGATGTGGCAGAGATCGTCGACGGCGCGGAGAACGAGCGCCTGGCCGCCTGGGCCAACGAAAACCACGCGGTGTTGCTGAACATCCAGCGCCAACCCGGCGCCAACGTGATCGAAGTGGTCGACCGCATCAAGGACCTGCTGCCGTCGATCACCGACAACCTGCCAGCCGGCCTCGACGTCTCGGTACTGACCGACCGCACCCAGACCATTCGCGCCGCCGTCAAGGACGTGCAGCACGAGCTGCTGATCGCCATCGTGCTGGTGGTCATGGTCACCTTCGTCTTCCTGCGCCGCGTCAGCGCCACCATTATCCCGTCGATTGCCGTGCCGCTGTCGCTGATCGGCACCTTCGGCGTGATGTACCTGGCCGGCTTCTCGGTCAACAACCTGACGCTGATGGCCCTGACCATCGCCACCGGCTTTGTGGTCGACGACGCCATCGTCATGCTGGAGAACATCTCCCGCCACATCGAAGAGGGCGAGACGCCCATGCAGGCCGCGCTCAAGGGCGCCCGGCAGATCGGCTTCACCCTGATTTCGCTGACCTTCTCGCTGATTGCGGTACTGATCCCGCTGCTGTTCATGGCCGACGTGGTCGGCCGCCTGTTCCGCGAATTCGCCATCACCCTGGCGGTGGCCATCCTGATTTCCCTGGTGGTGTCGCTGACCCTGACGCCGATGATGTGCGCGCGCCTGCTCAAGCGTGAACCCAAGGAAGGAGAACAAGGCCGCTTCTACCGCGCCAGTGGCGCCTGGATCGACTGGCTGATCAAGCACTACGGCAGCGCCCTGCAATGGGTACTCAAGCACCAGCCACTGACCCTGATGGTGGCCGTGGCAAGCCTGGCGCTGACGGTATTCCTGTACATGGTGGTGCCCAAGGGCTTCTTCCCGGTGCAGGACACCGGGGTGATCCAGGGCATCTCCGAAGCGCCGCAGTCCACCTCGTTCGCCGCCATGAGCGAGCGCCAGCAGGCGCTTAGCAAGGTGATCCTGCAGGACCCGGCAGTACAGAGCCTGTCGTCCTACATTGGTGTGGATGGCGATAACGCCACGCTCAACAGCGGCCGCCTGCTGATCAACCTCAAGCCCCATGGCGAGCGCGACGTCACTGCCGGCGAAGTCATCAGCCGCCTGCAGCCACAGGTCGACAAGCTGGTCGGTATCCGCCTGTTCATGCAGCCGGTGCAGGACCTGAGCATCGAAGACCGCGTTAGCCGTACCCAATACCAGTTCAGCCTGTCGTCGCCGGACGCCGACCTGCTGGCGCAGTGGAGCGGCAAGCTGGTGCAGGCGCTGCAGCAGCGCCCGGAACTGGCCGACGTGGCCAGCGACCTGCAGGACAAGGGCCTGCAGGTGTACCTGGTGATCGACCGTGACATGGCCAGCCGCCTGGGCATTACCGTGGCGCAGATCACCAATGCCCTGTACGACGCCTTTGGCCAGCGGCAGATCTCGACCATCTACACCCAGGCCAGCCAGTACCGCGTGGTGCTGCAGGCCAAGGATGCGGCGGTCATCGGCCCGCAGGCGCTGGAGTCGATCCACGTCAAGGCCACCGATGGCGGCCAGGTGCGCCTGTCGGCGCTTGCGCGCATCGAGCAGCGCCAGGCGCAACTGGCCATTTCCCACATTGGCCAGTTCCCGGCAGTGACCATGTCCTTCAACCTGGCCCATGGCGCTTCGCTGGGCGAGGCGGTGCAGGTGATCGAGCAGGTCCAAAAGGACATCGGCATGCCGCTGGGCGTGCAGACCCGCTTCCAGGGTGCGGCGGAGGCCTTCCAGGCCTCGTTGTCGAGCACCTTGCTGCTGATCCTGGCTGCGGTGGTGACCATGTACATCGTGCTGGGCGTGCTGTACGAAAGCTACATCCACCCGGTAACCATCCTCTCGACCTTGCCGTCGGCAGCGGTCGGCGCCTTGTTGGCCCTGCTCATCAGCGGCAACGACCTGGGCATGATCGCCATCATCGGTATCATCTTGCTGATCGGTATCGTCAAGAAGAACGCGATCATGATGATCGACTTCGCCCTCGAGGCCGAACGGCATCAGGGCATGAGCCCGCGTGATGCCATCTACCAGGCGGCGCTGCTGCGCTTCCGGCCGATCCTGATGACCACCCTGGCCGCGCTGTTTGGCGCAGTGCCGCTGATGCTCGCAACCGGCTCCGGCGCCGAGCTGCGCCAGCCGCTGGGCCTGGTGATGGTTGGTGGGCTGCTGGTCAGCCAGGTACTGACCCTGTTCACTACCCCGGTCATCTACCTGTACTTCGACCGCCTGGCACGCCGCTGGCGCCCGGCCACTGACGCGAAGCAGGCCGAGGCATGAACCTGTCGGGACCTTTCATTCGTCGCCCGGTAGCGACGATGCTGCTGAGCCTGGCGATCATGCTGCTGGGCGGTGTCAGCTTCAAGCTGCTGCCGGTTGCGCCGCTGCCGGAAATGGACTTCCCGGTGATCGTGGTGTCGGCCAACCTGGCCGGCGCCAGCCCCGAGGTCATGGCCTCTACCGTGGCCACGCCGCTGGAGCGCAAGCTGGGCAGCATCGCGGGTGTCACCACACTGACCAGCAGCTCCAACCAGGGCTCGACCCGGGTGATCATCGGCTTCGAGATGGGCCGTGACATCGACGGCGCGGCGCGCGAGGTGCAGGCGGCGATCAACGCCACCCGCAACCTGCTGCCCAGTGGCATGCGCAGCATGCCCACCTACAAGAAGATCAACCCGTCGCAGGCGCCGATCATGGTGCTGTCGCTGACCTCGGACGTGCTGCAGAAAGGCCAGCTGTATGACCTGGCCGATACCATCCTGTCCCAGAGCCTGGCCCAGGTGTCCGGGGTAGGGGAGGTGCAGATCGGCGGCAGTTCGTTGCCGGCGGTGCGCATTGCCGTCGAGCCGCAACTGCTCAACCAGTACGGCCTGTCGCTGGATGAAGTGCGCACGGCCGTGGCCAACGCCAACCAGCGCCGGCCCATGGGCTTTGTCGAGGATGCCGAGCGCAACTGGCAGGTGCGCGCCAACGACCAGCTGGAAAAGGCCAAGGACTACGAGCCGGTGGTGATTCGCCAGCAGAACGGCACCATCCTGCGCCTGTCCGACGTGGCCACCATCACCGACGGTGTCGAGAACCGCTACAACAGTGGTTTCTTCAACGACCAGGCAGCCGTGCTGCTGGTGGTCAACCGCCAGACCGGCGCCAACATCATCGAAACGGTTGACCAGATCAAGGCGCAACTGCCGGCCCTGCAGTCGCTGCTGCCCGCCAGCGTGCAACTGAACGTGGCCATGGACCGCTCGCCAGTGATCAAGGCAAGCCTCAAGGAGGCCGAGCACACCCTGTTGATCGCGGTGGTGCTGGTGATTCTGGTGGTGTACCTGTTCCTCGGCAGCCTGCGCGCCTCGCTGATCCCCAGCCTGGCGGTGCCGGTGTCGCTGGTGGGTACCTTCGCGGTCATGTACCTGTGTGGCTTCTCGCTCAATAACCTGTCGCTGATGGCGTTGATCCTTGCCACCGGCCTGGTGGTGGATGACGCCATCGTCGTGCTGGAGAACATCTCGCGGCACATCGAGGACGGCCAGCCGCCGATGAAGGCGGCCTTCCTCGGCGCCAGGGAAGTGGGCTTTACCTTGCTGTCGATGAACGTCTCGCTGGTGGCGGTGTTCGTTTCCATCCTGTTCATGGGTGGCATCGTGCGCAACCTGTTCCAGGAGTTTTCCATCACCCTGGCGGCGGCGATCATTGTCTCGCTGGTGGTGTCGCTGACCCTTACGCCGATGCTCTGCGCCCGCTGGCTCAAGCCGCACCAAGCCGAGCAGACCCGCCTGCAGCGGTGGAGTGACAAGCTGCACCAGCGCATGGTCGACGGCTATGACCGCAGCCTGGGCTGGGCCTTGCGCCACAAGCGCCTGACCCTGCTGAGCCTGCTGGCCACCATCGGCATCAACATTGCCCTGTACGTGGTGGTACCCAAGACGCTGATGCCGCAGCAGGACACCGGCCAGCTGATGGGCTTTATCCGCGGTGACGACGGCCTGTCGTTCAGCGTGATGCAGCCAAAAATGGAAATCTACCGCCGCGCCTTGCTCGCCGACCCCGCCGTGCAGAGCGTTGCCGGCTTCATTGGCGGCAACAGTGGCACCAACAATGCCATGGTGCTGGTGCGCCTGAAACCGATCAGCGAGCGCAAGCTGGACGCCCAGAAAGTGATCGAGCGCCTGCGCAAGGAAATGCCCAAGGTGCCGGGCGGGCGGCTGTTCCTGATGGCGGACCAGGACCTGCAACTGGGCGGGGGCGGGCGTGACCAGACCTCGTCGCAGTACCTGTACACCCTGCAAAGTGGTGACCTGACGGCGTTGCGTGAATGGTTCCCTAAGGTGGTCGCGGCCCTGCGTGCCTTGCCTCAACTGACCGCCATCGACGCCCGCGACGGTGCCGGCACCCAGCAGGTGACGCTGGTGGTCGACCGCGACCAGGCCAAGCGCCTGGGCATCGACATGAGCATGGTCACCACGGTGCTGAACAACGCCTACAGCCAGCGGCAGATCTCCACCATCTACGACAGCCTCAACCAATACCAGGTGGTGCTGGAGATCAACCCCAAGTACGCCTGGGACCCAAGCACCCTGGAGCAGGTGCAGGTGATTACCGCCGACGGCGCGCGCGTGCCGCTGTCGACCATCGCCCACTACGAGAACAGCCTGGCCAACGACCGGGTCAGCCACGAAGGCCAGTTCGCCGCCGAAGACATTGCCTTCGACGTCGCCGAAGGCTACAGCCCCGACCAGGCCCTGGCGGCAGTGGAGCGGGCCGTGGCCACGCTTGGCCTGCCCGAGGAAGTCATCGCCAAACTGGGCGGCACGGCCGATGCCTTCGCCAAGACCCAGCAGGGCCAGCCGTTCATGATCCTCGGTGCGCTTCTGCTGGTTTATCTGGTGCTGGGCATCCTGTATGAAAGCTACATCCATCCGCTGACCATTCTTTCGACACTGCCGTCGGCCGGCGTCGGTGCCTTGCTGGCGCTGTACGTTACCGGTGGCGAGTTCAGCCTGATCTCGCTGCTGGGCCTGTTCCTGTTGATTGGCGTGGTGAAGAAGAACGCCATCCTGATGATTGACCTGGCCCTGCAACTGGAACGCCACCAGGGCCTGTCGCCGGAAGAGTCGATCCGCCGGGCCTGCCTGCTGCGCCTGCGGCCGATCCTGATGACCACCCTGGCGGCCATCCTCGGCGCCTTGCCGCTGCTGCTGAGCCACGCCGAAGGCGCGGAAATGCGCCAGCCGCTGGGCCTGACCATCATCGGTGGCCTGGTGTTCAGCCAGGTTCTTACCCTTTACACGACGCCGGTGGTCTACCTGTACCTCGACCGCCTGCGCCACCGTTTCAACCGTTGGCGCGGCGTGCGCACCGACGCCGCCCTGGAAACCCCGCTATGACTTTTGCCCAGACCCCACTTCACCGTGCCCTGCAAGCGCTGACCCGTGGCCGTGGCTCGCGCCTGCTTGGCGCCGGGTTGTGCGTGGCCCTGCTCAGTGCCTGTACCCTGAGCCCGGACTACCATCGCCCCGAACTGGCCAGCAAGGCGGCGCAGTTCAAGCACGCCGAGGGTTGGACCCAGGCCACGCCGTCTGACGCCATCGCCCGCGGCGCCTGGTGGGAAATCTACGGCGATGCCGGGCTTAATGCGCTGGTCGAAGAGCTGAACCGCAGCAACCAGACCGTGGCGCAATCGGAGGCCCAGTACCGTCAGGCCCAGGCGCTGGTGCGCAGCAGCCGTGCGGCGCTGTTCCCCAGCCTCGACCTGACCGCCAGCAAGAACCGTTCGGCACAAGGTACCGGCAGTTCCAGCTCCAGCCTGTCGAACAACAGCAGTGGTATTCGCAACACCTACAACGCGCAGTTGGGCGTGAGCTGGGAAATCGACCTGTGGGGCAAGCTGCGCGAAACCCTGAATGCCAACGAGGCCAGCGCCGAAGCTAGCTTCGCCGACCTTGCCTCTATCCGTTTGAGCCAGCAATCGGAGCTGGTGCAGAACTACCTGCAACTGCGCGTCATCGACGAGCAGAAGCGCTTGCTGGAGGCCACCGTAGCGGCCTATGAACGCTCGCTGCGGATGAACGAAAACCAGTACCGCGCCGGTGTCGCCGGCCCGGATGCGGTGGCCCAGGCACGCACCCAGCTGAAAAGCACCCAGGCCGACCTGATCGACCTGATCTGGCAGCGCGCGCAGTTCGAGAACGCCATTGCCGTCCTGCTGGGCAAGACCCCGGCCGACTTTGCCCTGGCCGACAGCAAGGACATTCCGGCGCTGCCGCAAATTCCGGTGTCGCTACCTTCGCAATTACTGGAGCGGCGCCCCGACATCGCGTCGGCCGAACGCAACGTGATGGCTGCCAACGCCAATATCGGCGTATCGCGGGCGGCGTACTTCCCGGACCTTAGCCTGAGCATGAGCGGTGGCTATTCCAGCAGCAGTTTCACCAACTGGATCGAGCTGCCCAACCGCTATTGGTCGGTAGGCCCGCAACTGGCGCTGAACCTGTTCGACGCCGGCAAGCGCAGCGCCGAGGTCGACCGCACGGTGGCAGTGTATGACCAGACCGTGGCGCAGTACCGGCAGACCGTGCTGGACGGCTTCAAGGAAGTGGAAAACCTGCTGGTGCAGTTGAAGGTATATGGTGATGAAGCGGTGGTGCGCCAGGAGGCCCTGGATGCCGCCCGCGAGTCGCTGCGCCTGACCGAGAACCAGTACCGTGCCGGGTTGATCGGTTACCTGGATGTGGTCAACGTGCAAACCACTGCGCTAAGCAACGAGCGCAGCGTGCTGAACCTGCTGCAAGGGCGGTTGGTGGCCAGTGTGCAGCTGGTGGCCGCGCTGGGCGGTGGCTGGGATGCTGAACAGGCGTTTGCCGAGCAGGAGTAATATAACCTGCAACCGCGTACTGCCTGTAGGAGCGGCCTTGTGTCGCGATCGGGCCGCAAAGCGGCCCCAGCGTTTTTCGCTTGCGAATCACAATCCTGGGGCTGCTTCGCAGCCCGATCGCGACGCAAGGCCGCTCCTACAGGGACCGCATTAAGGCCAATACCCGTCTTACCATTGGATCCATTCCCATTCGCAAAAACCCCGTGCGTTTCGTCAAAGCTTGAGTACAATCGTCAGCTTTTTCCGGGCCCCCTGTCCCGGCCCTGGAACTCCCAATGCTGACCGGTAGCTACTCCTCTTCGCTGGTATTGATTTCGCTGTGCGTGGCGATCCTGGCGTCCTATACCGCCCTGGACCTGACTGGCCGCATCGCCACGGCCAAGGGCCGCGCTGCCTACCTGTGGATGGGCGGTGGTGCGTTGGCCATGGGCATTGGTGTGTGGTCGATGCACTTCATCGGCATGCTCGCCTTCAGCCTGCCCATCGACCTGGGCTACGACCTGGCCCTGACCGCGTTTTCACTGCTGATCGCCGTGCTGTCCTCGGGCTTTGCCCTGTGGCTGGTCAGCCAGCCGAGCCTGCCGGGGCTGCAACTGGCGTTTGGCGCGTTGATCATGGGCGCCGGCATTGCCTGCATGCACTACACCGGCATGGCCGCGTTGCGCATGCTGCCTGGCATCGACTATGACCCTACGCTGTTCGGCGCCTCGCTGCTGATAGCAGTAGGGGCCTCGGCGGCAGCCTTGTGGATCGCCTTCCGCTTGCGCGCGCACACCCCTTATGTGCGGCAGATTCGCGGCCTGGCGGCCGTGGTGATGGGGTTTGCCATCGTCGGCATGCATTACACCGGAATGGCCGCGGCAAACTTCCCCGATGGCAGCTTCTGTGGCGCGCTGGGCAGCGGGTTGCAAGGCGATGGCCTGGTTTACCTGGTTCTGATCACCACCCTGGCAGTATTGGCGGTGGCCTTGCTGACCTCGGTGCTGGATGCCCGCCTGGAGGCACGCACCGCCGAGCTGGCGCGTTCGCTGACCCTGGCCAACCAGGAACTCACCCAACTGGCCTTGCACGACACCCTGACGGACCTGCCCAACCGTACCTTGCTGGCCGACCGCATAGAGCAGGCCATCGCCAAGGTGGCAGAGCAGGGCGGCTGCTTTGCCCTGATGTTCATTGATCTGGACGGCTTCAAACCGGTCAACGATGCCTTTGGCCACCACATTGGTGACCTGCTGCTCAAGGCCGTGGCCGCCCGCCTGCGCGGCCACCTGCACAGCCAGGACACCTTGGCGCGCATCGGCGGCGACGAGTTCGTGCTGCTGGTGGAACTGCAAGAGCCGGACGATGCCATGGATGTTGCGGTCAAGCAGGTCAACCTGGTGTCACGGCCATTCCGTGTGGCCGAGCACGACCTGCAACTGTCGGCCAGCCTGGGCATCGTCCTCTACCCGGGCAATGGCCAGGACCAGCACGAGCTGCTGCGCAATGCCGACGCCGCCATGTACCACGCCAAGAGCGCCGGCAAGAACGGCTACAGCTTCTTCGACGTGTCGATGAACAGCAACGCCCGCCAGCAACTGCAACTGCTGCAGGACTTGCGCCAGGCGCTGGAGCAGCGCCAGTTCCGCCTGCACTACCAACCCAAGTTCGACGCCCAGGCCTGCCAGCCGATCGGCGCCGAAGCGTTGCTGCGCTGGGAGCACCCGCAGCAAGGCCTGTTGCTGCCCGACCGCTTCATCGGCCTGGCGGAAAAGACCGGGCTGATCATTCCCATTGGTGAGTGGGTGCTGGATGAAGCCTGCCGGCAGATGCGCCAGTGGCTGGACCAGGGCCATCACGGCTGGCGCATGGCGGTGAACCTGTCGGCTATCCAGTTCTGCCACACCGGGCTGGTCGAAAGCGTGGCCCGAGCGCTGCGGCAGAATGGCCTGCCGGCCAACTGCCTGACCCTGGAAATCACCGAAACCACCGCCATGCACGACGCCGACGCCAGCCTGACCGTGCTGCAGCGCCTGTCTGACATGGGTGTGGACCTGTCCATCGATGACTTTGGTACCGGCTACTCCAGCCTGATGTACCTCAAGCGCCTGCCGGCCAACGAACTGAAGATAGACCGCGGCTTTGTGCGTGACCTGGAGCAGGACAGTGACGATGCGGCGATCGTCTCGGCCATCGTCGCACTGGGCCAGGCACTGGGCCTGCGGATCGTTGCCGAAGGGGTGGAGACCGACAAGCAGCAGGACTTCCTGACCCGCCTGGGTTGTGATTCGCTGCAGGGCTACCTGCTGGGCCAGCCGGTGCCGGCCGAGCAGTTCATGGGCAAGCTGCAGGCCATGGGCCAGGCAAACACCGCTGTGGGTTAGACCGCGTCGCGCAAGGTAAAGGCGGGGATAAAGCAATCCATCTCCGCCTCGACGGCCTCGATGATGCGTTCTACATCGGCGGCAGCCATGATCGCCGCGCAGGGGATGCCGGCAATCGCCAGCACGGTTTCACCGGTGGCGCGGTCGAACAGCCGTGCGACCATGCTGCGTGGCGCATCCATGTTGGCCTCGAAGCCCAGCGGGTGGAAATGCCAGCGCATCACCTGGCAGGCGTTGGGGAACGTCATCTTGTTCATGCCAGCCTCCTTGTCCGTACCTGGACCTGGTGAGCGGGTGGCCACATCGATGCGGCCGCCGGGAAGGTAAACATAGCACCTGCCAGGCGCGATTCTCGGGTGCAAATACGACAAATGTACTAATGCATGACAAAGGTCACATCCTTGTCATCGACGTGCTTTTTCGGGGGGCGGCATGGCAAACGTTTTCCTTGCTGGATAACGCCTGTTTTCACGGTGATTTACCGCGTTTTTCAGGTGTTCAACACTTAGCGCTTTCAGACGAACGGCTCGGTCAACCCAGCAGCCCGGCAGCGATATTGATGGTAAACCCCAAAATCGCCGTATTGAACACGAACCCCACCAGCGAATGCGCCAGCACCACCCGCCGCAGGCCGCGCCCGGCAACGCCTACGTCAGACGTTTGCACGGCCACGCTGATGGTGAACGAGAAGTAGTGGAAGTCCCAGTAATCCGGGTTGCGTTCGTTATCGGCGAAGCGCAGGGGCGGTTCGTGGTTTTGCCCGGTGTAGAACAACCGTGCGTAGTGCAGGCTGAAGATGCAGCCGATCAGCAACCAGGAGCCGGCCACCGTCAGGCCCGTGTAAAGGTAGTGCAAGGCCAGGGCGCTGCCTTGCAGCCCGCGGCTGGACACCAGTTGCAAGGTGACTGCGGCGAGGCTGGCGATGGCGGCAATGCACACGGTAAGCAGGACCAGGCCGGCGTTTTCGTCCTCGACCCGGGCGACCTTGCGCACCTTTTCCGGGTTGGCGCTGCAACTCAGGTACAACACCAGCAGCAGGTAAAGCCAAACGCCCAGGTTCCAGCCGGCGAGGATGTGCTGCACGCTGTCGCCAGCGGGAATGAGCCAGGCGCCGAGCAGGCCGACGGCGGCGGCGATGCTCAGGCGGGGGTGGGTATGGGTCAGGCGGTGGAAAGCCATGGGGCCTCTTTTTTGATGGTTATGGCCTCTACTCTAGACCGTCAAAAGCAAGATGAGCGGCTTACGCGCTTCCTGTGGGAGCGGCTTTAGCCGCGAACACCGGCGCAGCCGGTGCCAGCCATCGCGCTGCCTCCTTCGCGGGTGAACCCGCTCCCACAGGGGCCTCCACAAGGAACGCGTAAGCCATTGTTTCTTTGCTGCCGCCCATCGCACGCCCCTGCAACTCTCAGTACACTGCACGTTCCAACACCAACATCCGTTGAACTCGAGGTTTTTGCATGACGCTCAGTCCTTTGGCAGGCAAGCCGGCTCCGGCCAGTGTGCTGGTCGATATTCCCCGGCTGCTCACCGCCTACTACACCGGCCGCCCCGACGCTGCCGTGGCGGCCCAGCGGGTGGCCTTCGGCACCTCGGGGCACCGGGGCACTTCGCTTGAATTGAGCTTCAACGAGTACCACGTCCTGGCCATCACCCAGGCCATCTGCCTGTACCGCCAGGAAAAAGGCATCGACGGCCCGCTGTTCATCGGCGCCGACACCCACGCCCTGTCGGCACCGGCCACTGCCAGTGCACTGGAAGTGCTGGCCGCCAACGGCGTGCAGGTGATGCTGTCCAAGGATGACGAATACACGCCCACACCGGCCGTGTCCCACGCCATCCTCTGCCACAACCGTGGTCGCGCCCAGGGCCTGGCCGACGGTATCGTCATCACCCCGTCGCACAACCCGCCGCAAAGCGGTGGCTTCAAGTACAACCCGCCCAATGGCGGCCCGGCCGACAGCGACGTGACCAAGTGGATCGAGGCCAAGGCCAACGATCTGCTGGCGGCGAACCTGGCGGGCGTCCAGCGCATGGACCACGCCAAGGCGCTGCAGGCCCCGACTACCCACCGCCACGACTACATCAGCCACTATGTGGCCGACCTGGAAAACGTCATCGACTTCGATGTCATCCGTAACGCCAAGCTGCGCCTGGGCGTCGACCCGTTGGGCGGGGCAGGGGTGCGCTACTGGACGGCGATCGCCAAGCATTATCAGCTGGACCTGGAAGTGGTGAACACCGAGGTCGACCCGACCTTCCGCTTCATGACCGTCGACTGGGACGGCCAGATCCGCATGGACCCCTCCTCGCCGTACGCCATGCAGGGCCTGATCGGCCTGCGCGAGCGCTTCGACGTGGCCTTCGCCTGCGACCCGGACCACGACCGCCACGGCATCGTCACTGCCGATGGCCTGTTGCAGCCGAACAACTACCTGGCGGTAGCCATCGATTACCTGTACCGCCACCGCCCGCAATGGCGCAGCGATGCCGCAGTGGGCAAGACTGTGGTGTCCAGCGGCCTGATCGATCGCGTTACCCAGCGCCTGGGCCGTGAACTGTACGAAGTGCCGGTGGGCTTCAAGTTCTTCGCCCAGGGCCTGTTCGATGGCTCGCTCGGCTTTGGTGGCGAGGAAAGTGCCGGTGCTTCGTTCCTGCGCCGCGATGGTTCGGTCTGGGCCACCGACAAGGATGGGCTGATCCCGGCCTTGCTGGCCGCCGAAATGACCGCCCGCACCGGGCGCAACCCGAGCCAGGCTTACGCCGACCTGACCGAAGCACTGGGCAAGCCGTTTGCCACCCGTGTCGAGGCCAAGGCCGATGCACGGCAGAAGGCCCTGCTGAGCAAGCTGGCGCCGGAGCAGGTGAAGTCGACCGAACTGGCCGGTGAGCCGATCGTGCAGATCCTTAGCCACGCCCCGGGCAATGGCCAGGCAATCGGCGGGTTGAAAGTGATGACCGCTAATGGCTGGTTCGCCGCACGCCCGTCGGGCACCGAAGACATCTACAAGATCTACGCCGAAAGCTTCATCGACGAGGCGCACCTGCAGCGCCTGGTCCAAGAAGCCCAGGTGCTGGTGGACGCGGCAATTGCCTGACCGGTAACAAAGCGCTTGGTTCTGCGGTATAACGTAAATTAGAATTAATCCTATTTACGCTGCCGCAGGGCCTTCCACATGTACGACGCCGCGCCGCCAACCGATCCTGGCCTGCCTGCCCTGTACCGGGAGCATCGCAGTTGGCTGGAAAGCTGGCTGCGCCGGCGTATGGGCAACGCCTGGGATGCCGCCGACCTCAGCCAGGATACCTTCCTGCGCGTACTGGCCAGTGCCCAGCCGCTGGCAGACATTCGTGAGCCGCGCGCCTATCTGCTGACCGTGGGCAAGCGCCTGCTCAGCAACTTCCACCAGCGCCGTAGCCTTGAACAGGCCTACCTGGATGCCCTGGCACAGCTGCCCGAGCAACACGTGCCTTCGCCAGAGCAGCGCTGGATACTGCTGGAAACCTTGCAAGCACTGGATGAACTGCTCGACGGCCTGAAGGCGCCCGTGCGCAAGGCCTTTCTCTGGAGCCAGCTGGAAGGCCTGGGCTACGCCGAAATCGGCAAGCGCCTGGGCGTTTGCGAGCGTTCGGTCAAGCGCTACATGGCACAGGCCTACGAACATTGCCTGTTGGCCGAGCTGGCATGACCAGCCACTCGCCCGAAACCCGCGAAGCGGTGCGCGCCGCCGCCCACTGGCTGGCACTGCTGGACGCTGGTGATGCCAGCGAAAGCGACTTGCTGCGTTTGGCACAGTGGCGGGCCAGTAGCAGCCTGCACGAAGACGCCTGGCAAAAGGCATCGCTTTTGCGTGCGCGTTTTTCCGGCTTGCCCGGGGCGTTGGCCATGGCCACCCTCGACCGCCCGGATGCCGGCCGCCGGGCGCTGCTCAAACAGGCCTTGGGCGTGGCTGCGCTGCTGCCGGCGGCCTGGCTGGTCAGCCGTGAACTACCACTGCAAGCCTGGACCGCCGACCTGAGAACCTCGGTGGGCGAGCGCCGGCAGGTGCTGCTGAGCGATGGCACCTTCGTGCAGTTGAACACTGACAGTGCGGTCGATATCGACCTTGGCGCCCGACGCCTGACCCTGCTGCGCGGCGAAGTCGCGGTCAAGGTGCCCGCTGGCTTGAGCCTTGATGTGCAGCTGCCTTTCGGCCAGGTGGCGCTCAATGACAGTGAGGTCTGTCTGCGTCTGTTCGATGACGCCTGCCGGGTGTCGGTGGTCGATGGGGCAGCCAACCTGCAGCCGTTACGAGGCCCGGCGAAGTGGTTGCAGGCCGGGCAGCAGGCCCGTTTGCAGGCGGCTGGCGTCGGCCCTGCGAGCGCGTTGGACACCTGGCCGCTGGGCTGGCGCGAAGGTGTGCTGCGGCTGGACGACCGCCCACTTGGCGAGTTGCTGCACGAACTGCGCCGCTATCGCCCCGGGCTGTTGCGTTGGGCGCCGGAGCTGGAGGGCCTGCGGGTGACCGGCACCTTCCGCCTCGACGACACCGACCGGGTGCTGGCATTGCTGGCTGCCAGCCTGCCTTTGCAGGTGCAGGCACGTACGCGTTACTGGGTCAGCCTGTCTGCGCGAGAAAATCGTGTGTGAGGCTGTCCCCTTTTTTTCACTCACCGGTCATTACCGGTAGTAGAAAATAAAGGGGAGCCTTGTTCAATGCCTGCAGTAAAGTCTTGCCGCCTGCGCCCACTGGCGCGCGCCGCGCACCCGTTGTTCGCCATGAGCCTGTTGTTGTGTGCACCGGCCTGGGCCGATGAGCCCGCGCGCCGCACCTTTCAGGTAGCGCCCGCCAGCCTGGGCGCCGCGTTGACCCATTTTGCCGATCAGGCCGGTGTCAGCCTTTCGCTGGACCCGGCACTGGTGCAGGGCCGGCAGAGCAACGGCCTGTCCGGCAGCTACAGTATCGATGAAGGTTTCGCCCAGTTACTGCGCGGCAGCGGCCTGCAGCTACTGCCTGTGGGTGAGGGCGCCTTCACCCTGGTGCCTGCGCCGCAGGCCGGTGGCGCCCTGGAAATTGCCCCGACCAGCATCGTCGGCGGCCTGGCCACCAGTGGTGAATCGCCACCTTACGCCGGTGGCCAGGTAGCACGGCAGGGCGCACAAGGCCTGCTCGGTTCGCGTGACTTCATGGAAACCCCGTTCAGCATCACCAGTTACACCAGTGATGTGGTCAAGAACCAGCAAGCACGGACCCTGGGCGAGTTGATTGCCAGTGACCCTTCGGTACGTGCCACCAACCCGGCCGGTGGGCGCTTCGAGCAGTTCACCATTCGCGGCTTCAGCCTGTTCAACAGCGACGTCGCCTACAACGGCCTGTACGGCATCTTGCCGACCTACTCGATCGACATGGAAATGGCCGAGCGGGTCGACATCATCAAAGGCCCCAGCCAGTTGCTCAACGGCATTTCGCCGCGTGGCAGCGTGGGCGGCGGCATCAACGTGCAGCCGAAGCGGGCTGGCGACAAACCGATCAGCGAATTCACCGGCAGTTTTGCCTCCGGTAGCCAGGCCGGCGGCGCAGTGGATATTGGCCGCCGCTTTGGTGAGGGCGAGCAGTTTGGTGTGCGCTTCAATGGCGTGAAGCAGTCGGGTGATACCGAATGGGATCATCAAAGCGTCGATCGCGAAATGGCGGTGCTGGGCCTGGACTTTCGTGGTGAGCACCTGCGCCTGTCGGCGGACCTGGGCCACACCGAGCGCGATACCGATGCGCCACAGGAGCGCGTGCTGATCGGCGCCAATGCCAAGGTGCCGGATGCCAGCGACGTGCGCCACAACTATGCTCAGGCCTGGAGCAAGGCGCGCACCAACGACACCTTCGGCGCGCTGCATGCCGAGTACGACATCAGCGAGTCGCTGCTGGCCTATGGCGCGGTCGGTGCGCGCAAGAGCAACCACGACTTTTTGCGCCATAACGTGTCGATCATCAACGATGCCGGTGACTTCACCGTGCAGCCGCGCGACTTCACCCGCGACGAGTCGGTGCGCACCGCCATGGCCGGCCTGCGCAACTGGTTCCACACCGGGCCGGTCAGCCACGAGCTGAACCTAGCCGCCAGCTATTTCTACATGGACTTCACCAACGGCGGTGCGCGCTACGCTTCGGCGCCCAGCAACCTGTACAACCCGGTCGCAACGCCGACGCCGGGCACGCCCACCCGCATCGACCCCGAGGTGTACACGGAAAACCGCTTTTCCGGTGTAGCCCTGGCCGACACCCTGGGCTTTTTCGACGACCGTCTGCTGCTGACCCTGGGCGCGCGCTGGCAGCGGGTGCAGGTGGATGACTGGAGCGACGGCGTCAAAGGCGAAACTGCCTATGACGAAGAAAAGGTCTCGCCTTCGGGCGGTGTGTTGCTCAAGGTCACTGACCAGCTGTCCTTGTACGCCAACTACATGGAAGGCCTGAGCCAGGGCAAGATCGCCCCGTCGACCTCGGTCAACGAAGACCAGATCTTCCCGCCGTTCACCAGCCGCCAGGTCGAAGTGGGGGCAAAGTATGACTTTGGCCAGGTGGCCTTTACGGCCAGCGCCTTCCGCATTCGCCAGCCAGCCTACGAGACCAACGCCACTTCGCGGGTGTTCGGCCCCAACGGCAAGCGTGACAACCGCGGCATCGAGCTGAGCGTGTTCGGTGAGCCCATCCAGGGCGTGCGTGTGCTGGGCGGGGTGATGTACATCGACAGCGAGCTGACCGATACCGTCGGCGGTGCCTACGACGGCAACCGCGCGCCGGCCACGCCTGAGTACAACGTCAACCTGAGTGGCGAGTGGGATGTGCCAGGGGTGAACGGCCTGACCCTGACGGCGCGCGGCATTCATTCCAGCTCGCAGTACCTGGACCAGAACAACAGCAAGCAGATCGATGGCTGGGAACGCTATGACGTGGGGGCGCGGTATGCGTTCAAGGTGGATGCTACCGAAGTGACCTTGCGTGCCAGTGTCGAGAACGTACTGGATGATCGCTACTGGAGTTCGGCGGGGGCATCGGACGACAGCGAGCCGGGCTTGACCCTGTCGACCCCGCGCACCTATCTGCTGTCTGCCACAGTCGGCTTTTAAGCCTTGCGCGGTCCCCTGTAGGAGCGGGGGGGGGGGGGGGGGGGGGGGGGGGGGGG
>NZ_JACVZC010000068.1 GCF_016658545.1 Pseudomonas sp. S37 | reverse complement strand
AATACACCACCAAAGGCGTCAAACCGGCTTGCTGAAAACCATAGAATCTCCTACGTTTGTTTCTGGCCAATCCCTCCTGTGCCGGGCGCGCGCGACCGCCTTGTTTGTACGACGCGTTATCGTGCCATGCGCCAAGGCGTTCGCGCGCAAATCCCACAGGCATAACTGGCCCGAAACAAACGTAGGAGCGGCTTTAGCCGCCAAGCGCCGCGCGGGCGGCGCTCGATCTGACAGGCGCTGAATGTATCGAGGCGAACACTTCGGCGCTCGATCTCACAGGCGCCGAAAACATCCAGTCAAGCGCTCAGCCGCGCCTGTGCAGCCAGGCGATTGATCGCTGCATCCAGTTCGTCCAGTGCCTGCTGCGCCTGCGGGTTCTCCTGCTTGAGCAAGGTCTCGCTGCGCTGGCACGCCGCACGCAACTGCGGTACGCCGCAATAGCGCGAGGCGCCGTTCAGGCGGTGTACCTGTTCGATCAGGCCATTGCGGTCGTCAGCCTCGCGAGCGGCGCGTATGGCATCGCGGTCGGCATCCAGCGAGGCCAGCAGCATGCTCAGCATGTCGGCAGCGAGGTCGGCTTTGCCGGCAGCCAGGCGCAGGCCTTCTTCGGGGTCGAGCACCTTCAGTTCATCGCTGTTGCCCAGTTGCTCGGCCTGCGCCTGCTGCGGTGCGCCGAGGCTGAGGCCAGTCCATTTCATCACCACCTGGGCCAGTTGCCGCTCGCTGATCGGCTTGGTCAGGTAGTCGTCCATGCCACCGTGCAGCAACGCCCGTTTTTCATTGGCCATGGCATGGGCGGTGAGGGCAACGATCGGCAACGGGTTGCCGCTTTGGGTGTTTTCCCACAGGCGGATCTGTTCGGTGCAGGCGCGGCCATCCATGCCGGGCATTTGAACATCCATCAGCACCAGGTCGAACGGTTCGTCCTGCACGGCCTGTACTGCCGCATAACCATTGTCGACGGCCAGTACCTCGGCCCCCAGGTCTTCGAGCAGGGTTTGCACCAGCAGCAAGTTGGCGGCGTTGTCGTCGACACACAGGATTTTCGGCTGACGCTGGCCATTGATGCTGTTGACCTCGCCCAGGGGGCGACGTGGCTGCACCAGTTCCAGCAGCAGGCGCCGCAGCTTGCGCGTGCAGGTGGGCTTGGACAGCAACTGACCATGGCCATTGGGCAGGAAGGGGTGGTACAGGGCCTGCTCGGTGGTCGGGCACAACACCACGCACTGGCAATGGTAGCGCTCGAGCTGCTGGTGGTAATGGCCCAGTTGCTCGGGCGACAGGTTGCCCAGTTTGGCCCCGAGCACAGCCAGCTCGAACGGCTGGCCGGCCTGGCTGGCCGCTTGTACGGCTTGCAGCAACTGGTCGAAGGAGGCGAACACGCTGACACTCAGGCCGCAATCCTCCAGCTGGTGCTCCAGCGCCTGGCGGGCCAGTTCGTGGCCATCGACGATGGCGGCGCGGCGGCCCAGCAACGGTTGCAGGGGCAGCTCCTCGATATCGTCGTGGGCCTTGGGCAGGTTCAGGCTGATCCAGAACTGCGAACCTTCGCCCGGGGTGCTGTCGACGCCGATTTCGCCGCCCATCTGTTCGATCAGGCGCTTGGAGATCACCAGCCCCAGGCCGGTGCCGCCAGGCTGGCGGGCCAGCGAGTTGTCGGCCTGGCTGAAGGCCTGGAACAGCGTGCGCACATCTTGCGGTGACAGGCCGATGCCGGTGTCCTGCACGCTGATGCGCAGCTGGGCGAAGTCCTCATGCTCGTCGTCGAGCATGGCGCGCACGACGATGGTGCCTTCGCGGGTGAACTTGATGGCATTGCTGACCAGGTTGGTGAGGATCTGCTTGAGCCGCAGCGGGTCACCGATCAGCGAAGACGGTGTGTCGCGGTAGATCAGGCTGAGCAGTTCCAGCTGCTTGGCATGGGCGGCCGGGGCAAGAATGGTGAGGGTATCCTGGATCAGGTCGCGCAGGTTGAACGGGATGCTGTCGAGTACCAGCTTGCCGGCCTCGATCTTGGAGAAGTCGAGGATCTCGTTGATGATCCCCAGCAGGTTGTCGGCAGACTTCTCGATGGTGCTCAGGTAGTCCAGCTGGCGCGGCGTCATCTCGCTTTTCTGCAGCAAGTGGGTAAAGCCGAGGATGCCGTTGAGCGGGGTGCGGATCTCGTGGCTCATGTTGGCCAGGAACTCCGACTTGATGCGGCTGGCCTCCAGAGCCTCCTTGCGCGCCATGTCCAGCTCGATGTTCTGGATTTCGATGGTTTCCAGGTTCTGGCGCACGTCTTCGGTGGCTTGGTCGATGCTGTGCTGCAGCTCTTCATGGGCGTTCTGCAGGGTTTCGGCCATGCGGTTGATGCCGCGCGCCAGTTCGTCAAGCTCATGGCTGCCCATGGTTGGCAGGCGTTCTTCGAGGTGGCCGTCCTTGAGCTGGTTGACCGCGTGCTTGATGCGCTCGATGGGGCCGTTGATGGTGCGGCTCATGCGCACTGCCAGCAGGCCGCTGAGCGCCAGGCAGGCGAGGATCAGCAACAGGCTGGTGAACAGGTTGCGGTAACCGCGCAGCAGGGTGCCATCGTGCGACAGCTCGATCTCGACCCAGCCCAGCAGGCGTTCGGCTTCAGCCGGCACGGCATCGGTGGCCAGGTCACGATGGTGACCGAACACCGGCATCAGGTAACGAGTAGCATCATTGCCGCTGCGTTGCAGCAACTGGGTGCCGCTGCCGCCGCTGGGTGGCTGGTTGAGCATGCTCGGGCCGGCATGGGCCAGGCGCGTACGGTCCGGGGCCAGAAAGGCGACCGCGCGCACATCGCTTTGCTCCAGGGTTTGCGCAGCAATGCGCTCCAGTTGTGCAGGTGCCAGCCGAGCCATGGCCGGCGCAGCCAACGGCGCCAGCTGTTCGGCGATCATCTTGCCGCGCTGCAGCAACTGGGTGCGCAGCTCGTTTTGCTGCAGCCAGGTAAAGTAACTGCCCAGCACCAGGGCCATCAGGCCAGCCGGCAACAGCGCCAGCAGCAGGACCCGGCTGCGGATTCCCAAGCGATCGAGCACACTCGCCTCCTGTGATGTGCCTGGATGCCGTCAAGCGCTGACGGCCAAGCCGCGAAGTTACTCCGCCTGCCGCACCATTGCACCTCTTTAGTACGTGTTTTGCGCCGATGCCGGGGCATTGGTCGCAGGGCGGTTGCCTGGCGGCCTCTGGATGCTCAATAATTGCGCAATTGAGAATGCATGGCAGTTGCCAATGAATCCTGTAGCTATTCACAACTCCAATATCCTCGCCATCGAGGACGATCCGGTACTGGGTGCCTACCTGCACGAAGAGCTGCAGCGCGGCGGCTTCCAGGTGACCTGGTGCCGCAATGGCCTGGAGGGTCTGGAAACGGCCGGGCGCCAGGTGTTCGATGTGGTGCTCATGGATATCCTGCTGCCCGGGCTGAACGGCCTGGACGCGCTGGCGCAGTTGCGCAAGCGCAGCGCCACGCCGGTGATCCTGATGTCGGCGCTGGGTGCCGAAGCAGACCGCATCAGCGGTTTTCAGCGCGGGGCCGACGACTACCTGCCCAAACCGTTCAGCATGGCCGAGTTGCAGGTGCGCATCGAGGCAATCCTGCGCCGTGTGGCGCTTGAGCGTCGCCATCAAGCCCCGCTGGAACAGGCAGGTCTTGGCGAGCTGCAGTTCGACGAAGGGCTGTGCGACGTGCGCCTGGATGGCCAGCTGGCCGGCCTGACCCCCAGCGAGTTCCGCTTGCTCGAGATCCTCAACCGCAACCTGGATGACGTGTTGAGCAAACCATTCCTCTACCAGCACGTGTTGCAGCGGGGCTATTCACGGCATGACCGCAGCCTGGACATGCACGTCAGCCAGATCCGTCGCAAGCTCAAGGGTATTGGCTACCACGAGCGGCAGATCCGCACTGTGTGGGGCAAGGGCTACGTGCTCAGTGCCAGCGAGGCGGAATAGCCATGCTCGACCGCCACTCGCTGTTCTGGAAGCTGGCCATCCTGCTGGTGGGCTTCTGCCTGCTGATGATCGGCCTCAGCTACACCTGGGGCCGGCACATGGAAACCCAGAACGCCTTCCTTTCGGAGCCGGCGCGCCAAGCGCTGCGTGGCTATGCCAGCGAGGCCGAACAGGCCTGGCGCAGTGGCGGGCGGGCAGGGCTGGACCAGTGGGTGGCGGCGATGCACCAGCGCGAACGTGGCTGGGTGGGTGTGCTCGACATCAACCTGCGACCGCTCGACAGCGCCACCCTCAACCCGCAGATCATGCAGCGGCTAACGCGCCTGCGCGGGGTCGACTGGCCGATGAGCCGGCGCAGTGTCGACCAGCCGTGGGTACGCATACCGTTCCCGGGGGCACCGGAGCAGGGCATGCTGGTGATCGAACTGCCACCGCGTTTCAACCCCGACCAGCATCGCTTGCTGTGGCGCATCGTTACCAACGGCATCATCCCCGGCCTGTTCACCTTGCTGCTGTGCGTGGGCCTGTACCGCATGTTGATCGTGCCGTTGAACCAGTTGCGCGAACAGGCCAATGCCTGGCGTGCCGACCAGCTTTCGGCACGCCTGGATTCGCGCACCATCGCCCGGCATGACGAGCTGGGTGAACTGGCCCGCGCCTTCGACCAGATGGCCGAGCGGCTGCAGGGCACGGTGGCCCTGCAGCAGCAGTTGCTGCGTGACCTGTCCCACGAAATGCGCACGCCGCTGAGCCGCCTGCGGGTGGCCTGCGACGGTGAAACCGACCTGCGCCGCCTGCGTGAGCGCCTGACCCGCGAAGTGGACTGCATGCAGCAGCTGGTCGAGGACACCCTGCAACTTGCCTGGCAGGACGCCGAGCGCGCGCCAATGAACCTGGAACCGATCGAGGTCCAGGCCTTGTGGGAGCTGCTGGCCGAGAATGCCAGTTACGAGAGCGGCTGGTCGCCCGCGCGGTTGCGTTGCGAAGTACCGGATGATTGCTGGGTGCAGGGGAATCTCAACCACCTGGCCCAGGCGCTGGAGAACATGTTGCGCAATGCCATTCGTCACTCGCCTGCCGAGGGTGTGGTGCGCTTGGGTGGGCAGCGTGAGGGCAGTTACTGGTGGCTGTGGCTGGAAGATGAAGGTGGCGGCGTGGCCGAAGAGGACCTGGAGCGGATTTTTGCGCCGTTCTCGCGGCTGGACGGCTCGCGGCCGGGGGATGGTGGTTTTGGCCTGGGTTTGAGCATTGCCCGTAGTGCCATCCAGCGCCAGGGCGGGACATTGTGGGCGCAGAATGGCAAGCGGGGGCTGCGGCTTTGGATGAGGTTGCCGTTACATGTGCCGGCCTCTTCGCGGGTGAACCCGCTCCCACAGGTACAACACTACATCTGAATCTGGCACGGGCCCTGTGGGAGCGGGTTTACCCGCGAAGAGGCCACGACAGGTCACACCTATATAGCTTGTAGCTATATCCACCACAGATTGCGTGATATGGCCGCGAAGGGTTTGCCGGTATGATAGGCGCCCCTGCCGTCCGGATTGTGAAATACGCCATGACCTTGCAGTACCCAACCATCGCCGATTGCGTCGGCAATACGCCTCTGGTTCGCCTGCAGCGCATCGCTGGCGAAACCAGCAATACCCTCCTGCTCAAGCTCGAAGGTAACAATCCCGCCGGCTCGGTGAAGGACCGCCCGGCGCTGTCGATGATCACCCGCGCCGAACTGCGTGGCCAGATCAAGCCCGGCGACACGCTGATCGAAGCCACCTCCGGCAACACCGGCATCGCCCTGGCGATGGCGGCGGCGATCAAAGGCTACAAGATGATCCTGATCATGCCCGACAACTCCACTGCCGAACGCAAGGCGGCCATGACCGCCTATGGCGCCGAGCTGATCCTGGTGACCAAGGAAGAGGGCATGGAAGGCGCCCGTGACCTGGCCGAGAAGCTGCAGGCCGAAGGCCGTGGCCTGGTACTCGACCAGTTCGCCAACGGCGACAACCCGATCGCTCACTACAACAGCACCGGCCCGGAGATCTGGCAGCAGACCCAAGGCAGCATCACCCATTTCGTCAGCTCCATGGGCACCACAGGTACCATCATGGGCTGCTCGCAGTACCTCAAGGAACAAAACCCGGCGGTACAGATCATCGGCCTGCAACCGATGGAAGGCTCGGCCATTCCGGGTATCCGCCGCTGGCCCGAGGAATACCTGCCGAAAATCTTCGACGCCACCCGCGTCGACCGTGTGGTCGACATGTCGCAGCAGGAAGCTGAAGACACCACCCGCCGCCTTGCCCGCGAAGAGGGCATTTTCTGCGGCGTGTCTTCCGGTGGTGCGGTCGCAGCCATGCTGCGCCTGTCCCGCGAGGTGGAAAATGCCACGATGGTCGCGATCATCTGCGACCGTGGCGACCGTTACCTGTCCACCGGCCTGTTCGACCCGAGCTAAATGTCAAAGAAAAAAACCAACAGCGGCCTGCGCTTCCAGCCGGCCGGCGGTAACCGTAGCCCCCAGGTCCCGGTGGGCAAAAAGCAGCGCCTGGATATCGAGCGCCTGGCCGGTGACGGCCGTGGCATCGCCTTCCTTGAAGGGCGCACCTGGTTTGTCAGTGGTGCCCTGGCGGGTGAAGCCGTGGAGGCACGCGTGCTCAATGCCCGCGGCAAAGTGGTAGAAGCCCGCCTGGAGCGGGTGCTGCAGGCCAGCCCCGAGCGGCGTGAAGCGCCGTGCCGCCACTATGACCGCTGCGGTGGCTGCAACCTGCAGCACCTGCCACACGATGCACAACTGGCGCTGAAGCAGCGCACCCTGGCCGAGCAACTGCAACGGGTAGCTGGCGTGCAGCCTGAAGAATGGGCGGCACCGCTGAGCGGGCCGGAATTCGGCTACCGGCGCCGGGCCCGCGTGGCCGTGCGCTGGGACATCAAGGCACGCCAGCTGGAAGTAGGCTTGCGTGCCGAAGCCAGCCAGGACATCGTCGCCATCGACGATTGCGCCGTGCTGGTACAGCCCTTGCAGTCGATTCTGCGCCACTTGCCGACCGTGCTGCGCTCGTTGAGCAAACCGCAGGCGCTGGGCCATGTGGAGCTGTTCAGCGGCACCGCTGAAGCAGTGCTGGTGCGCCATGTGGCGCCGCTGCCGGCAGAAGACCTGGCCAGGCTGCAGGCCTTCTGCGAGCAGGCCAATGCCCAGCTGTGGCTGCAAGGCGAAGGTGAGCCTGCGCCGCTGGACCCGGCCGCGCAACTGGGCTTTGCCCTGGCACCGTGGCAGCTGGAACTGGCCTGGCGCCCGGGCGACTTCGTGCAGGTCAATGCCCAGGTCAACACGGCAATGATCGAGCAGGCGCTGGCCTGGCTCGCACCGCAGGCCGACGAGCGCGTGCTGGACCTGTTTTGCGGCCTGGGCAACTTTGCCTTGCCGCTGGCCCGCCAGGCGCGCGAAGTGGTGGCCGTGGAAGGTGTACAGGCCATGGTCGATCGGGCCGCGGCCAATGCCCGAAACAACAATGTGCATAATGCACGGTTTTTTCAGGCCGATTTATCGCAGCCTTTGGCAGGCACCGGATGGGCCGCCGAGGGCTTTTCTGCGGTACTCTTGGATCCACCGCGCGACGGTGCTTACGAGGTGGTGCAAGGCATCGCCCGCCTCAAGGCCAGCAGGCTGGTCTACGTATCGTGCAACCCGGCCACGCTGGCGCGAGACGCGCAGGTGCTGGTCGGCCAGGGGTACCGGTTAAAAAGGGCCGGGATTCTCGACATGTTTCCTCAAACGGCACATGTCGAGGCCATGGCGTTATTCGAAGCGGGCTAGCTGACTGGCCCCTTGGTGCGGCCGCCACGGAAGGGTGGCCACACGGTGATCGCCAGCGCACCCGCGTGGTGTGCTGTATGGAAAGGTAAAACAAAGATGGTACAGGTGAGAGTGCACCAGCCGGTCAACACTGACGGCAGTATCAATCTCGAAGCATGGTTGGACCATGTGGTAAGCGTCGATTCGGCACTGGATCGCGCAGCGCTTAAAGAGGCCTGCGAGTTTGCCCATGAGGTAGAGAAAAAGGGTAACCCGGCCAAGCATTCCTGGGCGGACGGTACGTCCAGCTTCCAGGCAGGGCTGGAAATCGCCGAAATCCTCGCCGACCTCAAGCTTGACCAGGATTCGCTGGTGGCAGCGGTCATCTACCGCTCGGTGCGTGAAGGCAAGGTGACCCTGGCCGAAATCAGCCAGCGTTTTGGCCCGGTGGTGTCGAAGCTGATCGACGGCGTGCTGCGCATGGCTGCCATCAGTGCCAGCCTCAGCCCGCGGCAGTCGCTGGTGCTGGGCTCGCAGGCGCAGGTCGAAAACCTGCGCAAGATGCTCGTGGCCATGGTCGACGACGTGCGCGTGGCGCTGATCAAGCTGGCCGAGCGTACCTGTGCGATCCGTGCGGTCAAGGCCGCCGACGATGAGAAACGCCTGCGTGTCGCGCGTGAGGTGTTCGATATCTATGCGCCATTGGCGCACCGCCTGGGTATCGGCCACATCAAGTGGGAGCTGGAAGACCTGTCCTTCCGCTACCTTGAACCTGACCAGTACAAACAGATTGCCAAGCTGCTGCACGAGCGCCGGCTGGACCGCGAGCGGTTCATCAGCGACGTGATGAACCAGTTGCAGAACGAATTGCTGGCCACGGGTGTGAAGGCCGACATCAGCGGCCGGGCGAAACATATCTATTCGATCTGGCGCAAGATGAAGCGCAAAGGCCTGGAGTTCAGCCAGATCTACGACGTGCGCGCCGTGCGTGTGCTGGTGCCGGAAATCCGCGACTGCTACACCGCGCTGGGTATCGTTCACACCCTGTGGCGGCACATCCCCAAGGAGTTCGACGACTACATCGCCAACCCCAAGGAGAACGGCTACCGCTCGCTGCACACTGCGGTGATCGGCCCCGAGGGCAAGGTGCTGGAAGTGCAGATCCGCACCCACGGCATGCACGAGGAAGCCGAGCTTGGCGTGTGCGCCCACTGGCGTTACAAGGGCACCGACGTCAAGCCCAGCTCCAACCATTACGAAGAGAAGATCTCCTGGCTGCGCCAGGTGCTGGAATGGCACGAAGAGCTGGGCGACATTGGTGGCCTGGCAGAACAGTTGCGGGTCGATATCGAGCCGGACCGGGTCTATGTGTTTACCCCGGACGGCCATGCCATCGACCTGCCCAAGGGCGCCACGCCGCTGGACTTTGCCTACCGCGTGCACACCGAGATCGGCCATAACTGCCGCGGCGCCAAGATCAACGGCCGTATCGTGCCGCTGAACTACAGCCTGCAGACGGGCGAACAGGTCGAGATCATCACCAGCAAGCACGGCAACCCCAGCCGCGACTGGTTGAACTCCAACCTCGGCTACGTGACCACCTCGCGGGCACGGGCCAAGATCGTTCACTGGTTCAAGCTGCAGGCGCGCGACCAGAACGTGGCCGCCGGCAAGACCTTGCTCGAACGCGAGCTCAGCCGCCTGGGCCTGCCGCAGGTGGACTTCGAGCGCCTGGCCGAAAAAACCAACGTCAAAACTGCCGAGGACATGTTCGCCTCGCTCGGTGCTGGCGACTTGCGCCTGGCCCACCTGGTCAACGCAGCCCAGCAGTTGCTCGAGCCCGAGCGCATCGAGCAGATCGAGCTGGTGCCGCGCAAGCCTACCGGCCCGCGCACCGGCAAGCGTGGCGACATCCAGATCCAGGGTGTCGGCAACCTGCTGACGCAGATGGCCGGCTGCTGCCAGCCCCTGCCGGGGGATGCGATTGTCGGCTATATCACCCAGGGCCGCGGTGTGAGCATCCACCGCCAGGATTGCGCCTCGGTGCTGCAACTGGCGGGCAAGGAACCGGAGCGCATGATCCAGGTGAGCTGGGGGCCGATCCCGGTGCAGACCTACCCGGTCGACATCGTCATCCGCGCCTACGACCGCCCGGGCCTGTTGCGCGACGTGTCGCAGGTACTGCTGAACGAGAAGATCAACGTGCTGGCGGTGAACACCCGCTCGAACAAGGAAGACAACACCGCGCTGATGTCGCTGACCATCGAGATTCCAGGCCTGGACGCGCTTGGCCGCCTGCTGGGGCGCATCTCGCAGTTGCCGAACATCATCGAGACGCGGCGTAATCGTACCCCTTGAGACCGAGGCGCCTGCTTCGCGGGTAAACCCGCTCCCACAGAGAGGGTGCAAATCTTCAGATATGCACTGTAAATGTAGGAGCGGGTTTACTCGCGAAGAAGCCACCACCGAAGGACCTGCCTGAATGACCTACACCCTCGAAGACCTGTTGCACCTCATGGCCCGCCTGCGCGACCCGCAGCACGGCTGCCCGTGGGACCTGCAGCAGAACTACGCGAGCATCGTCCCGTACACCATCGAAGAGGCCTACGAAGTTGCCGACACCATCGAGCGCGGTGATTTCGAGCACTTGCAAGGTGAGCTGGGCGACTTGCTGTTCCAGGTGGTCTACTACAGCCAGCTGGCCCGGGAGGAGGGGCGTTTCGAGTTCGATGGCGTGGTCGACAGCATCACCCGCAAGCTTATCCGCCGCCACCCGCACGTATTCCCCACTGGCGAGCTGTATGCGCCGGTGGGCACGCCCAGCCTGAACGAGGCCCAGGTCAAGTCGCGCTGGGAAGAAATCAAGGCCGAAGAGCGCGCGGAAAAAAGCCAGCCCGAACAGTTGTCGCTGCTCGACGATGTGCCGGCAACCTTGCCGGCGCTGTCGCGGGCAGCCAAACTGCAAAAGCGCGCAGCCACGGTCGGTTTTGACTGGCCGGCGGCGTTGCCGGTGCTGGACAAGGTCCGGGAAGAGCTGGACGAAGTGCTGCAGGCCATGGCTGACGGCGATGCCGATGCGCTTGAGGATGAAGTTGGCGACCTGCTGTTTGCCGCCGTCAACCTGGCCCGCCACCTCAAGCAGGACCCGGAACACGCCCTGCGCCGAGCCAACCGCAAGTTCGAGCGACGTTTCCGTTTTATCGAGCAGGCATTGCGCGACAGCGGTCGCCCCATAGAAGATTGTAACCTTGACGAGCTGGACGCCCTTTGGGGTGAAGCCAAGCGTCAGGAAAAGAACCTGCCCAGCTGCGGCTGAGCTGTTGCATAAGTGAGTGAACATTCATGAGCCTTTCCCTTCGCGACCAATTGCTCAAAGCCGGTCTGGTCAACCAGAAACAGGTCTCGCAGACCAACAAAGCTGAAAAGAAACAGAAGCGCATGGAGCACAAAGGCCAGGTCGAAGTCGACGACAGCCAGCAGCGCATTGCCAAGGAAGCCATGGCCGAAAAGGTCAAGCGCGACCAGGAGCTGAACCGCCAGCAGCAGGAGAAGGCCGAGCAAAAGGCCCGTGCCGCGCAGATCAAGCAGTTGATCGAGGCCACCCGCCTGCCCAAGCTGACCACCGAGGACTACTACAACTTCGTCGACGACAAGAAGGTCAAGCGCATTGCCGTCAACGCGCTGATGCGTAGCAAGCTGAGCAATGGCGCGCTGGCCGTGGTGGCCCATGCCGGCGGTTACGAGGTTATCCCGCGTGAAGCAGCGGTGAAGATCCAGGAGCGCGACCCGAACCGTATCCTGTTGCTGAATACCCATGTCGAGGAAACGGACGAAGACGATCCGTACGCGGCTTACAAGATCCCTGATGATCTGATGTGGTAAACACGAAAAACCCCGCCTAGGCGGGGTTTTCTGTTTGAAAGCTGGGTCATTGCGTGGTGCGCTGGTTTTCCAGGTCTTCCAGTTCTGCACGGTACTGGTGTGCTTCGTGTTCATTGTGGAACATGCCGACCAGCTGGCCCTGTTGGTGCACATCCCAGATCCGCACGCCAGCGGCCAGGCCTTCGTGGGACATTTTCGATTCGTCGCGTTCGGTTACTTGGACAGTCATCGGTAAACTCCACTTCTTGAGAGGGCTGCGACACTGTGTCGCACACCTCCTTTATAGGGTTTGTTAGCTGGCTAAGTAAATAAAACAGGCATGAAACAAGTTTCATGTAGGCCGAGCGCGGTCAGTGTAGGAGCGGCCTTGTGTCGCGATGGGGCGCGCAGCGGCCCCGGGATTTGTGCCCAACCTCAAAATTGCCGGGGCCGCTGCGCGCCCCATCGCGACACAAGGCCGCTCCTACAAGAGACCGCGTTAGCATATGGCAGGCAGAAAAAAGCCCCGCACTGGGCGGGGCTTTCGGTTACAGCAGGCAGCGCCGGCTCAGTTACCCTTCACCGGCTTGCCATCGACCGTGCCATCCTGCAGCACGATCACATACTCCTTGCCATCGGTCTCTACCTGGCGCAGCTGCACCAGCAGGTAGTCCCAGTTCTTGGCGAACCACAGCTCGGTGATGCGCTTGCTCTGGCTTGGGTCACGCACGCGCTCGACCTTCACTGCATCGACCTGGCCGGTCTTGGTGGTGACTTTCTCGGTACCCAGTACACGGAAGTCGTAGGTGTCGATCTCGTCACCATCAACCACTTGGTAAGTCATGCTCTTCTTGCCCGCTGCCACATCGTGCTGCAGGGCGAGTTGGTAGGACGACTTGTCCAGCACACCGCGGTTAAGCGGCAGGTTGATGGCATCGCCCCGGTCGCTGCCGGTAACTTTCTTGCTGTTCCAGTCGAAGTTCAGGTCGACTTTCTTCGCCTTGCCCAGGCCGCCGCGCTCGAAGTGGTACTTCTGCGGCAGCAGGGTGTCGTTTTCCAGGCGCAGGGTGCTTTGCTCGGTCAGGCTGGCGATCATCATGGAGGCCTTGAAGTTAAGGTCCCAGGTACCGTTGGCATTTTTGACCAGGCTGCGCTCGGCAGTGCCGCTCATGGGCAGCTGCTTCCAGTCGGCGGTGTAGCTGGCCGAGAAGGGCTTCAGGTCAGCTGCCTGGAGGGGCAGGGCGAGCACGGCGAGAGCCAAGAGCAGGGCACGACGCATAAATTCTCCTAGGATCGGATCAAGTGACCGCTGGCCGGCAGGGGTTGGTCATCCAGTAATGCACCTTGGTCGCCAAGGCGCAAGCGGCCTTCAGCGAACCAGCGCACGGCCAGGGGATAGACCTGGTGTTCCTGCTGGTGGACCCGCTGGGCCAGGCTTTCGACGGTGTCGTCAGACGCCACCGGTACTACAGCCTGTACGACCAGTGGGCCGCCATCGAGTTCCTCAGTCACGAAGTGTACGCTGCAGCCATGCTCGGCGTCGCCTGCTTCCAGGGCCCGGCGGTGGGTGTGCAGGCCTTTGTACCTGGGCAGCAGCGACGGGTGGATGTTCAGCAGGCGGCCCTGATAGTGGCGCACGAAGTCGCCACTGAGGATGCGCATGAAACCGGCCAGCACCACCAGGTCGGGGGCAAAGCCGTCGATGCACGCCATCAGCGCGGCATCGAAGGCTTCACGGCCGTCGAACCGGGTGTGGTCAAGCACGGCACTGTCGATGCCGGCCGCTGCGGCGCGTTGCAGGCCGTAGGCATCGGCGCGGTTGGAGGCCACCGCGCGGATGCGCACCGGGCTGTCCTGGCTTTGGCAGCTGTCGATCAGGGCTTGCAGGTTGCTGCCGGAACCCGACAGCAGTACCACTACATTGCAGGTCTTGCTCGGCATCAGTGTGCCTTGAGGTTCTGCAGCTCGACCTGGGCGGCGCCTTCGGCAGCTTCGGCAATGTGGCCGATTACCCATGGCTGTTCACCGGCGGCGCGCAGTTCGTTCAGGGCCGCTTCGACCTGGTCCTGGGCTACGCAGATGACCATGCCCACGCCGCAGTTCAGTACGCGGTGCATTTCGTGCTCGTCGACGTTGCCTTTTTCCTGCAGGAAGTCGAACACAGCCGGGCGCTGCCAGCTGGCCACGTCAACCACGGCCTGGGCGTTTTTCGGCAGTACGCGCGGGATGTTGTCCAGCAGGCCGCCGCCGGTGATGTGGGCCATGGCCTTGACCGCGCCGGTGTTCTTGATCAGCTGCAGCAGCGGCTTGACGTAGATACGGGTTGGCGCCATCAGCAGGTCGGTCAGCGGCTTGCCGTCCAGTTGGGTGTTCTCGATGTCGGTAGCCGACACTTCGAGGATTTTGCGGATCAGCGAGTAGCCATTGGAGTGCGGGCCCGAGGACGGCAGGGCGATCAGCGCGTCGCCGGTGGCAACCTTGGAGCCATCGATGATTTCGGCCTTTTCCACCACGCCCACGCAGAAACCGGCCAGGTCGTAATCTTCGCCTTCGTACATGCCAGGCATTTCGGCGGTTTCACCACCGACCAGCGAGCAGCCGGCCAGTTCGCAACCGGCACCGATACCGGTGACCACGGTGGCGGCCACGTCAACGTTCAGCTTGCCGGTGGCGTAGTAGTCGAGGAAGAACAGCGGCTCGGCACCGCAGACGACCAGGTCGTTGACGCACATGGCGACCAGGTCCTGGCCGATGCTGTCGTGCTTGTTCAGGTTCAGCGCCAGGCGCAGCTTGGTGCCGACGCCGTCGGTACCGGAGACCAGCACTGGCTGCTTGTAGCCGGCCGGGATCTCGCAGAGGGCGCCGAAGCCGCCCAGGCCACCCATGACTTCAGGGCGTGCGGTGCGTTTTGCCACGCCCTTGATGCGTTCGACCAGTGCTTCGCCGGCGTCGATGTCTACACCGGCGTCCTTGTAGCTCAGGGAGGGTTGCTTGCTCATTGATCCAGGCCTTTAGGAGGGAGGGATTCTTAAAAACGACCATGACGGCCAAGGCCGGCGGATAAGCGGCGGCTGCCTGAAACGTCAGTGGTCTGTGAAGGCGCGCGATTTTATCAGGGTTGCCGGGCAGCGGCCATCCTCAGGCCGACGGGCAGGGCATGAAAGTGGGTAAATAGTTGTGGGCGTCCGGCGCTGAACCTCTCAAGCCGAACCCCTGTCACACCCAACATCTACCTCCCGCAACCAATCTTTCACCGCTCGCGACTGGTGACCTTGCGCCCCCGTGTATAAGGTATAGGCATTGCGGTAATGGACAGGAATCCTCCATGCGTTTGTTCAAACTTCTGGCAGCCGGTTGCCTGGCGCTGATTTCAGCCGCTGCCATGGCTGAAAATGTCCCTGGCCTTTATCAGGTGCGCGAGCCGGTCAGCGGCCAGGGCGCCGAAGCCCGTACCGCCGCTACCGGCAAAGCCTTGGATACCCTGGTGCTGCGCCTGACCGGCGACCCCAGGGCGGCGCAAAGCCCGGCGCTGGCCGAGCTGCGCAAGGACCCGCAACAAATCATCAACCAGGTAGGCAGCGAAGCCGGCCCGCCAGAATCGGTAGTGGTCGAGTTCGACCCCGGCAGCACCGAACGGGCCCTGCGCAAGGCCGGCCTGGCACTGTGGGGCAGCAACCGCCCCTCCATCCTCGGCTGGTGGCTGAACGACAGTGTCGAAGGCAGCAGCCTGGTCGGTGATGGCCAGGCCAGCGCGCAACCCTTGCGGCGTGCCGCCCAGCACCGCGGCCTGCCGCTGCGCTTGCCGCTGGCGGACTTGCAGGAGCAACTGGTGGCCGATGCCAAGCAGATCGAAAGCAGCGACCCGGCGCCACTGCGTGAGGCCGCCAAGCGTTATGGTGCCGATGCCTTGCTGGCGGTGCATGCCCAGGAGGCCGATGGCAAATGGCAGGGCAAGTGGCAGCTGTGGCTGGGTGACCAGCGTGAGCAGGGCACTGCCGAAGGCGCCGACCCGGCAGCGCTGGCCGATGCGGTGATGCTGGCGGTCAGTAGCCGCCTGGCGCCGCGCTATGTCACCCGCCCGGGCGCCAGCAGCCAGCTGCAGGTACAAGTGCAGGGGATGAACCTGCAGCGTTACGCCGAGCTGGCGCGGGTGCTGGAACCCTATGGCCCGCGCCTGCAAATGGCCGAAGGTACGACCCTGACTTACGCTGTAACCGCCAACCGGGAACAGCTGCGTGCCCAGCTTGGCCTGGCCAAGCTGCAGGAGGTGGCGGTGGAGCAAGCGCCCGCGGTGCCGGCTACGCCAGCGCCTGTGGCCGGCCAAGAGCCGGCGGCCCAGCCGCAACCCGCCGCCAAGCCGTTCGACGGCTTGCGATTCCGTTGGTAAGGAGCACTGACATTGACTGACATGCGTCGCTGGATCTGGCTGGGCGCTGCACTGCTGGTAGCCGTGCTGTTGTATAGCTTGCACAATATTCTCGCGCCTTTCCTGATCGGTATTCTGCTGGCGTACCTGGCCGACCCGCTGGTTGACTGGCTGGAGGACCGGGGGTTGTCGCGGACCTGGGGTGTGGTGGTGGTGTTCGGCCTGTTCACCCTGCTGTTCATGGCCCTGTTGCTGGTACTGGTGCCAATGCTGGCCAAGCAGCTGGTGCGGCTGTACGAGCTGGCGCCGCAGATGCTCGACTGGCTGCAGCATGTGGCGCTGCCGTGGGTGCAGCATCGGCTGGGTCTGGCCGATGGCTTCTGGAAGTTCGACAAGATAAAGGCAGCCATCAGCGAGCACATGGGCCAGACCACCGACATTGTCGGCGTGGTGCTGTCGCAAGCGACCGCCTCGAGCCTGGCATTGATTGCCTGGGTAGCCAACATGGTGCTGATCCCGGTTGTAGGGTTCTATCTGCTACGCGACTGGGACCTGATGATGGCCAAGCTGCGCAGCCTGCTGCCTCGCCAGTATGAACCCCAGGTGGTGGGCCTGGCCGGCGAATGCCATGAAGTGCTGGGGGCATTCGTGCGCGGGCAACTGCTGGTGATGGTGGCCCTGGGCATCATCTATTCGGTGGGGCTGATGCTGGTAGGGCTGGAACTGGGCCTGTTGATCGGCATGATTGCCGGCCTGGCGGCCATCGTGCCGTACATGGGCTTCATCATCGGCATCGGTGCCGCGCTGGTAGCGGGGCTGTTCCAGTTCGGCGGCGACTTGTACCCGATGCTGGGCATTGTCGCGGTGTTCATGGTCGGGCAGGCGCTGGAAGGCATGGTGCTGACGCCGCTGCTGGTCGGTGACCGCATCGGCCTGCACCCGGTGGCGGTGATCTTCGCCATCCTGGCCGGTGGTGAACTGTTCGGCTTTACCGGGGTGCTGCTGGCGTTGCCGGTGGCGGCGGTGATCATGGTGCTGCTGCGGCATGTGCATGACGTGTACAAGGAATCGGACATGTATGCCGGGGATGTTGACCCGGAGTTGTGATCCCCAAGGTTGCGTTACGGCCCCTGTAGGAGCGGCCTTGCGTCGCGATGGGCTGCGCAGCAGCCCCAAAATTGAAGCCCCAGCACAAATTGTTGGGGCTGCTGCGCAGCCCATCGCGACACAAGGCCGCTCCTACAAGGGTGCGCATTTCAGGCATATAGTGTGCAACTTGTTGATTTTGCTTGTGCTATCCGCCGCCGAGATTGTGCGTCCCGCGTTGCGGGTATAGACTTTGCACATTGTTCAGCAAAGGCCCCCTGCGGTCTCGTCGACCGCCCGCGAGCATGAAACCACCGATCCAGTTGCCCCTGGGTGTGCGCCTGCGCGATGACGCCACCTTCATCAACTACTATCCGGGCGCCAATGCTGCGGCATTGGGCTACGTCGAGCGGCTATGCGAAGCCGACGCCGGCTGGACCGAGAGCCTTATCTACCTGTGGGGCAAGCAGGGTGTTGGCCGTAGTCACCTGCTGCAGGCTGCCACCCACCGCTTCCAGCAACGCGGCGAGCCCGCGGTCTACCTGCCCCTGGCACAACTGCTCGATCGCGGCGTGGAGCTGCTTGACTACCTGGCCCAGTACGAACTGGTGTGCATCGACGATCTGCATGTGATCGCCGGCAAGGCCGACTGGGAAGAGGCCATGTTCCACCTGTTCAACCGCCTGCGTGACAGCGGCCGACGGCTGTTGCTGGCAGCCTCGGCATCGCCGCGCGAACTGCCGATCAAGCTGCCGGACCTGAAGTCGCGGCTGACGTTGGCCCTGGTGTTCCAGATGCGCGGCCTGTCCGACGAAGACAAGCTGCGTGCCCTGCAGTTGCGAGCTTCACGCCGCGGTCTGCACCTCACCGACGAAGTCGGCCACTTCATCCTCACCCGCGGTGCGCGCAGCATGAGTGCGCTGTTCGACCTGCTCGAGCGCCTTGACCAAGCCTCGCTGCAGGCACAACGCAAGCTCACCATCCCTTTCCTGAAGGAAACCCTCGGCTGGTAACCCCCTGAAAACCTTGGGCCAGAGCGGCAAAACGAAAAAGTCACATCTTTTTCAATAAAATTTGCAAATGGCCATGATAGAGGGCATAGTTTCCTCCTTCTAAAGGATTACAGACACGGTCGTGCCCATGCTGAAGCGCTTCGCACCCCTCGTGCCACTCGCACTCGTGACCCTGCTTTTTGGCTGCGCGGCCCACGGCCCGGCTTCTCAATCAGAGCAGCAGCCCCAGGCTCACACCCCCATCGCCGCACAGTCGGCAATCAAGGCCAAAGCCTCGTCCTCGTCGGTGTTCGGCGAACCGGAAGAGCTGGCCACCGAAGATGACCTGCAGTCCTTCTCCAGCAGCAAGCCTTACCAGCTGCCGGTACTGGCTGACAGCATTCTCGAGCGCGGCATGTCGTTGATCGGCACCCGCTACCGCTTCGGCGGTACCTCGGAAAAGTCAGGCTTCGACTGCAGTGGTTTCATCGGCTACCTGTTCCGCGAAGAGGCCGGCATGACCCTGCCGCGCTCCACGCGTGAAATGATCAACGTCGATGCCCCGAAAGTGGCGCGCAACAAGCTCAAGCCAGGTGACTTGCTGTTCTTCAGCACCAATGGCCGCGGTCGCGTCAGCCATGCCGGCATCTACCTGGGTGACAACCAGTTCATCCACTCCAGCAGCCGCCGCAGCGGTGGCGTGCGCATCGACAGCCTCGGTGACCGCTACTGGAGCAAGACCTTCATCGAAGCCAAGCGTGCCTTGGCCATGGCGCCGACCAACATCGCGCGCAACTGATGGCCAAATGCTGTGCCCTGCCGCGGCGGCGATGCTTTGAAAAAAGCTCGCCGCCGTGCGCATTTACAGAAAGCGTCTAATCTAAATTCTCAACTCTTTTCGGCTGCTGCGCAGCGGTCCAAGACAGGATGTTCCGGCCATGGTAAAGATGGCGCGCTTCGCATTACTCTCCCTGGCAGCCTTGCTGGCTGCCTGCTCCAGCCGTGCGCCTGCGCCGGCCCCTGTGGTACAGCCACAGGTTACCTACAGCCAGCCCAGCCCTTCGCCGATTGCCGATGACGTATTGATTCGCGCCATTGGTCTGGTGGGTACGCCGTACCGCTGGGGCGGCAACACCCCGGATTCCGGCTTTGATTGCAGCGGCCTGATCAAGTACGTATACCGTGACGCCGCGGGTATCAGCCTGCCGCGTTCGACGCGGGAAATGATCGTCATGCGCGCGCCGACAGTCGATGCCAGCTCGCTGCAGTCCGGTGACCTGGTGTTCTTCGCTACCAGTGGTGGTTCGCAAGTCAGCCACGCCGGTATCTACGTAGGGGAAGGCCGCTTCGTGCATGCCCCCTCCACAGGTGGCACCGTACGCCTGGACTACCTGTCCAACAGTTACTGGGCCAAGGCCTACCTGCAGGCCAAGCGGGTGATCCCGCAAGGGCACCTCGCACAGAACCCCTGATTTCTGCTGCGCACTGGCAGCATCCCGCTACCGCGCATTGCCCTGCTGAACAAAGAAGATGGTCGCTCGATCCATCTTCTTCTGGAAAGGGCAATGACCTCCATTAAAGATCGCGTCAACCGCAGCCTCGATACACTCGATGCCGGCCGCCCTCTGGTGCGGCTGGTGTATGACATCATTCGTGACTACCCAGACCCTTTCACGTTGGCCAACCAGCATGCCGCTGCGATTTTGCGCAAGCACACCGGGCGGGCCATGTCGGCGCGTTTTATCTGGTGGCACCAATTCGAGAGCGCCAGCAGCAGTGCGCGTACCTTCACCGGCTGGCAGCATCACGGGCGGCCATTGAAGTCGATGCGCCTCGCAGAGCTGATCATCCGGCGCTTCGATTCGCACTTTCAAGAAGCACCTGACGACCTTGACCTCAATGGCGGGTTTTACAGGCAAGGCCCGCACGCCAACAGTTTCGATGAGCGAAACGAAGTGCGTATGCTGGGCAGCAACGTGAAGGCGGATTTGTGGGCGCTGGATTTTGCCCAGGCTAATCGTGAGCAGATCAATGGTTTCTGGCGTAAGCACAAAGCGCATTACCAGGTGCTGGGCAAGGTCAATGTCCTCGGGCAGGGGCGCCGGGCTCTGGATGGCGGGCGTATCAACCAGACTGACTGGGGGCGTTTACGCGCCTTGGTTGCCAGTGACCTGGCCGAGGGAGATTTGCCGACACTGGCTATTCTTCAGCGCAGCAGCAATGCCAACCCGTTTGTCATCAGCCGCTATGCACTGGATGAAAGCGACAGGGGCTGCCTCTATAGCCTGGCGGCAGCTGACGGGCGAACACTGCTGTACCTGCCATGGTCGGAAAAGGCATTTCAGGGCTTTGAGTCCGAGTTGACGATGGCAGCCTGGCTTCGCCAGCAGTTGGGCAACCCCAGCGTGATGAACGCATTTGCCACGGCCGCTCATGCCGACGCGCAACATGCAGAACAGGCGCATGGGATCCGTACCCACTTGCGCAGTATTGCCGACAGCCAGACAGACCAGGCGGCTGAAGCGTTACTGGCTTACATGAAGCGGCCGTTGAAGGGCGATTTCTTCGCCTATCTGAGTAATCAGGTGGCCCATGAAATGCGCATCAGTGCAGCGGTAATGACCAGCAATGCCGACCTGCGCAAGGCCATGTGGACGGGTTACCTGGGTGCGTTCATCAAGGTGTTCGGTGGCTTTGCCCCATTGGGTTGGCCTATGGCGCTGACACTGCTGGGCGCCAGTGTTGGCAAGGTCGGCCTGGAAGTAGATGTTGCGTTGAATACCCAGGATGAGCAAGGCCGCAAGGCAGCGTTGCGCAGCGCGATGCTTGATACCCTGTTTGCAGCGTTGAACATGGCAGACCTGGGCTTTCAATCCAGCTTTGCCTTTCTCACCTATGAGGCACCACAAAACGAGGCGGGCGCTTCGCTGGAGCAGTGGCAGGTGGCGCCTGCTGCCACATTGCCAATCGAAGGAATCGAGACCAATGCGCTGGTAGAAGGAGAGCTGGCACAACATGGTCGTTTGCATGGTGTGCGTGTCAACGATGACGGTAGCTGCTGGATTACCTTGAACGGGTTGTCTTACCGAGTGCGATACAGCCACGAGCTGTCAGCCTGGTTGGTTGTGAAACCTGATAACCCGTTCAGCTTTGGCCCCATTTACCCGGTGCGCCTCAATCAGCATGATGAATGGGAACTGCTGGTGCCGCCACGCTTGCTGGGAGGCACGCCGCCACCGGTTGAAGGCATGGGCAGTGTTTCGTCGCAGTTCTGGGATGCCTATACCTCGGTAAACGCAGTAGACAGCAAGATACTTTCGGCCAGTGCATTGCACCGGCAGAAAGCGCTGCTCAAAGACTGGGCTATTCCCGAATTGCCAGTAGGACAGGCGCCTGCACTGGACAGCCGTGGGTTGGACTGCATCCTGCAGGATGGCTCCCCTCAGTATACATACCGCTACAACCGCGACTATTTCAATTCGCTGATCGAGTATTACACCTGCGATGAAACAACGGTAAACGACGTGTTCCGGGTCGGGTTCTACAAGTATGGCGATGAAGATGACTACCTGCTTGAGCTTGCTGGCAATCTGGAGCGCCTTCCCAAAAACCAGGATGTCAGCCTGTATCGTGGCGGCCATTTATCACGAGGTACCGGCGGGGAGCGATATCGAACGGGGAAGTTGAAGGTTGGTGATGTGCTGGTGAATACCGATTTGACATCGTTTACTGAAAATCCCTACATGGTCACAGCTTTCGCCTCTCAGCGTTCTGCCCAGGCGCCTATTGGCCAGCCGGGTATCTTCGATGACACTTCCGTGGTCTTTGAGCTGCCGGCCAAGGCCTACCAGGACGGTACGCCCATCAGTGCCTTTTCACTTTATTGGGATGAAGCAGAAACGCTGTTCCTGCCAGGAAGGTATTTTCGGATTGACAAGCTTCAGCAAGTGTATGGGCAGCATTACCGCTTTATTCACGTCACCCTGAGACAAATCGAAAAACCTGCTGCCGGGCCATTTTACGACTTGCGTACCGGCCAGGAATTCGACCTGTCCAGCTACCGGGCCCGGTTTCGCACGCCAGCTTTGGCAGACCGCTTCTTCCCTGGTTAATAACACCTCGCGCCCAGACATATCTACAGCCGCCGGAGGAGGGCGGCTGGCGACCATTTCGTTTCCGGTATCCATCAGGAAACGACTATGTACGATCTGCAACAGGCAATGCAGCACAACCTTCATGTATTGGGGGTTGGCCATGAGCTGGCGCAGCTGGCACGGGATTTTGTACGGGATTACCCCGACCCCTATCGGCTGGCCCGCACCCATGCCGGCGAAATCCTGCGCCGGCACACGAAGAAAGACTGGGACCCGGATCGTGTCTGGTGGCATCAGTTCACGGGCGCAAGTTCCAGCAGCCGCAGTTTCAATGGCTGGGCGCACAGTGGCCCGCCAATCAAGTCGCTGCGCCTGACCGAACTGGTCATCGAACGTTTTGACCTGGGCTTCCAGGATGCTACCGATGAGCTGGACCTGTATGGCGGCTTCTATCGGCAGGGCCCGCACGCTCCATGGTTTGATGAGCGCAACGAAGTGCCGATGCTGGCGCGGGAGGTGCAGCGCGACTTCTGGAAACTGGATTTTGCCCAGCTTGTGCGCCAACAGGTGAATGACTTCTGGGCCACCCGGTCTGGCGACTTTCAGGTGTTGGCCAAGGTCAACCTTTTGGGGCAATGCGTGCGTGCATTGCGTGACGGTACCATCAGCGCGGACGACGCTGCTCAACTGCGATGCTTGGTAGATACCGCTTTGAAACCGCAGGGCAGCGTGCCGACCCTGAAGCAATTACGCCAGGCGGCTGCTCCCAGCGAAGTAACCGTAAACGCCTGCCACCCCGCAGGTGCAGGGCGGGTATGGATGTATGTGCTGGCGCTGCCCAGCGGGCGAACAGTGCTTTACCTGCCTTTCGACGAGCAGGCCTTGCGCGGCTTTGACTCGCAGCAAGCGATGGCGGGATGGTTCAAGGCGCAGTTGGGTTCTCGGGATGGTTTGCAGCGCGTGCTGGCGGGCATCGTCACAGACCCACAGCTGACGGTGGAAACGGATGATGCAAGGGAGGCACTCCAAGCCATCGCAGGAAGCCGTAGCGAGCACGAGGCACTGGGCCTCCTTCAGCGTAACTATCGCCCCTTTTCAACGGACTTTTTTGGCCACCTGGGCGAAGATGCCGCGCAGAACATGCGCCACAACGCCGAAATGCTGGTAGACAACCAGCGGTTACGGGAAGGGATGCTCAACGGTTATCTCGATGTATTGTTGCGTTTTACGTTTTACCTGGCGCCGCTGTGCCCCAGCCTGCCACTGGCGATCCTTGGGCTGTCGTTCGGCAAACTGTATGTAGACGTTGACCTGGGCCTGCATGCCCGTACCCGCGAAGGCCGCGAGGCGGCGCTGGGGGCGGCGATATTCGACAGTATTTTCGCGGCCATGGGTATGGTTGAAGTCGACACCAAGGCTTCGAGCACGCTCAAGGCGCTGTCGCATCAGCCTGCGTATCATGAAACAGGTGCTTCCCTGGTCGGCTGGCAAGTGGCACCCGCACCTGAAAAGGTCTTGCTGGGGCAAGAGGCCAATGTGGTGCTGGCGGGTGAGGCGCTCGGCACTGACGAGCTCAAGGGCATCCGGCTTGGCCCTTACGGTGAATGCTGGATCGATTTGTCCGGTTTGCCTTATCGCGTGCGCTATAGCAGCGAGCTCAAGCACTGGCTGATCGTTGACCCCGATAATCCGTTTGCCTTCGCTCCAATGCGACCGGTTCGCTTGTCTGGCACAGGTGAGTGGGAATTGCTCGAACCGCCACGGCTGAAGGGGGGCGCACCCGGTGACGGCCTGGCGAGTGAGCCATCACCCTTCTGGGATGAGTACATGCGTAGCAACCAGCAACGCAGTGCTGCAATGTCCTCCGAGGCGCATGTGAGGCATAAGGCGCTTCTGGACGCCGGGGATATTGCTTCAGTGCCCAATGGTGGCGAGCCGTTGTATGACGCCCAGGACTATGAATACGTCGAGTACGAAGGGGTGGCGCATTACACGTACCGGGAGGGTGCGCACTATAACAACAGTTTGATCGAGCTCTACACCTATGATGATTCAATCAACAATTACCTGCGCATGGGTGATCAGCGCGGCTGGCCGGTCAGCTACCTGAACAAGCTGGCAACCAGCATGGAGCGCCTGCCTCGGGACGCTGCTGTGCCGCTGTACCGCGGCGGGCACGGGGTGCGCGGCACCAGTGGCGTGCATTTTCGCAGTGGCCGTTTCAAAGTGGGTGACACCTTGGTCAATACCGACCTCTCATCCTTTACCGAAAACCCCTACATGATGCGCAAGTTCGCTGCCGACCCGGACGACATAGCGAGCACTGGGGAGCATGGCGTGTTCGATGAAAGTTCAGTGGTGTTCGAATTGCCTGCCGGGGCGTATTCAAGTGGTGTTCCGGTCACGGTATTTTCCAATTACAAGGAAGAGGCCGAAACCTTGTTCATGCCGGGTGCCTACTTTCAGATCGAACACATCGGCCAGATTACCGGGGCCGACTATCGCTTCGTCAACGTTCGCTTGCGCCAGGTACCCAAGCCGGCGTCCGGCCCGGTGTATGACTTGCGCACTGGTGAGTTGTTTGTCAGGCAGGCCTATGTTGAACGCCTGGGCAACCCACGATTGGTCGAACGGTTTTTCCCCGCCTGATTTTAAAGGTGGCAGGCGCCTCAGGCTTGTTTGAGCAGCAACGCTACCCCCGGGAAGTATTGGCCTGATTCGTTGTGCAGCTTGCGGTACGCATACGGGAAGTACCAGGCGATGGCGCAGGCGGTGTGCTTCTGCAGGTCATCGACCAGGTCCTGCAATTCCTCGGGGCTGGCGTGCTGGCCTGGCTTCCAAGGGGTGATGAACAGTGCCCCGGCTTTCAACTGGCTGGGGTAGGCCACCTGGCGGGCCAGGGCAGCGGTTTGTTGAAGGGCGGGTGCCACGTCCAGCTTGGCGAACTTTGGCCAGCGTTGGCTGATGCTCAGATACAGCACTTCGTCAGCACTGCTGATTGACAGATCGCAGCGCCCTTCATATTCGCCTTCGTCGCGCTGTTTCTTGCCGGCAAATTGCTCCAGCGCCGCCAGTTCAGCCTGCCAGGCCGCTGCAGCCAGCATCCCGGTGTTGGCGGCTGCGCCATGCCAGTAGGGGGCTTCGGCGTCGCCGGCAAACTGGTTGAAGCGGTCGATACAGTCGATCCAGCGTTCCAGCACCGGGCTTAGGAACTGCAGGTTTGTGTTGTTGATGATCTGGCCTCGCATACTGCGCTCTCCTGTTGTGGCTGTGGTTGCATGCAGTTGAGAGTGGTGGCTATGTGATATCAGTGTGGCACAGGTTGGCGTAAAGGCCATTGCACGCTGTTTGCGTGTTCAGCCTTGTGAAGCCTGCTTCGATTGACGCTCCCGGTACAACCCTCTAACCTTCGCGCGTGTTTCAGGTGCCCTGCCAGTCTCGACTGGGCAGGGTGAAACTGGGAAGCCGGTGGGCGCCAGCAGGGCGCGATTCCGGCGCTGCCCCCGCAACGGTAGGTGAGTCGCGGCCGCGCAGGGCCACTGGGTGTGCGTACCCGGGAAGGCGCGCAGGCCAGGGCCAAGGCCCGCTCACAAGCCCGGAGACCGGCCTGATATCTGCCAACGGCATCACGGAGGGTGATGCGCGGTGCACCGTGGCGCCTTGCCATGGCCCCTGCGCGTTCTCCGTCTGCCTGCCTAATCCCTGCCGCCGCGCCTTGCCGTGGTGCCAGCCTGCGGAGAACCCCATGAGCGAATCCACCGACCGCGACGAACGCCACCTGGCGCGCATGCAGCGCAAGAAGGCGATCATCGACGAACGTATTGCCAATTCCCCCAACGAATGCGGCCTGTTGCTGGTGCTGACCGGCAATGGCAAGGGCAAGAGCAGCTCGGCCTTCGGCATGCTTGCGCGCGCCCTGGGCCATGGCATGCAGTGCGGTGTGGTGCAGTTCATCAAAGGCCGCAACAGCACCGGTGAAGAGCTGTTCTTCCGTCGCTTCCCCGAGCAGGTGCGCTACCACGTGATGGGCGAGGGCTTTACCTGGGAAACCCAGGACCGCCAGCGCGACATCGCCGCCGCCGAAGCGGCCTGGGCGGTATCGCGCCAGTTGCTGCAGGACCCAAGCGTGCAGTTTGTGGTGCTGGATGAACTGAACATCGCCCTCAAGCACGGCTATCTCGACCTTGACCAGGTGCTGTCCGACATCCAGGCCCGCCCGCCGATGCAGCACGTGATTGTCACCGGCCGCGCTGCCAAACCTGAAATGATCGAACTGGCCGACACCGTGACCGAGATGGGCATGCTCAAGCATGCCTTCCAGGCCGGCATCCGCGCACAGAAGGGCGTCGAACTGTGAGCCAGGCGCGCCATTGCCCCGCCGTGCTGATCGCGGCACCCGCCTCGGGCCAGGGCAAGACCACCGTCACTGCCGCACTGGCTCGCCTGCACCGCAACCTCGGGCGCAAGGTGCGGGTGTTCAAGTGCGGCCCGGACTTTCTTGACCCCATGATTCTCGAGCGGGCCAGTGGCGCGCCGGTGTACCAGCTGGACTTGTGGATGATCGGCGCCGAGGAAAGTCGGCGGCTGTTGTGGGAAGCGGCTGGCGAAGCCGACCTGATCCTGATCGAAGGGGTGATGGGGCTGTTCGATGGCACCCCGTCCAGCGCCGACCTGGCGCGCCACTTTGGTGTGCCGGTGCTGGCGGTGATCGACGGCACGGCCATGGCCCAGACCTTTGGCGCACTGGCCCTGGGTCTGGCGCGTTACCAGGCCGACTTGCCGTTTGCCGGTGTGCTGGCCAACCGGGTGGGCAGCCTGCGCCACGCGCAACTGCTGGAAGGCAGCCTGACCGAAGGCCTGCGCTGGTATGGCGGTTTGTCCCGCGAACGCGGCATCGAACTGCCCAGCCGTCATTTGGGCCTGGTCCAGGCCAGCGAACTGAATGACCTGGATGCCCGCCTGGACGCTGCCGCCGAGGCGCTGGGCGCCAGTTGCGATGCGGCGTTGCCGCCACCGGTAAGCTTTGCCGAACCTGAACCGCAAGCCTGCCCGGCCTTGTTGGCGGGTGTGCGTATCGGCGTGGCGCGGGACGAGGCGTTTGCCTTTACCTATGGCGCCAACCTCGAGCTGCTGCGCAACCTCGGTGCCCAGCTGGAATTCTTCTCGCCGTTGCACGACCGTGAGTTACCTGCGGTAGACAGCCTGTACCTGCCGGGCGGCTACCCTGAGCTACACCATCACGCGCTGGCGGCTAACGCACCGATGTGCGAAGCGATCCGTGCCCACCACGCACAGGGCAAGCCGTTGCTGGCCGAATGCGGCGGGATGTTGTACCTGCTCGATGCCCTGACCGATGTGGCCGGCGAGCGCGCCGAATTGCTTGGCCTGCTGGCGGGCGAGGCGACCATGCAGAAGCGCCTGGCGGCTCTGGCCCTGCAGGCGGTGGAATTGCCGGAAGGCACCCTGCGCGGGCACACCTATCACCATTCGCTGACCAGCACTGCGCTGGAGCCGATCGCCCGCGGCCTGAGCCCCAACGGCGGACGCGGCAATGAAGCGGTGTATCGCCTGGGCCGGCTGACGGCCTCTTATGTGCATTTCTACTTCCCCTCCAACCCGGATGCGGCGGCGGCGCTGTTGCGGCCATGAGCGAACACGCTTTCAGCGAAGCCGAACGCGCCGCGATCTACCGGGCCATCGGCGAGCGCCGCGACATGCGCCATTTCGCCGGTGGCCACGTGGCGCCGGAGCTGCTGGGCCGCCTGCTGGCCGCAGCGCACCAGGCGCCCAGCGTTGGGCTGATGCAGCCGTGGCGCTTTATCCGCATCACCCAGCGCGACCTGCGCACGCGCATCCAGGCGTTGGTAGAGGCGGAGCGGGTACGCACTGCCGACGCGTTGGGTGAGCGTTCCGATGCCTTCATGAAACTGAAGGTGGAAGGCATCAATGATTGTGCCGAGCTGCTGGTGGCGGCGTTGATGGACAACCGCGAGCCGCACATTTTCGGCCGCCGCACCCTGCCGGAAATGGACCTGGCCTCGCTGGCCTGTGCCATCCAGAACCTGTGGCTGGCAGCGCGCGGCGAAGGGCTGGGCATGGGCTGGGTGTCGCTGTTCGACCCGCTGCAACTGGCGGCGCTGCTGGGTATGCCCGCCGGCGCCAAGCCGGTGGCGGTACTGTGCCTGGGGCCGGTCACCGAGTTCTACCCGGTGCCGATGCTGGTGCAGGAAAACTGGGCCGAAGCGCGGCCCTTGAGCGAAATGCTCTTTGAGAACCAATGGGGAGAGCGTCAATGAGTGTGGCCTTGCTGACTGTGGCCGGGGTGGCGCTGGATGCGTTGCTGGGTGAGCCGCAGCGCCGCCATCCGCTGGTGGCCTTCGGCAACATGGCCGGTAACCTTGAGCGCCGCCTGAATGCCGGCGGCCGCGGTTGGCGCAGCCATGGCGTCAGCGCGTGGTTTCTGGCGGTGGTGCCGCTGACCTTGGTGGCGCTGGTGCTGTCGTGGCTGCCGTACATCGGCTGGCTGGTGGATGTGCTGGCGCTGTGCTGTGCAGTGGGGCTGCGTAGTTTGGGCGAGCATGTGCTGCCGGTGGCCAATGCCTTGCGCCAAGGCGACCTGGAAGAGGCGCGGCGCCGGGTCGGCTTTCTGGTCAGCCGCGAAACCCGCGAGCTGGACGAGCCGGCTGTGGCCCGGGCGGCCACCGAGTCGGTGCTGGAAAACGGCAGCGATGCAGTGTTTGCCGCGTTGTTCTGGTTCGTGGTCGCCGGTGCGCCGGGCGTGGTGCTCTACCGCCTGAGCAATACCCTGGATGCCATGTGGGGTTACCGCAACGAACGTTTCGAGCGCTTCGGCTGGTGCGCGGCGCGCATCGACGACGTGCTCAACTATATTCCCGCAAGGCTGGTGGCGCTGACTTATGCGCTACTGGGCAAGACGCGCCTGGCGCTGGCCTGCTGGCGCAAGCAGGGCCCGCTGTGGGACAGCCCCAATGCCGGGCCAGTGATGGCTGCCGGCGCTGGCGCGCTGGGCGTTGAGCTTGGCGGCCCTGCGGTGTACCACGGCGAGCTGCATGAGCGGCCGCGCCTGGGTGAGGGGCCGGTGGCCGATGCCGACGCCATCGAGCGCGGCTGGGGGCTGGTGCAGCGCGGCGTGTGGCTGTGGCTGCTGGTGATTTGCCTGGGGGCCTATCTCAATGCTTGAACACGGTGGTCGCCTGCTACGCGCGGTGCGGCAATATGGTATCGCCCGGGAGCAGTGGCTCGACCTGTCCAGCGGCATTGCCCCCTGGTCATTCCCGATCCCGCCGATACCCATGGACGCCTGGGCGCGCCTGCCGGAGACCGAAGACGGTCTTGAAGACGCCGCACGCGCCTATTATGGCGCCAGCCAACTGTTGCCGGTGGCAGGTTCCCAAGCCGCGATCCAGGCTTTGCCGCTGCTGCGCGCAGCCGGCCGGGTAGGGGTGCTGAGCCCGTGCTATGCCGAGCACCCGTACGCCTGGCAACGGGCAGGGCATCAACTGGTGGAGCTGGATGAAGCGCAGGTCGAGGCGACGCTCGACAGCCTTGATGTACTGGTGCTGGTCAACCCCAACAACCCCACCGGTCACCGCGTGCCGCGTGAGCGCCTGCTGGCCTGGCATGCACGCCTGGCTGCCCGCGGTGGCTGGCTGCTGGTCGATGAAGCGTTCATGGACAACACCCCGGCAGACAGCGTGGTGGATTGCACCGAGCGCACGGGGCTGATCGTACTGCGCTCGTTCGGCAAGTTCTTCGGCCTGGCCGGGGTGCGCCTGGGCTTTGTCGTTGCCGAGCACAGCCTGCTGCTGCGCCTGGCCGAGTTGCTTGGCCCGTGGACGGTGAACGGCCCTACCCGGGTACTGGCGCAGACCAGCCTGGCGGATCAGGCCGCCCAGTGCGTACAGGTGGAGCGCTGTGCCGCCGCCAGCCAGCGGCTTGCGGCCTTGCTGCGCGGCGCCGGCCTGGCGCCCAGTGGTGGCTGTGACCTGTTCCAGTACGTGCGCAACGAGCGCGCTGCACAGCTGCACGACTTTCTCGCCCGGCGCGGCATCCTGGTGCGCTTGTTCGAGCACCCGGCAGCGGTGCGCCTGGGGCTGCCTGCCTGCGAAGCGGACGAGCAACGCCTGGCGCTGGCATTGGCGGACTATCAAAAGGAAACGGCATGACCACCCTCATGGTGCAAGGCACCACCTCCGACGCCGGCAAGAGCACGCTGGTGACTGCGTTGTGCCGCTGGCTGTTGCGCCAGGGCGTCGGCGTGGTGCCATTCAAGCCGCAGAACATGGCGCTGAACAGCGCGGTGACGGCCGATGGCGGTGAAATCGGCCGTGCCCAGGCGGTACAGGCCCAGGCCTGCCGGCTGGCGCCGCACACCGACATGAACCCGGTGTTGCTCAAGCCCAATAGCGACACCGGCGCACAGGTGATCATCCATGGCCGCGCCGTTACCAGCATGAACGCGGTGGCCTATCACGACTACAAGGCCATTGCCATGCAGGCGGTGCTGGCGTCGCACCAGCGCCTGAGCGCTGCCTGGCCGGTGGTGATGGTCGAAGGTGCCGGGTCGCCGGCGGAGATCAACCTGCGTGCCGGCGACATTGCCAACATGGGCTTTGCCGAAGCTGTTGATTGCCCGGTAATCCTGGTTGCCGATATCAACCGAGGCGGTGTGTTCGCCCACCTGGTAGGCACGCTGGAGTTGCTGTCGGCCAGTGAGCAGGCGCGGGTGAAAGGTTTTGTTATCAACCGCTTCCGCGGCGACATTGCGCTACTGCAACCGGGGCTGGACTGGCTGGAAGCGCGCACCGGAAAACCGGTGCTCGGCGTACTGCCGTACGTCACCGACCTGCACCTGGAAGCTGAAGACGGCATCGATGTGCGCCAGGGCGCCAAGCATGAGCGGGTGCTCAAGGTGATCGTGCCGGTGCTGCCACGCATCAGCAACCACACCGATTTCGACCCGCTGCGCCTGCACCCGCAGGTGGACCTGCAGTTCATTGGCCCGGGCCAGCCGATTCCGGCTGCCGACCTGATCATCCTGCCGGGCTCCAAGAGCGTGCGCGGCGATCTGGCACAGCTGCGCGAGCGTGGCTGGGACAAGGCCATCGAGCGGCACTTGCGCTATGGTGGCAAGCTGATCGGGATTTGCGGCGGCCTGCAGATGCTCGGCCGCCAGGTGCATGACCCGCTGGGTCTCGAAGGGGCCGCCGGCTCAAGCCCAGGGCTTGGCCTGCTCGACTATGCCACGGTGCTGGAAGCCGAGAAGCAGTTGCGTAACGTTGCCGGGACGCTGAACCTTGAAGCATCGGCAGTTACCGGTTATGAGATCCATGCCGGGGTCACCACTGGCCCGGCCCTGCAGCAGCCTGCGGTGCACCTGTCCGATGGCCGTTGCGACGGAGCCATCAGTGCCGACGGGCAGGTGCTGGCCACCTACCTGCACGGCCTGTTCGAAGGTAGCCAGTCGTGCGCAGCGTTGCTGCGCTGGGCTGGGCTGGAGGATGTGCAGGTGATTGATTACCAGGCCTTGCGCGAACGCGACATCGAGCGCCTGGCTGACCTGGTGGAAAAACACCTCGACACCGCGCTTCTGCGCCAACTGTGCGGGGTGGCCTGACATGCGCAACCTGATCCTTGGCGGCGCCCGCTCGGGCAAGAGCCGCCTGGCCGAGCAGTTGGCCAGTGCCAGCGGCCTGCCAGTGACCTACATCGCAACCAGTCAGCCGCTGGATAGTGAAATGAATGAACGCGTGCTGCTGCATCGCCAGCGTCGACCAGCTGAATGGGGGTTGATCGAAGAACCCCTCGCGCTGGCATCGGTGCTGCGCGCCGAAGCGGCGCCAGGGCGCTGCCTGTTGGTGGATTGCCTGACCCTGTGGTTGACCAACCTGCTGATGCTTGAAGACGAGCAGCGTCTGGCCGAAGAGCGTGACGGCCTGCTGGCCTGCCTGGAGCAGTTGCCGGGCACGCTGATTCTGGTCAGTAACGAAACGGGGCTGGGTGTGGTGCCGATGGGCGAGTTGACCCGGCGCTACGTCGACCTGGCGGGGTGGTTGCACCAGGCGGTGGCTGAGCGCTGTCAGCGGGTGGTGTTGACGGTGGCGGGGTTGCCTCTGGTGTTGAAAGGGGGGGGTTGTGA
>NZ_JACVZC010000067.1 GCF_016658545.1 Pseudomonas sp. S37 | reverse complement strand
GGCCCGGCCCACGCCGGCCCCCTGTAGGCGCGGCCTTGCGGCGCGATGGGCTGCGCAGCAGCCCCGGCAATTTGTGCATCTGTGCGCAAAACCTGGGGCTGCTGCGCAGCCCATCGCGACACAAGGCCGCTCCTACAAGGGATTGCGTCAGGACAGTGAGGCTCTACTGCAACGCATCGCGCAACTGCACGACCCCATCCAGCACCAACGCCTGGGCCGAGTAGCACAGGCCGATGCGCCGGCGCAGGTCCAGTTGCGGCATGGGCTCGCAGCGCACACCACCTTGCTCGGTCGCCAGCGACGCCGGCACGATGGCCATGCCCAGCCCGGCGGCCACCATCGCCAGGGCCAGGGCAAACGTTTCGGCTTCAGCCACCGGGCCGGCGGTGTAGAACGGCAGCAGGCGCTGGTGGCTGGGTTGCGCAGGGCAGGTGATCCAATGATCGGCCGCCGTTACCTGGGCCGCAGTGGTCAGTACAAACGGATCGCTGTGCAACGGCAGGAACAATTCATCCTCGCAGCGCAGCTCTTCACTGGCCAGGCGCACCGCGCCCGCGCAACCCGTCACCAGCTGCAAGCGTACCGCAGGCTGGATAGCCGCCGCCGCCCTTACAACCTTGCCCAACACCGCTGCACTCACATCCTGCTCGACGCCGACCTGCAGTGGCACACGCTCACGGTCGCCCTTGAAGCGGCCAAGCAGGCGGTTGGCATCGGCGACCATGCGTTGCGCCTCGGGGTATAGCGCACGGGCATCTTCGGTGACCTCGACGCCGCGTGGCTGGCGCACGAACAGCGTGGTACCCAACGCCTCCTCCAACGCCTTGATGCTGCCGGACAGCGCCGGTTGGCTAAGGTGTATCGAGCGCGCTGCTGCGGTGATATTGCGTTCTTCGAACACCGCGATAAAGGCGCGGAGCTGGCGATAGTCCATGGGGTACCCATAAGTGATGCCGATGGCTGCGAAAGGAATTTCCCATTTTTCGCGAAAAAAGCTGGCTTCTATACTCGCTCTACTTCTTACCCATAGGCAAATCGGATAACAGGATGGCGACCATGACCTACGCTCACAAACCTTTGGTGGTTATTACCGGTGCCAGCTCCGGCATCGGCCTGGCCACCGCCAAGCTGCTGTCAGGCCGTGGCCACGCGCTGTTGCTGCTGTCCCGTCGCCTGGCGCCGATGCAGCAACTGCAGCTGCCGAACAGCCTGGCGCTGGCGGTCGACATCACCGACCGCGCGGCAGTGCTGGCCGCCGTTGCCGAGGCCGAGGCGCGCTTTGGCCCGGTGGATGCGATCATCAACAATGCGGGGGTAATGCTGTTGGGCAGTATTGCCACGCAGGACCCGGAGCAATGGGACCGTATGCTCGACGTCAACGTGCGTGGCCTGCTCAATGGCATTCATGCTGTGGCCGGCGGCATGGTCGCGCGCAAGCACGGCACCATCATCAACGTCAGTTCCGTGGCCGGGCGCAAGGCCTTCCCCAATCATGTCGCCTATGTAGGCACCAAGTTCGCTGTCACTGGCTTGTCGGAAAACCTGCGCGAAGAGTTGTCGCCGAGCAATGTGCGAGTGATCACCATCGAGCCGGGCGCAGTCGATACCGAGCTGCTCAGCCATACCACCGATGACGCCATCAAGGCGGGTTACAACGAATGGAAGCAGGAGATGGGTGGAGTGCTCACGGCCGAGACCATTGCCGAAACCATTGGCTTTGCCTATGGGCAGCCGCAGTCGGTGTGCATCCGCGAGATCGTGGTGTGCGCTACCCGCCAGCAGCAGTGACCGACTGATATTGCGGCAGCCGCGGTCTTTTGTAGGAGCGGCCTTGTGTCGCGATCGGGCTGCGCAGCAGCCCCAGCTTTTTTTGCGTTGAGGCTGAAACCTGGGGGCCGCTTTGCGGCCCATCGCGACGCAAGGCCGCTCCTACAGGGGATTGCGCCTGGCATTAGAGGCGCCGCAAAGCGGCCCCAATTTGCTTAAGTGACTACGACGAAGTAGCCCGGGTAGATCAGGCGCCGCTGACCAACTGGTGCGCCAGCTGGTTATGGCGCTCCAGCACGCGTGGCAGGTCGACGGTGGCCAGCTGGCCGTCCTTGACCACCACGCGGCCGTTGATCACGCTGGTGTGCACCTGGGTCGGGGTGCAGAACACCAGTGCCGCCAACGGGTCGTGGAGGCCGCCGGCATAGGCCACATGGCCCAGGTCGAAGGCGACGAAGTCGGCGACCATGCCCGGGGCCAGGGCGCCGATGTCATTGCGGTTAAGCACCTTGGCGCCACCCAGGGTGGCGATTTCCAGCGCCTCGCGCGCGGTCATGGCGTCAGGGCCGAAACCTACCCGCTGCAGCAGCAGGGCCTGGCGCACTTCGCCGATCATGCTGGCGCCGTCGTTGGACGCCGAACCGTCGACCCCCAGGCCCACCGGCACCCCGTGGTCGCGCATCTTGCGCACCGGGGCGATGCCGGAAGCCAGGCGCATGTTCGAGCAAGGGCAGTGGGCAACACCGGTGCCGGTGCGGGCGAACAGCTCGATGCCATGCTGGTCGAGCTGCACGCAGTGGGCGTGCCAGACGTCGTGGCCGACCCAGCCGAGGTCTTCGGCGTATTCGGCCGGGGTCATGCCGAACTTTTCGCGGCTGTAGGCAATGTCGTTGACGTTCTCGGCCAGGTGCGTGTGCAACGACACGCCATGCTGGCGCGCCAGTACGGCGGCTTCGCGCATCAGGTCGCGGCTGACCGAGAACGGCGAGCAGGGCGCTACCACGATGCGGCGCATCGAGCCGTGGCTGGCGTCGTGGTAGTCCTCGATCAGGCGCTGCGATTCCTTGAGAATGTCGGCTTCCTTCTCCACCACCGAGTCAGGCGGCAGGCCACCCTGGCTCTGGCCCACGCTCATGCTGCCGCGTGCGGCGTGGAAGCGCATGCCGATTTCGGCGGCGGCATGGATGCTGTCGTCGAGCTTGCAGCCGTTGGGGTAGATGTACAGGTGGTCGCTGGAGGTGGTACAGCCGGACAGGATCAGCTCGGCCATGGCGGTCTGGGTCGACACCGCGATCATTTCCGGGGTCAGGCGGGCCCAGATCGGGTACAGGTTGGTCAGCCAGTTGAACAGCTCACCGTCCTGGGCCGCCGGCACCACGCGGGTGAGGCTTTGGTACATGTGGTGGTGGGTGTTGACCAGGCCCGGGATGACCACTTTGCCGGCCATGTCCAGCACCACGTCGGCGTGCTGCGGCAGGGTATCGCTGGGGCCGACCTGCTTGATCAGGTTGTCTTCGATGTACAGGCCGCCGTTCTTGATCTCACGGCGTTCGCCGTCCATGGTGACCAGAAGTGCGGCGTTCTTGACGAGGAGGGTTTTCTTGGTGGTTGCAGATGACATGGCTTAAGCCCGTCGCAATACGCATCGGCGTTTACCGAGGTCGTAGGCGAGCGCTTATGTAATCAGGAATCTTTAAAGTTGTATACATTGCCTTGTTATTGATGAATCCTTGTCAATTAATTGATGAAATATGACCAAAGATAGGAATTAGTTTTACCAATAGACTGGCAGCCTCTTTTCTGGAGTCTGTCTTGATGTCTGTCCACGAACCCGGCCACGGGGCTGCCACTGCTGACCGAAACGTTGCAATCAGCATCGCCATCCTGGCTTTTTCAGCCTTTCTGATCGTCACCACCGAGTTCCTGATCGTCGGGTTGCTGCCCGCGCTCAGCCACGACCTGGGGATTTCGATCTCGGTGGCGGGCCAGCTGGTCACGCTGTTTGCCTTTACCGTCATGCTTGCCGGCCCGGCCTTGACCGCTGCATTGGCGCACCTGGATCGCAAGCGGTTGTTCATCACCATCCTGCTGGTGTTTGCTGCAGCCAACGCGCTGGCTGCGGCATCGAGCAGTTTCTGGGTGCTGGCTATCGCGCGGGTAATTCCGGCACTGGCATTGCCGGTGTTCTGGGGCACGGCCAGCGAAACGGCCGGGCACCTGGCCGGGCGTGATAAAGCCGGGCAGGCCATCGCCAAGGTGTACCTGGGCATCTCGGCGGCCATGCTGCTGGGCATTCCGCTGGGTACCGTGGCGGCCAATGCCGTAGGCTGGCGAGGCGCGTTCTGGATACTGGCGGCACTGTCGCTGCTGATGGCACTGGCCATGTGGGTGTGGATGCCGCACGTTGCCCGCACGGCAAAAATCGACTTCAGGCAGCAGGCGCGCATTTTCAAAGAGCGCTATTTCCTCGCCAATGTGTTGTTGTCGGTGGTGGTGTTCACCGCGATGTTCACCGGCTACACCTACCTGGCCGATCTGCTGCAGCGGGTTGCGGGCGTGGCACCGGCACATACCGGCTGGTGGCTGATGGGCTTTGGCGCCGTCGGCCTGCTGGGCAACTGGATCGGCGGGCGCGCAGTGGACCGTTCACCGCTCAGGGCGACGGCGCTGTTCCTGCTGTTGCTGGCGATTGGCATGGCGGCCCTGGTACCGCTGGCAGATGCCGGCCTGGCATTCTGCCTGGCACTGGCCGTGTGGGGCATTGCCAATACGGCGCTGTACCCCGTCAGCCAGGTGCGGGTAATGAGTTCGGTGACGCATGCCCAGGCCTTGGCCGGCACCACCAATGTGTCGGCGGCCAACGCCGGTATCGGCCTGGGTGCCGTGCTTGGCGGCATGACCATCCCAGGCTTGGGTATCGAGTACCTGGGCTATGTGGCTGCAGGTGTCGCACTGCTGGCGCTGGGCCTGGTGCCGCTGGTGCACAGCCTTGCGCGTCAGCCTGCGGTGCTGGTACGGGTGCCGTGAGGCGCCAAGCGGGGCAGCAGGTAGTCGAGCAAGGCGCGTACCTTGGGTAGCCCTTCGCGGCTTTTCAGCCACACCAGGTTCATTGGCAGGCCGTCGGTGGCCAGCGCTGGCAATACCTCCACCAGGTGCCCTTGGTCGAGGTGTTGCTGGGTCAGCCAGGTGGGCAGCTGGCCGATGCCATGGCCGGCCAGTACGGCTGCAACTTCGCCCTCGCCATCGCCCACTGCGATGCGTGGCTGCACGGTACGCCGTTCCATCTCGCCAGGTTGGCGGCCCTTGAAGAACCAGGGGCTGACCATGCCGTCGGTGTGGCCGTAGCCAACGCAGTGATGGTGTTCCAGGTCGCGTTCGTCTTGCGGCACGCCATGCTTTTCCAGGTAGCTGGGGGCGGCACAGAACATCAGGCGCTGGGCACCGAAGTACTGGTGGCCGAGTGCCGCCGGCCAGGCATCCGGGCCACCGATGCGCACGACGATGTCGATACCCTCGTGCACCGGGTCGACGAAACGGTCGGAAAACGACACATGCGGCTGCAGCAGCGGGTGCAGGCGGATGAAGTCGAGGATCAGTGGCAGCACATGCAAACGACCGTAAGAGGCGGGCAGTTCGATGCGTACTTTGCCGTGGGGTTGGTTATCGCTGGCGACCAGTGCGTGCTCGACCTCTTCCAGGTCAGCCAGCACCGAGGTGCAGGTACGGTAGAACACCACGCCCGCCTCGCTTAGCGACAGGCTGCGGGTGGTGCGGTTGAACAGGCGTGCGCCCAGGCGCGCCTCCAGCCGGGCCACGCTCTTGCTGATGGCCGAGCTGGTGAGGTTGAGCCGCTCGGCGGCTGCCGTGAAGCTGCCCAGGTCAGCGACGGCGACGAAGACATCGATGCCTTTGAGGCGTTCGGAGGAGTACATGGCCGGCCTTTGATGAATTGAGTTCCTGTGTCAGTAGTATCTATTTAATGCCGACAAGGAAATTTCATCAATTGTTTGCGCCTGTACCGGCCTCTTCGCGGGTAAACCCGCTCCCACAGGAACCGCGCAGATTTCAGGCATACGCTGTCACTGTGGGAGCGGGTTTACCCGCGAAGAGGCCAGCCCAAACTACATCATTGCCTGATCACACCGCTTCACGGCTACTCACCCCATCCACCAACCGCGCAATCCCCAGCGGGTTGGCGCTTTTCAGGGCATCTGGCAGCAGCGCATCCGGGTAGTTCTGGAAGCACACCGGGCGCAGGAAGCGGTCGATGGCCAGGGTGCCGACCGACGTGCCACGGGCATCGGAAGTGGCTGGGTAAGGCCCGCCATGCACCATCGCATCGCTCACCTCAACGCCCGTCGGGTAGCCGTTCAACAGCAGGCGCCCGGCCTTGCGTTCCAGCAGCGGCACCAGCGTGGCAAAGGTGCCCAGGTCGTCAGGCTCGGCAATCAGTGTGGCCGTCAGCTGGCCTTGCAGGTGGCGCAGGGCTTCGGTCAATTGCTGCGCGTCGTCCACTTCCACTACCACGGTAGCCGGGCCGAACACTTCTTCCTGCAGCAGCGGGTCGCCGTTCAGCAGCAGGCTCACGTCAGCCTTGAACAGCTGTGGCTGGGCCTGGTTGCCGCTTTGCGGCTCCCCGGCCAGGTGCTGAATGCCTGGGTGCGCCAGCAGGTGCTGCACACCGTTCTGGTAGCTGCGCAGGGTGCCGGCGTTGAGCATGGTCTGTGGGCCCTGGTCGGCCATGCGTGCCACCAGCGTGTGCACAAACTGCTCGAACTGCGGCGACTTGATGCCCACCACCAGCCCCGGGTTGGTGCAGAACTGCCCACACCCCATGACCACCGAGGCGGCCAGTTCGCTGGCCACTTGCTCACCGCGCACCTGCAGCGCCTGCGGCAGCACGATCACCGGGTTGATGCTGCTCATTTCGGCAAATACCGGGATGGGCTGCGGGCGGGCTGCGGCCATGTCGCACAGGGCGCGGCCGCCGCGCAGCGAGCCGGTAAAGCCGACCGCCTGGATGGCCGGGTGCTTGACCAGCGCTTCACCCACGCCTGCACCGTAGATCATGTTGAACACGCCGGCCGGCATGCCGCTGCTGGCCACTGCGCGGTCGATGGCCGCCGCTACATGGGCGGCAGTGAGCATGTGCCCGCTGTGCGCCTTGAACACCACCGGGCAGCCAGCGGCCAGTGCCGAGGCGGTGTCACCGCCAGCGGTAGAGAAGGCCAGCGGGAAATTGCTGGCGCCGAACACCGCCACCGGGCCTACGCCGATGCGGTACTGGCGCAGGTCCGGGCGGGGCAGCGGGGTGCGTTGGGGCAGGGCGCGGTCGATGCGGGCGCCGTAGAAGTCGCCACGGCGTACCACCTCGGCAAACAGGCGCAGCTGGTTGCTGGTGCGCGCGCGTTCGCCACGGATGCGTGCTTCGGGCAGTGCGGTTTCACGCATCACATGCTGGATGAAGTCATCACCGAGGGCGTCCAGTTCGTTGGCGATGGCATCGAGAAAACCCGCACGCTCGGCCGGGCTGGTGCTGCGATAGGCCGGGTAGGCAGCCTCGGCCGCCTGCACGGCGGCCTCGACCTCGTCGCCGGTCGCCTGGTGGAAGGCGTAGGGCAGTGGCTCGCCGCTGTGGGCGTCGACGCTGTTCAGCAGTACGTCACCGTTGCCGCTGAGCTGGCCGGCGATGTGGTTCAGGCGATGTTCGATGGACATTGGGTTTCCCGTTGGCAATGACAGTCGTTGGGCTGGGACTGTAGGCGGCTGACGGGGGGCTGAATAATGATTAATGCGGATCGGGTGATAGCTGTAGGTTATCGAATGGGCAGGCTGGTACCGTCCACCTTGTAGGAGCGGCCTTGTGTCGCGATGGGCTGCGCAGCAGCCCCAGGGTTTGCACACAGATACACAAATTGCTGGGGCTGCTTCGCAGCCCATCGCGACACAAGGCCGCTCCTACAGGTTCTGCGCCTGCCTTGAAGGAGATGCAGGCTGCTCCCACAGCGAGCGCGCGGGCTTTCTCAGTCAGCCATCTGCAACTCCGGCAGCTTCACCCGGAACGCCCGGGTCAACCCCAGCAGCACCAGCAGCCCCATGCCCATCCAGCACAGGCCGATGGTGAACGACAGGCTGGTCAGGCTGCTCCACAGCCACAATGTGCTGAGAAAGCCCAGCCCGGGAATGGCGCCATACAGCAACACGTTGCGGCCACCGCGCAGCTTCTGGTCGACCAGGTAGTGCTTGACCACCGCCAGGTTCACTGCCGAAAAGGCGAACAGCGCGCCGAAGCTGATCATGTTGGCCACGGTGTCGAGGGTGATGACCAGGGCGATCAGCGACAGCAGGCTGACCACCATAATGGCCGTGGCCGGCACACGCTTCTTGGTCACCAGCTGGCCGAACGCACGCGGTAATGCGCCGTCGCGGCCCATGGCGAACAGCACCCGCGATACGCTGGCCTGGGACACCATGGCCGAGGCGAAGCAGCCGGCGACGTAGGTGGCAGTGAAGGCGGTGACCAGCAGTTCCCCACCGACCCGGCGCATGACATCGACCGAGGCCGAATCCGGGTCGGCAAAGCTGCCCCAGTCGGGGAACACCATCTGGGCGCAGTACGACACCACCAGGAACAGCAAGCCGCCAATCAGTGACACGGCAAGGATCGCCACCGGAATGCGGTAGGTGGGGTTGCTGGTTTCCTCGGCCATGGTCGATACCGCATCAAAGCCCAGAAACGACAGGCACAGCACCGCAGCGCCGGTCATGATCAGCGGCACGCTGAAACCTTCATGGTGGAAGGGGGCCAGCAGCGACACCGGCTCCGCCTGGCCGCTGAGCTTGAGCACCGACAGGCTGACGAAGACGATGATGAACACCAACTGCGCCACCACCAGGATCCAGTTCACCCGGGTGATCGACTCGATGCCGATCAGGTTGAGGAAGGTGACCAGGGCAATGGAACCGGCCACCCACACCCAGGCGTGGATGGCCGGGAAGTATTCCGACATGTAGATGCCGATCAGCAGGTAGCTGAGCAGCGGCAGGAAGATGTAGTCGAGCAGCAGGGTCCAGCCGGTGATGAAACCGATGTGGCTGCCAAAGGCCTTGCGCGTGTAGGTGTAGACCGAGCCGGAGTAGGGGTGGGCCTGAACCATGCGGCCGTAGCTGTAGGCGGTCAGCAGCATGGCGGCGAGGGTCAGTAGATAGGCGGTGGGCAGGTGCCCTTTGGTCATCTGGGTGACCAGCCCATAGGTGGTGAACACGGCCAGCGGCACCATGTAGGCCAGGCCGAACAGCACCAGGGCGGTCATGCTCATGGACTTGCGGAAACGGCCATTGGTGGCGGCGGGTTGCGAGGGTGCATGCGGGGCGGTGGGATGAGCTGTACTTGTTGTTGTATGCATTGCTAACTCCTGGAAAGGGATGCAGGCCACCGCGGCAGGCGAGCAGGCTCGCTACCGGTGGGCGTTGTGCAAGGAGGTCGAGCGCAAGGCTCGCAGCGCTGGGGCGGGTTGATGCTCCCATACCCTGCCGGCACCCGGAATCACCCTTTGGGGTGAGCCCGGGCCGCCGCGAACGTGCTCACCCCAAAGGGTGATTTCGGTGTCGGCAATGCCATGGGAGTATCTGCTCAACAACGCACCGCACTGGCGGCGGTGCCTTACTTCATACGGCAGGCCGACAGTGACTAATCAATTGCTTTCAGAACAGTGGTTCGAGCACCTGGCCAAGGTCACCGAGGCGATCGGCCGGCCAGGCTTTGCCGCCAACCTGTTTACGGCACTGGGCGTGATCCGGCCGATCCAGGCCACCACGGTGTACCTGTACCCGCACGACGGCATGCCTTGCGCACTGTTCGAACAGGACGACAAGGCGCCCTGGCAGCCCGAGGGCAATGTCAGCCGCTACCTGTCGGGCTTTTACCTGCTCGACCCGTTCTACGGTGCCTGCGTGGAGCAGGTCGAGTCCGGCTGCTACGGCCTGTTCGAGGTAGCGCCCGACCATTTCGAGGTCAGCGAGTACTACCAGTCGTTCTATCGCCACTCGCACCTGGAGGATGAGCTCAACTACATCCTGCAGGTAGCGCCCGGGCAGAGCCTGGCAGTGTCGCTGGCTTTCACCGACAAACTCGACCCGCAAAGCCGCGCGCTATTCGGGCGTATCACGCCCTGGGTGCTGGCAGTGCTGCGCAAGCACTTCGCCGGGCTGGACAGCCGCGCCGGGCGCTTCGAGAACATCCTCGAACAACGCATCCATGCCGCGCTGAACAACTTCGGCAGCTCGTTGCTGACCGAGCGTGAATGCCGCATTGCCCAGCTGATCTTGCGTGGCCATTCGACCAAATCGCTGGCCGAGCGCCTGGGCGTGTCGGAAGACACCATCAAGTCCCACCGCAAGAACGTCTACGCCAAGCTCGACATCGGCACCCAGTCCGAGCTGTTTTCCCTGTTCATCGACGCGCTGGCCAATGCCCAGGGCGTGCTGGGCAAGGACCCGCTGGAAAGCTACATGGGCAAGCTGCGCTGAATGCCGGCTGCCTTGCACCCCCACCGCAAAGGAAAACCAACAATGAACGCGCCTTTCGCCCCGCAACGCCAGACCCGTGACTACCAGGCAGCCGACGCCGCGCACCACATCCATGCCTTCCTCGACCAGAAGGCGCTGAACGCCGAAGGGCCGCGGGTGATCGTCGGTGGCGAACGCCTGCACCTGTGGGACAGCGAGGGCAAGCGCTACCTGGATGGCATGTCGGGCCTGTGGTGCACCCAACTGGGCTACGGCCGCCGCGACCTGACCGCTGCCGCTGCCACGCAGATGGACCAGCTGGCGTACTACAACATGTTTTTCCACACCACCCACCCGGCGGTGATCGAACTGTCCGAACTGCTGTTCAGCCTGCTGCCGGGGCACTACAGCCACGCGATCTACACCAACTCCGGCTCTGAGGCCAACGAGGTTCTGATCCGCACCGTGCGCCGCTATTGGCAGGTAGTTGGCCAGCCGAGCAAGAAGATCATGATCGGCCGCTGGAACGGTTACCACGGCTCGACCCTGGCGGCCACGGCGCTGGGCGGCATGAAATTCATGCACGAAATGGGCGGGCTTATCCCGGATGTGGCGCACATTGACGAGCCATACTGGTACGCCGAGGGTGGCGAGCTGAGCCCGGCCGAGTTCGGCCGCCGCTGCGCCTTGCAGCTGGAGGAAAAAATTCTCGAGCTGGGCGCCGAAAACGTTGCCGGCTTCATCGCCGAGCCGTTCCAGGGCGCAGGCGGCATGATCTTCCCGCCGGAAAGCTACTGGCCGGAAATTCAGCGCATCTGCCGCCAGTACGATGTGCTGCTGTGTGCCGACGAGGTGATTGGTGGCTTTGGCCGCACCGGCGAGTGGTTTGCCCACGAGTACTTCGGCTTCGAGCCCGACACCCTGTCGATTGCCAAGGGCCTGACCAGCGGCTACGTGCCCATGGGCGGCCTGGTGCTGAGCAAGCGCATTGCCGAAGCACTGGTGGAGCGGGGCGGGGTATTCGCCCACGGCCTGACCTATTCCGGGCACCCGGTGGCAGCGGCGGTGGCCATCGCCAACCTGAAAGCCCTGCGGGACGAAGGCATCGTGCGCCAGGTGAAAGACGACACCGGGCCGTACCTGCAGCGCATCCTGCGCGAGGTGTTTGCCGACCACCCGTTGATTGGCCAGGTGCAGGGCGCCGGGCTGGTGGCGGCGCTGCAGTTCGCCGAGCACAAGCCGACACGCAAGCGCTTTGCCAACGAAAACGACCTGGCCTGGCAGTGCCGTACCTTTGGTTTCGAGGAAGGGGTGATCATCCGTTCGACCCTGGGGCGGATGATCATGGCCCCGGCCTTGATCGCCAACCACAGTGAACTGGATGAACTGGTAGAGAAGACCCGCATTGCCGTGGACCGCACGGCGCGGCTGGTCGGCAAACTCTAAAGATCTGCGAGCGCACCGCAGCCCCTGTGGGAGCGGGTTCACCCGCGAAGAATACAACGCGGTACATGGCACCGGCTTCGCCGGTGTTCGCGGGTGAACCCGCTCCCAGAGGTATCGCGCTGCTTGCAGGGGCAACGCTGTCCCTGTAGGAGCGGCCTTGTGTCGCGATTGGGCTGCACAGCAGCCCCGGCGATTTGCCTGCGGGACGATGCCCCTGATAAAAAACGACTGCCTGGAGTACAAATGTACACCCTCGAATTCTGGCAACAACGCGCCTCGGACCTGTACCTCCCGGCCAGTGCGCTGATCGACGGCAAACCCGTCAATGCCCAGGGCGGCGCCACCTTCGCCGCCATCAACCCCGCCACCAACAACGTTCTGGCCCAGGTCACCGCTTGCGGCCAGGCCGAAGTCGACCTGGCCGTCGCCAGTGCCCGCCGGGCCTACGAGCAAGGCCCATGGCCGCGCATGGCCCCGGGCGAGCGCAAGAAAGTGCTGCTGCGCCTGGCCGAGCTGATCATGGCCCATCGCGAAGAACTGGCCCTGCTGGACTCGCTGAACATGGGCAAACCGGTGATGGACGCCTACAACATCGATGTGCCGGGCTCGGCACAGGTATTCGCCTGGTACGGCGAGGCGCTGGACAAACTGTACGACCAGGTCGCGCCCACCGCCGCCAACGCACTGGCCACCATCACCCGCGAAGCCCTTGGCGTAGTCGCGGCCGTGGTGCCGTGGAACTTCCCGCTCGACATGGCCGCCTGGAAGCTGGCCCCGGCGCTGGCTGCCGGCAACAGCGTAGTGCTCAAGCCTGCCGAGCAATCACCGTTCTCCGCCCTGCGCCTGGCCCAACTGGCGCTGGAAGCCGGTTTGCCGGAAGGCGTGCTGAACGTGGTGCCGGGCCTGGGCGAGCAGGCCGGGCAGGCGCTGGGCCTGCACCCGGATGTGGATTGCCTGGTGTTCACCGGCTCCACCCAGGTGGGCAAGTACTTCATGCAGTACTCGGCGCAGTCCAACCTCAAACAGGTATGGCTGGAGTGCGGCGGCAAGAGCCCCAACCTGGTGTTCGAAAACTGCCAGGACCTGGACCTGGCTGCAGAAAAGGCCGCCTTTGGCATTTTCTTCAACCAGGGCGAAGTGTGTTCGGCCAACTCGCGGCTGTACGTGCAGCGTTCCATTCACGATGAGTTCATCGAACGCCTGCAGGCCAAGGCCCGCCAATGGCTACCCGGCAACCCGCTGGACCCGGCGAGCCGTGCCGGGGCGATTGTCGATGCCGAACAGACCGGGCGCATCGAGGCCGCCATTACCCGTGCCGGGCAACAGGGCGCGCAGTGGGTGTGTGGTGGCAAACGCTTGACCATCAATGGCTCGGACAACTACATCGAGCCGACCATTTTTGCCGGTGTCGATGGCCGCATGAGCCTGGCGCAGGAAGAAGTGTTCGGGCCGGTGCTGGCGGTCAGTGCCTTCGACACCGAAGAGCAGGCGATACGCCTGGCCAACGACAGCATCTATGGCCTGGCGGCCTCGGTGTGGAGCGATGACTTCAACCAGGTGCACCGGGTGGCACGGGCACTGAAGGCCGGCACCGTGTCGGTGAACACGGTCGATGCGCTGGATGTGACGGTGCCGTTCGGTGGTGGCAGGCAGTCGGGGTTTGGCCGTGATTTGTCGTTGCATTCGTTCGACAAGTATTCGCAGCTCAAGACTACCTGGTACCAGTTGCGCGCGTAGCAGCCGCCGGCACGTTCCCACAGGGGCCGTGCCGGCAGTTACTGCTTCAGAAATTCACGCTCGCCGACAGCTGATAGGTGCGTGGCGCCCCCAGCCCCAGGCTCTGGGTCAACGGCACGCCCCAGTAGTCCTTGTCCCCCAGGTTGGCGATGTTCGCGCGCAGGGTAACCGGCTTGCTGGCGACCAGGGTCACGTAGCGGGCACCTACGTCAAACACGGTGTACCCCGGAATCGACAGGCTGTTCTCGGCATTGAGGTATTGCTTGGACTGCGAAGTCACATTACCCGTCAGCGTCAGCCCGTCCAGGCCAGGGATATCCCATTCCATGCCCAGCTTGCCCTGCAGCTTGGGGTAGGCGGTGGCTGTCTTGCCGTCGTTGGTGCCACCTTGGGTCTTGGTCAGCTTGGGGTCGACATACGCCACGCCGCCCATCAGGCGCACATCCGGCAAGGGCGCGCCGAAGAAGCTCCATTCCACGCCTCGGTTGCGCTGCTCGCCACCGAACGAATAAATATTGGTGACCGGGTCCGTCATGCTGCCCGGACGCTTGATTTCATAGAGCGCCAACGTGTGGCTGAAGGTACCCAGGTCAAGCTTCAGGCCGACTTCCTTTTGCTTGGACTTGTACGGTGCGAACACATCGCCGTAGTTGGCGGCGGTAATCGGCGCTGCGGTACCTTTGCTCAGCCCCTCGATGTAATTGGCGTACAGCGACAGCTGGTCGGTCAGCCTGAACAGGATGGCCCCGGCGGGCGTGGTGGCGTGGGTGTCGTAACCGGGTTTGTTGCGCGCACCGGTGTTGACGTTGAAGGTGTCGGTGACCACTTCCTGGCGGCGCACGCCCAGGGTCAGTTGCACACGGTCGTCCAGCATCGACAGGGTGTCGGCGATGCCATAGCTTTTCAGGTCGTTTTCCGTGTGGGCAATCGCCGGCCAGGCTTCGGGCGCTTTCGGGCCCCACGCCGGGTGGTAGATGTTGGTGGTCCAGCTAGGGCCGGCACCGCGGCGGCCAAAGTCCTTTTGCGTGTCGCTGTACTGGGTCGCGTTGAGCGACCACTGGTGGCCGATACCGAAGGTGTCGAAATGGCCACGCAGGCCCACTTCGGCCGAGGTCTTGTGGATCTGCATCTGCAACTGGCCCATGTCGGTCCTGAAGTCGCCGGCACTGTTGAGCAGCGTGGCGGTCAGCGCGCCACTGTAGTGGTAGTCGGTCTTGCTGGTGCCGATGGCGCCGTAGGCCAGCAACTGGTCGCTCAGTTCGTACTCGCCGCGCAGGATCACGCCCTTGTCCTTGGTTTCGACGAAGGCCCAGTCGGGGTTGAGCAACGTGTCGTTTTTCGGTGGCCTGGGCACCGGTACACCGTCAGCCAGGCCCATGCCGCGGTTCTGGCCGCGGATATGGTCGTCAGTGTCGAACACATCGAGCGCCAGCTTGCCACGCTCGCCCCGCCAGTCCAGCGCCAGCGCAGACAGCACGTTGCGCTGACGTTGGTCGTCGATGGCGGCGTCGCCGTCACGGTACATGCCGTTGAAACGCACGCCGAACTGGTTGTTTTCGCCGAAGCGCCGGCCGACGTCGACATGGCCACCCAACTGGGCGTCGGACGCGTAGGTGGCGGTGACCCGGGTCAGCGGGGTATCGCTGGCGCGCTTGGGAATCAGGTTGACGATACCGCCCACCGAGCCGCCAGGTGGCATGCCGTTGAGCAGCGCCGATGGGCCTTTGAGCACTTCGATGCGCTCGTACATTTCGGGTGAGGCGCGGTAGTACGGCGCCATGCCGAACAGGCCATCGACTGTCATGTCGCTGACGCTGGTCTGGAAACCGCGGATCGAGTAGTTCTCGCTGTAGGTGCCGGTCAGGCCGTTGCTGAACACCGACGGGTCGGTGGCGGCGATGACATCGGTGATGTCCCTGGCCTGCAGGTCCTGGATGTAGGTGTCGGTATAGCTGACCGTGCTGAACGGCGTCTCCATGAAGTCTTTGTTGCCCAGCAGGCCGACGCGCCCGCCAGTGGCCACCTGGCCGCCGGCATACTCGGGCGGCAGCGCCTCGGCGGCGCTGGCCTGGGCGTCGATCAGGGTCGCCGGCAGCTCCGGCGTTGCAGTCTTGTCTTCGGTGGCCTGCTGTGCGCGGCTGCTGGTGGTGTCGGCGTATGCGCCCATTGGCGCCAGTGTGCAGCTACCCAGGGCCAGGCCGATGAACACGGCATGGGCCAGCGGAGTGCGCTGAAGTGCAGGCAACGTCGGGGCAGGGGAAGGGAGTGAGTGCAAGGGACGGTGGGACACGCGATGGCTCCAGAGGGGCGGATGGCAGACAGTGTTTTTGGGTTTTAAAAGCGAAGACGTAAGGCAAATGAGAATCACGCGCTAACGTAATGGCGGGCATTGGCAAGCAGGCATGGCTTAGTCCTGGTAGCCCTTGATCACGTCGTCGGCGATCAACGCCAGCGAGGTCGGGCTGGCGGCGGTGACGTACCAGGCTTCGGGGTCGACGAACACTACGCGGCCGTGCTTCCAGGCGTTGGTCTGGCGCAGCAGCGGGTTGGCCAGGGTTTCAGCCGTCATCAGCGGGCGGTGCTCCATGACCGCAGTGCGGTCCACCACGTAAAGGATGTCGGGGTTGGCCTGCTGGATGAATTCGCTGGAAATCGGCTGGCCATGCAGGCCGGTATCCAGGGTGGCGGTGGCCGGTTTGACGCCCAGGTCATTGAAGATGAAGCCGTAGCGCGAGTGCACGCCGAAGGCGCTGAAGGCGCCGTTGTTGTGCAGCACCACCAGCGCCCGTTCCGGTCGCTCGCGGGTCACGTCGCGCACCTTGGCCAGCCTGGCTTCCAGTTCGGCGGCCTTGGCCTGGGCCAGGTCCTGCTTGCCGAATACCTGGCCCAGGCTGGCCAGGTGCTGCTTGACCACTGCCACGTGGCCGGCCTGGCTGTCGCGGTAATCCACGTCGAAGTGCAGGGTCGGCGCCATTTCGCTTAGCTCGGCGTAGTGGCTGGCCTGTAGCGAGGTCATCAGGATCAGGTCGGGCCGGGCGGCATGTACCCGCTCAAGGTTGGGCTGCACGATCGAGCCGACATCGGCGGTTTGGGTTGCATCCTTGTAATGGGCGAGGAAGTGCGGCACGAAATCCTTGGGCATGCCGGCCACAGCCACGCCCAGTTGGTCAAGGAAGTCCACCTCGTTCATGTCCAGCGCCACTGCGCGCTGGGGTAACTGGTTGATCACCGTGGTGCCCAGCTTGTGTTGCACGCTCACGGGCGTGTAGCTGCCGTGGGCTTCGGATTTGACCGTTGCCGGGGTGTTTGCCGAAGGCTCGTTGCAGCCATGCAGGGCCAGGGTAGCGCCTAGCAGCAGCGCCAAGGGCCAGCCGCTGGCGAGGGGGTTGCGGTTCATCATTGTGCTCCGGGTGGGTTGAAGTAGTTGCACAGACGGCCGCGCGCGCCGTGGCTGATTTCGAAATCCAGCCCGTACAGCGCGTGCAGTTGTCGTTCGGTTACCACTTGGTCGACGCTGCCGCTGCAGTGCACCCGGCCACCCTGCATGGCGACGATGTAGTCGGAATAGGCGGCGGCGAAGTTGATGTCATGCACCACCAGCACCACCGTGCGGCCGAATTCGTCGCACAGCCGGCGCAGGGCGCGCATGATCTGCACCGCGTGGCGCATGTCGAGGTTGTTCAGCGGCTCGTCGAGCAGCAGGCAGTCGGTTTGCTGGGCAATGGTCATGGCCAGAAACGCCATTTGCCGCTGGCCGCCGCTGAGCTCATCGAGGTAGGCGTGGCGCAATGGCTCCAGGGCAAGAAATGCAATGGCCTGGTCGATGGCCTGGTGGTCTTCAGGGGTGAGCGCACCGCGGCTGTAGGGGAAGCGACCGAAGCCGACCAGCTCGTCGACCGTGAGGCGCAGGTTGAAATCGACCGCCTGGCGCAGGGTGGCGACGCGCCGGGCGTAGGCACCGATGGCGATGTTGCCGATGCTTTGCCCGTCCAGGCGGATGTCGCCGCTACTGGGTTCCAGTAGCCGCGCCAGCATCATCAGCAAGGACGTCTTGCCGGCGCCGTTGGGGCCGATCAGCGACGTCAGTTGCTGGCGCGGGAAGCTGGCGTTTACCCCGCTCAATACGGCTTTGCTACCGTAACGCTTGTGCAGGTCATGGACAGTAATCATGCGGCTCCCCGGTTACGCACCATCAGGGCGAGGAAGTAGGTGCCACACACCAGGTTCACAAGGATGCCGACGGTGGTCCTGTAGTTGAAGACATGCTCGACCAGCAACTGGGCGGCAATGAACACGGCGATCGCCACGGCGCTGCCGAGGGCCAGGGTGACCCGGTGGCGGAAGGTGCCGGCCACGGCGTAGGTGATGTTGGCGACAAACACGCCCATGAATGCGGTAGGCCCCAGCAGGCTGGTGGAAACCGCGACCAGTGCGGCAATCAGTGCCAGCAGCAGGCGCACGTTGCGCCGGTAGTCCACGCCCAGCGAAATCGCCTGGTCGCGGCCCAGCGCCAGCACGTCCAGTACCGGCAGCGCCCTGGCCAGCAGTACGCAAAGCCCGGCCACCAGCACGCCCGCATACAGCAACAGCTGCGCTGAAGCGCGGTTGAACGAGGCCAGGGTGTAGCCCTGCAGCATCGAGAACTCGCCAGGGCTGGCCTTCAGCTGCACAAACTGGGTAAAGGTGGCCATGACCATGGTCAGCACCAGGCCGACCAGCAGCAGGAAGTACAGGTTGCTGTTGCCGTCGCGAAACAGCCAGCGCTGCAGCGCCCACGAATAGCCCAGCATCAACAGCATCGAGACCAGCACGTTGCCCTGGTTGCCGAGCAGCGCCAGCCCCTGCACACCCATGGCCAGTACCAGCAACGCCTGCAGCAGCAGGTACACGGCCTCGTAACCCATGATGGCCGGGGTCAGGATGCGGTTGCCGGTCAGGGTCTGGAAGGCGATGGCCGAGCACGCCACGCAGACCCCACCGATCACCATGGCCGCCAGCCGTGCCAAGCGTTTGGGGATGACATAGGCAAAGTCCGCCCCGGCGTTGACGAACACGAACAGCAAGGCCAGGGCGACCAGCACCAGCCACACACCGTGGCGGCTTTTCATCGCTGCCTCCAGACAACCAGCCCGAGGAACATCAACCCGCCCAACCCGCCTGCGGTCAGGCCGATCGGCACCTCGAACGGGTAGATCAACAGGCGCCCGAGCAGGTCACAGACCAGCAGCAGCGATGCACCACCCAATGCCACCAGCGGCAAGGTACGGCGCAGGTTGTCGCCGTAGTGCAAGGCCACCAGGTTGGGCACGACCAGGCCGACGAAGGGAATGGCGCCGACAGCGATCACGCTGGCCGACACGGTCACGGCCACCAGCAGCAGGCCCAAGGTGACGTTGGCGGTGTAGTTCAGGCCCAGGCTGGTGGCCATGCCTTCGCCCATGCCCAGCACGGTGAAGCGCTGCGCATACAGGTAGGTGAGCAGCACGATCGGCAGGATCAGGTAGAGGATTTCGTAGCGGCCCTGTACCACCTTGGAAAAATCACCCATCAACCAGCCCTGCATGCTTTGCAGCAGGTTGAAGCGGTAGGCATAAAACTCCGCCAGTGCGCTCAGCACCCCGCCATACATCAGGCCGATCACCGGCACCAGCACCGCGTTGCGGGCGCGGATGCGGCGGATGATGGCAACGAACAGCAGGCTGGCGGCAAAACACAGGGCCAGGGCAAACAGCATGCGCAGCGGCGCGTCGGCTGCCGGCGCAACGCCCAGCGACAGCAGGATACCCAGGCGCGCAGCATCCAGCCCGCCGGTGGTGGCCGGCTCGACGAAGCGGTTGCGCACGACCTGCTGCAAGATCACCCCGCACACGGCCAGGCCGACACCGACCAGGATCAACGCGGCCAGGCGTGGCAGGCGGCTGGCACCCAGGATCAGCCAGGTATCACCGTGCCAGTTGAACACTTGCGCCCAGGCCAGCTCACTGGCACCCACCGCCAGCGAGGCCACGCACAGCAGCAGGAACAGCAGTAACCATGCCATACGCATCAGGGCTGTTCCGCCTGCGCTGCGGCGATACGCCAGCCGCTGGCCGTGCGGCGCTGCTCAAGGAAGCGCGCATAGCGCCCGCCACTGGCGCGCAGTGCCGCTGGCGTGCCTTGCTCGACGACCTGGCCGTCTTCCAGCACCACGATATGGTCGGCCATGGCCACCGTGTCGAGCTGGTGCGCAATCACCACCCGCGTGCAGCGCCCACGCAGGCTGTGCAGGGTCTGGGCGATCACCGCCTGGTTCTCGGCATCCAGCGCGGCAGTTGCTTCATCCACCAGCAGCACGGGCGCTTGCCGGATCAAGGCGCGGGCGATGGTCACACGTTGGCGTTCGCCGCCAGACAACCGCGCGCCCCCTTCACCCACCGCGGTGGCGAGGCCCTCGGGTAGCCGCTCGAGAGTGCCCGTCAGCCCGGCCATGCGCACTGCCTGCAGTACCTCTGCGTCGCTGGCGTCGGGTTTGCCGATGCGGATGTTGTCGGCGATGCTGCCCTGGAACAGCCAGGTGTCCTGCAGCACCTGGCTGATGCTGTCGGTCAGGCTGGCGCGGGTCATCTTGCGCACGTCCACGCCACCGATCTGCACACGGCCTTGGGTGGCATCGAAGAACCGCGCTATCAGGTGCATCAGCGAGGTCTTGCCCGAGCCCGAGGCACCGATGATCGCGGTCATGCTGCCTGCCGGAATGTGCAGGTTCACCCCACGTAGCACGTCAGGCCCGGCTGCGCTGTAGCGCAAGCTCACCCCGTGCAGGTCGATGGCACCGTCCAGCGGCTGCAGAGGCAAAGTGGGCTCTGGCAGCGGCGTGGCGGCCAGGATCCGCTCGATTTCCTGCAACTGGCCATGCGCCCCGCGCAGGATTTCGACATGGCTGGCCACGTCCTGCAGCGGGTCGATGAAACGGCAGACCAGTACCAGCGCCACGATCACTGCCACGGCGCCCTCTGCCGGGTCGCCGGCCAGGTCGCCCAGCCACAGGCCAGCGGCCAGCAGCAGCGCGGCAAAGGTGGCCTGTACCGCCCAGCTGTTGAGCAGCGCAGCCAGCGAAGCGCGGATGATCAGGCCCATGCCGCTGTTGCGCTGCTGCTCCAGGCTTTGTGCCAGCAAGCGCGTGCCACCGCCATCACCGTTGAAGGCGCGCAACACCGACTGGGCCTGGGCAAACTCGACCATGCGCTGGCTGGTGGCGGCAAAGTGCTGCTGGAACCTGTGGTCGGCGCGGCGCCCCAGGCGGGTGCTGAACAACAGCACCGCGACCAGTAGCGGCAGCGCCATCAGGGCTACCAGGGCCAGCGGCGGGTGCAGGGCAAACAGCGTTACTAGCAGCACCAGCGGGATGATGCTGCCACTGATCAGTGGCGTCAGCACATGGGCCGGCAACTGTGCCACGGCCATGGTGCCCTGGGTAATCACATGCCCCAGGCGTGCGCTGTTGTCGGGGGTGAACCAGCCCAGCGGTAATTGCGCCACATGGGCGCCAAGGTGCTGGCGGCCGCCTTGCAGCACTGCCACCGCCAGGCCTATGCCGGCCTGTTCCACCCGGCGGCGCCAGGCCCAGCACAGCGCCATGCCGGCAGCCAGCGCGGCCAGCCAGGCACTGGCGGCCGGCATCTCGTTGTTCAGCAAGTGCAACATGACCGGCGCCAGGGTGCTGATGGTCAGGCCACTGAACACGCCATACAGCACGGTCATCAGCAAATAGCGGCGCGCGGCCGGGGCATGGCCACCCAGCAGTTGAATGAAGGTTTTCAGCATGTTGGCAGCGCCTTGCTCTCGGTGTCCTGGTAACCGCCCTGTGCCCACAGCCGGGCATACAGCCCTTGCCGGGCCAGCAACTCGTCATGGCGCCCCTGCTCACGCAGCACGCCCTGGTCGAGCACCAGGATCTGATCCGCGTGCATCACCGTGTCCAGCCGGTGGGCGATAACCAGCAGGGTGCGGCCCTGGGCAAAGCGGGCGAGGGCGTGCTGGATGGCCGCTTCGCTTTCGGCATCGGCCGCCGCGGTGGCCTCGTCCAGTACCAGCAGCGGCGGGTCGAGCAACACGGCCCGGGCAATGCTCAGGCGCTGTTGTTCGCCGCCAGACAGTTGTGCGTCTTCGCCGATCACCGCGTCATAACCGCGTGGCAGTTGCAGGATGCGCGAGTGAATATTGGCCAGGCGGGCTGCCGCCTCGATCTGCGCGCGGGTTGCGCCTGGCTGGCCGAGGGCAATGTTGTCGGCCACGCTGGCATGGATCAGCCGCACGTCCTGCAGCACAAAGCCGATGCGCCGGTACAGCTCACGGCTTTCGACCTGGCGCAGGTCGACGTCACCCAGCGTTATGCGCCCTGCATCCGGGTCGAAGAAGCGCAGCAGCAGGCGCGCCAGGGTCGACTTGCCGGCACCGGAGGGGCCGATGATGGCGGTGGTGGTGCCGGGGGCCAGGGTGAAGCTGACATCGCTGAGCACCTTGCTGCCGGCGACGTAGGCATGGCTGACCTGCTCCACGCGCACCTCGCTGCCGTTGGGCAGGCGGGCAGGTACAGGCGGCGGCAGTACAGGCGTGTCCAGCAGCGCTTGTACGCGCTGGGCCGCCGCAACTGCGTTATTGAGGTCATGGGTAATGAAATGCAGCAGCTGCAAGGGCGCACACAGCCCAGGCGTGACCAGGGCAAACGGCAGTATCTGCAGCGGCTCGATCCAGCCCATGGCAACGAACAGCATGCCGGCCAGCAGCACCACACCCAGCACCGTAACCGGTGCGATCAAGGCGTTGGCCCGGGCCATGGACGCGACCAGTGGGCGGGTGAAGCCGGTGAACGTGGCGGCGAAGTCATCGACTGCAGCCCGGTAGCGGTCCTGGGCGTTGCCGCGGTCGCCGAACGCCTTGACCAGCGGCATGCCGTTGACGAACTCGACCACAGCATTGTCGATGCGCGCCATGCCGGCCACCACATCGCCCATGTGTTGCGCGCTGGCCTTGACCGCGCGCTGCAGGAACACGAAGAACGCAGGGAACGGCAACAGTGCGATCAGCGCCAGGCGCCAGTCCATGGCGAACAGGTAGATCACCGACACCAGCACGGCACCCACGGCACGCCCCAGCGTGGTGAAAAAGTGTGCGGTCAGGCTGTGCAGGGTACCGATATCGTCCTGCATGGCCCGTTTCACCTCGCTCGACGCGCGCTCGCTGAACCAGCCGAGTGGCACCTGCATCAGGCGCTGGCCGATGGCGACGCGCAACTGATGGGTGATGTGGTTGTCGGCCTGGTGTGCCAGCAGCTCACCGGCGGTCACCAGGCCCATGCCGGCGAACAGGCTGGCGACGCTGACGGCGATGGCCCAGCCGATTGCGCCCGCATTGCCTGATGTGCCGAGGGTCAGCTGGGCGATATGGGCAATGCCTGCCAGCGGCACCAGTGTCAGCATCGAGCCGCCTGCTGCCAGCAGCGTGGCAATGACCAGGCGCCCGCGAATGGGGGCGAGCACACGGCTGAGTGGGCCGCGAACCTTGCCTGTGGCAGGGGCGGAAGGGTCGAGCTTGGGGGGCGAATCAGACATGAAGCGGGCCTGCAAAAGCTGAAAACGAATTAGTTGCATGACTATAAACTAATTTGCGAAAACCCGACAAGACGGCTACAAGACTGTCTTCACTCAGCCTGGAGGACCTGATGCAACCACCACAACGCACGCCCGGACGTGGCCGCCCGCGCACCATCACCCGTGAACGGATCGCCGACGTCAGCATTGCCATTGGCCTGCCCAACCTCACGTTCGTTGGCGTGGCCGCTGCGCTGGGGGTGAGCCACATGGCGCTGTACAAGCACGTGGCCAATATCGAAGCGCTGAAATGCCTGGTGGCCGAAGAGATCTTCCAGCGTTGGCAGATCCCGCAGGCAGACGCTGCGGCTGGCGAAAGCCTGCAGGCTTACCTGACGCGCTTTGCCCTGTCGGTGCAGGCTTTCGTCAAGGCGCACCCGGGGCTCACGCCGTATGTGATCCGCAGGCTGGCGGCGACCGAGGCGATGGTTGGCAAGATCAACGCGCACCAGGTGCACATTGCCCAGGCCTATGGCCTGAGCCTTGAGCAGGCTCGCTGGTTGCTGTCTACGGTGGCGTTCCATGGCTTTGCCGTGGCCGATACGGTGTACACGGTATCGGGGCGCGAGCCGTTGCTGGAGGCGGACCGGACCGGTGAAGAGTCGGAGATGGAGGTGGAGTTGCTGGAGGGGATGCACGCGTTGATTGTCGGGGTGCTGGTGCTGCTGGAGCAGCGCGGCTGCACCGGTGTTCGCGGGTAAGCCGGCACGCGGCTCCCACACTGGAAGGGCTGGGTGACCGCCTGCAAGTCAATTTTTTCGCCAGTGCGGCAAAAAGCCCGCCCGCCCTCTACACTGCTGCGCATATCAGCCAAGGCAATGTGCCGCACATGGAGTACCTGGGATGGGCTGCGTGTCGAAGGGCGGTGCCTCTGGCAACGCCGGGCGGGGCATTTCACTGCAATGGCTGGTGGCGCTGGCCATCATGCTGGGCATGCTGCTGCTCGGCGCCGCCCTGGCCTGGCAAGGCTATTGGGGCCTGCGCCAGACCTTGATCGCCGCCGCTGGCGATACCGCGCAGCAGGTTGGCAAGACCCTCGACGAACGCGCCCGGCGCCTGATCGACCCGGCGCAAAGCAGCATCCGCCTGCTGGCCTACAACCCGACCGCACATACCTTGGGACAACGCTTGGAGCGCCTGCCTCAACTGGTCGAAACGCTTGATGCCAACCGCATGCTTAGCGCCGCCTACCTGGGCTACCCCAACGGCGAATTCCTGCTGATACGCCGCCTGCGTGAGCCGCAGTTGTTGCAGCGCTTCGGCGCACCCGCGGGTACGGCATTCCTGGTGCAGAGCGTCAGCCGTGAGGGCGGGGCGCTGCAGGGCGAGTGGCGCTTCTACGATCAGGCCCTCAACCTGCTGCAAACCCAGGCCAGGCCCGAGTACCGCTACGATCCGCGCCAGCGCCCATGGTTCACTGACGCCTCGGCACACGCCAGCACCGTGCTGACCCACCCCTATGTGTTCTTCACCACCCGTGAAATCGGCTTGACCATGGCACAGCGCAGTGTCGACGGCGGGACCGTGATCGGCATGGACGTTTCGGTCAACGACCTGGCCAGTGAAACCCAGGACTTGCGCATCACCCCGGGCACCGAGATTGCCGTGATCGATGACCAAGGCAGTGTGGTGGCCTACCCGGAGCTGCAACGTGTCATCCTGCATGAAGGGCAGGCGGTACGCCTGTCGCGGGTTGGCGAGCTGGGCATTGCCAGCCTGCAGCAGCTGTTTGCCGAGCCGCCGCAAGGCACCCGGCCGCAGCCTTATCAGGTGGACGGCCGTACCTGGTTCGGCATGCGGGTACAACTGACCACCCTGGCCGGCCAGGACCTGCAAGTACTGATTGCGGTGCCGGCCAACGAGTTGCTGGCCGGTGCGCGCAAGGTGCTGGTCGAACAGCTGCTCTGGACCGCCACGCTGATGGCTGTGCTGCTGGTGCTCGGCGGTGTGCTGGGCCGGCGCATTGGCCGCCCGCTGCGCCTGCTGGCCGAGCAGGTGCAAGGCCTGGCCGCCTTCGATTTCAGCCGCCGGGTGGGGGTGCGCTCGCAGGTTTCGGAAGTACGCGAACTGAACCGTGTGCTGAGCCGCATGTCCGGCACCATCCGCAGTTTCCAGGCCATTACCCTCACGCTCAGCCGCGAGCGTGACCTGGAACGCATGCTCGACGGTGTGCTGACCCATCTGGTGGAGGCGGCCGGGGCCAATGCCGGTGCGGTGTACTTGTACGATGCCGAACACGCCTTGCTGCGCCTGGCCGCTTCCTGCCGGGGGGAGCAGTACGCCGGCGAGTTGGTTGTGGACGAAGGCGCCCGGCACCAGCTTGCCGCCGCAGTGACCCAGGCCCTGGGCCTGCACGACCAGAGCCTGGCGGTGGTGCTGAATGACCGCAGCCAGGCGCTGTTGGGCATCCTGGTGCTGCAGTTGGCTGACGAGCAGGCCGGTGAACCGTTCAGGCGTTTTGTCGAGGAGCTGTCGGGTGTGGCTGCGGTGGCCATCGAGACCCGTCAACTGGCCGAAGCCCAGCAACGCCTGCTGGACGCCATGATCAAGCTGCTGGCCGATGCCATCGACGCCAAGAGCCCGTATACCGGTGGCCACTGCGAACGGGTGCCGCAGCTGGCGCAGATGCTGCTGGACCAGGTGGTGGCGGCCGACAGCGGCCCCTATGCCAGCTTCAGCATGAGCGAGGCCGAGCGCTACGAATTCCGCGTGGCCGCCTGGCTGCACGACTGTGGCAAGGTCACCAGCCCCGAATACGTGGTGGACAAGGCAACCAAACTGGAAACCCTGTACAACCGCATTCACGAAGTGCGCATGCGCTTCGAAGTGCTGTGGCGCGATGCCGAGCTGGCTTATTGGCAAGGCCTGGCCGACGGTGCCGAGCCGCAAGCGCTGAAAGCTGCCCTGGCCCGTCGCCAGGCCGAACTGCAGGACGACTTCGCCTTCGTTGCCCAGGCCAACATTGGTGGTGAGTTCATGCAGGACGCTGATATCCAGCGCCTGCAACAGATCGGCCAGCGCCAGTGGCAACGCCACTTCGACAACCGCCTGGGCATTTCCCGTGATGAAGCCGAACGCTTTGCCGGTGTGCCGCCACCCGCGCTGCCGGTAGACGAACCGTTGCTGTCCGACCGCCCGGAACACCGTGTGCCGTGGGGTACGCGCACACCACCGGTGGTCAAGGGTGACCCGCGCAACACCTGGGGCTTCGACATGCGCCTGCCAGCCCATGCCAGCAACCATGGCGAGCTGTATAACCTGGCGATCCGCCGTGGCACCTTGAACGACGAAGAGCGCTTCAAGATCAACGAGCACATCGTGCAGACCATCATCATGCTCAGCGCGCTGCCGTTCCCGCGCCAGCTCAAGCGGGTGCCCGACATTGCCGGCAACCACCACGAGAAAATGGACGGCAGCGGTTACCCGCGCCGCTTGGGCGCGCAGCAGTTGGGTATTGCCGAGCGGGTGATGGCGATTGCCGACATCTTCGAGGCGCTGACCGCGGCCGACCGGCCTTACAAGCCGCCAAAGACCTTGTCCGAATCGGTGAAGATCCTGGTGTTCATGGCCCGCGACGGCCACCTCGACGACCAGCTGTTGCAGCTGTTTCTCAGCAGCGGGGTGTACCGCCAGTATGCCGAGCGCTTCCTGCGCGCCGAGCAGATCGACGAGGTGGATGTGAGCTACTGGCTGGCGCAGATGCGCTGCCCGGCCTGAGCATCACGCTTTGCCCAGGCGCTTGTACAAGGTGGTGCGCGAAATACCCAGCTCCTTGGCGGCGGCGCTGACGTTGCCGGCATGCGCCAGCAGCACGCGCTCGATCACCGCCTGGGTGGCATCGGCCAGGTTGCGCGCGCCGGCGACGGCCTGGCCTTGCAGTGCATCAGGCAGGTGTTGCACGCCAATGCACGGCTCACCGGCAGCCAGCACCCCGACCAGGCGTGCCACGTTCTCCAGTTGCCGCAGGTTGCCCGGCCAGTGGTAAGCCTGCAGCTGCTGCCGGGCCTCGGCGGCCAGCGGCGGGAAGCCCGGGCGCTGGAAAAAGCTGTCGATCAGTTGTGCCTTGTCCAGCCGCTGCTCCAGCGCGGGCAATGCAACGCGCAGGCCGTCCAGGCGGTAGAACAGGTCTTCGCGAAAACCGCCGCTGCTGACCAGGGCGGCCAGGTCCTTGTGTGTGGCGGCGATCACATGGGCCTTCAGCGCTACCGTGCTGGTGCTGCCGACGCGGGTGATCTGCCGCTCCTGCAAGGCCCGCAGCAGGCGGCTTTGCAGAGCCAGCGGCATGTCGCCGATTTCGTCGAGCAGCAGAATGCCGTCGCCAGCGGATTCCAGCAGGCCCATGGCGCCACCTTTGCGGGCACCGGTGAAGCTGACCTCGGTGTAGCCGAACAGCTCGGCTTCAATCAGGCTTTCGGGCAGGGCGGCGCAGTTGATGGCCACGAACGGGGCTTGCGGGCTGCAGTGCGCATGCAGCGCCTTGGCGAACACTTCCTTGCCGGAGCCGGTCGGCCCGGTGACCAGTACCGGCAGGTTGCCAGCCACGGCCTTGCAGGCATCGTCGAAGCGCGCGTTGACCCGCCGGTCGCTCCCAGTGTTGTGCTGCTGGCCCGCAGCGGCCGCGGCTTGGCGGTGGGCTGCGCGAGCAACCGGCCATACAGGCGTGAGCCGTCGGCCAGGGCCAGCAGCTGTGGCGAACCGTCCAGGCCGTTGTGGCTGGGGCGGTCGAACAGCTGCTCCAGGGTCAGGCCTTCAGGGCGGTAACTCGGTACGCCCAGCAACTGCTGCGCGGCACGGTTGGCCGCCTGCACCGTGCCATCCTCCTGCACCGCCAGCAGTGCCTGTAGCGGTGAACCGAGCAGCCTGGGGTCGTGTTGCAGCTCGAGGATGCGACAGCCTGGCAGGTTGAGGAAGAAGTTGTTTTCGGTGGCCAGTGCGGCATGTTTGAGGCGTTCGAGCATGGTCCCGGCGTTACGGGTGCCGATGCCGGTCAGGTCCAGCGCGCCGAGCAGCTCGCCATTGACCCCGCGTAACGGCACGCTGACGCAGAAAAACTGGGCAAATTCCTGCAGGTAGTGCTGGTTGCCGGCAACGATCGCTGGCAAGCCGTCCATCAGCGTGCAGGCTGGCGCGGTGGTGCCGACATCGACCTCGCTGACCCGGCGCCCTGCGTGCAGCGCCGACAGCGGGCTGTCGATGCCTGCGGGCTTGCGGGTCTGGACAATACGGTTGTCCGGGTTGACGCAAAACAGCATCCAGTGCGAATCGCCAATCAGCTCCCACAGCCGCTCCAGTTCGGGCTGCACGCAGGCGGCCAGTTGGCTGTCTGCCTCGGTCAGGGGCAGTACATCCAGCTGGCCGTGGGCCAGGCGCGGCTGCCACGGGCTAAGCCCGGCGGCGCGGGAACGTTCCCATGAGCGCTCGATCGGTTCGGGCAACAGCCCGGCGGGCAATGGCAGGCCTTCGGCAAACTGCTGACGGGCACTGTGCAACTGCAGCTGTAGGCGATCCATGGGTACACCTTGTGAGGGTTGGCGGCACGCTACTGACTGCGCACGTTGCGCCGCTGCCAGCAGCACGTCAAGGCTGCCGGGTGAATCAGAACAGCAGCAGCGCCCGCAGGTTGACCCCGGTGTCTTCCTGGAAACCACCGACCACGCGGGTGTCGTGGGTCAGCTGGCCGCTCAGCTGCACGGTCTTGCCGACCATCTGCTGGAACTCCAGGCGCACTTGCTGCACCTCGGTCTTCTGCCCGGTGTAGTCACCCGACAGCTGCTGCTTGCCGCCTTCGCTGGCCGAGAAGCCAAGGGCCAGGCGCTGGGCAGGGTTGAAGTCGTAGCGCAAGTTGCTCTGCAGCTGGTAGGTCGGGTCCTGGCGCAAGGTCTGGCTGCCGCTGCCGGCCTTGTCGTTGCTGCCGTAGAACACTGCATCGGCGTACCACTCCATCGACCAACGGCCCCACAGCGGCTCGACCCAGCCCAGTTGCAGGTCGCCTTTCCAGCGGTTCTCGCCCAGGTTCACCCCGGCGCCACGGTCGTATTGGCCCCAGGGCAGGTACAGCAGCGGGGTAATGCCGAAGTATCGGCCACTGGCGCCAACCCCCGGCTGGTTCACCAGCCAGAACGTTGCGCCGATGATCGGGTCGGCCATGCCGCTGTTGCTGCCCAGTGACTGCCCGGCAACCTTTACGTCGTAGACATGGCCGAAGGGCAGCAGAATCTGCGGGTCTACCGTGATGCCGGCGATCTCGGTGAAGTGGATCAGGCGCAGGATGCTGATGTTGGAGCGCAGGCGGGTGTTGTGGGTGGCATCGGGTGCGCCATCGCCATTGAAACGGTCGGCCCGGCTGAATTGCTGGTACCAGGCGGCGACGTTTGTGCCCGGCGGCAGCGCCGTGTAGTCGCCGGCATTCACATCCACGGCCTGGGCCTTGGCCGAAAGCAGCGCGCAGGCCAGCGTGCCCCAGGCCAGGCTGGAGATTTTGGTCATGTCAGGGTTTCCCTTTTTTTTGTTATGGGGCGGGGGCAGCGCATGGCTGCCCCCTGGGGGTTACTTCTGGATGCGGATGATCGGCTTGAGGGTCAGGCCCTTTTCGCTGTCTTCGGCGGCCTGGTTGATCTGCTCGAAGTCGTAGAAACGCACCAGCTTGTCGAAGGCGAAGCGGCCCTGCAGGTACAGGTTGACCAGCTCGGGGATGAACTTCTTCGGTACGCTGTCACCCTCGACGATGCCGCGGATGACCTTGCCGCCCAACAGCAGGTCGTTGACGTCGAACTGCGCGGTGGTGCCCAGCGGCGGCGCACCGACCACTCCCAGTGCGCCTCGGCTGCCGAGGGCATCCACGGCCTGGCGCAGCACCTCCGGGCGGCCGGTGGACTCCAGCGCGAATTGCACGCCGCCACCGGTTATTTCGCGGATGGCCGCGACCGGGTCCGCCTCGCGGCTGTTGACCACGTGGGTAGCACCCAGCTCCAGGGCCAGGGCCAGGCGCGACGGCACCACGTCGACCGCGATGATGGTTGCTGCGCCCGCTACTTGAGCGGCCAACACGGCAGAAAGGCCCACCGCCCCCCCACCAAAGGCGGCAAAGGCACTGCCAGGGGTGACCTTCAGCGAGTTGATCACCGCGCCGGCACCGGTCTGGATGCCGCAGCCCAGTGGGCCGAGCAGTTCGATCGGCGCTTCCTTGGGCACGCGTACGGTGTTGTTCTCGCGCCCCAAGGCGTAGGTGGCGAACGACGACTGGGCGAAGAAGTGGTCATTCAGGGCCTCGCCCTGGGCATCCTGCAGCGCGTGCTGGCCCTGGGGCCCGGCGCCACTGAAGTTGCGCCCGAAGAAGTCCTGGCAGTAGGCCGCCTGGCCGGCGTCGCAGGCCAGGCAGTGGCCGCAGTAGCCGTAGGTCATCACCACGTGGTCGCCCACGGCCAGGTTCTGCACCAGTGGGCCGACCGCCTCGACAATGCCCGAACCTTCGTGGCCAAGCACCGCCGGCAGCGGCACCGGGTAATACTGGTCGCGCACGATCATGTCGGTATGGCACATGCCAGTGGCGACGATGCGCACCAGCACCTCATCACCTTGCGGGGCGCGGATGCGCGCCTGCTCCAGCACGAAAGGGGCGCCTTTGCCACGGGTGACGGCAGCTTGAATGGGACGCAAAAGGGGTGTTGTCATTGTTATTGTTCTCCGGGGTTACAGGGGGTAGGCAGGCGCTTCGCCCTTGAGGGTCAGCCATTGCCATTGGGTGAACTCTTCCCAGTTGGCGGCACCACCGATGCTGGTGCCGTTGCCGGAAGCGCCGACGCCGCCGAACGGGTTGATGACCTCGTCGTTGACGGTCTGGTCGTTGATATGCAACAGCCCGGTGCGCAGCTGTTCGCCCAGGCGCAGGGCGCGGCCGACATCGCGGGACAGGATCGCGGCGCTCAGGCCGTAGTCGGTGTCGTTGGCCAGTTCCACCGCTTGCTCGTCGCTGTCGAACGGCACCACCACGGCTACCGGGCCGAAGATTTCTTCATGGAATGCCGGGTTGTCGCGCTGCACATCGCTGAGCACGGTCGGCTGGAAGAACAGCCCGTCGGCCGAACCGCCGGTGGCCAGTGTCGCCCCGGCAGCGTGTGCAGCTTCGACGATGCGCAAGGCGTTGTCGCGCTGCGCGGCGTTGATCAGCGGGCCGAGGTGCACCTGGCCGCTGGCCGGGTCACCCACGCTCAGGCTGCGTGCCTTGGCCACCAGGCGCTCGACGAAGGCGGCATAGATGCCCCGTTGCACCAGCAGGCGCCCGGTCGACATGCAGATCTGCCCCTGATGCAGGTACACCCCCCAGGTGGCATTGGCGATGGCCAGGTCGATGTCGGCATCGTCGAGGACAATCAGCGAGTTTTTGCCGCCGAGTTCCAGCGAAACTTTTTTCAGGTGGCGGCCGGCAGCCTCACCCACCTTGCGCCCGGCCGCCGTGGAGCCGGTGAACTGGATCATCGCCACGCTGGGGGAGGCGGTCAGCGCCGCGCCTGCCTCGGCGCCGCCCGGCAGCACATGCAGTACCCCGGCCGGCAAGCCCGCCAGTTCGAAGAGGCGGGCAATCACATGGCCGCCACACACCGCGGTGCGCGGGTCGGGTTTGAGCACGACGGCGTTGCCGGTGGCCAGTGCCGGGGCCACCGCGCGCATGGCCAGGTACAGCGGGAAGTTGAATGGCGAAATCACCCCGATCACGCCCAGTGGGCGGCGCCGGGCGATGCTCAGGCGGCCGGCGGTGGAGGGCAGCACCTCGCCCTGGCTGCGCGAAGGCAGGGCGCAGGCTTCGTGCAGCGACTTGATGGTGATGGAGGCTTCAAAGCCCGCCTTGGCTTGGGTCGAGCCGCTCTCACGCACGATCCAGTCGGCAATCTGGGCCTGGTACTGCTCGGCGATGGCGGCCGCCTTGCGCAGCACCCTGGCGCGCTCGTCGTAGGGCAGGGCATACCAGTTACGCTGGGCCTTGGCGGCCTCGCGGGCGCTTTGCTCCACCTGCTTGGCACCGGCGTTGGCCAGGGTACCCAGCGGCTGGCCGTTGCCGGGGGAGGTGACTGTGGTGGCGGGCAGTTCACCCGGCACCCAGGTACCGGTGAACAGCCGCTCATTCCAGAGATCGTTGGGCAGTAAGGTATTCACGCGAAGCATCCTGTGTGTTGTTTGTGTTCACGGATGCTTGTTGCAGGGGGTGTGCCAACGCGGCGCGGGGGTGAATTATCGGGCTGTGGGGTGGTGGGTTGTTCAGGGGTTGAACAATGGACAGCTTTTGCGGTGTACAGATTATGGACACTTTAGGGGGGTGATGTTGAGGGCTTGTCTTTGGGTTGCATGAGGGCTGCCGGGTGTTCGCCGTGGCAGTTGCAGCGTCTGTGAGATCGAGCGCCGAAGCGTTCGCCTCGACAGATTCAGCGCCTGTGAGATCGAGCGCCGCCCGCGCGGCGCTTCGCGGGTAAACCCGCTCCTACGT
>NZ_JACVZC010000066.1 GCF_016658545.1 Pseudomonas sp. S37 | reverse complement strand
GCAAGCCTTCAGGCAAACGCCGCCCCATGTAGGAGCGGGTTCACCCGCGAAGCAGGCGACACGGTCGAGGGCACCGGCTTTGCCGGTGTTCGCGGCTAAAGCCGCTCCTACAAGGTGCAGCGCAAGCCTTCAGGCAAACGCCGCCCCATGTAGGAGCGGGCTCACCCGCGAAGCAGGCGACGCGGTACAAGCCCCCTACAGGCTATGCCTGACCGTCTTCTGCGTCATGCTGAATGCCACCAGCAATGCCACCAACGCCATCACCGCGCCAGCCAGGAACCCGCCGCTGTAGCCAGCGCGGGCGGTCAAGGCCAGTAACATCGAAGAAGCCAGCATTTCACCGAGGTCTCGGGTGCTTTGCACTGCCGTCATGTCAGTGCCCGCCTGGTCACTGTTGCCGGCAAAAGCCATCGAGGCGGTCATTATCGCCACTGAAGTGGCGCCGGTGGCAAACGACCCCATCCCCACCGCCAGCCAGATCAGCCCCGACTGGGCAGGCACCACACCGCTTGCCTGCAACAGCCACACCAGTGCCGCCACCCCCGCCACGCCAACGGCCAGCATGAACGTCGGCCACAGGCCAAGCACGCGGATCAGCCAGGCACCGCCGCCGCAGCCCAGCACGATGGTCACCACGCCCCCGCTCATGCCCAGTTGGCCAATCGCCTGCAGCGACCAGCCGGCATCGCTGAGGAACAGCTTCGACAACCCGAAACCGGAAACCGAAGTCATCGCCGACAGCAACGCCAGCAACACCAGCAGCAATGCCTTGGGCCGCCGGATGAAACGCAGCAGGCTGGCATGGGCCACCTGCGCGCTTGGCTCCACCGCCACGGCGGCCGGTAGCCAGGCCACGCAGCACAGGCTGGCCAGCGGCACCAGTGCCAGCAAGGCAAAGGCGCTGGCCTGGCCCAGATAGCCGCTGACGATCAGTGCCCCGGCGCCACCGACGAAGAACCCGGCCATGGTGCCGCCCACCTGGATCGCGTTGATCCGCGCCAGCATGTCACCGCTGAAATGTTCGGCAGCCATGCCGTCGGTGGCGATGTCCTGGGTGGCGCTGGCCAGCGACGCAACGACCATCAGGCCCACGGCCAGGCCGGCCGTAGCCACGCCAAGGCCAACGCAGGCCAAGGTCACCAGGCACCCCAGCACCAGCAACTGCATCGGCAAGATCCAGCTTCGACGGCGCCCCAGGCGCGGGCTCCAGTGGTTGTCCACCAGCGGTGCCCAAACAAACTTCACCACCCAGGGCAAACCCACCAGCGGCAAGTAGGCCAAGGCCTCCAGGGCTGCCCCGTCGTGCCGCAGCAGGGTCGGCAAGGCATCCATGGCAATGCCGAAGCAGATGCCCTGGGACAGGTAAAGCAGCGCAAAGGTCAGCGCCATGCGCCAGTGTTTCAACAGTTCCAACATGGGAGTCTCCGATCAGACAGGATTGGCGTCGGCAGCCTGTGCCGCACGCGTTGAAGCAGCCAGGCGGCGTGCCGCCCACAGCGCACCGATGCCACCCAGCGACAGCACCAGGTCGACCGGCCACAGGCTCAGGCTGGCATGCTGCAGGCTGGCGCCCAGGTGCAGCGCTGCGGCGCCAAGCAAGGCAAGGCCGGTCACGGCCAACAGGGGGCGCACGGGTTGGCGCTGCGCCGGCACGGCAAACGCCAGCAGCAGGCTGGCGCTCCAGCTGCACCAGAACCACCACGCCAGCGTGCTGGCGGGCAGCAAGCCGAAACTGGCCAGCGCGCCAGCGCAGAGCAGCACGGCCGTGGCGGCCAACAGGCCACCGCCGCCACCCACCACCAGCCGCAGCAGCACCTGCCAACCCGCACCGCCGTTACGTCGGCGGCGCTCCAGCCACATGAACAGGCCACTGAGCACCAACCCGGCTGCCGCCAGGGCCATGCCGAAATGCAGCGCGCGCAACATCGGCGCCACCTGGGGCAACCAGCGATAGTCGGCAAAGTGCAGCGGCTGGACGGCGATGAACGCCCGCAGCCAGAAGCCTCGGCCACTGGCACTACTCACGCCCAGCGGCTGGCCGTCGTCGCCCCGGTAGGCGCGCCGCTCGAACACCGCCGTGCTGGGCAGCCCCGGGGCGATGCCGGCCACTTCCAGCCAGGCATCGGGCGCGCCCCAGCGATGCAGGGTCACGCTCTGCATGACAAAGCCCGGATGCGCCGCGGCGTCGTCCTGCAGCAACCGATCAAGGTCCAGCGCCTTCGGCGGCGCCGGTTGCGCACGGACTTCGGGCGGCGCCCCCAGCAGCTGCATGAACGCCTGTTGTGGCGCCCCCGGAAACGCCTGCCCGGCAAGCGTCAGCGTACCCAGCGCCCCCAGCCCCGAGAGCGCCCCGGTAATACCGAACAGCAGCAACCACGGCCCGGCCCAGCGGCCAATCAGGCTGTGCAGGTCATGCGCCAGCACCCGCGCGCCACGGTCACGGCGCAGGCGCTTGAGGTCGCGCAGGCGCCCGCTGTGCAAGGCACTGCCCGCCCAGATCAGCAGCAACAGCACCACCCCCAGCACACTCACCAGGATCCGCCCCGGGAAGCCCATGAACAGGCTCTTGTGCAGGTTGAAAAGAATATCGGCGGCGGGTTGCGCTGCCAGTACCCGCCCGCTGGCCGGGTCCAGCGCCAGGGCGCAGGTGTTGGGCGAGGCGCACAGCTCGACCACCGACCGCTCACCGTCGGGCAAGCGCACCTGCAGTACCTCGCCTGTCAGCCCATGCGCCCTGGCAACTTGCAGCCAGTGGCTCAGCGGCAGAGGCGCCTGGTGCTGCAGCGCCGCTGGGCCGCGAAACCAGCTGCGCAGGTCTTCATGGGCCATGCTCCAGGCGCCGCTCAGCAGAATCACGAACAGCAGCAGGCCGAACACACTGCCTGCACCTGCATGCACGCGCTGCACCAGGCCCCGCGGTGCGCCCATCATGAGCCGCCGCCCCACAGCAAAGCAGGGCTGAACAGCAACAACCAGGCAGCAGCGCGCCAGCCGACGGCCTTGCTGTGCGGCGCCAGCAACGCCCACAGCAGCACCGTGACGAAAAAAGCCAGCGCCAGAAAGACTGCCGCATACAGCCGCTCGAGCCCGGCCTGTGCCGGGTAGTGGCGCACCAGCAGCAGCGCCAACTGCACGCTGCTGGCGAGGCTGCCCGACAGCGCCAGTGCGATACGCAGCGGCCAGGGGCCGAGACCGGCTGCAGTCATCAGAACGTGCCCCGCAAGGTCATGTTGAGGCTGCGCGGCTCGCCATAGCGGTTGTTCCAGTTGGGGTTGGACAGGCTCTGGTAGTACTTGCGGTCGGCCAGGTTGTTGCCGTTGAGCGAGGCGGTCCAGTGTTCGTCGATGCGGTACGCCACGCGGGCGTTGAGCAGCGCGTACCCGCCCTGGGCCATCGTCACGCTGCCCGATTGTGCAGAGTAGTCGCTCTGCGCCTGGACCCCGCCGCCGACGCTCCAGCGCCGCTCCTGCCACGGCAGCTCGTATTGCGTCCACAGGCGCAGCATGTGCCGTGGCGTGAAGGCGGCATAACGCTCGCCCGAGTTGCTGAGGGTGTCTTTCAGGTACTCGGTGGTGGTGTAGGTGTAACCGGCGGACAGGCTCCAGTTCGGCGTGATGTAGCCTGTGCCTTCCAGCTCGAAGCCTTCGCTGCGCACCTTGCCGCCGCTGATGTAGTAGGTGGTCGGCCCGACAGCGGGGTGTTCCGGGTCGACCTGGGGGTTGTTTTCCAGATCGATGCGAAACGCTGCCAGCGACACGTTCAGGCGCCCATCAGCCAGTTCGCCCTTGATGCCGGTCTCGTAGGTCTTGCCTTCCACCGGTTTGAGCAACTCGCCGCTCCAGGTCTGCCCGGTTTGCGGCTGGTACACCTCGGCGTAGCTGGCGTACCACGACCAGTTCTGGGCGAAGTCCCAGATCAACCCGCCATACGGGGTGGTCTCGCGGCCGGGCTTGAAGCGACCGCCCGGTGCGTCCTGGTCCCACCAGTTGGCGCGGCCGCCCACCACCAGGGTCAACGGGTCGAGCAGTTTGAAACGGGTCAGCGCGTAGACCCCTTTGGAGGTGGTGGTGGTCGAGCCGGGCGAGCTATAGGCGCCAATGCCGGGCTTGGGCACGCTGTGCGGGTCCCAGCGATAGACATTGACCGGCGTACCCACCGGCGTGGTGAAGTTTGCCGTGTGCTGTTCGGTCTCGCCCTGGCTGTAGTTGCTGCCCACCAGCAGTTCGTGCCGGCGGCCGAACAGCGAGAACGGCCCGGTCAACGACGCATCGACGCTTTTCTGCGTGCTTTCGAACTTGTAGGCCGCCCCCATCAGCCGGCCACCATCGCCGGTGAGCGGGTCGATGGCACCGTAGGCGCCGGCGTAGCGCAACCTGGAATCGGCATCCTGGTACTCGGCAGCGACCTTGGCTTTCCAGTCATGGGCCAGTTGCTGCTCGAGCGAGCCGAACACGCGCCGGGTGGTCCACTTGAAGCGGTCCCAGTCGACATCCAGATAGGTGGAGCGTGGCAGGTTCAGGCTCGACCCGTCCTTGGCCATTGGCACGCCTGCCATGTTGGTCACCGAGTCGATGGTCTGATACTGCGCGCCCACGGTCAGCAAGGTGTCCGGGCTCAGGTCGAACTCGCTGACGCCGTACAGCAGCTGGGTATCCTGTTTGCCGACATCGTAGAAGTAGTCACGGTCCTCGTAGGCCGCCACCACGCGCCCGCGCACATTGCCGCTGGCGGTCAACGGGCCGCCCACGTCCACTTCGCCGCGGTAACGGTCCCAACTGCCGGCACTGAGGGTGGTGCTGGCGGTGAACTCGCGCTGCGGGCGCTTGCGCACCAGGTTGACGGTGGCCGCCGGGTTGCCGCTGCCGTGCAGCAGGCCGTTGGCACCGCGCAGAATCTCGACCCGCTCGTACACCGCCATGTCCTGCGGCGAGCCTGCGGTCTCGCCCAGCATGGCCGGTACGCCATCGAGTTCGAACGAATTGACCTTGAAGCCGCGTACGTAATACGCGGTGGTCAGCAACTGAAAAGGCTGCACCGTGACACCGGTGGCTTGCTGCATCACTTCATCGAGGCTGAACAGGTTTTGCTGCTCGATGCGCTCGCGGTCGATCACGCTCACCGACTGCGGGGTTTCGCGCAGCGTGAGCGGCATCTTGCCGAGCGTGGTGACGCCGGGGGGCGTTACCTCGCTCGAGGCCTGCTCGCCGGTGATTTCAATGTTGCCCAGTTGCACCGTTCCACTGCCGTTTTGCTCGGCGATGGCCTGGGCCAGCGGGCTGAGCCCCAGTACCAGCAGCATCCCCAGTTGTGTCCGGCCCCGCTTGATGCCTTGCAGATGTGACATTTGCGCCATACTCACGATAATAATTCTCATTATTATCAGTTATACGAATGCCGGACCTTTTCGATTCAGGGACTTTTTCAATCGATGCCCGGCTTCGTTTGCCTTACCCGGCGAACTGCGCATACCACGGGTGCGTGGCCAGCAACCGCTCGTGGTTGCCGCAACCGGTGATACGCCCGGCTTCGAGCACCAGGATCTGCTCGGCGTCGCACACCAGTTGCGGGTCGTGCGAGGCCAGCACCAGCGTGCGCTGCCCCGCCAGTGCCCGCAGGCTGCGCTTGACCCGCGCCGCACTGCGGGCGTCGAGGCTGGCGGTGGGCTCGTCCAGCAGCAGCACCGGCGCATCACCCAGCAACGCCCGGGCCAGGCCCACGCGCTGGCGCTGGCCACCGGACAACAGCGCACCGCCCGGGCCGACTTCGCTGTGCCAACCCTGCGCCAGGCTGGCGACCACCTCATCCAGCCCGGCCGCCTCGGCCGCCTGTTGCAGCTGCGCTGCTGTCGCCTGCGGGTTGGCCATGGCCACATTCCACGCCAGGCTGCCCGCGAACAGGCTGCCATCCTGGTGCACCTGGGCCAGGTGCGCGGCCAGCGTCGGCGCGCTCAGTTCGCGGATGTCCACCTGGCCCAGGCGCACCTGCCCGCCTTGCGGGTCCATGGCCCGGCCGAGCAAGGCCAGCAGCGTGCTCTTGCCGGCCCCCGACGGGCCAACGATCGCGGTGAAGCTGCCGGGCGTGCAGTGCAGGTCAAGGTCCTTGAGCAAGTGCTCGCCGTGCTCGCCGTAGCAGTTCAAGGCATGTGCGGCGAGGCTGGCATCCTGCGGCTGCAGGCCCGGTTGCGGGCTGTGCAAGGTGGGCAAGGCAAGTACTTCAAGCACCTGCGCCAGCGCCTGCCACGCCATGCGCAGCGCCTGGTCCAGGTGTGCCAGCTGCGTCAGTGGCTCGATAAAGCGCACCAGCAGCACCAGCACGGCCACCAGCAGCGCCCCGGGTAACTGGCCGGCGGCCACCGCAAGCACGCCACCACCCAGCATGGCGGCGAACACCAGTTGCACCGCGGCGGCAAAGCCCAGGCTGGCGGGCAAGGTGCGGCGGTTGAGGGCACGGGTCAGCCGGTGCTGGCGCTGCAAGGCCTCGTTCAGGGCCGCCTGGGCCGGGCCACTGGCCACGCTGCTGCGCATCAGGGCCTGCTGTTCGGCGAACGCCTGCAACAGTGTGCCGGCCTCGCGGTCGATCGCCTGGCGCTGCTGCTCCAGGGCCAGGCTGCGCTGCCCGGCCCAACGCAGCAGGCCGAACAACGGCAGGTAGGCCAGCAGCAGTAGCAGCGCCAGCAGCGGCGCGAAGGCAAACAGGCCAATCACCACCACCAGCGGGGTGACCACGGCGCTGACCACAGGCGCCAGCAGGTGCGCCGGGATGCCCATGCTGGCAAACACCGGCCCGCGCACCAGCCCGTCAAGATGACGTTGGCGGCCCAGCGGCAAGCGCGGCAAATGGTTCAGCAGGCCGCCAACCAGGCCCGCCGCCAGCCCCGCCCCGGCCAGGTAACCACGCCGTTGCGCGACATAGCCGGCCACCGCCTGCAGCAAGGTCAGGCCCAGCAGCAGCCACAGCGCGGCCTGCGCGTTGCCCGCTGCGCCCTCAAACCAGGCCAGCAGCAGCGGAATCAACGCCAGCCCCGCCAGGCCATCGAGCACGGCGGCCAGCAGCATCCACGGCAGGGCGTTGCGGATCGGCAACCAGGCCTGCGGCGGCAGCCGTTTCAGGTAAGACAGTACACTCATGACACAGGCTCCAGGCGGTCGGCGGGGGACATCTGTTGCTGCCACAGCTGACGGTACAGGCCGTTTTCGGCCAGCAACGCCGAGTGCCGCCCTCGCTGTACGATGCGCCCTTCATTCAGCACCACGATCTGCTCGGCGTGGCAGATGCTCTGCAAGCGATGGGCGATGATGAGCCGGGTGCGCCCGGCAGCGCCCTCATGTAACGCGGCGCGCAACGCCAGCTCGGTCTGCGGGTCGATTGCCGAGGTCGGTTCGTCCAGCAGCATGACCGGCGCCCGCGACAACAGCGCGCGGGCGATGGCCAGGCGCTGCAGTTCGCCGCCGGACAGCTGCACATCGTCCCCGGCAATGCTCGCGTAGCCCTTGGGCAGGGCCATGATGCGGCTGTCCAGGCAGGCCGCACGCGCCGCCTCGCGGACCTGCGCCAGGCTAGCCTCGGGTTGGTACAGCGCAATGTTCTGCGCCAGCGACAGGCGCAGTGCCCCCGGGCGCTGCAACACCAGCGCCAGGTGGCCCTGCAACTGGCGGCTGGCGACCTGGCGCACGTCCACCCCGCCCAGCAGCACCTGGCCGCTGTCGACATCCATGAACCGTGCAATCAAGCCTGCCAGGGTGCTTTTGCCGGCCCCCGAGGGCCCGACCAGCGCGGTGGTGGTGCCCGGTTCCAGGCGCAGGTCGAGCCCCGTCAGCACTGGCGTCGCCCCATGGGCGAAGCTGACGTTGCGCAGTTCCACACTGGCGTCGGCGGGCCGCTGCGGCACCTGCGGCTCGGCCAGCGGCGGCAGGCTCAGCAGTGCCTGCAGGCGCCCCGCGCTGGCCTTGGCCGCCTGCAGCGCGTCAAGCCCGTGCCCCATGGCCAGCACCGGCGCGGCCATGGCCCGCACCAGCAACAGGAACCCGCACAACTGTGCGCCGCCAACGCCACCTACACCGGGTAGCGAGGCGCCGACCAGCACCCAGGCCAACAACCAGGGCGCACTGAGCAGCACCTGGATCAGTGCGGCCAAGTGCCCGGCCCGGCTTACCCAGTGGCTGAAGCGCTGGTCGAACTGCTGCAGCGCCCGTTGCAGGTTGCGCTGGGCACCGGCTTGCGGGTACTGGCGGACCAGCGGCAAATTGACGGCGAACTGGCTGTAATCGGCAAACAACTGCTGCACCGCCGCATTGCGCTGCTCGACCTCGGCGCGGTAATGGGCCGACGCCAGCCGCCCGTAGCCCAGTGCCCCGAGCGCCAGCGGTATCAGGCACCACAGCGCCAGGGCCGCATCGCTGTACAGCAGGTAGGCGAATACCGTCAGGGGAATGATCAACAGGTTGACCAGGTCGGTCGGGGCATGGCCGATCAGTTGGTGCAGCGCCCGTACATCCTGCTCGGCATGGCGGCTTACGCCATCCGCGCCAAGGCGGCTGAACCAGCCCAGGGGCAAGCGTTGCAGGTGCTCGGCCAGGCGTACGCGCAAACGGTCGCAAAGGTCGGCATCGACGCCATGGGTAAGGTGCAGGGCCAGGGCCTGGCCGCCCAGCCACAGGGCAACGCCGATGACCGTGAGCACCACCCAGTTCAGCGCGCCAGGCGCCAGCGGGGGTGCCTGGGAGAGGCTGTCAGCCAGATGCGCCAGGGCTATCAGCGGCAGTAGCGACGCCGCCCCGGCCACGGCCTGCACTGCCACCGCCCACCACAGGCGTGCACGAAATGGCTGCAGCAGCGCCCGCAGCTCAGGCCCCAACAGGCTCATGCCGCACCCGCCAGGGCTTGTGCCAGGCGCGCGGCCGGTGCGCCCTGCGCTGGCGGTTCGGGAAAGCCGATGGCGGCCGTCAGCTGCTGCCACAGTGCGACCACTTCGAGGCTGCGCTGTTGCCGGCTGGCCAGGCCGACGCCGTCGAGCAGCGGCTGCAGCGCAGCAGCCGCGGCCTGCGGCCAGACTTGCCGATACACCTGGCCCCAGTCGCTGGCAGCGTCCATCAGCACCTCTACGCAGGGCAGGCCAGGCTCGGCCAGTGCAAACAGCCCGTGTGCATCCTCTTGCGGGGCGCGCACTGCCGGCAGCCACAACAGCGGCCCGTGGGGCGAAACCAGTTGCAAGGTGCCGCTGTCGGTCGCCAGGCTGATGCGCTGCAGCATCTGCATGCGCCCGTCATCGGCCGCCGCCAGTTCGTTGAGCACGCGCAACGACACCGGCACCTCGGCCATTATCAAGCTCAGCTCGCGCCAGGCCGACAGGCCCGGTGCCAGGTTATCCAGCGACCACGGCCCCACCGCTTGCAGCAGCGCCGCCAGCAGGTCGAGGGTGGCGAAACTGACCTGCACCGCGCAGCTGGCCTCGATATGGCGAATACCCTGCTGGCGGTGCAACTGCTGCCCCAGCTCGATGAAACGCGCCACCCACGGCAGTTGCGGGTAGAAGCTGTTGAGCAGGCAGCGGCGCTGCAGGCTGGCGGCACTGCGCAGCAGTTGCTCAAGCTCGGCGGGCAGCAACGGGTGCTCGATCAGCACGTCCAGCCCGCGCTCCATCAACGCCAGGGCCAAGGCCGGGCCCTGCTCGCCACGGGCGGCGCCGCCTACGGCCACGCATGCCAGGCGCGTGTCTGCCGGCACCTGCTCCAGCGTGGTGAAGCTGGGCACCTGCAGGTGCCGGGCCAGCGCCTGCGAGCGCCCGCTGCCCTGCCCCAGCACACCTACCAGTTGCAGGTGCCCGGCCGCAGCGACCCCGGCGGCATAGAACTGGCCAAAGCGCGAGCCGGCGACCAGGGTTTTGACAGGATGGTTCATGAGCGCTGTTCCTCCAGCAGATAACGGCTGAGCCCGGCGTTGAGGCAGTCGAAGTGGTTGCCCTGCAAGGTCTGTACGGTGAGCGGTGCCAGCGCGGCCGCCTGCCACCAACCGCGTAACACGGCCTGGTGATCGGCGATCAGCGGGTTGCCGACACTGGGTACGAACAGGCGCACGGCACCGGCATAGGGGGCACTGCCGACGTAATGGCTGGCCTGCACGGAATGGGCGAACACCCGATACAGCTGGGCATCGGCAATACCGTTGGCGGCAGCCAGTACACGGGCCTTCAGCTGCGCCACATCGAACTGCGCCAGGGCCTGGCCGAGGCTGCCGGCAGCCAGGTGAGCGGGCGTGGCCTGCAACTGCCGGGTCACAGCGCCATGCAACTGCTCGGCGCTGGGCAGGCCAAGGGCCTGGGCATCCAGGCCGAGGGTGGCGGCAAAGCTGTGCAGGATCAGCAATTCGTCGTCTACCCGGTAAGGGATGCGGTAGCTGGAGACAATATCCACCTGCCCGACTTCGGCGCCCAACTGCAGCAGCGCCTTGGCCAGTTCCAGGGTCACCAGGCCCCCGGAGCAATAACCCAGCAGGTCGAAACGGCGCCGACCGCTGTCCCACAAGGCTTGGGCATAGCGTTTGCCGAGCGTGGCATTGACGTGCTGTGCGGGCAGGCGCAGGTAGTCTTCGCTGTCGTGCACCGCCAGCCCCAGCAGCGGACCGTGGCCCGCCAGTTCGGCGATCAGGGTGCGGTAGGGCAACAGCGTACCGAGCCCTTCGTGCACCAGTACCCGCGCAGTGCCCTCGCCTTGCGCCAGTTCGCTCAGCGCATCTGCCCGCAGCCGGCCGCGCAGTGGCGCACGGCAGCCGTGTGCGGCGCCCTGCGCCGGGCTATGAACCGTGCTGTGCGCGGCAGGCAACGGCTCACCGGCACCGGCAATGCCGCTATCGCTGCTGCGCAGCCGCTGCGCCAGGCCTGCCGGGGTCGGCTGGCTCAAGGCCCAGCGCAACAACCGGTCGAAGGGCTGCGCGCCGGCCAGCGGCTCGTGCTCACGCAGGCCGGCAATCAGCTGGGCGATCAACAGCGAGTCGCCACCGGCGGCGAAAAAGTCCTGCTCCGGCCCCAGGTCGCGGCAATCGAGCACCCGTTCCCAGTGGCCGATCAGGCGCAGCACCAGCTCATCGCGCACCTCGCTGCGGGGCTGGCGTGGTGGCGCCAGTGGCCGTTGCTGCGCCTGGGTGGTCAGCGCGCGGCGGTCGATCTTGCCGTTGGCAGTAACCGGCAGGCGGTCGAGCACGCGCACCTGGGCCGGTACCATGTAGCGCGGCACGCGCTCGGCGATGAACGCCAACAGGGTCTGGCTCGACAGCCGTGGCCGGTCGGTCTTCAGCCGCGCCACCAGCACGTCATAACCCAGCAGCGACAAGGTACTGTGCTCCGAGCCCAGGGCCTGGGCATGGTCGCCCGCCTCGGCCTGCAGCCAATCCAGCCATTGCTGGCGATGCACGAACAGTTGCCCGCTGCTGGCACGCAGGTCCAGCGGGGTTTCCATCATCAGGCTCTGGCTGATGCTGATTTCACGGTGCTCGCGGGTCAGCTCCTGGATCACCAGCCAGGCATCGGCCGTGAGCAGCTGGCGCAGCCCGGCCAGCAGGGCCGGTGTATCCAGTGCGTTGTTCAGGGCCCCGGAACTGACCACCAGGTCGAGCGAGCCGGCCGCCAGGCCCTGCTCGCAGGCCGGCTTGTTCATGTCGAACGGCAAAAAGCGCACCCAGGGGTAAGCGGCGAAGCGTTCGCGGGCGGCATTGAGGAAGTAGCTGGACACGTCGGAGAACAGGTAGTCCACCTGCACCCCGCTGGCCACCAGCGGCGCCAGCGCCGGAATGATCGCGGCACTGGCCGCACCGGTGCCGGCACCGACCTCCAGAATGCGCCAGCTGCGCTGGCCGTCGCGGGCGACGATGGCGGCGATCGCCTCGGCCATGGCCTGGTGCAATACCTGCGCATGCTGGCCGCGACTGTACATGGCCTCGGCGATATGTGCCGAACCCTGTGGGAACATCAGGCTGGCCGGGCTTACCTGGCCCTGCAACTGCTCACCCAGGCACAGGGCGCTGTCGCGCAGGTAGCCCACCAGCTCGGTCGGCCACAGGTTTGCCGGCGCCAGCTCGGCAAACCGGGCCCAGGCCGCCAGCCGGTCGCAGGCGTTGGGGTCGACCTGGCAGCGCCAGCCACTGCCCTGCTGCTGCAGGTAGCCGCTTTCGGTCAGCAAGGTCAGCCAGTGGTGCAGCAGCCGCTGCTGGCCAGCTTCCAGTTGCAGCGCCTCGGCCAGAGCCGCAAGGCTCAGGTCGCGGTCGACGGCCAGCAGGCCGCTGCCGGCCAGCCAGTGCAGCAGCGACCAGTCCGCGGCCTGGTCAAGCGCCGCCAGTGCTGCAGCAATGTGCTGCGGGGGGCCGAAGTCTGCCTGTTCCAGGGTGTGCCGCGCCTGGGCCAGCACCTCGGTCAGCTCGGCCTGCACGCCCGGCGCATCGTCGGGCGTGTTGTGCAGCGTGACAAAACTGCACAGCGAGCGTTCGTGCCGCTCACCCACCAGCACCGTGGTACTGGCCGCCAGTTGGGGGTGGGCCAGCCAGCCTGCGTCGATTTCCGCCAGCTCGATGCGGTGGCCGCGGATTTTCACCTGGTCATCCTGGCGACCGAGGAATTCGATCAGGCCATCGGCATCGAGGTAGCGCCCCTGGTCCCCGGTGCGATACAGGCGTCGCCCGCTGGCATGGGTGATGAAGCGCTCGGCGCTGCGTTGTGGGTCTTCGGCGTAGCCCAGGGCCAGGCCCAGGCCGCCGATATGGATTTCACCCCGTACACCCAACGGGCACTGCCGGCCCTGGCTGTCGAGCACCTCCAGGGTCTGGCCGGCCAGGGCACGCCCGTAAGGGATGCTCGGCAAGGCGGTGTCGGACGGGCGAATGGCATGTTCCACCGACCAGATCGCCGCTTCGGTGGCGCCGCCCAGGCTGTACAGCCGGCTGTCTGGCCAGCGTTGCCACCAGCGGGTCGGCAAGGTGGTTGGAATCCAGTCGCCGGACCACATCACGCAGCGTGGGCCGGGGAAGCTGGCCGGCTCGGTTTCGAGGTAGTCGATCAGCATCTGGCCCTGGGCCGGTACCGAGTTCCACAGCGTGACCTGGTGCGCGCGCATCAGCTCGGCCCAGTGCGACGGGTCGGCGCCGCGCCCTGGGTCCGGCAACACGACCTGCGCGCCCACGGCCGTAGCGCCGAAGAAATCGTAGACCGACAGGTCGAAGCTCAACTCCGCCAGCCCCAGCACCCGGTCATCGGCACCGACGCCATAGCGCCGGTTGATGTCGTCAAGGGTATTGACCACCGCGCCATGGCTGAGCATTACGCCCTTGGGCGTGCCAGTGGAGCCTGAGGTATAGATGATGTAGGCCAGGTCGCCGGCCTGCACCGGCCACGGTGTGCGGGTCGGCCAGTGGCCGACGGGGCTGAGGCTGTCGATGGCGACCTGCGCCAGCGCAAGCCCGGCCGGCAGTGCCTCGCCGTGCAGGGTCACGACAGCGGCCAGGCCAGCGTCACGCAGCAAGGTTTCACGGCGCAAGGCCGGCTGGCGGATGTCGATGGGCACGTAGGCGCCACCCAGCTGGTTGATGCCCAGCACCGCCATCAATTGCCAGGCGCTCTTGGGCAGCAGCACGCCTACCCGGGCACCGGGCGCCACGCCCAGGCCTTCCAGCGCCATGCGCACGGCTTCGGCGTACTGGGCGACCTGGCGGTAACTGTAGGTGGCAGCGCGGTCAGTGACCACTGGTGCATCCGGGGTGCGCAGTGCCTGCGCGGCGAAACCGCTGGCGATGTTGCGGTCCTCGGCCGCCGCGTGCAACGCCGGCACCGGGCGCTGTTGCGGCAGCACGATATCGCCGCGCGCCTGCCACACCTGCGCATCCTCGGCCAGGCGCTGCAGCAGGCTGACGTAGGCCTGGAACATTTGCGCCACCATGCCGGCCGGCAACACCCCGACGCGCTCGTCCCAGCCGACCTGCAAGCCGCCGTACTGGTCGCTGACCTGGCAGTCGACCCACACCTGGGGCGTCTGGCTGACCATGTAGCTGGGCGGCTGCAGCAGGCGCGCCGAGTCGCCCAACAGGCGTTCGACACTGCCGATGCCACTGGTGAACACCACCGGCATCAGGTCGGCGCCACGCCCCTGCAGGCGCGCCAGTTCACGCAGTACCTCGACCCCGGTAAAACTGCCGTGGTCGAGGTCATCGAACAGCTGGGCACCGATGCGCCGCGCCCGCTGCACGAACGTTGCCCCGGCACCGCCACGCACCTCCAGCAGGCTCAACGCGGTGAAGTCACCCAACACCTGGGCCAGTTGCGGGTGCAGGTCGGGGCGGTTGAGCACGGTAAGGTTGAGGCAGAAGTCCGGGTTCTGGCTCCAGCGCCCGATTACCTCGGCAAATGCTGCCAGGGTCACCCCGGCGGCACTCAGGCCCTGGGCGCTGGCCAGGGTGCACAAGGCATTCCATTGCGCCGGGGTCAGGCTGGCGTGGTGGTGGACAAAGCGCACCGAGGCAATGCCGGCATCCTCGCTCAATGGCAGGTCGGGGCGCGCGGGCAACTGCTCCAGGCGGGCCAGCCACCAGGCCTTGTGCGCTTGCCAGGTGGCGCTTTCGCGCGCCTGCTGCTCGTGCTGAAGGTAATCGCGAAAGGTGGCTTCCAGCGCCGGCCAGTAGCGGTCCGGCTCAAGGTAACGCTGGGTCAGCTCCACCAGCAGCAGTTGCAGGCTGGCGTAGTCGATCAGGGTGAAATCCACCGAGCAGTGCAGCACGGCGGTGGTGGCGCCCAGGCTGATCTCCGGCAGCAGGATCGGCCATTGGTCAAGGGCATGGCAGGCGTGGTCCAGGCGCTCGCGTACCTGTTGCAGGTGGGTGTCGAATGCCTGCGCACCGGCGTGGCGCAGGTCGTGCACCGGCAGCACCTGGTGCGGCACCTGGGCCTGCACGCACTGGCTGTGGTTGCCTTGCACCACCGCACGCAGCATCGGGTGGCGCTGCACCACGGCGTTCCAGGCCTGCTCGAGCTGGGCGGTGTCGACATTCGCCGGCCACGGGTATTCGAGGTAAAGGTGGCAGGCATTGCCGCCGTAGTCGAACGCGGGGTTGCGGCCCAGCACGTATGCCCCCTGCACCGCGCTCAAGGCGAACGGCTGCAGCGCCTGGTCGGGCTGCGAGCGCCATTGCAGGCGGGGCGTGAGGTGCGCCATCAGCGCCTCGCGCTGGGCGCGAATGCGCTCGGCCAGGTTCGTGTCCAGCGCCCCCTGCGGCGCGCGAAAATGCAGCTTGCCGGCGCTGGTCCAGAGTTCGATCTGGCGCTCGCGGCAGATGTGCAACAAGTCTTGCAGGCTCACAGTACGCCCTCCTCGACGGTGGCGGCGTCCGCCATGAGTGCAGCCATGCCCGCCAGGGTCGGCTGCAGGTAGAAATCGCTCATGCGCAGGTTGACGCCCAGGCGTTCGCGCACACTGGCCAGCAGCCGGGTGGCCAGCAGGCTGTCGCCGCCAAGGCTGAAGAAGCTGCCTTCGGCATTGCACACCGGGCGCCCCAGCACAGCCGACCAGCAGTCGGCCAAAGGCTGCAGGGCCGGGTTCAACGGCGCCTGGTCAGCGGCGGCCGGCTGCTGGCGCAGCAGTGCCTGGGCCAGGCTGGCTTGCAGGCCCTTGCGGTCGACCTTGCCGTTGCCGTTGAGCGCCAGGCGTGGCGCGCACCACAGGTGCTCGGGGCGCATCGCCTGCGGCAGGTGCTGGCGCAACCAGTGCTGCAGGTCGGCCGCAGCCAGCGCGTCATTGGGGGCGGTGGCACTCACCAGCAACATGGCCGGGTTGCCCCACAGGCGTTGCAGCCCGGTAAAACCGCTGTGCGCCAGGCAGCGGGCGATCTGCCCGGCGTCGGCCAGCTGCGGGGCGCGGTCGTCCAGCAGCGCTGCGCTTAGCAAGGCCAACGGCGAATCGCGCAGCAGGTCGGCCAGCAGCAACTGGCCACCCGGTTTGAGCAACGTACGCGCCAGGCTCAGGCCGTCGGCCGGCTGCGCATGGCTGTGCAACGCGGCAAAACTGATGACCAGGTCGTAAGCGGCCCAATGCTCAGCGGCTAGCAGCCCGTCCTGCAGCCACTGGCTGGTCACCCCGGGGTGCCTGTCGGTGGCCGCGCGCAACAGGCCGGCGCTGGTGTCGAACAGCGTCAGTTGCAAGCCATCGTGGCCGAGGTGGTCGAGCAACTGGCCGGCGCGTGCATCCAGCACCGCAACCTTCAGCGTACCGCCCTGCGCCGGGCGCAGGCCTTGCAGCGCCTGGCCCATGGCATCCAGCACCTGGCGCCCGGCCGGCAAGTTCAGGGCCATGGCCTGGGGCGCCAGCAAGGGGTCGAACAGCACCTGGGCCAGGTTGCCATCGCCTTGCAGCAACGCCTGCAGCGTGCCGACCATGGCCTGCACATCGGCCTGGCGCCAGCCCAGCTCGCCCAACGCCTCGCCCAGCGTTGGCAGGCCGTCGGCAGGCCCCAGCAGCCAGCGCCGCCAGGTGTCCAGCACTGGCCGCGCAGGCAGTACCTGGCCTTGCAACAGGCGCTGCAGCACTTCGGCGGTCACCCGCGCTTCGGCAGCTGCCGTGTCTTGGAGCAGCGATGGCCCTTGCAAGGCATCCGCCGCAACCGCAACCGGCGCGGCATGGGTCACCAGCACCGCGGCCAGGCTGGCAACCGCGCCAGGCAACACCGCCGCACAGGCGCTTTCGACCCGCGCATGGGCGCCCAGCGCCGCTTCGATTTCGCCCAGCTCGATGCGCTGGCCACGCAGCTTGACCTGCTGGTCGACCCGCCCCAGAAACTCAAGCGTACCGTCACCCCAGAAACGCCCACGGTCGCCGGTGTGGTACCAGCGCCCGCGCTCGTCGCAGCGAAAGCGCTGCGCGGTCAGCTGTGGGTCGTTGCGGTAGCCGCGCGCCAGGCTGGCGCCGCCGATCAGCAACTGCCCCGCCACCTGGTCGGGCACATCGCGGCCGCTGTCGTCGACCACGCGATAGGCCTGGCCAGCCAGCGGCTTGCCATAAGGGATCGAGGCCCAGTGCCCCGGCACCTCGTCGATACGGTGCAGGTTCGACCAGACCCCGGCCTCGGTGGCCCCGCCCAGCCCGTACACCCGGCACTGCGCACCGGCGTGCCGGCGCAGGCGCGCCGCCAGGTCGAGGGCGATCCAGTCACCCGACAACAGCACCGCGCGCAGGCTCTGGTAGTGGCGCTGGCCCTCGGCGATGCCGAGTGCCATTTCCAGCAGCGCTGGCGCCGAGTTCCACAGCGTTACCCGATGCTCGGCTATCAGCTGGGCCCAGCGCGCCGCGTCGCGGGTTTCTTCGGGTTGCAGCAAGACCACGCGGGCGCCCTGGCCCAGCACACCGAACAGGTCATACACCGACAGGTCGAAGTCCAGCGCGGAGACCGCCAGCAGGCAGTCGCAAGGCCCGACCGCAAGCTCGGCCTGAACGGCGTCGAGGGTGTTGATCGCGGCGCCATGGCTGACCTCCACACCTTTGGGTACGCCGGTCGAGCCCGAGGTGTAGATCACGTAGGCGCTGGCCTGTGGCGCCACCTGGCGCGCGGCCGGCAAAGGCGCAGCCTGTTCCAGCTGTGCCAGTGGCAGGCAGCGCAGCGGCGGGTTGCCCGGCGTGGCCTGCGGCGCCTGCTCGGCGATGACCAGGCTGATGCCGGCCGCCGCCTCGATCAGGCTGCGCCGCGCAGGCGGCTGCGCGGTGTCGATAGGCACGTAGCAGCCACCCGCCGCCAGCACCCCGAACACCGCCACCACCTGGTCCAGCCCGCGTGGCAGGCAGACTTCAACCGCATCACCCTGGCGCATCCCGGCCGCCAGCAGGCCGGCGGCCACGCGCAGCGCACGGGTTGCCAGTTCGCCATACGTGCAGTGCTGCGCGCCACAGCTCAGCGCCGGGGCGTGGGGCTGGCTGGCAGCCTGGCGGAAGAAGTCGTCGAGCAGGCCCCGCGCCGGGGCCACGGCCGGCACGCTGTTCTGCAGGTCGCGGCGCGCCTGTTGCGCCAGCGGCAACGGCAGCGGTTGCGGCAGTTGCCAGTCACTGTCGGCCAGGCGCCGCAGCAGCGCGTCATACGCCTGGAACATGGCCGCCAGCACGCCGTCGGCGAACAGCCCGTCAACGCTGTCCCAGGCCAGCAGCAGGCCATCCTCGACCCGGTACAACTGGTGGTCGAGCCACACCTGTGGGGTTTGCGAAATCATGCTGTGCAGTTCGCCGAACACCTCGCGAAAGCTTGCGGGTACGAAGCCGGCTTCGTTGAGGTTGCTGGAGAACACCACCGGCGCCGAACGCGGATGCCCCTGGCGCCGCCCTTCGCGCAGCACCTCAAGGGCCGGGAAGGCAGAACGGTCGATGGTGGCATGCAGCCGCTGCTGGAACTGCCGCGCCGCCTCGGCGAACGGCAGTTGCGGGGCATCGGTGCACGCCACCAGCAGCAGCGTGGTGAAGTCGGCAATGGCCCGCCCGATATCCGGGTGGTCGTCGTGGCGGTCGAACAGCGGCACGTTGAGCAGCAACTGCGCCTGCCCGCTCCAGCGCGCCAGCACGGCGGTAAAGGCGGTGGCGAACACGCACGACAAGGTCAGCCCGTGGCGGGTGGCTTGCGCCTGCAAGCGTTCGGCTTCGGCGGCGCTGAGCAGCAGCGACTGGCGGCTGAAGCGCGGCTCGCGGATCGATTCGGGGGCGCAGGCCAGCGGCAGCGCCGGGCCATCGGGCAACTGCGCCAGGCGCTGGCACCAATAGTCGCGGTCACGCGCCCAGGCTTCGGCGCGGCGCTGCTGGCGGCGGCTGAGGTAGTCGGCGAAGTGCAGGGCTGGCGGCGGCGGCAATTCACTTGCGCCACGGTACGCCTGGCCCAGTTCGGCCATCAGCAGGCGCAGGCTTTCCACGTCCGCCGCCAGCAGGTCGACACTCAGCCACACCCGGTCGCGGCCCTCGGGCAACTGCACCAGCCCAACCAGCATCACCTGCCCCGCCTCCACCGCCAGGCACTGGTGCGAACGCCAGTGGCGCAGTTCGGCCCAGGCCTGTTGCGCAGCCTGCAGCGGCAACCCGCGCCAGTCCTGATGGTCGAAAACCTGCACCTCGGGCGCCTGCAAAATGGTCTGCAGGCCATCGTTGAAACTGGCACGCAGCATCGGGTGGCGTGCCTGCACGCAGCGCACCGCCTCGGCCAGGCGCGGCGGCTCGATGCCCTGGCAGTCGAACTCAAGCCAGGCGTGGCAGCTGGTGTTGCCCAGCACTTCGGCGGGGCCACGCCCCAGCCAGTAGGCCTGCTGCACCGCGCTAAGCTCGAAGCTTTGCCCCTCCTCCGGCAGGGCTGCGGTGATCGCGGCCGTGGGCGCCTGCAGCGCCTGCCCATGCAGCAGCGCCAGCCAGGCCGCCACGCTGGGCTCGGCGCTCAGCTGGGCGAAGTCGGCCTGCAGCCCGTGGCTGCGCAAGCGCTCTTGCAGGTACATCAGGCGGATTGAGTCCAGCCCGCAGCCCAGCAGGTTTTCCTGGTCACCCAGGCTGTCGATTTCTGCCACGGTGGCACCCAGCAAGGGCGCCAACTGTTCAAGCAACCAAGGGCGAAGCGGGTTGGCCGCGGTGATGTCTGCTGTTGTCAGCTCGCTCATGAGAAGCTTCCTGTACCCGGTCGAAAAGAGTCTGTTTGCCTGGCAAAGATGCAAGGCGTTATCAATTGAGACTCTATCTCAGGAAGCTTTTCAGAACGTGCTCAAGGCTTTAGATGCGCAGGCGTTTTCATTAGATTCAGCGACACCCGTGCTGCCGGTCAGCGGATCTCGCTAGGCGATACCCCGTAGCGCTTGCGAAAGGCGATGGAGAAATGCGCCGGGCTGTAGCCCACACCATAGGCCACCGTGGACACGTTGCTCTCCTCCTCGCTGAGCATGCGGTGGGCCTCACTCAGGCGATGCTCCTGCAGGTAACCGAACACGCTGGTACCGAACACCTTGCGAAACCCGGCGGTGAGCTTGCGCGGGCTCATGCCGACATGGCTGGCCAGGCTGTTGAGGCTTGGCGGCTCCAGCAGCGAGCGCACCAGCAAGTCGCGGGCGGCATGCACCCGCTCCACGTCCGATGAGGTGATGCGCAGCTTCTGCTCCGGCTGCCCGCGCTCCTCCAGCAGGAACTGCGCACTGAGCGCGGTCAGCTCCAGGGCCTTGCCGCCCAGGTACAGCGAGCGGGTCGGCCCCTGCATCGGGCAGGTGGCGATCTGCGTGGCCAGCGCCTGCATCGCCCGCGGCGCGGGGCGCACCATCATGTAGGGGTCTCCACCGCGGGCGGCAAGGAGCTTGCGCGGGGCCATGCCCAGGTGGCGGTCGAGGGACTCCAGGTCCAGCTGCACGATGGTGTAGCGCAGCGGCGTGTCGGTGCCGTAGATCTGCGATGAGGTGAACTCGCCGTCGTTGACGATGGTGCACAGGCTGGGGCCGCGGATGGCCTGGGTGGCATGCCCCGGGATCCGGCAGGACAGTTCGCCGCTCTGCACCAGGATCAGCTTGAGGCCACGCTCGAGCGGGTCTTCGACCCAGGCTTCGCTTTCCGACCACAGGGTACCGGTGACCAGCGTCATGTGCGGCTCCAGGTAAACCGTGCCGGGCTGGTTGCCCTTGGGCTCGGCCTGCTTTTCGGGGTTGCTTGCGGCGATGATCGTAATAGTCATTGGGTTTTCCCTTTTCCTTGCGCCATTACGGGGGCGAAACGGTGATGACGGGAGGCTGGCGAAGCGTGCCCCCCGGTTTCAAGCCACTGGGTATTTCATCTAACGAAAAAGTCACGGCACCGAAAGCCTTGGCGTTGTGATGGGGTCGTCGATGGACAATGATAATAAATCTCATTTAGCCATTTGTAGCCAATTATTTCTACAAATAGGAGATTGCATGTCATCGCTCCCCGCAACGCCCCTGCCAGCGCCTTTGGCCGATAGCCCCGACTGGCCTGCCGAGTTCGCCGAACGTTACCGCCAGGCCGGTTACTGGCAGGACCAGACCTTTGCCCAGGCCCTGGACCAGGCCGCAGCCCGCCACCCGGCCGCCATCGCCATCAGCGACGGCCCCGTGCAGCGCAGCTACGCCGAGCTGGCACAGAACTGCCAGCGCCTGGCTGCCGGCCTGCGCGAACTCGGGCTGCAGGCCGGCGACAACGTGGTGGTGCACCTGCCCAACGGCAGCGCCTTCATTGAGGTGTGCTTCGCCCTGTTCCGCCTTGGGGTCAGGCCGATTCTCGCCCTGCCCGCCCATCGCCAGCACGAGATAGGCGGTTTTTGCGGGTTTGCCGAGGCGCGTGCGTACATCGGCTGCGACCAGCTTGAAGGCTTCGACTGCCGGCAGATGGCGCGCCAGCTGTGCAGCGACCACCCACACCTGCGCCACGTGGTGATCGACGGGGTTGCCGAAGAATTCACCCAGCTGGCGGCGCTGTACGCCGACCAGCCGCTGCAAGAGGACGTCGGCACGCCGCACGCCGTAGCCTGCTTCCAGCTGTCGGGCGGCACCACCGGTACCCCCAAGCTGATCCCGCGCCGGCACGCCGAGTACCTGTACAACGTGCGCGCCAGCAGCGCGGTGTGCGGTTTCGATGCGCACACCGTGTACCTGGCGGCGCTGCCCATGGCGCACAATTTCACCCTGTGCTGCCCCGGGGTGATCGGCACCCTGTTGGCCGGCGGGCGGGTGGTGTGCAGCCAGCGCCCCGACCCGGATACCTGCTTTGCCCTGATTACCGAGCAAGGGGTTACCGTAACCGCACTGGTGCCGCCACTGGCAATGCTGTGGCTGGATGCCCAGGTGCAGCGCCAGGCCGACCTGTCGAGCTTGCGCCTGCTGCAGGTGGGCGGCGCGAAACTGCTGAGCACGGCGGCAGAGCGCGTCACCCCGGTGCTGGGTTGTGCACTGCAGCAGGTGCTGGGCATGGCCGAGGGGCTGTTGTGCTACACCCGCCTGGGCGACCCCGAGGCGCTGGTGCTGCACACCCAGGGCCGGCCACTGTGCGGCGATGATGAAGTGAGCATCGTCGACGAACAGGGCCAGCCGGTCGCCGACGGCGAGGTCGGCGAGCTGCAGGTGCGTGGCCCCTACACCATCCGCGGCTACTACCGCCTGCCCCAGCACAATGCCAAGGCGTTCACTGCCGACGGCTTCTACCGCAGCGGCGACCGGGTGCGACGCACCCCCGAGGGCTACCTGGTAGTCGAAGGCCGGGACAAGGACCAGATCAACCGGGGCGGCGAGAAGGTTGCCGCCGAAGAAGTGGAAAACCTGCTGCTGGCCCACCCCCAGGTGCACGACGCCGCCCTGGTGGCGATGCCCGATGCCGTGCTGGGCGAGTCCACCTGTGCGTTCATCGTCGCCCGCGAGCCGGCGCCTTCGGCGTTTGGCCTCAAACAGCACCTGCGCAGCCAAGGGCTGGCGGCGTTCAAGGTGCCGGACCGCATCGAGTTCATCGCCCGCTTTCCACAGACCGGGGTGGGCAAGGTCAGCCGCAAGGACCTGCGCGACAGCCTGCGCCAGGCCTGGCTCGACGCCAACCGCGGGAGCCTTGCGCAATGACTGCTGAAGCGTTGGCCCAGGCCATGCGCTGGGTGCGGCCGTACCGGTTGTCGCCAATGCCGCGCTGGCGCCTGGTATGCTTTGTTCATGCCGGTGGCAGTGCGAGTTTCTTCCGCGACTGGGCCGCCGCCCTGCCGGACGAGATCGACCTGCTGGCCATCCAGTACCCCGGCCGCGAAGACCGCTTCGGCGAACCCTGCCTGACCAGCATGGACAGCCTGGCCGAAGCTGCCAGCCAAGCCCTGCGCGGCTACGCCGACCGGCCATTGGCGCTGTTCGGCCACAGCCTGGGCGCGGTGGTGGCGTATGAGGTGGCGGCGCGCCTGCAGCGCCAGGGCGTGGCCGTGGGGCACCTGTTCGCCTCGGCCCACCCCGCGCCGCAGTGCCAGCGTGGCGGGCAGCTGCACAGCGGCCCTGACCAGGCGTTGCTGGACGACGTGCAGCGCTTGGCCGGGCGGCCCAACCCGCTGCTGGCCGACCCCGACCTGCGCGGCATGTTCCTGCCCAGCCTGCGCAACGACTACCGCATTGTCGAAACCTATGGCCGCGCCGCCCCTACCCCCCTCGACACCCCGGTCACCGTGTTCTTCCCCGAGCAAGATCCCGAGGTGAGCCTTGACGAAGCCCAGGCCTGGCAAGCCGCCAGCCACCCGCCACTGCAACTGCGGCGCTGGGCTGGCGGGCATTTCTACCTGGTAGAGCAACGCCAGGCGGTGCTCGATGCCCTGGCGGCCGCCCTGCTCGAGCGCCGACCGCGCACCTATCCCGTTCCCGAGGAAGCCCTGCAATGAAAACCCCCGACGCTTGTGAAGGCTTGCCAGACATCCGTTTTGCCATCGACGCACTGGACCAGCAGATCATCGACCTGATGCGCCAGCGCATGGCCTACGTCAAGGCCGCCTCCCGCTTCAAACCCAGTGAAAGCAGCATTGCCGCACCCGAGCGCGTTGCGCAGATGCTGCCGCAGCGGCGCCAGTGGGCCGAACAGGCAGGGCTGGATGGGCACTTCGTCGAAACCCTGTTTGCTCAGATCATCCATTGGTACATCGCCCAGCAAGTGCTGTACTGGCGTAGCCAGAGGGCCCCGGCATGAACGCCTTCAGCCACCCTGAACACCACCTGGCCGAACTGACCGAGGTGTTCGAACGCGCCCGCCAACGCGCTGCCGTACTCGGCACACCCGTGCTGGCCAGCCATGCCTGGGCCATCGCCGACATGGACTTGCTGGCGCTGTTCCGCCAGGCCGACCGGCCCGGTGCCGATGCGGTGTTCTGGCGCGACGCCGGCGGCGCGCGAAGCCTGTTCGGCTGGGGCCTTGCCGATGCGTTGAACGCTACGGGCGCCCAGCGCTTTGCCAGCCTGGACACGCAATGGCAGGCCTGGCTGGACAGCGCAGTGATCCACGGCCCGCAGCCACCGCTGCTGTGCGGTGGCATGCGCTTCGACACCGAGGTGGCGCCCGGCAGTGCCTGGCACGGTTTCGGTGATGCTTCGCTGTGGCTGATGAGCGTGCTGGTGGTGCGCGAGGCCGGCCAGTGCTGGCTGCTGTGCCAGCAGCGCATCAACGCCACGGACAACCCCCGCCAGCGCAGCGAACAGTTGCTGGATAGCTGGCGCGCGCTGATGGACCGCTACCTGTCGCCGCCAGTAACCGCAACCGCCATCACGCACCTGCACGACCAGTGCCTGCCGCGCGCCGAATGGGAAGGCAAGGTGGCGCAGGCACTGCACACGCTGCATAACAGCGAACTGCAGAAAGTAGTGCTGGCCCGCGAAGTGGTCAGCGTGTACAGCGCACCGCCCAGCCCCGGTTTGGCGTTGACCCAGCTGGCCAGCGCCGAGCCAGCCGCTTACCTGTTCGCCTTTCGCCGCCAGGCAAGCTGCTTTATCGGCGCCACCCCAGAGCGCCTGGTCAGGCTGAACGACGGCCAGCTGCAGACCCTGGCGCTGGCCGGAACATGCCGACGCGACCCGGACCCGCGCCAGGATGCCCAGTTGGCCCGGGCACTGATGGACTGCGAAAAAAACCGCCATGAGCACGCCGTGGTGGCGCAGATTATCCAGCAGGTGCTGGCGCCATGGGCCGAGCACTTGCATGTGCCAGCTACGCCCTCGATCCAGCGCCTGAGCCGGGTACAGCACTTGAGCACGGTCATCGAAGGCCGCCTGCGGCCACCCGCCAGCCTGCTGCAACTGACCGCCGCCCTGCACCCGACCCCGGCCGTGGGCGGCCATGAGCGCCAGCAGGCGACGGACTATATACGCCGCCACGAAGGCTTTGACCGCGGCTGGTACGCAGCGCCACTGGGGTGGGTAGACGCCCGCGGCAACGGCGAGTTCATCGTCGGCCTGCGCTCGGCGTTGCTGCAGGGCGACCAGGCACGGCTGTATGCCGGGTGCGGCATCGTACGGTCTTCGGACCCGGCCAGTGAGTATGAGGAGACCTGCATCAAGCTGTCGGCGATGCAGCTGGCCTTGCAGAGTCGGGGCTGACAGTGCCCTGCCCTCGAGCACAGCCAGTTTAGACGGGCCAGGGGTTCGGCGGGATTCTCGCAGCGCCTGTGCGATCGAGCGCCGCCCGCGCGGCGCTTCGCGGCACAAGGCCTCCCATATCGCTCAAGCTTTTGTAATTTTGAACATGACTGTTGCACCTGCAGGTGGTTCATCCATCCGTTCGAGAGGGCATTGCGCCGCAGTGCAAGAATACACCTACCAAAGCAACCCAACCCACCTCTATGTTTTTCCTGAGAAACTCAGGTTGATATCCAAAAAACAAAAACTCATGAAACTCCAATATCCTCATGTAAGTAACCACAAAGAAAATATTATACAGAAAGCATAGACAGAACAGTCCAAACCCGAGATGAGGCCCCGAGCACTTGGTGCGCAAAACGAATGCAAGGCACACACTGAGCACGACACACGAAATGAATAGCCACGCCATCATCTGTCTCTCAGCTCGACTCTTACTTGGTCCCCCGTCAGCATATCTATACCAACTTCGAAGACTATAGAGTGAGTACTCATTGTTTTCACTGCTTGCGTTTTATCTGCCCTAATGTAGCGAAACAGCCTCCAAGCGCCCGGCCTCAACACTAGTCGCCCGAGATTATAAGCAGACAACCCGAGATCGAGCATCCCATAAGCCACGTTCCCGTCGGAGGCCGTTCCACCTGACGCTTTAGCCGCGCGCTGGTAAGCCTTTCGCACTGGGCCAACCGTGTCGCTACGCCCCCTGAATATATTCATTCCATTTTCATAAATATTGTTTGCACCGTGCAGCATCAATGGCACTCCGCCAATCAAGCAACCTACACCTAGAGAGAGCCCACACACTGCAGCACCGGTGCTTATTTGCAAAGCCCCTGCTGTCACACCCGCAGCCAGCTTCGAGCATTCCCAAACCTGAGTGAGCAGCTCGAGATATTCTTGTTCAAGAAAACCTTGCGCTTCTTCAGCAGAAATCCTACCCGCACCTAAGTCATCAATAACAGCTTTACTTGCATAGGCGACTTCTTGAATGAACTGAGCCCTGACTATGTCATCCCCGATAAGATGCGCACCTACCTCACAAGCATATTGAGTCAGACGAGCTGCCTGGCTACTTACCTCCCAGAAATCGTTACTCATATAGGCGCGCCCATCGTTCGCGTTCACAGGATGTCACCCCAGCTTGCGTAACCACTGGTATTAGCAATCAGATGGTGCCAGCCAATAAAGCCATAACGAATGGCAAGATACTCTTGAGGGTCCTGTGCATTCATCAGAACCGAGTGGGGCACTTCCATGCGCTGATCCACTAGAATAGCGTCTTTCAGATCTATTCGGAGGTAGCACTCATGCTTACCCGCATTGATGCGATACAGATTCAATCGACATTCCAGGACCTCTCGACTGGTCAATGCCTCAGCCAACAACGGCGTCGCCTTGTCAATATTTAGTTATCAAGACAGGACGATGGGTAGTCCGCTCGGTATTACCCATATTGGAAAGATTATGGCTAAATGAAAGCACCATGATTTCGTCGACATGAGCCTCTTGGCAACGATTGCCAATCGAGTCGATGGTGGAGCAGCCAGCAGAGATCAGCCCTTGACCCCGGCCCTTTATTGACAGGTATCCGTGATAAGCCATTTCACCAACTCCTTGTTAGAGAAGGCTTGAAAGCTAGAAGCTAAATATTCGTCTGTATGTAGGACCGTTCCGAAGTTCATGCGGCGTTTTGTTAGATGATATTTCGCATGAGCGTTTTGAGGCATCCGCTGTGAGCACCGGCCATCCAGCACAAGGGCCCAAGCCAGGCTCACAGACAGCAGCGTCTCAATACCTGCGTTTCCAGCGATCACAGCGACAGTGAAATGCGCCCTCGTCAGCCCAGCACCTCACGGCTGTGCTGGCCGTCGACCAGGCGTTGCAGGCCCAGGGGGTTGGCGTTTTTCAGGGCATCGGGGAGCAACGCGTCCGGGTAGTCCTGGTAGCACACCGGGCGCAAGAAGCGGTCGATGGCCAGGGTGCCGACCGAGGTGCCACGGGCATCGGAGGTGGCCGGGTATGGCCCGCCATGCACCATCGCATCGCATACTTCAACGCCGGTCGGGTAGCCGTTGACCAACAGGCGCCCGGCCTTGCGCTGCAACACCGGCACCAGCGCGGCGAAGCGCTGGAAGTCTTCCGGCTCGGCAATCAAGGTGGCGGTCAGCTGCCCGTGCAGCGCTTGCAAGGCGCGGCGCAGTTCGGCTTCGTCGGCCACTTCGACCACCACCGTGGCAGGCCCGAAAACTTCCTCTTGCAGCAGCTCGTCACCGTTGAGCAGCAGGCTCACGTCGGCCTGGAACAGCTGAGCGTGGGCCTGGTCGCCGGCCTGCTCGGCACCGGCCAGATGGCGCACGCCCGGGTGCTGGTGCAGGCGCTGCACGCCGCTGGCATAGCTGCGCAAGGTACCGGCATTGAGCATGGTCTGCGCAGGCTGGTCCGCCAATTGCGCAGCCAGTACCGCGACGAAGGTGCTGAACGCCTCGCCGGCGATCCCGATAACCAACCCCGGGTTGGTGCAGAACTGCCCGCAGCCCAGCACTACCGAGGCGGCCAGCTCCTTGGCCACCTGCTCGCCACGGGCCTGCAAAGCCGCTGGCAACACCAGCACCGGGTTGATGCTGCTCATTTCCGCGAACACCGGGATCGGCTGCGGGCGCGCTGCGGCCAGGTCGCACAGGGCGCGGCCGCCTTTGAGCGAACCGGTAAAGCCGACCGCCTGAATGGCCGGGTGACGCACCAGCGCTTCGCCGACACCGGCGCCGTAGACCATGTTGAACACACCCGCGGGCATGCCGGTGGCGACCGCCGCACGCTCGATGGCTTCGGCCACCTGCTCGGCCGTGGCCATGTGGCCGCTGTGCGCCTTGACCACCACCGGGCAACCGGCCGCCAGCGCTGCGGCAGTGTCGCCACCGGCGGTGGAGAAGGCCAACGGGAAGTTGCTGGCGCCGAACACGGCAACCGGGCCTACACCGGTACGGTACTGGCGCAGGTCCGGGCGTGGCAGCGGCTGGCGCTGTGGCTGCGCGCGGTCGATGCGCGCCTCCAGGTAGTCGCCACGGCGCAGTACCTTGGCGAACAGGCGCATCTGGTTGCTGGTACGGCCACGCTCGCCCTGGATGCGACCAGCCGGCAGCGCGGTCTCGCGGCACACGGTGGCGACGAAGGTATCGTCCAGCGCGTCCAGCTGGTCGGCAATGGCATCCAGAAACTGCGCACGGCGTTCGGGGGCCATGGCGTTGTACTCGGCAAATGCCGACTCGGCGGCCTGGGCGGCGGCGGCCACTTCCTCAGGGGTGGCCTGGGTGAAGGCTACCGGCAAGGCTTCGCCGGTACGTGCGTCGAGGCTGTGCAGGCGCACGCTGCCGGCAGCGCTGCGCTGGCCGCCGATGAAGTTGCTTCCAGACATGGTTGACTCCTGTAATAAAGAAAAAGGCACTGCATGCAGGCCCCTTGTAGGAGCGGGTTCACCCGCGAATGCGGCGGTAAAGCCAGCATCGCATTCGCGGGTGAACCCGCTCCTACAAGGTCCGAGAAAGGCTGGGTGATCTGCTACAGGCTTTTCACCAACCCCGGGCGAACCTGCCCGGGCGCGGCGGCAATGCCGTTGCGCAGCGGCTGGCCAAAGGCGTCGAGGCTGACCTCGAAGGTGTCCCCCGGGCGCGCCTGGATGCCGTCGGCAAACGACAGCGTGGCGGTGCCGAAGTAATGCACATGGATATCGCCAGCCCGCAGGAACTGGTCGTACTTGAAGTGGTGGAATTCAAGGTTCTCGAAGCTGTGGCACATGTTCTGCTCACCCGACAAAAACGGCTTGCTCCACAGCACCTGGCCATCGCGCAGGATGCGGCTGGTGCCTTGCAGATGGGCCGGCAATGCACCCAGGCGCAGCTCGGGGCCGAAGCTGCAGGCGCGCAGTTTGGAATGCGCCAGGTACAGGTAGTTGCGCCGCTCCATCACATGGTCGGAGAACTCGTTGCCCAGCGCGTAACCCAGGCGGTATGGCGTACCGTCGTCACCGATCAGGTACAGCCCGACCAGTTCGGGCTCCTCGCCCGCATCTTCGGCAAAGGCCGGCAGCGGCAGGTCGGCGCCGGGGCGTACGACGATGCCGCCGTCGCCCTTGTAGAACCACTCCGGCTGCGCACCCTCCTCGCCCGCTGGCGGCCGCCCGCCCTCCAGGCCCCACTGGAACATGCGCATGCTGTCGGTCACGGCGCCTTCGGCCTGCTGCTGATGCATCTTGTCGCGGGTGGCGGCGCTGCCCAGGTGGGTCAGCCCGGTGCCGGTCACCAGGCAATGCGCCGGGTCCGGGTGGTCCAGCGGCGGCAGCACGCGGCCTTCAGCCAGCAGGGCCAGGTAGTCGTGGCGCTCGCCCAGCCCGGCGGCCTGCACTTCGCTGGCCAGGTCGCGGCCGGCGGCAATGGCCTGCAGGGCCAGCTGGCGGGTGCTGCCGGCGCCGTTCACTTCAAGGGCGTACTCGCCTTCCACCACGCCCACGCGGCGCTCGCCGCCAGCGGTTTCGAATTGGATCAATCGCATGCTTGTGCTCGCTTGTCGGTTGCAAAGATTAGCGGGAGGCTTCGGCCGCCCGTGAGGAAGCCAGGCGCTGGCGGCGCTCCAGGCGGTTGTACACCACACCCGTGAGCACTACCCCGCACAGCATCACCAGCGCCAGGAAATACAGGCCCGACGACAACTGCCCGGTGTGCTCCTTGAGCGCGCCGATGCCGAACGGGCCCAGGTAGCCGCCCAGGTTGCCGATCGAGTTGATCAAGGCGATGCCCGCCGCAGCGCTGGCACCGGAGAAGAACCGCCCCGGCAGCGTCCAGAAGATGGCCGTGCAGGAGAACAGCGCGAACGCCACCAGGCACAGCGCGGCCAACTGCAGCACCGGTACCGTCAGCCAGGCGCTGAAGAACAGGCCGATGGCACCCAGCGCGTACAGCAGGCCCAGGTGGCCGTAGCGGTCGTTCAGGCGGTCGGAGCTGCGCGGCACGATCAGCAGGCCGATGATGCCGAACAGGTAAGGCACGGCCGAGACAAACCCGGTGACCAGGTCACTGCCGCCAAACTGGTGGATCAGCGTCGGCAGCCACAGGCCCAGGCCATAGATGCTCAGGGTCATCGGCAAGTAGAACAGCGCCAGCAACAGCACCCGGCCATCCTTCAACGCATGCAGCGGGTTGCCATGGCGGGTCTGGCCGAACTCGCGCAGGTCGTTGGCCAACTGCTCCTGCAGCCAGTTGCGTTGCTCGTCGCTGAGCCAGCGCACCTTGGCAGGCCCGTCCGGCAGCAGGCGCAGGGTGGGCCAGGCCAGCAGTACCGCCGGCGTGCCGATGCAGATGAACAGCCACTGCCAGCCATGCAGGCCATAGATGCCTTCCAGCCCCAGCAACGCACCGGACAGCGGCCCGGTAATCAGCATGGCCAGTGGTTGCGAAAGGATGAAAAAGCCCAGGATCTTGCCGCGATGGCGCACCGGGTACCACTGGGTGATGTAGTACAGCACCCCCGGGAAGAAGCCCGCCTCGGCGGCCCCCAGCAAGAAGCGCATCACGTAGAAGCCGTTGGGCCCGGTGACAAACGCCATGCCAACCGTGATCGCGCCCCAGGTCAGCAGAATGCGGGCAAACCAGCGACGTGCGCCGAAGCGGTCGAGCAACAGGTTGCTCGGCACCTCGAACAAAAAATAACCGATGAAGAACAGCCCTGCGCCAAGGCCATAGGCCGCGTCACCCAGGCCGATGTCGGCGCCCATGTGCAGCTTGGCAAAGCCCACCGCCGAACGATCGACGTAGGCCACCAGGTAAAGCAGAACCAGAAAAGGGATGAGTTTCAGTGTGATCAGGCGGACGAGCCGCTGCTCCTGAATCATGGCGATGTCTCCAATTGTTCTTGTAATGGGCACAGCACCTGGCCGGGGCTTTTTGGCAGACCGCTAACCTGGCGAATCGATCATATAGTATTACTATTTAAAACAACAACCCTTCACAGATGCCTTTTTAGCCGGTAGAGTCAGCCACATAACGACAAATAGTAATACTAATTAGGTGTCCCGATCATGTCTGATAACAAACGCCCCCTGCGCTCCGCCCAATGGTTTGGTACCGCCGACAAGAACGGCTTCATGTACCGCAGCTGGATGAAGAACCAGGGCATCCCGGACCACGAATTCCAGGGCAAGCCGATCATCGGCATCTGCAACACCTGGTCAGAGCTGACCCCGTGCAACGCCCACTTCCGCAAGATTGCCGAGCACGTGAAAAAGGGCGTGCTGGAGGCTGGCGGCTTCCCGGTGGAGTTCCCGGTGTTCTCCAGCGGCGAGTCCAACCTGCGCCCTACCGCCATGCTCACCCGCAACCTGGCGAGCATGGATGTGGAAGAAGCCATCCGTGGCAACCCGGTGGACGCCGTGGTACTGCTGACCGGCTGCGACAAGACCACCCCCGCGCTGCTGATGGGCGCTGCCAGCTGCGACGTGCCCGCGATCGTGGTCACCGGCGGGCCGATGCTGAACGGCAAGCACAAAGGCAAGGACATTGGCGCCGGCACCATCGTCTGGCAGATGCACGAGGCCTATAAAGCCGGCCAGATCGACCTCAACGAGTTCCTCTCGGCCGAGGCCGGCATGTCACGCTCGGCGGGCACCTGCAACACCATGGGCACCGCGTCGACCATGGCCTGCATGGCCGAAGCGCTAGGCACCTCGCTGCCGCACAACGCCGCCATCCCGGCGGTGGATGCCCGCCGCTACGTGCTCGCCCACCTGTCGGGCATGCGCATTGTCGACATGGTGCGCGAAGACCTGCGCCTGTCGAAAATCCTTACCCGCGAAGCCTTCGAAAACGCCATCCGCGTCAACGCCGCCATCGGTGGTTCGACCAACGCCGTGATCCACCTCAAGGCGATTGCCGGGCGCATTGGCGTAGACCTGCAACTGGAAGACTGGACCCGCGTCGGCCGCGGCACACCGACCTTGGTCGACTTGCAGCCATCGGGGCGCTTCCTGATGGAAGAGTTCTACTACGCCGGCGGCCTGCCAGCGGTCATCCGCCGCCTGGGCGAGCACAGCCTGTTGCCCAACCCCGGCGCGCTGACCGCCAACGGCAAAAGCCTGTGGGACAACTGCCAGGCCGCGCCGCTGTATGACGAAGAGGTCATCCGCCCGCTGGGCAAACCGCTGGTGGCCGACGGCGGTATCTGCATCTTGCGCGGCAACCTGGCGCCCAAGGGCGCGGTGCTCAAGCCCTCTGCAGCCACCCCCGCGCTGATGCAGCACCGCGGCCGTGCTGTGGTGTTTGAAAACTTCGAGGACTACAAAGCGCGCATCAACGACCCCGAACTGGACGTGGACGCCAATTCGGTGTTGGTAATGAAGTACTGCGGGCCCAAGGGTTACCCGGGCATGGCCGAGGTCGGCAACATGGGCCTGCCCGCCAAGTTGCTGGCCCAGGGCGTGACCGACATGGTGCGCATTTCCGATGCCCGCATGAGCGGCACGGCCTACGGCACCGTGGTGCTGCACGTAGCGCCCGAGGCTGCTGCGGGCGGGCCACTGGCGGCGGTACGTGAAGGCGACTGGATCGAGCTGGACTGCAAGGAAGGCCGCCTGCACCTGGACATTTCCGCCGAGGAACTGGCCGGCCGCCTGGCCGACCTGCAAGCCCCGCCGCAGTTGATCAGCGGGGGTTATGCCAAGCTGTACCTGGACCATGTGATGCAAGCGGATGAAGGGTGTGACTTCGACTTCCTGGTGGGCTGCCGCGGGGCGGCGGTGCCGAAGCATTCGCACTAACCAACTCGCAACCCGCTCTCAGGGAGAAAACGTAACTCATTGATTTAGCAGGAGCCTGTGATATCCCTGTGGTATCCCTGTGGGAGCGGGTTTACCCGCGAATGCGATGGTGGGTCAACCGCCGCATTCGCGGGTAAACCCGCTCCCACAGAAACACCACAGGC
>NZ_JACVZC010000065.1 GCF_016658545.1 Pseudomonas sp. S37 | reverse complement strand
GCGGCCTTGTGTCGCGAAAGGGCTGCAAAGCAGCCCCAGCAATTTGTGCATCTGCGCTAAAACCTTGGGGCTGCTTCGCAGCCCTTTCGCGACACAAGGCCGCTCCTACCGTTGTCTCCGGTGGCCGATCAGACGGTTTTTTCTCGGCAATGATTTGCCAATACCAAAGCAGATTAATTTTCAGCGCCTGTCGATTCCTCCGCCCCCCGTTCGACCATAGTTGAAGGCACGCTCAACCGCGTGTTCACACCTATGACCTGTCGGAGGAACCCCGATGAGCACCGCAGCCGAAACCGAGATCCGCCAACTGATCGAGCGCTGGATGCAGGCCGTGCGCGATCGCGACATCCCCAACATCATCGCCCCCTACGCCGACGACATCGTCGCCTTCGATGCCATCCAGTCCCTGCAATTCAAAGGTAAGGCCGTGTACACGGCGCATTGGGAAATGTGCATGAACATGTGTACCGGCCCCATGGTCTTCGAGCTCGCCGAACTGACCGTGCATGCGGCCGGCGACTTGGCCCTGGCCCACTGGCTGAACCGCTGCGGCCCGGGCGACGACGAAAGCCAGTGCGGCTTCATGCGCGCCACCGTGGGCTACCGCCGTCAAGGTGGCCAGTGGCAGGTGATCCACGAACACTGGTCGGCGCCTTTCGACATGGAAACGCAAAAAGCCCTGTTCGATCTCAAGCCCTGAGCCTTTATCGCCAAACGCACTTTGCCAATGCCCTGGAGGCGACCATGAAATACCTGTGCCTGGTCTATTGTGACGAGGGGCTGTTGCACAGCCTGCCCGACAGCCCGGAAGACGCCGAATGCATGGCCTACGCCGAAGCCATCCACGGCTCTGGGCGGATGCTCGCGGCCGAGGCATTGAAGCCGGTGCAGACGGCTACCACAGTGCGCATGCGCAACGGGCACATGAGCCTGACCGACGGCCCGTTCGCCGAAACCAAGGAGCAGCTGGCCGGCTTTTACCTGGTCGAGGCCCGCGACCTGAATGAAGCGCTGAACATCGCCAAGGGCATCCCAGCCGCACGGGTTGGCAGTGTCGAAGTGCGACCAGTGCGCGAACTGCAACCCTGACTGCCACGGAGAAACCCCAGCATGAGCCTTGCACCTGCTGCGCACGCGCAACACGAGTTGTCCATCAGCCGCCTGATCGACGCCTCACCGGCCAAGGTGTTCCGCGCCTGGACCGAACCCCAATGGCTGATGCAGTGGTGGGGGCCGCACGGCATGACCACCCCGGAGTGCGAGATGCAGTTGTGGGCCGGTGGCCTGTTCCGCACCCTGATGCGGGCGCCGGATGGCAGCGAGTACCCGAACCAGGGCGTGTTCCTGGAAATTGCCGCACCGCGCCGGCTGGTGTTCACCGATGCCTTCGGCCCCGGCTGGGTGCCGTCCAACAAGGCGTTCATGACTGCGGTGATCAGCTTTGACGAAGAGCAGGGCAAAACCCGTTATACCGCCCGTGCCTGGCACTGGAATGCCGCAGATTGCCGGGCCCATGAGGAAATGGGCTTCCACCAGGGCTGGGGAGAAAGCCTGGACCGCCTGGTGGAGGTGGTGACCCAACGGATGCCTGACTGATGGCGGCACTGGCGCAGGTGCGCGCCGAGGTCGAGGCGGTGTACCGGGGCGAGTCGCGGCGCATCCTGGCAACGCTGATCCGCCTGCTGGGTGATTTCGACCTGGCCGAGGAGGCCATGCATGATGCCTTCTTCATTGCCGTCGAGCGCTGGCAGCGCGACGGCATCCCCGCCAACCCGCGGGCGTGGCTGGTTTCTACCGGGCGCTTCAAGGCCATCGATGCGCTGCGCCGGCGTGCCCGGTTCGACCGCTCCCAGGCAGACCTGAGCATGCTGCTCGACGGCCAGGCGCTAGACCCCAGTGAAGAAGAGCTGCTGGCAGACGACCGCCTGCGGTTGATCTTCACCTGCTGCCATCCGGCGCTGTCGGCCGATGCGCAGGTGCCACTGACCCTGCGCGAAGTCTGCGACCTGACCACCGAGCAGATTGCCCGTGCCTTCCTGCAAAGCCCTGCCACCATCGCCCAACGCATTGTCCGCGCCAAGGCCAAGATCCGCGATGCCGGCATCCCATACCAGGTGCCGGAACTGAACGAGCTGCCCGAACGTTTGGAAAGCGTGTTGCGGGTGATTTACCTGGTGTTCAACGAGGGGTACTCGGCGTCGTCGGGGGAGGCACTGTTGCAGCAGGAGCTGAGTGACGAGGCCATCCGCCTGGCGCGGTTGCTGGTGCAGTTGCTGCCTGACCCGGAGGCCGTCGGCCTGCTGGCGCTGATGTTGCTGCAGGCGTCACGGCAACAGGCGCGCACGGATGGCCAAGGTAACCTGGTGCTGTTGGAGCAGCAGGATCGTAGCCTGTGGGACCGGCAGCGCATTGCCGAAGGCTGCGAGCTGGTGCGCCAGGCCCTGCAAAGCCGGGGTTTTGGCGCCTATAGCGTGCAAGCGGCTATTGCTGCGGTGCATGCCGAAGCGGCGACGGCGGATGAGACGGATTGGGCTGAGATCGTCGGGCTGTATGATGTGTTGCAGCGGCATTGGCCTTCTGCGGTGGTGGAGCTGAACCGGGCGGTGGCGCTGGCCAAGCGGGACGGGCCGGCGGTTGGCTTGCGGGTGGTCGAGGGGATTCTGGCGCGTGGTGAACTGCTGGACTATCACCTGGCGCATGCGGCGCGGGCTGAGCTGCATTACCAGCTGGGGCAGTTGGAGGAGGCGCGGGCGGCGTGGCGGCAGGCACTGGCCTTGACCCGGCAAGAGCCCGAGCGCAGGCATATCGAGCGGCGGTTACAGGCTCTGGAATGATGTTGGCAGTACCGGCCTCTTCGCGGGTAAACCCGCTCCCACAGGGATTGCACAGAATTCGAGGCGGTGGAGATCCTGTGGGAGCGGGTTCACCCGCGAAGAGGCCAGCATTGCTTACATCAATCTTCAGCTAGCCACAAAATTCGGCGGCGACACCAGCTCGACGGTCTGCTGCTTGCGCGGCGCGAGGATCTCGGCCTCGCCCTGAACCACCAGCTCATCATTCTGGTTGTACACATTGGTGGCAATGCGCACCTTGAACTTGGGCAGCTTCTCGAGAATTTCCAGGCGTACGGTCAGGGTGTCGCCAATTTTCACCGGCTTCTGGAAGCTCATCTGCTGGCCCAGGTAGATGGTGCCAGGGCCAGGCAGGGTGCAGGCCACTGCCGCACTGATCAGCGCGCCACTGAACATGCCGTGGGCAATGCGCTCGCGGAACATGCTCTTGGCGGCGAACTCGGCGTCCAGGTGCACCGGGTTGTGGTCACCGGACATTGCCGCGAACAGCTGGATGTCGCGTTCTTCGACGGACTTCTTGTACTCCGCCTTCTGACCTACTTCGAGGGCTTCGTAAGGCGTATTGGTGACCTGGGACATCGGGGCTTCCTTAAGCGGTAGGCGAGGGCGGCTATCATTCACTGCGCACAGGGCGGCCAAGGGCCAGCGCCTGTTCAAGCCAGCCGAGAATGTCGGCGGTGACCTCGTCACGGTTGGTTTCGTTGAGTACTTCATGCCGCGCTTCAGGATAGACGCGCAGCTGTACATGTCGATTGCCGGTCGCGCGCAGGGCGTCGGCCAGATGGGTGAGACGCTTGCCGGCACTGACCGGATCACATTCCCCACCGATTACCAGCATGGGCAGGTTCGGATCGATCTGCGCGAGGTTACCCGGCTGGCTGATCTGCGCCAAGCCTTGCAGCAGGTCGAGCCACAGCTGGTTGCTGCAGCGAAAACCACACAGCGGGTCGTTGAGGTACAGGTCGACCTCGGCCGGGTCGCGGCTGAGCCAGTCGAAGGCTGTGCGGTTGGGCTTGAAGGCCTTGTTGAACGCGCCGAACGACAGCCACTCGATCAGTGCGCTCTTGCCCAGCGGCCCCTGGCGCCAGGCCTCAAGCCGGGCAATCAGTCGGGCCAGGCGATACAGCGCGGCCGGCTGGTAGTTGGAGCCGCTGAGGATCGCCCCGTGCAGGCTGCCACTGTGGTGCAGCAGGTAGGCCTGGGCGATGTAGCTGCCCATGCTGTGGCCGAACAGGAACAGCGGTGTGCACGGGTATTGCTGGCCGATGTGCTGGGCCAGCCGGCCGAGGTCGTTGACCACGGCATTCCAGCCATGATGGCGGGCGAACAGGCCGAGGCTGCCCTGTTCGGCCGTGCGCCCGTGGCCACGCTGGTCGGCGGCGAACAGGGCGAAGCCGGCAGTGCTCAGGGCCTGGGCCAGGCGCTGGTAGCGCCCGGCATGCTCGGCCATGCCATGGGCCAGCAGCACCACGGCTTTTACCGGCGTGGCCGGCAGCCATTGGTGTACGTACAGGCTGCAGTGCTCGCTGGCGGGCAGCCAGAAGGCGTCGTGGGGCATGGCGGGTCCTTGTGCGCACGGGTATCCGGACAGTGTATGCACAACCGGCCGGATTGCAGGAAGGGCACAAATAAGATTCACAATGTTAATGGCGGCACTTGGCGTATATGCCACCTCGGGCTTACCTGCTAACGTCGGATCAACGCCTTTTTGCCAGCAGGCATTCAGGTAAAGGACTAAAGGACGCAGTGCAGGTCCAGGCAGAGGAACAATAATAAATGCAAGCCGACTTCTGGAATGACAAGCGCCCGGCGGGCGTACCTTCCACCATCGACATCAATGCCTATGCCTCGGTCGTCGAGGTGTTCGAGCGCTCCTGCAAGCGCTTTGCCGACCGCCCGGCATTCAGCAACCTGGGCGTGACCCTGAACTACGCGGACCTGGAGCGCCATTCAGCGGCCTTTGCCGCTTGGCTGCAGCAGCATACCGACCTCAAACCCGGCGACCGTATCGCGGTGCAGATGCCCAACGTGCTGCAGTACCCGATTGCCGTGTTCGGCGCCATGCGCGCCGGGCTGATCGTGGTCAACACCAACCCGCTGTACACCGAGCGCGAGATGCGCCACCAGTTCAAGGACAGCGGCGCGCGCGCGCTGGTGTACCTGAACATGTTCGGTAAACGGGTGCAGGAGGTGTTGCCCGACACCGGTATCGAGTACCTGATCGAGGCGAAGATGGGTGACCTGCTGCCGGCCGCCAAAGGCTGGCTGGTCAACACTGTGGTCGACAAGCTGAAGAAAATGGTGCCTGCCTTCCAGCTGCCGCAGGCCATAGCCTTCAAGCAGGTGCTGCGCGAGGGCCGTGGGCTGTCGCCGAAGCCGGTGCCGCTGAGCCTGGACGACATCGCCGTGCTGCAGTACACCGGTGGTACCACCGGCCTGGCCAAGGGGGCGATGCTCACCCACGGCAACCTGGTGGCCAACATGCTGCAGGTGCTGGCCTGCTTCTCGCAGCATGGGCCGGATGGGCAGAAGCTGCTCAAGGACGGCCAGGAGGTCATGATCGCGCCGCTGCCGCTGTACCACATCTATGCCTTTACCGCGAACTGCATGTGCATGATGGTCACCGGCAACCACAATGTGCTGATCACCAACCCGCGGGACATCCCCGGCTTTATCAAGGAGCTGGGCAAGTGGCGGTTCTCCGCGTTGCTGGGGCTCAATACCCTGTTCGTGGCGCTGATGGATCACCCGGGCTTCCGCCAGCTGGACTTCTCGGCGTTGAAGGTCACCAACTCCGGCGGCACGGCGCTGGTCAAGGCCACTGCCGAACGTTGGGAAGCGCTTACCGGCTGCCGCATAGTCGAAGGTTACGGCCTGACCGAAACCTCGCCAGTGGCCAGTACCAACCCCTATGGCCAGTTGGCGCGGCTGGGCACGGTGGGTATCCCGGTGGCCGGCACGGCATTCAAGGTCATTGACGATGACGGCAACGAAATGCCGTTGGGTGAGCGTGGCGAGCTGTGCATCAAGGGGCCGCAGGTGATGAAGGGCTACTGGCAGCAACCCGAGGCCACGGCGCAGGCGCTGGATGCCGAAGGCTGGTTCAAGACCGGTGATATTGCGGTGATCGACCCGGACGGTTTTACCCGTATCGTCGACCGCAAGAAGGACATGATCATTGTCTCGGGTTTCAACGTGTACCCCAACGAGATCGAGGACGTGGTGATGGGCCACCCCAAGGTCGCCAACTGCGCAGCCATCGGCGTGCCGGACGAGCGCTCAGGCGAGGCGGTGAAGCTGTTCGTGGTGCCGCGTGAGGGTGGGTTGAGCGTGGAAGAGCTGAAGGCCTACTGCAAGGCCAACTTCACCGGCTACAAGGTGCCCAAGCACATCGTGCTGCGCGAGTCGTTGCCCATGACGCCGGTGGGCAAGATTCTGCGGCGGGAGCTTCGTGATATAGCTTGATACCGGGTTAAATTCTTCGCGGGTAAACCCGCTCCTACACCGGCCAGTGTAGGAGCGGGTTTACCCGCGAATGCCCTAGAACCGCTCTAACAGGCTAATTACAGCCGAATCTGCGACATTTTGGTCAATTACTCTAAAAATGACCTGTATTGTTCATTGAGTCATTTTTGTGACCGTGAGGCCTGTTTTGGCCTCTAGGCGACCCCAGGCAAAGCTGTTACTCTCGGCCCGCTTTCTGATGATCCGGTTTGCAACGAACCGTCATCTCATATCAATAATAAGCGCATCGACGCGTGAATCGAACTTCGCTGTTGCTGAAGGAGTGGGCTTCCATGATCGAAAATTTTTGGAAGGATAAATACCCAGCCGGGATTACGGCGGAAATCAATCCTGACGAATTCCCCAATATCCAGGCGGTACTCAAGCAATCCTGCCAACGCTTTGCCGACAAACCGGCCTTTAGCAACCTGGGCAAGACTATCACTTATGGCGAGTTGTATGCGCTGTCGGGGGCCTTTGCCGCCTGGCTGCAGCAGCATACCGACCTCAAGCCGGGTGACCGCATTGCCGTGCAGCTGCCCAATGTCCTGCAATACCCGGTAGCGGTGTTCGGTGCCATGCGCGCCGGGTTGATCGTGGTCAACACCAACCCGCTGTACACCGTGCGGGAAATGGAACACCAGTTCAACGACTCCGGCGCCAAGGCCCTGGTGTGCCTGGCCAACATGGCCCACCTGGCCGAAAAGGTGGTGCCCAAGACCCAGGTCAAGCACGTCATCGTCACCGAAGTGGCCGACCTGCTGCCGCCGCTCAAGCGCCTGCTGATCAACAGCGTGATCAAGTACGTGAAGAAGATGGTGCCGGCCTACAACCTGCCGCAGGCCGTGCGCTTCAACGACGCGCTGGCGCTGGGCAAGGGCCAGCCGGTGACCGAGGCCAACCCGCAGGCCAACGACGTGGCGGTGCTGCAATACACGGGTGGCACCACCGGCGTGGCCAAGGGCGCCATGCTGACCCACCGCAACCTGGTGGCCAACATGCTGCAGTGCCGGGCGCTGATGGGCGCGAACCTGCACGAAGGCTGCGAAATCCTGATTACCCCGCTGCCGCTGTACCACATCTACGCCTTCACCTTCCATTGCATGGCCATGATGCTGATCGGCAACCACAACGTGCTGATCAGCAACCCGCGTGACCTGCCGGCCATGGTCAAGGAACTGGGCAAGTGGAAGTTCAGCGGCTTTGTCGGCCTTAACACTCTGTTCGTTGCCCTGTGCAACAACGAGGCGTTCCGCGCCCTGGACTTCTCCGCGCTGAAAATCACCCTGTCGGGCGGCATGGCCTTGCAGCTGAGCGTGGCCGAGCGCTGGAAAGCCGTTACCGGCTGCGCCATTTGCGAAGGCTATGGCATGACCGAAACCAGCCCGGTGGCGGCGGTGAACCCGGCCGAGGCCAACCAGGTCGGCACCATCGGTATTCCGGTACCTTCGACCCTGTGCAAGGTCGTCGACGACGCCGGTATCGAGTTGCCGTTGGGCGAAGTAGGCGAACTGTGCGTCAAGGGCCCGCAGGTGATGAAGGGCTATTGGCAGCGCGAAGATGCCACGGCCGAAATCCTCGACAGCCAAGGCTGGCTGAAGACCGGCGACATCGCCTTGATCCAGCCTGACGGCTACATGCGCATTGTTGACCGCAAGAAGGACATGATCCTGGTCTCAGGCTTCAACGTGTACCCCAACGAGCTGGAAGATGTGCTGGCAGCCTTGCCGGGCGTATTGCAGTGCGCAGCCATTGGTGTACCGGACGAGAAGTCGGGTGAAGTGATCAAGGTGTTCATCGTGGTCAAGCCGGGCATGACCGTGACCAAGGAGCAGGTGATGGAGCACATGCGTGCCAACGTGACCGGCTACAAGGTGCCACGCCAGATCGAGTTCCGCGATTCGCTGCCCACCACCAACGTGGGCAAGATCCTGCGCCGCGAGCTGCGTGATGAAGAGCTGAAGAAGCAGGGGCTGAAGAAGATCGCCTGATCTTCTGAATCTCGGCTGGTTTTACTGGCCTCTTCGCGGGTAAACCCGCTCCCACAGGTTCTGTGCAACTCTCAATGGTTGTGCGATCCATGTGGGAGCGGGTTTACCCGCGAAGAGGCCAGTGAAATCAGCGCAGTTTTTCAAGCATCTGGTAATACCACATCCCCGCCGCCAGCAGCGGGTTCCCCAGCAAGTCCCCCATCGGCACCCGCACATGCTTGCACTGGGCAAAGGTGTCGAACCTCTCCAGTGTCCCGGTCAACGCTTCGGCCATGATTTCGCCCATGATGTGACTGGTGGCAATGCCGTGCCCCGAGTAACCCTGGCAGTACCAAACGTTGTCCGACAGCTTGCCCAGCTGCGGAATGCGGTTGACCACGATGCCCATGGCGCAGCTCCACTGGAATTCGATTGGCACGCCCTTCAACGCCGGGAAAGTGCGCTCGATGCACGGGCGCAGCTCGCCTTCGATATCCCGTGAATCACGCCCGGAATAGTTGGCGCCGCCGCCGAACAGCAGGCGCTTGTCGGCCGTCAGGCGGTAGTAGTCGAGCACGAAGCGGCAGTCGTACACCGCCAGGTCCTGCGGGTTGATCTGCTCGGCCAGGTCACCCAGCGGGGCAGTGGTGACAATGCCACCCATGGCCGGGAAGATCTTGCCCTTGAGCTGGCGCTTTTCCAGCTTGTGGTACACATCGCCGGCCAGCATCACCTGGCGTGCTTCGACCCGGCCATGGGCGGTGACCACCGCCGGGCGCGGGCCGTGGACGATGTCCAGTACCTCGGAGTTCTCGAAAATCAGTGCGCCCAGGCTGTGCGCGGCACGGGCTTCGCCCAGGCACAGGTTGAGCGGGTGCAGGTGCAGGTTGCGCAGGTTCTTCAACGCGCCCTGGTACAGCGGGCTCTGCAAGTGCTCGGCCACCGCCGCGCGGTCCAGCAGTTGCACCTGTTCGCCCATGCCACGGCGACGGGCTTCGGCCTCGAAGGCGCGCAGCTCGTTCATGTGTGAGGGCTTCATCGCAGCATGCAGGTGGCCGCGCTTGAGGTCGCAGTCGATGCCATAGCGCGCCACGCGCTGCTCGATCACCTGGTGGCCGCGCCAGCGCAGGTGCCAGATAAAGTCGTCGACATCGGCGCCCAGGTGGTTGCGCATCTGTGTGCGCATGGCCTCGTCGCCCGACAGGCTGCCGGTGACCTGGCCGCCATTGCGGCCGCTGGCGCCCCAGCCGATGCGGTTGGTTTCGACGATGGCCACCTTCAGGCCACGCTCGGCCAGTTCCACTGCCGTGGCCACGCCGGTGAAGCCGCCGCCGATGATTGCCACATCCACCTGCACCGTGCCCTTCAGTTGCGGGTACGCGGTGTGGTCGTTGAGGGTGGCGCTGTAGTAGGACGGCGCGCGCTGCGCCGGGCCGTTGTTCAATGCTGCGTTCATGGGTGTTCCTTATTATGTAGGGGCTCAGGCCTGGTGCAGGTACCAGCGCCAGTCCTGTTCGCTGACTTCGGCCATGAATTGGCGGTATTCGGCGCGCTTGACCTTCAGGTACACGCCGAGGAAGTCATCGCCCAATGCCTCGCGGGCCCAATGCGACTGCTGCAGGGCGTCGAGGGCGGTCAGCCAGTCGGTGGGCAGGTGTTCGGTGGCCTGGGCATAGCCGTTGCCTTCCACCGGGGCGCCCGGGTCCAGCTGTTCGCGAATGCCGCGGTGGCTGGCAGCAAGAATGGCCGCTGCCGCCAGGTACGGGTTGGCGTCGGCACCGCAGATGCGGTGCTCCACGTGCCGGCTGTTGGCCGGGCCGCCCGGTACGCGCAGGCTCACGGTGCGGTTGTCGACACCCCAGGTCGGCGCCAGTGGCGCATAGCTGTTGGCCTGGAAGCGGCGGAACGAGTTGGCGTTGGGGCAGAACAGCAGCAGCGAGTCACGCAGGTGGCGCAGCATGCCGGCCACCGCCTGGCGCAGCAGCGGGGTGCCGGCCTTGTCGTCGCTGGCGAACAGGTTGTTGCCGGCGCTGTCGGCCAGGCTCAGGTGCATGTGCATGCCGGTGCCGGCCAGTTGGGCGAACGGTTTGGCCATGAAGCAAGCCTGCATGCCGTGGGCATGGGCCACACCTTTGACCAGGCGCTTGTAGCGCACCGCTTGGTCCATCGCCTGCAGCGCGTCACCGTGCTCCAGGGTGATTTCCACCTGGCCCGGGGCGTATTCGGAAATCGCCGTGCGCGCCGGGATGCCCTGGGCCTTGCAGGCGGCGTACAGGTCGGCAAGGAACGGCTCGATCTGTTCCAGTTCGCGCAGGCCATAGACCTGGGTGCTGCGTGGGCGGCCACCGTCGTTGTCCAGCGCCGGTTGTGGGCGGCCCTGGGCATCCCGTTGCTGGTCGAGCAGGTAGAACTCCAGCTCGCAGGCCATGACCGGGTGGTAGCCGTCGGCCTTCAGTGCCTCGATGGTGCGCAGCAGCACATGGCGCGGGTCGGCGATGCTGGCCGGCAGGCCCTCGCTCGGGTGCATGCTGACCTGCACGGCGGCGGTCGGCACCCGGCGCCAGGGCAGGCGCACCAGGCTGCCTTCAAGCGGGTAGGCGCGGCAGTCGATGTCGCCCACATCCCAGACCAGCCCGGAGTTTTCCACGTCATCGCCGTTCAGGGTCAGGCCGAGGATGGTGCTGGGCAGCGGGCGGCCGGTCTGGTACACGGCCAGCAGTTCGTCGCGGTGCAGCAGCTTGCCGCGGGGTACGCCATTGGCGTCGAGGATGAACAGCTCGAACAGCTCGATATCGGGGTTGTCGGCCAGGAAACGGCTGGCCTGCTCTACGGGTGCAAAGTGCATGATGGATTCGCTCACGGGCGCACAGGGCCACCGCGCAGGCAGGCGGCCCAGTTGAGTCAAACGGCCAGGCGGTGGCCGGGTTTGGTCACAATGGCGTGAGCGAGGTGTCCGGTGGGCGCGCGTGGCGGCAGTGCCACAAGGCCCAGAAGGCGAGGATGATGTGCACCAGCGGATTTTCCCCGGCACGGCTCCGGGCCTTCGGTAGCGAAGGGCGTGACGACGGTGGGGCGATGGGCTGGGCGGGAGTCATGCCTTTGATACTCACATGCGGCGTAAGGGTGATTAAAGCAGTGAATGGAAACCTTTACATCGTGCCTGACTAAACATTTGTGCCGTTGCACCTGGCCTCTTCGCGGGTGAACCCGCACCCACAGGGACCGCACCGCATAGAGCCCTGTTGTAATTCTGTGGGAGCGGGTTCACCCGCGAATAGGCCGGCACAGGCAGCAGAAAACCGGCAAATCTGCGACAATCGCGCATCCTTCGAATGCCGATCATGAAAAAGCAGGCTCACCTGCATCACTAAAAAGCCCCATGACTGACCACGCCATCGACAAACTGCTGCAAAACCTCGACCACGCCATGATTGCCGACCGCCATCGCCTGCGCCGGCAACTGCACGAACTGCGCAAGCGCCCCGACGAGGCGAAGCTGGCGCAGTGGGTGGAAAAGGTCCAGGCCTCCTGCGCCCAGGTCACCGCACGCCAGCAGAGCGTGCCGACCGTGCATTACGACGACAGCCTGCCGATCGCCGCCAAACGCGACGAAATCAAGAAGGCCCTGGCCGAGCACCAGGTGCTGGTGATTGCCGGTGAAACCGGCTCGGGCAAGACCACCCAGTTGCCGAAGATCTGCCTGGAGCTGGGCCGTGGCAGCCATGGCCTTATCGCCCACACCCAGCCGCGCCGGATTGCCGCGCGCAGCGTGGCGGCGCGGGTTGCCGAAGAACTGGGCACGCCGCTGGGCGGGCTGGTCGGCTACCAGGTGCGCTTCGAAGACCAGAGCGATGCCAACACCCTGGTCAAGCTGATGACCGACGGCATCCTGCTGGCCGAAACTCAGCACGACCGCTTTCTCGAACGCTACGACACGATCATCGTCGACGAAGCCCACGAGCGCAGCCTGAACATCGACTTCCTGCTCGGCTACCTGAAGACCTTGCTGCACCGCCGGCCAGACCTGAAGCTGATCATCACCTCGGCGACCATCGACCTGGAACGCTTCTCCAAGCACTTCGACGGCGCGCCGATCATCGAAGTGTCCGGGCGCACTTTCCCGGTGGAAACCTGGTACCGCCCGCTGACCAGCGAGCAGGACGAAGAAGGCAACCAGATCGAGGACGACCTCACCGTCGACCAGGCGATTCTCGCCACGCTGGATGAACTGGCCCACCACGAACGCAGTGAGGGCAAGAGCCCCGGCGATGTGCTGATTTTCCTGCCGGGCGAGCGGGAAATTCGCGATGCCGCCGAAATTCTGCGCAAGGCGCAATTGCGCCATACCGAGATCCTGCCGCTGTATGCGCGCCTGTCACCGGCCGAGCAGCAGCGCATTTTCCAGTCGCACACCGGGCGCCGGGTCATCCTGGCCACCAACGTTGCCGAAACCTCGCTGACCGTGCCCGGCATCCGTTATGTGATCGACACCGGCACCGCGCGCATCAGCCGCTACAGCTACCGCGCCAAGGTTCAGCGCCTGCCGATCGAGGCGGTGTCGCAGGCCAGCGCCAACCAGCGTAAGGGCCGTTGTGGCCGGGTCGAGCCGGGTATTTGCGTGCGCCTGTACAGCGAAGAGGACTTCAACGGCCGGCCAGCGTTTACCGACCCGGAAATCCTGCGTACCAACCTGGCGGCGGTGATCCTGCAGATGCTGCACCTGCGCCTGGGCGCGATCGATGCCTTCCCGTTCATCGAGCCGCCGGATGGCAAGGCCATCAGCGACGGCTTCAACCTGCTGCAGGAGCTGTCGGCGGTCAACCGCGAGAACCAGCTGACCCCGCTGGGTCGCCAACTGGCGCGCCTGCCGATCGACCCGCGGCTGGGCCGCATGCTGCTGGAAGGCGCCCGCCAGGGCAGCCTGCAGGAAGTGCTGATCGTGACCAGTGCCCTGTCGGTGCAGGACCCGCGCGAACGCCCGCCGGAGCGCCAGCAGGCCGCTGACCAGGCCCACGCGCAGTGGAAGGACGTGGACTCCGACTTCGCCGCGCTGGTCAACCTGTGGCGCGGCTTTGAAGAGCAGCGCCAGGCGCTGACCGCCAACCCGCTGCGCAACTGGTGCCGCAAGAACTTCCTGAACTACCTGCGCCTGCGCGAGTGGCGCGATGCACATCGCCAGCTGGCGCTGATCTGCCGTGACCTGCAGCTGACGGTGAATAAAGAACCGTCCGACTACCAGAAGATGCACAAGGCCATCCTCAGCGGCCTGCTCAGCCAGATTGGCCAGAAGACCGAAGAGGGCGACTACCAGGGCGCCCGCCAACGGCGCTTCTGGGTACACCCGTCGTCGGGCCTGGGGCGCAAGCGCCCGCAGTGGGTGATGGCGGCCGAACTGGTCGAAACCACCAAGCTGTATGCGCGCATGGTGGCCAAGATCGAACCGGACTGGATCGAGCCGTTGGCCGGGCACCTGGTCAAGAAGAACCACTTCGAGCCGCACTGGGAGAAGAAGCGCGGGCAGGTGGTGGCCTACGAACAGATCACCCTGTATGGCCTGATCCTGGTTGGCCGCCGCCCGGTGCACTTCGGCCCGATCGACCCGGTTACCTCGCGCGAGCTGTTCATCCGCGAAGGCCTGGTCGGTGGCGAAATCCAGTCGCGGGCCAAGTGCCTGGCGGCCAACAAGCGCCTGCTGGAACAGCTCGACGAGTTGGAAGCCAAGGCACGCCGGCGCGATATCCTGGCCGATGAAGAGACGCTGTATGCGTTCTACGAAGCGCGCCTGCCTGAAGAAATCCACCAGACCGCGACCTTCGATGCCTGGTACCGCATGGGCAGCCAGAAGGATGCCAACCTGCTGATCATGCGCGAAGAGGACGTGCTGGCCCGCGAGGCCAGCGAAGTCACGGCGGCGCTGTACCCCGACAACCTGCAGGTGGGCGAGCTGCGCTTGTCGCTGACCTATCACTTCGAACCGGGCCACCCCCGTGACGGCGTGACCGTGCGCGTTCCCGCACCGCTGTTGCCGAACCTGCCGGGCGAGCGCCTGGAGTGGCTGGTGCCGGGCTTGCTCGAAGCCAAGTGCGTGGCGCTGGTGCGCAACCTGCCCAAGGCCTTGCGCAAGAACTTCGTGCCGGTGCCGGACTTCGTCAAGGCATCGCTGGCGCGCATGACCTTTGGCCAGGGCGCGTTGCCCCAGGCCCTGGGCCAGGAATTGTTGCGTATGACCGGTGTGAGGGTGTCCGACGAGGCCTGGGCCGAGTCGGTCAACCTCGTCGAAGGCCACCTGCGCATGAACATCGAAGTGGTCGATGGCCAGGGCAAGTTCCTGGGTGAAGGTCGCGACCTGGCCGAGCTGACTGCGCGGTTTGTCGCCGCCAGCCAGGCGGCGTTGGCCGTGCCGCGTAATGCCGAAGCCGAAAAACCGGTACAGGCCAAAGCCTTCAGCGAAGTGGCGCAGAGTACCCAGCAGAAGATCGCCGGCCTGTCGATGACCGTTTACCCGGCATTGGTGGACGAGAACGGCACGGTGCGCGAAGGGCGTTTCTCGACCCAGGCCGAAGCCGAGTTCCAGCACCGCCGCGCTTTGCAGCGCCTGTTGCTGCAGCAGTTGGCCGAGCCGGCCAAGTTCCTGCGTGGCAAGTTGCCGGGGCTGACCGAACTGGGCCTGCTGTACCGCGAGCTGGGGCGCGTCGAAGCGCTGGTCGAAGATATCCTGCTGGCCAGCCTGGACAGCTGCATCCTTGAAGGTGAACAGCCGTTGCCACGCGACGGCGCTGCCCTGGCCGGGCTGGCCGAACGCAAGCGCGGCAGCTGGGCCGAGCACGCCGAGCGCCTGGCGCGGCAGACGCTTGAAGTGCTGAAGCTGTGGCATGGCCTGCAGAAGCGCTTCAAGGGCAAGATCGACCTCAGCCAGGCGGTGGCGCTGAACGACATCAAGCAGCAACTGGGCAACCTGGTGTACCCGGGCTTTGTGCGTGAAACGCCGGGGGCCTGGTTCAAGGAACTGCCGCGTTACCTGAAAGCGGTGGAACTGCGCCTGGAAAAGCTCGGTTCGCAGGTACAGAAGGACCGGGTGTGGAGCGGCGAGCTAGCCAACCTGTGGGCGCAGTACAAAGCCCGTGCCGACAAGCATGCCCAGGAGGGCAAGCGTGACGAGCAACTGACCGTGTACCGCTGGTGGCTGGAGGAATACCGGGTGTCGCTGTTTGCCCAGCAGCTGGGGACCAAGGTGCCGATTTCGGATAAAAGATTGAGCAAGCAGTGGAGCCAGGTGGAGGGCTAAACTTCCTTTATTTGTGGCACACTTCGGTGAGATTGGGGCCGCTTTGCGGCCCTTCGCGGGTGAACCCGCTCCTACAAGGGTCAGCAATGTCCTCGGGAGCGGCGCGATCCCTTGTAGGAGCGGGTTCACCCGCGAACGAGGGCGCAGCCCTCGCCCCAAAATTGGCACTAAAGTGCCACTAAACCGTCATATTCCCAGCCAGCGCCCCGTGGCGATGGCCTTTGACCAGAGGAACGACCGTGCATAACGTCGTGATCAGCGGCACCGGCCTGTACACCCCGGCCCAGAGCATCTCCAACGAAGAACTGGTGGCCTCCTTCAACGCCTGGTCGCAGCAGTTCAACCAGGACAACGCCGCCGCCATCGAGCGCGGCGAAGTCGAAGCCGCGCCGTTGTCCGATGCGGCGTTCATCGAAAAGGCCTCGGGCATCAAGAGCCGCTTCGTGATGGACAAGGCCGGCATCCTCGACCCGCAGCGCATGAAGCCGCGCCTGCCAGAGCGCAGCAACGACGAGCCGTCGGTGCTCTGCGAAATGGCCGTGGCTGCTGCCCGCCAGGCCCTGGAGCGCGCCGGCCGCACCGCGGCGGATGTCGACGGGGTGATCGTCGCCTGCTCCAACTTGCAACGCCCGTACCCGGCCATCGCCATTGAAGTGCAGCAGGCGCTGGGCATCCAGGGCTTTGCCTTCGACATGAACGTGGCCTGCTCATCGGCCACCTTCGGCATCCAGACCGCCGCCAACAGCGTGGCCCTGGGCCAGGCGCGCGCGGTGCTGATGGTCAACCCCGAGGTGTGCACCGGCCACCTGAACTTCCGCGACCGTGACAGCCACTTCATCTTTGGTGATGCCGCCACGGCGGTGCTGTTGGAGCGTGCCGACAAGGCCACCTCGGCGCACCAGTTCGACATCGTCAGCAGCAAGCTGTGGACCGAGTTCTCCAACAACATCCGCAACAACTTCGGTTTCCTTAATCGTGCGGCGGAAGAGGGCGAAGGCGCAGCAGACAAGCTGTTCATCCAGGAAGGCCGCAAGGTGTTCCGCGAAGTGTGCCCGAAGGTGGCCGAGCTGATCGGTGAGCACCTGCAGGAAAACGGCCTGCAACCGAGTGATGTGAAGCGCTTCTGGCTGCACCAGGCCAACCTCAGCATGAACCACCTGATCGTCAAGAAACTGCTGGGGCGTGAAGTGGCCGAGCAAGATGCACCGGTGATTCTCGACCGCTATGCCAACACCAGCTCGGCAGGGTCGGTGATTGCTTTCCACCTGTACCAGGATGACCTGGCCAAGGGCTCGCTGGGCGTGTTGAGCTCTTTTGGGGCGGGGTATTCGATTGGTAGTGTGATTCTGCGCAAGCGCTGATTTATCCGGCACCTGTTCCGGCCTCTTCGCGGGTAAACCCGCTCCCACAGGGACGCCACAATATTCGAAAGTTGTGATGTCTTTGTGGGAGCGGGTTCACCCGCGAAGAGGCCGGATGCATTTCTGCCAGGCAAAAAAAAGCGGGAAACGCCGGATGGGGTCGGCATTTCCCGCTGCAGTGTGAAGCAGAGGAGGGTGTTGCTTAGAACTTGGCTTCCAGGTCTACCTGCAGGGTGTCTACGTCAGCATTGCTGTTCGGCAGGTTGGAGTAGTCGGTCTTGGCCATCAGGTAGGTTGCACCTACACCGAAGTTCTTGTCGATTTCATAACCGACCTTGAACTTGTGGCCACGGGAACCGGTGAAGCCGGCACCGAAGTCAGAGTCGGTGAACAGGCTGACCACACCGTTACGCTGCACGTCGCGGTAGTTGTAGTCCAGGCTCCAGGCGCCAACCTTGGTCTTCAAGCCGGCCAGCCAGGCTTTGTCCTTGCCGTCGGTGCTTTCGGTGTTCTTGACGAACTGGCCGTAAGCCGACAGTGGGATGGCGAAGCCGGTGAAGTCGATCTGACCGAAGCCTTCCACCAGGTTGAACTCGTTGGTGGTGTTGCCCAGCGAGGCCAGGGCGGCCGAAGCCTTGTCGTTGTCGTAGCCGTAGATACTGCCGCCCACGGTAACCTTGACGGTGTCAGCTGCGTTGAACTTGGTACCCAACTGGCCAGCGTACAGCTGAGCGTCGTGCTTGAACTGCACGCCGTCGCCGTCGACGTTGTCTTTCAGGTTGTAGTGACCGAGGCTGCCGAATACTTCAGCTGGGCCAACGTTCATCTTGTAGGTCGCTGCCACACCTTCCGGGTTGATGTCGCTGTCCCAGATGATGTCGCCCATGCTCACCCACGGCTGGTTCATCTTGCCGCCGATCAGGTGCAGGTTAGGCACGGCAGTCGGGTGCCAGTCGAGGTAGGCCAGGTCGACCCACAGCGATTTCTTCTCGAAGTAGTTGTCCAGGCTCTGGTTGGTCGAGCGGGCATCGGCGCTGCTACCGGTGGCCACGCGCACGCCGGCGTCGACTTGCGGGTTGATCTCGCTGTAGAAACCGACACGGGCACGTACGCGCTCACGGTCCTGGTTGCCACTGCGGGCGATCGGGTTGTCGACGTTGACGTCTTCGTAACGCAGGCGCACATCACCCTTGATCTGGGTCTTGGCGGCCCATGCCACTTTTTGTTCAAAGGAGCTCATACGTTCGGACTGAGCTTTCTGGTCGGCCTTTTCCTTGGTTTCTTTTGCCAGGTCGCCCTGCAGTTCGTTGTACTGCGCCTGGTTGATCGAGCCGTTGGCGCGGAGCATTTCGAGCAGCTTGGCGTCGACAGCAGCACTGGCCGGGGCGCTCAGAGCCAGCATCATGCCGGTGAGGCTCACTCCGGTAAGTGTAGAAACAAGACGCATAAGGTTCTCCCTACTGAAAAAAATGGGGGAGGCTCAAGCGCCTGCCCCTGCGTTGGCATGTCTTCGGAAAGGGCCTGAATAGACAGGTTCTGGGGTTCCGGAAAACAGGCGCAAGTATTGCGGGGGCCAATGACAGATTAATGTCTAATTAGTGGCACTGTTGTTAAGTAATTGAGAATAAAAGGATCAGGCCGGCGTTCGTCATTTGAGTGTCGGGCCTTCCTTGGGGATACTGAAGGCCTTCAGACAGCGAGTCGAAACCGTGACCAGCCTGTACAGCCTTGCCCATTTGCGTGATCTTCCGGCGGCCACCTGGGACGCCCTGGTGCCGACCGGCCAACCGTTCCTGCGCCATGCGTTTCTCAGTGCCATGGAGGACAGCGGCAGTGTGGCGCGCAACACCGGTTGGGCTGCCGAACACCTGGTGCTGGAGCGTGACGGCCAGGTGCGGGCGCTGTTGCCGGCCTATCGCAAGTGGCACTCGTTTGGCGAGTATGTGTTCGACCATGGCTGGGCCGACGCCTGTGAGCGTGCCGGCATTGCCTATTACCCCAAGCTGCTCGGCGCGGTGCCGTTCAGCCCGGTCAGCGGCCCGCGCCTGCTGGCCAGCGACCCGGCCGATGGCCTGCTGATGTTGCAGGCGTTGCCGGAGTACCTGAACAAGGGCGGACTGTCGGGGGCACACATCAACTTCACCGACCCGCAGCTGGATGCGCAGATGGCCAGCTTGCCGGGCTGGATGGAGCGGCTGGGCTGCCAGTTTCATTGGCGCAATCACGGCTACCGCGACTTTCAGGACTTTCTCGACTGCCTCAGCTCACGCAAGCGCAAGCAGATGCGCAAGGAGCGCGAGCAGGTGGCAGAGCAGGGCATCGATTTTCGCTGGTACCGTGGCGACGAGCTGGATGAAGCGCAGTGGGATTTCGTCTTCCTGTGTTACGCCAACACCTATGCGGTACGCCGCCGTGCGCCGTACCTGACCCGCGAATTCTTCAGCCTGCTGGCCGAGCGCATGCCCGAAGCGGTGCGCGTGGTGATGGCACGCCAGGGTGGGCGGGATGTGGCGATGGCCCTGAGCCTTGTGGGTGGCGATAGCTTGTTTGGCCGTTACTGGGGCTGCCTGGATGAATTTGACCGGCTGCACTTCGAGACGTGCTTCTACCAAGGCATGGAGTTTGCCATTGCCGAAGGGTTGCAGCGGTTTGATGCCGGGGCGCAGGGTGAGCACAAGCTGATACGCGGGTTCGAGCCGGTGCTGACGCGTTCGTGGCATTACCTGCTGCACCCGGGGTTGCGGCGGGCGGTGGAGGACTTCCTGGTGCAGGAGCGGGAAGGGGTGAGGGGGTATGCCGAGGAGGCGCGGGGGATGTTGCCTTATCGGCGGGACTGAGGGATTTTTGTTGCCTGTGCCGGCCCTTTCGCGGGTAAACCCGCTCCTACAAGGGACCGCACAAACCTAAAATTTGTGCGGTCAATGTAGGAGCGGGTTTACCCGCGAAGAGGCCGGCACAGGTCTCAGTCAACCCCGACAAACCCGCCGGTCTGGTGGTGCCACAACCGGGCATACAGCCCCTGTTGCTCCAGCAGCTCACTGTGGCTGCCACTCTCGACAATCCGCCCCTTGTCCAGCACCACCAGCCGGTCCATCCGGGCAATGGTGGAAAGCCGGTGGGCAATGGCGATCACTGTCTTGCCCTGCATCAGCGTCTCCAGGCTTTCCTGGATCGCCGCCTCCACCTCCGAGTCCAGCGCCGAAGTGGCTTCGTCCATGATCAGGATCGGCGCATTCTTCAGCAGCACGCGGGCAATGGCGATGCGCTGGCGCTGGCCACCCGACAATTTCACCCCACGCTCACCGACATGGGCATCGAAGCCAGTGCGGCCCTGGGCATCCGACAGCTGCGGAATGAACTCGTCCGCCCGCGCACGGCGCACAGCTTCCAGCAGCTCTGCGTCACTGGCACCGGGGCGGCCGTACAGCAGGTTGTCACGGATCGAACGGTGCAGCAGCGAGGTGTCCTGGGTGATCATGCCAATCTGCGCGCGCAGGCTGGCCTGGCTGACTTCGGCAATGTCCTGGCCGTCGATCAGGATGCGCCCGCCTTGCACGTCGTACAGGCGCAGCAGCAGGTTGACCAGGGTCGACTTGCCGGCCCCGGACGGGCCGATCAGGCCGATTTTCTCGCCCGGGCGGATGTCCAGGTTCAGCCCTTCGATGACATTGGCGGCCTTGCCGTAATGGAAGTCGACGTCATCGAAACGCACCGCGCCGCGGCTTACCTTGAGCGGCGGGGCATTGGGCCGGTCGGTGACGGTGACCGGCTGGGCGATGGTCTGCAGGCCGTCCTGGACCATGCCGATGTTCTCGAAGATGCCGTTGACCACCCACATGATCCAGCCCGACATGTTGACGATGCGGATCACCAGGCCGGTGGCCAGGGCGATGGCGCCGACGGTGATCAGCGACTGGCTCCACAACCACAGCGCCAGGCCCGTGGTGGTGACCACCAGCAAGCCGTTGAGGGTGGTGATGACCACATCCATGCTGGTGACCACGCGCGACGCCAACTGGGTTTTCTCGGTCTGTTCACGGATCGCTTCGCGGGCGTATTGCTGCTCGTAGTCGGTGTGGGCGAACAGCTTCAGGGTGGCGATGTTGGTGTAGCCATCGACGATACGCCCCATCAGCTTGGAACGGGCGTCGGAAGAGATCACCGAGCGTTCCTTCACCCGTGGCACGAAGTAGAACAGTGCGGCGATGTAGCCGACGATCCACACCAGCAGCGGCAGCATCAGGCGCCAGTCGGCCTCGGCGAACAGCACCAGCGAGGTGATGGCGTAGATCAGCACGTGCCATAACGCGTCCACCGCCTGCACGGCAGAATCACGCAGCGAGTTGCCGGTCTGCATGATGCGCTGGGCGATGCGCCCGGCAAAGTCGCTCTGGAAGAAGTTCAGGCTCTGCTTGAGCACGTAGGTGTGGTTTTGCCAGCGGATCAGGCTGGTCATGCCGGGGTTGATGGTCTGGTGCACCAGCAGGTCGTGCAGGCCGAAGAACACTGGCCGCAGCAGCAGGATCACCACCAGCATCCAGATCAGCTCGCCACTGTGCTCGCTGAAGAAGTTGGCGTTGGGCGTGCCCTGGGCCAGGTCGATGATGCGGCTGAGGTAGCTGAACATCGCCACCTCGATCAGCGAGGCGAACAGGCCGACCACCAGCAAGGCGAGGAAACTGGGCCATACCTGGCGCAGGTAATACAGGTAGAACGGCCACACGGTGGTGGGTGGCGATTCAGTGGGGGCTTCGCGAAAGATATCGATCAGCTGTTCAAAACGGCGGTACAGCATGGGTAACGACACTCCTGTTCCCTCCGGCCCTCAGGCGGTTGCACGTCCCTGTGCAGCCTGCGGTCAGTCGATGCGTTTGGCCGACTTGATGTAGACCGGGTCGGCCGGTACATCGCGCATGCCTTTCTTGATGGTGGTTGGCGAGTTGACGATCTGGTCGACCACCTCCATGCCCTTGGTCACCTTGCCGAACACGGCATAGCCACGGTCACGCCCCGGGTTGAGGAAGTCGTTGTCGGCCACGTTGATGAAGAACTGGCTGGTGGCCGAGTTCGGGTCCGAGGTGCGCGCCATCGACAAGGTGCCCCGGGTGTTCAACAGGCCGTTGCTGGCTTCGTTCCTGATCGGGTCCTGGGTGTTTTTCTGCACCATCTGGTCAGTGAAGCCGCCGCCCTGGACCATGAACCCCGGGATTACCCGATGGAAGATGGTGTTGTTGTAGAAACCACTGTCGACGTATTGCAGGAAATTCTTGGTGCTCAGCGGCGCCTTTTCGGCGTTCAGTTCGATCTCGACCTGGCCGAAGCTGGTGTCCAGCAAAACGTGCGGGGTCTTGTCGGAGGCCATGACGCTGGTGGCGAAGGCGACCGAGCAGGCGGTGAGCAGGAGTTTTTTCAGCATGGGCTCAAAGATCCTTGAGAGGTGGAAGCGGCTGCGAGGAATTGCAGCAGGGTCTGGTTGAAGACCTCGGGTTGATCGAGGGGCGTAGCGTGCCGCGAATCGTCGACCACCACCAGCCTGGCGTTGGGCATCAGGGCGACGTAGCGCTGTTTCAGTTGTATCGGGGTGTAATCGTGGTCGGCGGCAATGATGAGGGTAGGACAGTGGATCTGGCCGATGCGTTCCTGTACACCCCAGTCGACGATGGCGTCGAAGCTCTTCAGGTAGGCGCGCTTGTCGTTGCGCGCCCAGCGCTGCGCCATCTTCTGCCGCAGGTCGGCTTGCTGGGGTTTGGGGAACAGCCGCTCGGCCAGCCCCTTGCCGACGGTTTCGACACTGAGGATACGCGCCAGGCCCCAGCGCTTGAGCCACCACAGCCAGTCACTGCGGGTGCGGCGCTTGACCTCGGGGGCGCTGTTGACGATGCACAGGCTGCGCAGCCACTGCGGGTGGTCGACGGCAAACTGGAAGCCGACCATGCCGCCCATGGACAGGCCGACGAAATGTACCGGGCCGGTGTGCAGGTGTTCGAGCAGGGCCAGCAGGTCGGCACTGAAGGTGGCGATCTGGTAACCGTCACGCGGCTTGTCGGAGCGGCCGTGGCCGCGAATGTCCATGAGGATCACCCGGTAGTGCTGGCTCAGCAGCGGCACCTGAAGCTCCCAGTCCTGGCAGCTGGAGCCCAGCCCGTGCAGCAACACCAGCGGTTCGCCCTGGCCATATTCCTGGTAATGCAGTGCGCATCCTTCGTGTTCGAAATAGGCCATGGGCGCGGTCCTCTCAGGCTTGTGGGGGGGCTGCGAAGGGCACGTCCAGTGGCGCGGTGTCGAAATTGCGCAGCAGGTCGATGAGAATCTGCGTGGCCGGGCCCAGGGTCTTCTCTTTGCTCGAATAAAGGTAGAACAGTGGGTGGCGGCTGCCACCCTGATCCAGCGGCAATGGCTTGAGCACGCCTTCGCGCAGTTCGCGCTCGATCATATGCCGCGGCAGCCAGGCAAAGCCCAGGCCGCTGCTGACAAAGGTGGCGGCGGTGCCCAGGCTGCCGACGGTCCAGCGCTGCTCGGCACCCAGCCAGCCGACGTCGCGCGGCTGTGCGCGGCCCGAGTCGCGAATCACCACCTGCAACTGGCTTTCCAGGTCCTGGAAGGTCAGTTCACGGCCCAGGCGGTGCAGGCTGTGTTCGGGGTGGGCGACGGCGACGAACTCCACCGCGCTCAGCTCGGCGCCCAGATAACCGCCGATGCTGTAGCTGCTGATGGCCAGGTCGGCGATGCCTTCATGCATCACTTCTTCCACGCCAGACAGCACTTCTTCACGCAGGCGCACCCGGCAGCCGCGGCTTTGCGGCATGAACGCGGCCAGTGCGCGCACCAGGCGGGCACTGGGGTAGGCGGCATCGACCACCAGGCGCACTTCGGCCTCCCAGCCCTGTTCCATGTGGTGGGCGAGGTCTTCAAGCTGGCTGGCCTGCTTGACCAGGTGGCGCGAGCGGCGCAGCAGCACGTTGCCGGCCTCGGTCAACACCGCCTTGCGGCCGTCGATGCGCAACAGTGGCACGCCCAGTTGCTCCTGCATGCGCGCCACGGTATAGCTGACCGATGACTGCGAACGGTGCAAGGCCTCGGCAGCCTGGGCAAACCCGCCGTGATCGACCACTGCTTGCAGGGTTCGCCACTGGTCAAGGGTTACGCGCGGCGCTTTCATCTTTCGCTCCTGTTGTCCTAAGCTGCGCTCTTTGCAAGGAGCGCGGCCCATGAAGAAATGTTGTGCGGCAATACTGATGTGCCTGCCCCTCGGGGCCATGGCTTATCCCATCGATGTAGAGAAGGAGCTGACCGGGGTCAAGCTCGACTACACGGCCTACGACACCGCCTACGACATTGGCGCCATCACCCTCAACAACTATGGGCAAGTCCCGGCGGCGTGCAAGGTGACGTTCCGCAATGGCCCGGAGGCGCCGCGGGTGCGCCGGGTGAATGTGCCGGCCGGTAAAAGCGTCGATGTCACTGCCAAATTCAACCGGCAGATCATCAAACTGCGAATCGCCTTGAACTGCAGTGCCGAATAAACCGATTAATCGATAGATTGAACCCACTTTTTACGCTTTTTTATCGATAGGTCAACCTTTAATCTTCCCTCCATCGAATCGCGACCCTTTTTGCCGATGGAGGCACCCCATGTCCCGCGTACTGATCATCGAAAGCAGCGCCCGCCAGCAGGATTCCGTTTCCCGTCAGCTGACCAAAGACTTCATCCAGCAATGGCAGGCCGCCCACCCGGCCGATCAGATCACCGTACGCGACCTGGCGGTAAGCCCGGTGCCCCACCTGGATGCCAACCTGCTGGGCGGCTGGATGAAGCCCGAAGAGCAGCGCAGCGCTGCCGAGCTGGAGGCCCTGGCCCGTTCCAACGAACTGACTGATGAATTGCTGGCTGCCGACGTGCTGGTGATGGCAGCGCCGATGTACAACTTCACCATCCCCAGCACCCTGAAGGCCTGGCTGGACCACGTGCTGCGCGCCGGCATCACCTTCAAGTACACCCCGACCGGCCCGCAAGGCCTGCTGACCGGCAAGCGCGCCATCGTCCTGACTGCCCGCGGCGGCATTCACGCAGGTGCCAGCAGCGACCACCAGGAACCGTACCTGCGCCAGGTCATGGCCTTTATCGGGATTCACGATGTCGACTTCATTCATGCCGAAGGCCTGAACATGAGCGGCGAGTTCCACGAGAAAGGCGTCAACCAGGCCAAGGCCAAGCTGGCGGCGGTGGCCTGAGGCTTAACGAATTCCCAACCCTGACACCTGTTTTTGCTCCTTTGGGTGTACCTGCCCGGCCTTGATGGCCGGGCTTTTTTTTGCTTGGGATTCTTGTATCGCCCGTGCCGGCCTCTTCGCGGGTGAACCCGCTCCCACAGGTAAATCACAGGTCATATGTACAGTGATATCCCTGTGGGAGCGGGTTCACCCGCGAAAGGGCCGGCACAGCCCCCACATTCCTCATGGTTGAACACAAAGCCCGCAACCCGCTAAGGTCGCGGCCTTGATTCACGAGAGGCAACCATGGGCTACCTGATAATCGTCGCGCTGATCCAGGCGTTTTCCTTCAACCTCATCGGTGAATACCTGGCTGGCCATGTCGACAGTTATTTCGCCGTGCTGGTACGGGTCCTGCTGGCTGGCCTGGTGTTTCTGCCCCTGACCCGCTGGCGCCAGGTCGAGCCGCGCTTCATGCGCTCGATGCTGCTGATCGGCGCGCTGCAGTACGGCATCACCTACGTCTGCCTGTACCTGAGCTTTCGCGTGCTCACCGTGCCGGAAGTGCTGCTGTTCACCATCCTCACGCCATTGCATGTAACCCTGATCGAAGACGCCATGAACCGGCGCTTCAACCCGTGGGCGTTGCTGGCCGCGCTGGTGGCCGTGGCCGGCGCTGCGGTAATCCGTTTCGACAGCATCAGCGGTGAGTTCTTCATCGGTTTCCTGCTGCTGCAACTGGCCAACTTCACCTACGCCGCCGGCCAGGTGCTGTACCGCCACCTGGTCGCACGCAACCCTAGCGATCTGCCGCACTACGCCCGTTTTGGCTACTTCTACCTTGGCGCCTTGCTGGTGGTGCTGCCGGCCTTCCTGCTGTTCGGCAATGCCCAGCACCTGCCGAGTACCGATATGCAATGGCTGGTGTTGCTGTTCCTTGGCCTGTGCCCGACGGCGCTGGGCCTGTACTGGTGGAACAAGGGTGCGTGCCTGGTCTCCGGCGGTACCTTGGCGGTGATGAACAACCTGCATGTGCCGGTGGGGCTGCTGCTGAACCTGCTGATCTGGAACCAGCACGAGCCGCTGGGGCGGCTGTTCATCGGCGGTGCGATCATCCTCGCCTCGGTATGGCTGAGCCGTCTGGGTGGCCGTGGGCAAGCACCGCTGGCCGGCAAGGCCTGACATGCACACCATTTTTGTCATCGTGGCGCCGATCTTCGCCCTGATCCTGGTCGGCTACCTGTGCCGCAAGACCAACAAGCTGGGCGACAAGGCTGCCGCCGAAATCAACAAGATGGTGGTCTGGCTGTGCCTGCCGGCGTTGCTGTTCAAGGTCACCGCCACGGCCACCTGGAGCGAGATCTGGCACCCCGGCTTCATCGTCGCCTTTGGCGCGGGCGCCCTGGCCATGTTCTTGGTCACGCTGCTGTGGCGCCTGTACAGCGGCCACGGCCTGGTCGCGGCGAGCATCGACGGGCTCAGTGCGGGGTACGCCAACACCGGCTATATCGGCATTCCGCTTTGCCTGTTGCTGTTCGGGCAGGCGGGGTTGGAGCCAGCGTTGATCTCGTCGTTGATCGTGGTGTGCCTGGTGTTTGCCATATCGCTGACACTGATTGAGGTCGGCCTGCAGGAAGAGCGGCACATTGGTCGCGCCATCTTGCTGGTGAGCAAGGCGCTGGCGAAGAACCCATTGGTGATTTCGCCACTGGCAGGCGCTGCCTGGGCGGTCTCCGGGTTGGGCCTGGCGGAGCCGGTCATGCACTTTCTGGACATGCTGGCGCTGGCGACCACGCCGTGTGCGTTGATATCTCTAGGTGCATTTCTGGCTGAAAAACGTACGGGGTCGAAGGCCAGCCCTTGGCCGTTGGTGGGCTTGAAGTTGGTAGGGCAGCCAGCGCTGACCTGGGTCCTGGCGTTCAAGGTGTTCAGCCTGCCGACCATGTGGGCCGCTTCGGCTGTGCTGTTGGCGGCACTGCCGACCGGCACCGGGCCGTTCATGTTGGCGGAGTACTACAACCGCGAGGCGGGGCTGATTTCGCGGACCATCCTGTTGTCGACCGTGGCGTCGCTGGTGACCTTGACCGGCTTGCTGTACCTGCTGGGGTACGCGGGGTAGTGGCCGTTGGAGTATGAGAGCACGGCGCAGGCTGTGATAATGGGCGCAATCACAAGGGCCATGTCATGCTGACCATCTCAAATACTGTGCATCTGCCGGATGCCGACATCGAACTGACCTACATCCGCGCGCAAGGCGCGGGTGGGCAGAACGTCAACAAGGTGTCCAGCGCCGTGCACCTGCGCTTCGACATCCCGGCCTCGTCGCTGCCTGCGTTTTACAAAGAGCGGCTGCTGGCGCTGCGTGACAGTCGCATCACCGGCGACGGCGTGTTGATCATCAAGGCCCAGCAGTACCGAACCCAGGAGCAGAACCGCGCTGACGCCCTGGCGCGTCTTGCCGAGTTGATCATCGCTGCCGGCAAGACCGAGAAGAAACGCCGCCCCACCAAGCCCACCCTCGGCTCGAAGACCCGCCGCCTTGAAGGGAAAGCCAGGCGCAGCACGGTCAAGGCGGGGCGGGGCAAGGTGGATTTCTAATACAGGCAGTTCCCTACAATACTGCGCAGGTCTCGAATTGTGCGCGAAACCTTGTAGGAGCGGCCTTGTGTCGCGATGGGCTGCGCAGCAGCCCCGGCACTCTCAAGTCTCGCTCATCTCTTCCAGTCGACGCGGCACAGGCTCTTGCACCACACGCCCGCTCAACCCCACACGCATGTCATTGCCACTCGGCTGCTGATACAGGCTCAAGCCAAACTCCGGCAACACCGCCAGCAGATAATCGAAGATATCCCCCTGAATCCGCTCGTAATCCGCCCACACCGTAGTGGTGGTAAAGCAGTAGATCTCCAACGGCACGCCCTCGGCGGTGGTCTGCATCTGCCGCACCATGCAGGTCATGTTCGGGTGCACGTTGGGGTGGTTCTTCAGGTAGGCCAGGGCAAACGCACGGAAGGTGCCGATGTTGGTCAGCTTGCGGCGGTTGGCTGACAACTCGGCCACCGGGCCCAGCGCTTCGTTCCAGCTTTGCAGCTCCTGACGCTTGCCGGCCAGGTAATCACCCAGCAGGCTCACCTGGGTCAGGCGCTGTTCTTCTTCGCGGGTTAGAAAGCGCACACCGGCAGCGTCGATGAACAGGCTGCGCTTGATCCGCCTGCCACCGGACTGCTGCATGCCGCGGTAGTTGCGGAACGACTCGCTCATCAGGCGCCAGGTGGGGATCGAGACAATGGTCTTGTCGAAGTTCTGCACCTTCACGGTGTGCAGGGTGATGTCCACCACGTCGCCGTCGGCGCCTACCTGCGGCATTTCGATCCAGTCACCGACATGCAGCATGTCATTGCTGGTCAGCTGCACGCTGGCAACGAACGACAGCAGGGTGTCCTTGTATACCAACAGCAGCACCGCCGACATGGCACCCAGGCCAGACAGCAGCAACAGCGGCGAGCGGTCGATCAGGGTGGCGACGATGACGATGGAGGCAAAGATCCACAGCATCATCTTGGCCAACTGCACGTAGCCCTTGATCGAGCGGGTGCGGGCGTGTTCGGTGCGGGCGTAGATGTCGAGCAAGGCGTCCAGCAGGCACGACAGCGCCATGGTCATGAACAGCAGGGTAAAGGCCAGGGCGACGTTGCCGAGGAAATGCTGGGCGGTTTCAGACAGCTCTGGCACCAGTTTCAGGCCAAATTGCAGCACCAGTGACGGCGTGGTCTGCGCCAGGCGGTGAAACACCTTGTTGTGGCGCAGGTCGTCCATCCACTTCAGTGCCGGTTGGCGGGCCAGCAGGCGCGCGCCGTGCAGCATCAGGAAGCGCGCCAGGCGGCCGACTACCAGGGAAACAAGCAGCAGCACCACCAGGCCGATGGCCGCGTGCAGCATGGGGTGTTGGTCGAGGGTGCCCCACAGGTCGAGGGAGTCACGCCAGATTCGTTGGATATCCATGGGTTTGGGTACAGTCTTTTTGCGAAACGAAGCGCCATTAGAACGCGGATGGCGACGAAGTTGCCAAAAGAAATTCGGCTAAGGCGGCAGAAAACGTTACCCTATGCAACTGAATTTCCCGCACTTGCCTGAGGTTACCTCCGTGTTCTCCCAATTCGCCCTGCATGAACGCCTGCTTAAAGCCGTGGCCGAGCTTAAATTTGTCGAGCCAACCCCGGTGCAGGCCGCGGCCATCCCCCTGGCCCTGCAAGGGCGTGACCTGCGCGTGACGGCGCAGACCGGCAGTGGCAAGACCGCAGCCTTTGTGTTGCCGCTGCTCAACCGCCTGGTCGACCTGAAAGGCGGGCGTGTCGAAATCCGCTCGCTGATCTTGCTACCCACCCGCGAGCTGGCCCAGCAGACCCTCAAGCAAGTGCAGCTGTTTTCGCAGTTCACCTATATCAAGGCGGGCCTGGTCACCGGCGGTGAAGACTTCAAGGAACAGGCCGCCATGCTGCGCAAGGTGCCGGACGTGCTGATCGGCACCCCGGGCCGCCTGCTGGAGCAACTGAATGCCGGCAACCTCGACCTGTCCCACGTGCAGGTGCTGATCCTCGACGAAGCCGACCGCATGCTGGACATGGGCTTTGCCGAAGACATGGAGCGCCTGTGCAAGGAGTGCGAGAACCGCGAACAGACCCTGCTGTTCTCCGCCACCACCGGCGGCGCGGCCCTGCGCGACATCATTGGCAAAGTGCTGAAAGACCCTGAGCACCTGATGCTCAACAGCGTCTCGCAACTGGCCGAAGGCACCCGTCAGCAGATCATCATGGCCGACCACGACCAGCACAAAGAGCAGATCGTGCAGTGGTTGCTGGCCAACGAAACCTTCGACAAGGCAATCATCTTCACCAACACCCGCGCTTTGGCCGACCGTATCTACGGTCACCTGGTGGCCAAGGACGTGAAAGCCTTCGTGTTGCACGGCGAGAAGGACCAGAAAGACCGCAAGCTGGCCATCGAGCGCTTCAAGCAAGGCAGCTCCAAGGTATTGGTTGCCACCGACGTGGCCGCCCGTGGCCTGGACATCGACGGCCTCGACCTTGTGATCAACTTCGACATGCCACGCAGCGGTGACGAGTACGTGCACCGCGTGGGCCGTACCGGCCGTGCCGGTGGCGAAGGCCTGGCGATCTCGTTGATCACCCACAACGACTGGAACCTGATGTCGAGCATCGAACGCTACCTCAAGCAGCAGTTCGAGCGCCGGGTGATCAAGGAAGTGAAGGGCACCTACAGCGGGCCGAAGAAGGTCAAGGCTTCGGGCAAGGCGGCTGGCAGCAAGAAGAAAAAGGTCGAGAAGAAGTCCGGCGACAAGAAAACCGCCGCCAAGCGCAAGCCTACTGCCAAGCCAAAGGCCAACGCGCCACTGGCCAGCGCAGATGGGCTGGCGCCGCTGAAGAAGCGCAAGCCTGCTGCTGAGTAATCACCACCTATCAGGCTGACGCATTCCCTGTAGGAGCGGCCTTGCCGGGGCGCCGGACCGGTCGGAAAGGGCTGCGGAGCAGCCCCAGGATTTCAGCGCAAATGCACAAATTGCTGGGGCCGCTTTGCGGCCCTTTCCGACCGGTCCGGCGCCCCGGCAAGGCCGCTCCTACAGGGTCGGTGCCTGCAGGAAACACCTCACTCAGTCTTTTTCTCCGCCTGCTTCAACTCCGTGATCCGCTGGTCAATCAGCTGACACTTGTCGGGCAAGTCCTTGCTCGCCGTCCCCAGATCCATCCCCTGAAGCTCGTCATTGATCTCCTTGGCCTTCTGCGGGTTCTGCTCGGTCAACTGGGTAACCAACCCGGCCAGCTCTTCACGTTTCTGCGTCGCTTCTTCCGGTGTGCAGGCCCAGGCGGGCAGGGCGCAGAGCAGGGTGGTGGCGCAGGCAATGGGTAGCAGTAGTTTCATCCTTTCTACCTCCAGCGGTGGCTATGCGCGGTGGAGAGTTGAGGGTGCAGCGAAGTTCAGGGCTCGCGACCGATGGATCATTTCCATAATGGCTGTAGTCCATTTCTGAAACGCCTCCATATCCCCCAAACGCCGTTGAACAGCGCGCTACATCGCTCTAGTCTCGGAGGAAAAGAGGGGGTATTGTATGTACGTCTGTAAATACATGGCGTCCCATGTTCTTTGAATGGGACGAAGCGAAAAACCAGATCAATATCCGCAAGCACGGCATCGACTTTGCCGACGTTCCTGACATGTTCAACCATCCCATGCTGATCAGGCGTGATGAGTATGTGGAGTGTGCTGAAGAGCGTTGGGTCGCCCTCGGATGGCTAAAGGCGCTGATAGGCGTCGTCGTGTACACGGAGAGGCGGGGTGAGGTGATACGCATAATTTCCGCAAGAAAAGCCACCAAACGGGAGGCCAGACACTATGACCAAATCATCGAGAACTGACTGGAACCGGCTGGCCCGACAGGACGACAAGGATATCGACACCTCGGATATCCCCGAGTTGGACCAGGATTTTTTTCGCCAAGCCGAACTGCGCGTTCCGGCGAAGCAGACGGTGACCATTCGGCTGGACTCGGATGTCCTCGCCTGGTTCAAAGAGCAGGGCAGCGGCTATCAGACCCGGATCAATCAGTTGCTGCGCCAATACATGCAAGCGCAACAACGCCAGCGCTGAGATCTTTCGGAACGCTCGGGAATCTCGGCGGGTCCCAACCTGTGTACCCCTTCCGTCCACAGCAGGAGCCCGTACCCATGAGCATCGCCTACGACTGGGACCTGATCGAACGCTTGCTGCACGAGGTGCAGAACGGCGGCGGTCACAGCTTCACGCCACGCCCCTATGCCGAGCAGCACGCTGCCGCGCTGGCCGCCAAGGGTGAGCCGGTGGGTGACCTGGACCACCTGAAAACCCGTGCCTGCGAGTATGAAAAGCTATTGTTCGAGCGCGGCTTTATCGAAAGCCGGCCTGAAGAGGACGGCGGCAACGGCGAGAACTTCGTGCTGACCGAGCGCGGCTCGCGGCTGATGAGCCTGATCGACAGCAGCATCCCCGGCTTCGAGCACCCGCGCCAGGTGCTGGATGAGCAGGAGGATGCGCTGGATGAAACCACCTTTGAACAGGTGTCGGCAAAAGCGCAGATCGCTTGAGGTCGTTTTGAGGCTGGCACGGGCGGCCATGTAAACCCGATAATCGGTAGCTTCTGAACGCTGCCGAGTCCTTGCCCATGCCTACGATCACCCCAAGGGCCCGCCTATGAGCGCGGTCCGCAAGAACCCAGACGCTTTTGCTTTCCAGGTCATGCTGGGCCTGTGCCTGATCTGGGGCTGCCAGCAGGTGCTGATCAAGACCGCCGCCGTCGACATCGCCCCGGTGATGCAGGCGGCGTTGCGCAACGGTATCGCCGCCGTGCTGGTGGGCCTGATGCTGTGCTGGCGCGGGGGCTGGGAGCAGGTCGGCAGCACCTGGCGCGCCGGGCTGCTGGCGGGTGGGCTGTTCGGCGTCGAATTCCTGTTCATTGCCGAGGGCCTGAAGCTGACCTCGGCAGCGCACATGTCGGTGTTCCTCTATACCGCGCCTGTGTTTACCGCACTGGGCCTGCATTTCAGCCTGGCCAGTGAACGCCTGCGGCTGCTGCAATGGTTGGGCATTTTGCTGGCTTTCGGCGGCATTGCCATGGCCTTTGCCGGCGGCATGTCGTTCGAGCACATGGATGGCCGCACTTTGCTGGGCGATGCCTTTGGCGTGATCGCCGGGCTGGCCTGGGGGGCGACCACGGTGGTAGTGCGCTGCTCGCGGCTGTCGGAAGCGCCGGCGACCTTGACCTTGTTCTATCAGCTGGCGGTGGGTTTTGTCGGGTTGTTGCTGATTGCCCTGCTCAGCGGGCAGATCGGCGAGGTGTCGCTGACGCCGTTGGCCATGGGCAGCGTGTTGTTCCAGGGGATAGTGGTGTCATTCGTCAGCTACCTGACCTGGTTCTGGTTGCTGCGCAAATACCTGGCGTCGAACCTGGCGGTGTTTTCCTTCATCACCCCGCTGTTCGGGGTGACCTTTGGTGTCTTGCTGCTGGATGAGCCGTTGAGCGCGAATTTTGTAGTGGGCGCGTTGATGGTGTTACTGGGGGTGATTCTGGTGAGTGCCGAGCCTTGGGTGAAGCAGCAATTGCGCAAGTTTGTAGGATAACGTTTAGCCTGTACCGGCCTCTTCGCGGGTAAACCCGCTCCTACAAAGACCGCGTAAGCCTTGAGGATTACACGGTCTTTGTAGGAGCGGGTTCACCCGCGAAGAGGCCAGCACAGG
>NZ_JACVZC010000064.1 GCF_016658545.1 Pseudomonas sp. S37 | reverse complement strand
TGATCGGGGGTGCATGCACATCAGCGGCTCGGCTCCGGCCGTCGTAGGAGCTGGTTTACCCGCGAAAGGGCCGGACCTGCCGGCCTATTTCTACCGACCATTTACCGTTGCAGCCGCCACCCTGTTCGCGGGTGAACCCGCTCCTACATTGATCGGGGGTGCATACGCATCAACGGCTCGGCACCGGCAGTCGTAGGAGCGGGTTTACCCGCGAAAGGGCCGGACCTGCCGGCCATTCACCGTCGCAGCCACCACCGCATTCGCGGCGGTACAACGCCTCGATGAACCCGCTCACAACGTCAGCGGATAGCTGACAATCAACCGTGTCTGGTCAAAGTCGCTGTTGAAGCTGCGCCGGTTGGTTGCGTTGTTGAGCCGGATGTTGAGGTTCTTCAACGCCCCGCTCTGGAAGGTGTAGTTGACCTCGGTGTCGCGCTCCCACTCCTTGCCATTGCTGCCCGCCGCCGTGGTGGCGTTCTCGCCATGCCCGTAACGCACCATGGCCAGCAGGCCCGGCACGCCCAGCGCAGCAAAGTTGTAGTCGTAACGCACTTGCCACGAGCGTTCGTCGGCGTTGCTGAAGTTGCCGTTGAACATGTCATTACCCAAGGTCCGGCCGCTACTGCCATATACCGACATCCACGGGCTGTCGCCACTGACCTTTTGCAACCCCAGGTACAGCGTGTGGCCACTGTGCGCGGCCGACAGCAAGGCGTAACCGGTGCGGCTCTGGATATCACCAATGCGTGCCTGGCCATCATCCCGGTCAATGAAGTAGCCAAGGTTGGCGCCCAGCGTCCACTCCCCTACCCGCTCGCTGTGCTGCAGGTTGAAATAGCTTTGCTGATAGATGTCCTCCAACTGCGAATGCCAGGCGCCAATCAGCGTGCGCTGCTGATTGAAACGGTACTCGGCACCGGCATAGCTGAAACCGTCCGAAGTCACCCCCGGGGCAGCCCAGGCAGACAGGTCCTGCATGTCGGACGAGTTGCGCAGGCTCACCTCGCGATACTGTCCAGCCTGCAGGCTCAAGCCTTCGATCTCCCGCGAATCGAGCATCGCGCCGCGGAAGGTTTGCGGCAGCAGGCGGCCATCGTCGTAGCGCAGCAGCGGAATGTCCGGCAGCAGTTCACCCACCTTCAACTCGGTGGCTGATATGCGCAGTTTCGCCGCAAGCCCGGCGCGCCCGTAGTCGTCAGCTGCACGGCCGTCATCATGCACCGGCAGTAGTTCGGAGCCGCTGGTACCGCGGCCACTGTCCAGCTTCACGCCGAACATGGCGATACCGTCCAGGCCAAAACCGATCAGCCCCGGGGTGTAGCCTGAGCTGAACTTGAAGATAAAGCCCTGGGCCCATTCCTCAACCTTGCTCTTGGCCGCCCCGGGATCGCGGAAATCGCGGTTGAAATAGTAGTTGCGCAGCGTCAGCCCGGCCTTGGCATCTTCAAAGAAGCCCCCCTCTTCGGCCCAGGCCGGCAACCCCAGGCCCAGCGTCAGCGAAACCGCCAGGGCCGAACGGGCCAGTGTGCAGGTGGTGTGCATCATTATTATTGTTCTCCAGTTTTCTTGGGCGCAGCCGCCCCCCGCAGGCTGCCCGGAGCCCGTGGTAAAGAAGCTGCATGAATGCCCGGCCAGGCCGGGCGCTACTCAGTGACTCAATGCATCAGAACGGGTACTGGCGCGGCACGTGCTGCACGCTGACCCAGTGATCACGGGTGAACTCATCGATGGCCCAGTCGCCATTGAAGCGGCCCAGCCCCGAGTTTTTCTCGCCGCCAAACGGCGCGTTGGCTTCGTCATTCACGGGGATATCGTTGATGTGGCTCATGCCCGCGCGCACCTGGCGGGCGAAGCGCACCGCGCGCTCAAGGTTGCGGCTGAACACCGCACTGGAAAGCCCGAACTCGCTGGCGTTGGCCAGCTGCAGCGCATGGGCTTCGTCACGCGCACGCAACAGGCCCACCAACGGGCCGAAGATTTCGTTGCGCGCAAGGTCCATGTCGACGGTGACCTCGCCATACACATGCGGGGCCAGCAGGTTGCCGTTGACGCCCCCCTCGTACAGCGGCTCGGCACCTTCGTCGCGCGCCAGGTTGATCTTGTCCAGCAGGCCTTGCAATTGCCGGCCATTGATTACCGGGCCGATCACGGTGGCCGCCGAATCAGGATCCCCCACCGTCAGCGCCCTGACCCGTGCAACGAACCGCTCGGCGAACGCGTCATAGAGGCTGTCGTCAACGATAACCCGGTTCACCGCCATGCAGATCTGGCCCTGGTGCAGGAACTTGCCGAACACTGCCGCGTTGACTGCCTGTTCAAGGTCGGCGTCGTCCAGCACCACGAACGGGCTGTTGCCGCCCAGCTCCAGCGCGACATGCTTGAGGTGTTCGCCACCGCTGGCGATGCGGCCGATACCACGCCCGACCGGGGTGGAGCCGGTGAAGGTGATCAGCGCTGGCAGCGGGTGCTCGACGAAGGCATCACCAATCTCGCTGCCCGCACCGACTACCACGCTGAGCACCCCGGCCGGCAGCCCGGCCTCTTCGAAAATGCGCGCCAGCAGCAGACCACCGCACACCGGGGTATCGCTGGCGGGCTTGACCACCACGGCATTGCCCAATGCCAGTGCAGGGGCAATGGAGCGCTGGGTCAGGTGCAGCGGGAAGTTCCACGGGCTGATGACCCCGACCACGCCCAGGGCGCTGCGGTACACGCGGCTTTCCTTGCCCGGCACGTTGGACTCGACGATGCGCCCGTGTACCCGCGACGGGAACGAGGCCGACTCCAGCGCAATCGCCCGCGCCGCGCCCCACTCCAGTTGGGCCTTGAGCCGGGTACTGCCGGACTCGCGGATGATCCAGTCGATGATTTCGTCGCGGCGCCGGTCAAAGATCGCCACCACTTCGTACAGCACCGCTGCACGCGCGGCCGGCCCCAGGGCGGCCCAGTGCAACTGGGCGCGGGCCGCTTCGTGGTAGGCGGCATCGAGGTCGGCACGGCTGGCCTGTTGAATCTGCAACAACAATTCATCGTTGTACGGGTTGTGCACGTTCAGGGTCTTGCCGGCGCTGCCGGCACGCCACTGGCCGGCAAGCGGCTGCAGCTGAAGGTCTTGATAACGAGGGCTATGGGCAGACATGCAAGGCTCCTTGTTCAGCAGGTAGGTTTGTTGGCAGTTTCAGGCTCACTGGCCTGTTGAGGGGCACGCACCTGGATGAAGGCGATGGCCAACGCGCCGATCACCCCAGGCAGGGCGAAGGCGAGGAAGTTCTGCTGGATCGGCAGCTGCATCGACAGCAGGCTGCCACCCAGCATCGGCCCGGCGATGGCGCCCAGGCGGCCGATGCCGGCGGCCCAGCCCACCCCGGTAGAGCGGATGTGCGCCGGGTAGGCAATCGAGGCGTAGGCGTGGATCACCGCCAGGGTGCCGATGGTGGTGGCACCGGCAATCAGCAGCAGCAGGTTCAATAGCAGCGGCCCAGGGTTGAGCCCCAGTGCCGCCAGCGACACCGCTGCAAGCACGAAGAACAACGCCAGCGTGCGCTGCACGCCCAGGCGGTCGGCGAGCCAGCCGCCAAACAGCGCACCGACTGTGGCGCCAACGTTCAGCGTTACCAGGAACGCCAGGCTTGAACCCAGGGCATAGCCGCCCTGCGCCATCAGCTTGGGCAGCCAGGTATTGAGGCCGTAGCTCATCAGCATGCACATGGCGAACGCCACCCACAGCAACACGGTGGCCAGGGCCTGGCCACGGCCGAACAACTGCGCCAGGCGAGCCTTGTCTTGCGGCTGGCCGCTGCCAGCCAAGCGCAGTTCAGTACCCGGGCGAAACGCCGGGTCAACCTTGAGCAGCAACTGCTCCAACTCGGCACGGCGCCCCTTCAGTTCAAGGAACGCCGCCGACTCTGGCAGGTAGCGCAGCATGAACGGCACCGCCAGCACCGGCAGCACAGCCACGTAGAACACTGCCTGCCAGCCCCATTGGGGGATCACCACGATCGCCAGCAAGGCCGACAGTACAGCGCCGACGGAGTAGAAACTGGACATCACGGTAATCATGGTGCTGCGCCGCCCTTGCGGGGCGAACTCGCTGATCAGGTTGACGGCGCTGGGCACCAGCGCGCCCAGTGCCAGCCCGGTCACCAGGCGGCAGGCGCCAAGTTCCAGCGGGGTGCGCGCATGGCCGGTCATGAACGCCGCCAGGCTGGCCAGCAAGGCGGTGAGGATGATCAGTTTGCGCCGGCCGAAGCGGTCGGCCAGTGGCGCCAGCAAGGTACCGCCGAACAGCATGCCGAACAGCGCGCAGCTGCCGAGCGTGCCGGCTTCGATGGCGCTCAGTTGCCATTCCTGCATCAGGCGTGGCACCACCGAGCCATAGATCACCATGTCATAGCCGTCGAACAGCATGATGAAACAGCCCCACAGCAGAATCAGCAGATGCGTACGATTGAAGGGTGCAGCATCGATCACTTCACTTACGGAAGTCGTCTTCATAGCCACCTCGGTTCTTGTTTTTGTTGGGTGTCGCCTGGTGTGGGTCGGGTTCAGGGCTCGATGGTCTGGGTCGGCACTTCGATCAGTACCGGCCGGTCGCTCTCCAGCGCTTCACGCAGCGCCTGGGCGAATGCACGGCCGGTCGCCGCATGTACCGCCTGCACGCCATAGCCACGGGCGATCGCGCAGAAGTCCAGGCCCGGCACATCCAGCCCCGGCGCGTCGTTCACATCCAGCACATCGGCGAACCAGCGCAATGCGCCGTAGGTGCCGTTCTTGAGGATGATGAATACCACCGGGATGTTGTATTGCGCGGCTGTCCACAGCGCAGTGATGCCGTAGTTGGCCGAGCCGTCACCGATAACAGCGATCACCCGGCGCGCGGGCGACGCCAGCTGCACACCCACCGCGGCCGGCAAGCCGAAGCCCAGGCCACCGGCGGCCGGGAAGAAATAGCTGCCTGGCTCACGCATTTCCACGCGGCGCCAGAACGCGCCAACGGTTGAGGTGGACTCCTTGACGTAGATGGCGTCCTTGGGAGCCAGGTTATTCAGCAGGTCGAACACCGTTTCCGGGCGCAGCAGGCCACCGTCGTCGGCCACTGCTTCGGCAGCCGGCAAGGCGGCCGGCATTGGTCTGGCGCTCTGAGGTACAGCATCCAGCACAGCCGCGAGGGTAAGCGCGATATCGCCGACCAGGGCGTCGCCCATGGGTGCACGCGCCGCCTCGCCCGGGTCGCAGGTCAGGTGCAGCAGTTCGCAGTCGGCCGGCAGGTAGTTGCCCGGGGCGAACTGGTGGTAACGGAACACCGGGGCGCCCACTACCAGGATCAGGTCGTGCCCGGCCAGGTTGTGGCTGATGCCGGCAATGGCCGCCGGCAATACCCCGCGGAAACACGCATGCCGCGTGGGGAACGGGCAACGCGATGCCGACGGCGCAACCCAGGCCGGCATGCGCAGCTTTTCTGCCAGTTGCACGGCCAGGCCATTGGCGCCACTGCCATCGACATCCGGGCCCAATACCAGCACCGGGTTGCGCGCGGCCGCCAGGCGCTGGCACAGCTGCTGCAACTGCGCCGGCGACGGCAGCCCGGCACTGCTGACCTGGCGGCGCGCCAAGTGCTCGACGCCGGCCGGGGCTTCACAGGCCCAGTCGTCATAGGGGATCGACACGTACACCGGCCCGCGCGGCGCCAGGCTGGCGGTGTGAATCGCCTGGCTAAGGGCGCGCGGCACGTCCTGCGCCGTAGCGGGCTCGTGGCTCCACTTGACCAGCGGCTTGGGCAACTGTGCGGCGTCGACATTGGCCAGCATCGCCTCCACCCCGATCATCGAGCGCACTTGCTGGCCGGCGGTGATCACCAATGGGCTGTGCGAATACCAGGCATTGGTCAGGGCGCCCATGCCGTTACCGGTACCGGCGGCCGCGTGCAGGTTGACGAAGGTCGGTTGGCCGCTGGCCAGCGCGTAACCGTCGGCCATGCCGACCACGGCGCCTTCGTGCAGGCCGAGGATGTAGCGGAAGTCTTCCGGGAAACCCTTGAGGAACGGCAGTTCGTTGGAACCCGGGTTACCGAAGATGGTGGTCAGGCCATGCTGGCGGAGGATGTCGTAGGTGGCGCCGTGAACAGTTTTCATAAAGCCCCTTGAAGCTTGTTTTTGGATTTCGAGTTACTTTTGCAGCCACCGCCAGATTGATCAAATTGATACTATCTTTACCAAAAATAAAACCTATCTATGTGAAGACAGCGCCCCATGAGCCACATCGACCTCAACCTGATCCGCACCTTCGTCACCCTTTACGAGGCCCGCAGCGTCACCTTGGCCGCCGAGCGGCTGTTCGTAACCCAGCCGTCGGTCAGCTATGGCCTGGCGCGCCTGCGCGAACTGTTCGACGACGCCCTGTTCAGCCGCACCCGTGACGGTATCCAGCCCACCTTTGTTGCCGACCAGCTGTACAGCACCCTGCGCGACGCACTGACACGCATTGAGGGCGCCGTGCAAAGCACCCGCCAGTTCGACCCCGCCACCACCGAGCGCAGGTTCCGCATTGCCCTTTCCGACCTTGGCGAAATGGGCTTCTTGCCGCTGATCCTGGCGCGCCTGAACCGCGACGCCCCACGCGCCGAAGTCGAGGTATTGCCACTGCAGGTCGACCAGGTGGGCGACTGGCTGGCCAGCGGCAAGATCGACGCCGCCATCTGCCGCCCGCCGGTGCCGGGCACCCGCAGCCAGGTGTTGCTGCGCGAGCGCTATGTGTGCCTGCTCAGCTGCGACCACCCACGCATCGGCACTGAACTGAGCCTTGAGCAGTTCATTGCCGAGCGGCATATCAGCGTTACCCGTACCACCGGCCACGGCAGTGTCGAAGACGTGCTCAACAGCATGCAGCTGCAGCGGCGCACCAGCCTGCAGGTGCCGCACTTCTCGGTATTGCCGAAGATCATCCCCGGCACCGACCTGCTCGCCGTGCTGCCGGCACAGATCGCCCGGCTGTTCATGCAGGACGGTGGTTTGCGCATGCTCGAGCTGCCGTTCCAGGTGGCCGAGTTCAATGTCTCGCTGAACTGGCACCCCAACAGCGACAACTCCGCCGCCCTGCAATGGTTCTGCGCCACGGTCGCCGAGGCGATCATCGACGGCCAGGCTTAGGCGTCGGCCATTACCGGCCGCACCTGGCTGGCTGCCGGCCGCAGCAACAGCAGGCAGCCCGCCGCCAGCACGAACACGCTGGCGAACACCCCGTACAGGTGCAACGGCTGCCAGCCGCCATCGAGCAGCACTCCGGCCACGGTCGGCGACAGGATGGCGCCCATGCGGCCGATGCCGATGCCCCAACCCACCCCGGTGGCGCGCACGGAGGCGTCGTAGACCACCGGCGACAAGGCGTACAGCCCGGCCACGCATCCGTTTGAGAACAGCCCGATCAGCAACCCCAGTGCCAACGCCGCACTGACCGAAGCGCCATTGGCCACGAACAGCACCAGCAGTGCTGCGGTAATGAGCATGAACAGCGCCAGCACGCGGGTCAGTGGCCAGCGCGAGGCCAGGCCGCCGATCAGCGCCGCGCCAAGGATGCCGCCAACGCTCAACAACACCCCGCCGGTAATGCCCTGCTGCGCCGACAGGCCGGCGGCCACCAGCAGTTTCGGTGTCCAGCTCATGACGAAGTAGAAGCCGAACATGACCAGGAAGAACAGCAGCCAGATCACCAGCGTGGTGCGGCGCATGGCCGGTGTCAGCAACTGTTTGAAGCCACTGGCTGTGCCCTGCGCCGCGACCGTCAATGCTGGCAATTGGGCCAGTGCCGGCTGACCGAGGCGTGCCGCCAGGCGGTTGATGCGGGCCAGGGTATTGGCAGGCCGACGTGCCAGCAGGAAGTCCAGCGACTCGGGTAACCACAACAGCACCAGCGGGATCACCAGTACGGTGACGATGCCGCCAAACAGGAACACCGAGCGCCAGCCCCAATGCCCGAGCAGCCACACCGCCAGCAAACCACCCAAGGTTGCGCCCAAGGCATAGCCGGTGGATTGCAGGCTGACGGCCAGGCCGCGCCAGCGCTTGCTGGCGTACTCGCTGGCAATCACGTTGCTGCTGGCCAGGATGCCACCGATGCCCAGCCCGGTCAGGCCACGCAGCAGTGCCAGTTGCAGCGGGCTCTGGCTCAGCGCCGAAAGCAGCATGCCGATGCCGGACAGCGCCAGGCACAACAGGATCAACGGGCGGCGGCCAAAGCGGTCGGCCCATGGCGCTATGAACAGCGACCCGGCCGCCATGCCGAACAGGCCGGCGCTGAGCAGCAAGCCCACCTGTGCCCCGTTCAAGCCCCATTCGGCAGACACCGAGGCCGCCGTGAAGGCCATGACCAACACGTCGAAGCCGTCGATCATGTTGAGGATGATGCAGATACCAATGGCCAGGCACTGGAAGCGGCCCATCGGGTCGTTGTCCAGGCGTTGTTTGAGATCGGTATTCATGGGGTCACCTGCCGGTTTACAGGTGAGAGAACAGATGCGTACACGCAGGCAAAGCGCAAGAAACCCTGACGGTTCCATACCCTTGGAAAGCCATTCATGACTGGACCCTTTTTGTAATTGTTGTCGCATACGGCGGGAGGGCTCCGGCCGTTGTCAGGCGCTAATCAACCAGATAATGGATCCACAAACAATCACTGCGACTTCAGGCGAAATGGGTTCTGCTCGGCATAATGCCATTATCTCTTTAAAAAATTAGATATTTATTGATGTTTTTCAACATCTTATGAATTTATGGAAAGGATCATTTCACGTTCGATTATCGAACACGATTTATTTATGGATCCACAAAATAACAAAAACACACCCCTCAACCGTTCACGAGCGTGTCAGCCATGAACAAATCTTCATGTTTCTCGCCAGCGCCCTGATCACGGGGCGCACAGCCCATACCCAGCCGCAGCCGGTCGGCACCCGGCTTGAGGCTGCGGGAGGTGTTGCGTAGCATCCCCCGCCCATTCGCGCGCCCGCACGGCCAACGCGAAAGCCGTAGAAAAGAGCCCCCGATGCCGCAACCAATCCCCCTCAAGGACCACGAAAAGGAAAAACACCTGGTCAACCGCCGGCTTCTGGCCTGCGCCGCCCTGGTGTTCAGCCTGTGTGCCGTGCTGGTGGGCCGGCTCTATGTGCTGCAGGTGCTGCAGCACGACCAGCAGACTGCCGTGTCGGAAAACAACCGCGTGCACGTGCTACCCATCGCCCCCGAGCGCGGGCTGATCTATGACCGCAATGGCGTGGTGCTGGCCGACAACAAGCCCAGCTTCGACCTGACCATGACCCGCGAGCGCGCCGGCGGCGACTCGGCCAAGGTGCTCGACACCCTGGCTCAGGTACTGAGCCTGAGCGAGGACGACCGCAAGCAGTTCGACAAGGACCTGCGCCGCGGCCGCAAACCGTTCGAGCCGGTGACCCTGATGGTCGGCCTGAGTGAAGAGCAGATTGCCCTGGTGGCGGTCAACCAGTTCCGCCTTCCGGGCCTGGAGGTGGAGCCGCAGTTCATCCGCGAATACCCGATGGCCGAGCATTTCGCCCACTCGGTGGGCTATGTGGGGCGCATCAACGAGAAAGAAGCCAAGGTGCTCGACAGCACCGAATACCGGGGCACCCAGTCGATCGGCAAGACTGGCATCGAGCACTTCTACGAAAGCCAGCTGCATGGCCACGTAGGCTACGAAGAGGTCGAGACCAACGCCCAGGGCCGGGTGATGCGCGTGCTCAACCACAAGGCCCCGACCCCGGGGCAGGACATCGTGCTGACCCTGGACGCCCACTTGCAAGTGGCCGCTGAAAAGGCCCTGGGCGACCGCCGCGGCTCGGTGGTGGTACTGGACCCGGCCAATGGCGACGTGCTGGCAATGGTCAGCAACCCGAGCTTCGACCCCAACCTGTTCGTCAAGGGCATCAGCTTCAAGCAATACGCTGCGCTGCGCGACTCCATCGACCGCCCGCTGTTCAACCGCGTGCTGCGCGGCCTGTACGCGCCCGGCTCGACGGTGAAGCCGGAAGTGGCCATCGCCGGCCTCGACAGCGGCGTGATCACCCCTGGCAGCCGGGTATTCGACCCGGGTTACTATGAATTGCCCAACTACGACCACAAGTACCGCAACTGGAACCGCAGCGGTGATGGCTGGGTGGACATGTACACCGCCATCATGCGGTCCAACGACACCTACTTCTACGACCTGGCGCACAAGCTGGGCATCGACCGCCTGCACGATTACATGGCCGAGTTCGGGCTGGGCCAGAAGGTGTCGCTGGACATGTTCGAAGAGGCTGCCGGGCTGATGCCTTCAGCCCAGTGGAAACGTGCTACCCGGCGCCAGGCCTGGTTCCCGGGCGAGACGCTGATCCTTGGCATTGGCCAGGGCTACATGCAGGTCACTCCCTTGCAGTTGGCGCAGGCCACCAGCCTGCTGGCAAGCAAGGGCGTATGGCACCGCCCGCACCTGGCCATGACCGTGGGCGGCGATACGCCGGTCGACCCCAACCCGATGCCCGACATCGTGCTGCATGACAAACGCGCCTGGGACCAGGTCAACCAGGGCATGCAGATGGTCATGCACGACCCGCGCGGCATCGCCCGCGCGGCGGCGGCCGGTGCGCAGTACCGGATTGCCGGCAAGAGCGGTACCGCACAGGTGGTGGCGATCAAGCAGGGCGAACGCTACAACCGCAACAAGACCCTGGAGCGCCACCGGGACAACGCCCTGTTCGTCGGCTTTGCCCCGGCTGACCACCCCAGTGTGGTGGTGGCGGTGATGATCGAGAACGGCGAGGCCGGTGGCCGGGTGGCAGGGCCGGTGGTGCGTGAGGTGATGGATGCTTACCTGCTGGATGAACAAGGGCATCTGAAGCCGGAGTTTGCGGGTGGGGTGCCTGCTCGTAACGTGCCGCACACTTGAAATCCTGGGGCCGCTTCGCGCCCCAAGAAACTCAATCCCCGTACACCGCCTTCCCCGCCATCCCCAATCGCCGCCGGGTCACGCACACCAGCAGGATGAACACCGTCACCCCCGCAGTCATCAGCGCTTCGTACCGATAGGCATCACTGACCAGCATGTAGCCCAGCACCAGCACAATGGCGCCAATCACCAGCCAGGTCAGCCACGGGAACAACCACATCCTGAACGCAAGTTCGACGCCCTGCCGTTCGGCACGCGCGCGCATGCGCAACTGCGAAACCGCAATCACCAGGTACACCAGCAAGGCAATGGAGCCTGTGGTCGACAGCAGGAAGCTGAACACCTTGCCGGGGAACACATAGTTCACCAGGCAACCGGCAAACCCCGCCAATGTCGACAACAGCACCGCCGCCACCGGCACCCCGTTGCGCGACACGCCCTTCACCAGCGGCAGCGCCTCACCGCGCGCACCCAGCGAATAGAGCATGCGCGAAGCCGTGTACAGGCCCGAGTTCATGCAACTGGTGACCGCCACCAACACCACCAGGTCGACCACAAGCTTGGCACCCGGCACATTGAGCACCTCCAGTACCCGCTGGAACGAACCGGCCGTCTGCAAGGCGGGGTCGTTCCAGGGCACCAGCGCCACCACCAGAAACACCGAAAGCAGGTAGAAGACCGCAATGCGGTACACCACAAGGTTGGTGGCGCGGCGGATTTTTTCCTTCGGGTTGGCGGTTTCGCCCGCTGCAATGGTGACCACCTCGGCACCAAAGAAGCAGAAAATGGTGATCAGCACACCACCAAGCACCGCGCCCCAGCCATTGGGAACAAACCCGCCGTTGACCCACAACTGGCTGACGCCCGACACGTTCGCCAGCGGCCAGGCACCGAACACCGCCATGCCACCCACGGCAATGAAGGCGGCGATGGCCACAACCTTGACCAAGGCGAACCAGAATTCGAACTCACCGAAGTTTTTCACGCTGACCAGGTTGCTGCATGCCAGCAGCGCCATGATCAGGAACGCGAACAGCCACGAAGGCACGGCCGGGAACCACGCGTGGAGGATATCCGCGCCGGCGATGGCCTCGACCGGAATGATCAGCACCCAGAACCACCAGTACAGCCAGCCAATGGTAAAACCAGCCCAAGGCCCGATGGCTTCGCCGGCATAGGTGGAAAAGGAGCCGCTGTTGGGGTTGGCCACAGCCATTTCACCGAGCATGCGCATGACCAGCAGCACCAGCAGGCCGGTCATGGCGTAGGAGATGAGGATGGCCGGGCCAGCCGAGGCGATGGCCTTGGAGGAACCGATGAACAGGCCGGCACCGATGATACCGGCGATGGAGATCATGGAAACCTGACGCGAGGTCAGGCCGTGTTGCAGGGATACGTGCGACATCGTTGAACCTTTGGGGAGCCGGCCGGGGGCATGAATCAGGTATGGCTTGCGGGCCTCTTCGCGGGTGAACCCGCTCCCACAAGTGCCGCACAGGCTCCAGGGGCCGTGAAGTTTCTGTGGGAGCGGGTTCACCCGCGAAGAGGCCGGTAAAGCAAACACACAGCCCCGGGCAGACCCTCTTGTCATTGTGAATGGATCATTCGCCCAGGTAGGCCTTTCTGACCTGATCGTCATGCAGCAAAGTCTGGGCGCAGCCTTCCAGGCTGATGCGCCCGCCGTCGATCACATAGGCACGCTGGCAGGTCTGCAGCGCCAGCCGGGCGTTCTGCTCGACCAGCAACAGCGTCACCCCGCCCTTGACCACCTCGACTATGGTTTCGAAAATCTTCTGCACGATGATCGGTGCCAACCCCATGGATGGCTCATCGAGTAACAACAGCTTGGGCCGCCCCATCAACGCCCGGGAAATGGCCAGCATCTGCTGCTCGCCACCCGACATGGTGCCGGCCAACTGGAAGGCGCGTTCCTTCAGGCGCGGGAAGATGCCGTACATGCGTTCGATGTCGGCCGCGATGGCGTCCTTGCCGTCGCGCCGGCTGAAAGCACCCATTTCAAGGTTTTCGTGCACCGTCAGCTTGGGGAAAATGCCGCGCCCTTCCGGCACCAGCGCCAGGCCTTCACGGATCAGGTCGTGGCCCTTGATCGCCGCATGCGCCTTGCCGTCGAAGGTGATGCTGCCGGCGCTGGGTTTCAGCAGCCCGGCCAAGGTCTTCAAGGTCGTGGTCTTGCCAGCGCCGTTGGCGCCGATCAGCGCCACCATCTCGCCCTCGCCCACTGTCAGGTCGATGCCCTTGATGGCCTGGATGGCACCGTAGCTGACCTTCAGGTCGCTCACTTGCAGGATGCTCTTCATGCCACCGCCTCCGCACCGAGGTAAGCCTCGATCACTCGTGGGTCCTTGCGCACGTCGGCTGGCAGGCCGTCGGCGATCTTGCGGCCAAACTCCAGCACTGTGATGTGATCGCATAGCCCCATGACCAGCTTCACGTCGTGCTCGATCAGTAGCACCGTCTTGCCGTCGGCCTGCATCTTGCACATCAACTGGCGCAGGCCTTCGGTTTCCGAGGCATTCATGCCCGCCGCCGGCTCGTCGAGGGCAATCAGTTTGGGCTCGGTAGCCAGCGCCCGGGCGATTTCGAGGCGACGCTGGTCGCCGTAGGACAGGCTTCTGGCCAACTCGCCAGCCAAGTGGCCGATGCCAACGTAGTTCAGCCAGTAACGTGCAGCCTGGCGGATTTCCCGCTCTTCACGCACACAGGCCGGGGTGCGCAGAATCGCGCCGAACACTCCGCTGCGGGTGCGCACGTGCCGGCCAACCATCACGTTTTCCAGTGCGGTCATGTTGTGAAACAGGCGGATGTTCTGGAACGTGCGGGAAATGCCCGCCTCCACCACTTTGTACGGCTTGCTGATACGCAATGGCTTGCCGTCGAACATCACCCGCCCCTGCTCTGCCCGGTACAGCCCGGTGAGCACGTTGAACAAGGTTGTCTTGCCGGCGCCATTGGGGCCCAGCAGGCCGCGGATTTCGCCGCGGCGAATGCTCAGGTCGATGCCGTGCAGGGCCTGCAGGCCGCCGAAGAACTTGCTGACCTGATGCAGTTCGAGAAGGATATCGCTCATGCCTTGTCCGCCTCTTTGATCGGGAGTAAGGATGCTTCGCTGGCTGGGGCATGCACGGCGGTAGTGAGCGCCGCAGGTGCCGGCTGCGGTTCAGGGTCGCCATCGTGCAACTCGGCACGGCGGCGATCAGATGGCCACAGGCCCTCGGGACGGAAGCGCATGACCAGGATCAGGGCCAGGCCAAACACCAGCATGCGCAGGGTCGAGGCGTCCAGCACGTTGCGCAGGATGTCGCGGCTGATGAACGTGACGTTGTCCATCACCCACGGCTGTATCCAGTTGACCAGGTCGCGGAACAGCTCGGGCATCACCGACAGGATCAGCGCTCCCAGCACCACGCCACGGATCGAACCCATGCCGCCGAGCACCACCATGGCCAGGACCATGATCGACTCCATCAGGGTGAACGACTCGGGGCTGACAAAGCCCTGGTAGCTGGAGAACAGCACGCCAGACACGCCACCAAACGTGGCGCCCATGGCGAACGCCAGCAGCTTGAGGTTGCGCTTGTTCAGGCCCATGGCCTCGGCTGCCACTTCATCTTCGCGCAGGGCCATCCAGGCACGGCCGATGCGCGACACCTCCAGGCGCTTGGACAGCACGATGCAGAGGATGACGATAAACAGGAAGAACAGGTAGTAGCTGATCACCGGCGACACCTGCAGGCCAAACAGGCTCCAGCTTTGCTGCAGCGAAAGCACCGGCGTTGCGCCTGCGCCAGGCGCGTGCGCCCATGGCCCGAAATCGACGTGCAGCGGGGCGATGTTGCTGATGCCCTGTGGACCGTTGGTAAGGTTTACCGGCTGGTCCAGGTTGTTCATGAAGATGCGGATGATCTCACCGAAACCGAGGGTGACGATCGCCAGGTAGTCGCCGCGCAGCTTGAGCACCGGCGCACCGATCAGCACCCCGCAGATGGCGGCAGCTATCGCCGCCAGCGGAATGATCACCCACACCGGCCAGTCCGGCACACTGTTCAGCAACCCCGCCAGTTGCAGGTGTGGCGAAGCGAGCAAGGCATACAGGTAGGCGCCAATGGCATAGAAGCCGATGTAGCCCATGTCGAGCAGGCCGGCGTAACCGATAACGATGTTCAGGCCCAGCGCCAGCAGCACGTAGAGCATGGCAAAGCCAAGGATGCGCACCCAGGTCGGGCCGAGCATGGGGATGGCCTCGACCAGGAACGGCAAGGCAATGAAACCGAGGATCAGCAGCAGGTACTGGCTCTTGAGGTTCTTCATGGCTGGCTCCTTACGCGCGGTCTGCCTGGCGTTCGCCAAGCAGGCCGTTCGGGCGGAACAACAACACCAGGATCAGCACCGCGAAAGCGAAAATGTCCTGATAGTTGGCCCCTAGGAAACCGCCGGTGAGCTGCCCGGTGTAGCCCGCCGCCAACGATTCGATCAGCCCCAGCAACAGGCCGCCGGCCATGGCGCCGAACAGGTTGCCGATACCGCCGAGCACTGCCGCCGAAAAGGCTTTCAGGCCCAGCAGCAGCCCCATGTAGGCATCGGCCTGGCCGTAGTTGACCGCGCGCATCACCCCGGCGATCGCCCCCAGGCTGGCACCGATGAGGAAGGTTGCGCTGATCACCCGGTTGATGTTGATGCCCATCAGCCCGGCCACTTCCTGGTTTTGCGCAGTGGCGCGCATGGCCTTGCCCAGGCGGGTCTTGTCCACCAGCAACCACAGGCCGAGCATGATCACCACGGCAATCAGCATAATCGACAGTTGCACGTTGGTGATGGTCGCACCGAACACATCTACCGGCTGGGTCTCCACCACTTCGGGGAAAGTCTTGTAGCCACGCCCCCAGATCATCATCGCCAGGTTCTGCAAGGCGATGGAAATGCCGATGGCGAGAATCAGCGGCGTCAGCCGCGGCGCCTTGCGCAACGGCCGGTAGGCGTACTTTTCCATGCCCTGGGCCAGTAGCATGCACACCACCACCGCGGCCATGATCGCCAGCAGCAAGGTGATGATACCGGGGGCAAAGCCTGCGCCGGCGAGCATCGTCAATACCGAAATGGTCACCATGGCGCCGACCATCACCACTTCGCCATGGGCGAAGTTGATCAGGCCGATGATGCCGTAGACCATGGTGTAGCCCAGCGCTACCAGGGCATAGATGCTGCCCAGCACCAGGCCGTTGAGGACCTGTTGCAACAAAATATCGAAGTTACCGTCCACGAGCTGAATCCTCGAAGCTGCATTGATGTCGTCGCGCAGCAGCACGCCGCTGCGCGACCGACAGGCCTGGCAGGTAGGAAAAAGTCTTCTTGTTATAGGGCGGGCAGCTGCCCGCTTGTTATTGGCGGTGCAGTTCAGTCACGCTCGACCGACAGGGTTTTCCAGCCGCCGTCGGCGAACTGGAACACGGTTGCCGCAGGGTTTTTCAGGTTGCCCTTGTCATCGAAAGCGATGGTGCCGGTTACACCGTCATAGCTCTGGCTCTTGAGTACCGGCAGGTAGACTTTGGGGTCGTCGGAGCCGGCCTTGACCATGGCGTTGATCGCGGCCCAGGTGGCGTCATAGGCGGCAGGTGACGACTGCACCACGCCCACGCCGAACTTGTCCTTGAGCTTCTGTTCGAAGGCTGCCCCTTTGGGCATTTCCAGCAGCGGCGTACCGTAGTTCCAGGCATAGGTGCCTTCGGCGGCGCTGCCGGCCATTTGCTTGAACGAGTCGTTGGGCAGGTTGCCGATGTTCATGAAGCGCGCCTTCAGGCCCAGGTTCTTCATCTGCTTGGCCATGGGCGCAGCCTGGTAGTCGAGCGCAGCGAAGAACACCGCATCGGCCTTTTGCGCCTTGGCGGTGGTGAGGATGGCGTTGAAGTCGGTAGACTTGTCGTTGGTGTACTCGCGCACCACCACGTTGCCCCCCGCCGCCTTGACCGCCCTGGTCACCTCATCGGCCAGGCCCTGCCCATAGGCGGTACGGTCATCGAAAATGGCGATGCGCTGGGCCTTGAGCTGGCTGACCAGGTAGTTGCCGGCGTAGCGGCCAAGGGTGGCATCGTCATTGACGGTGCGGAACACCGAAGGGATGCCCTGCTGGGTCAAGGTGGGGTTGGTGGCCGATGGCGAGATTTGCGGGATGCCGGCGGCGGCGTAGATCTTCGATGCCGGAATGCTGGTACCGGAGTTGTAATGGCCGATCACCACGGCCACCTTCGAGTCCACCAGCCGCTGCGCAACGGCAGTGCCGGTACGCGGGTCGGCGACATCGTCCTCGGAAACCAGCTTGAACTGGGCGACTTTGTCTCCGATTTTCAGCTGCTGCTGGTTGGCTTCTTCGACGGCGATCTGGATACCGTGCTCGACGTCCTGTCCCTGGTGTGCCGAAGGGCCGGTCAGGGGGCCGGCGAAGCCGATCCTGACAACTTCACTGTCTGCTGCGTTTGCCGTCCCCATGGCCATCAGCAGTGTTACCGCGGTCGCGAGGGCTGCACGCCCTCCGTTGTTGTTATTCATGCTCAGCTCCCAGTAGTGATTGGACGAACCTCGACATCGCTTACCGCATGCGAATTGGCCGGAACGCCATCGCACTTGTAAGATAACAGTCAGCAGGCAACTGTCAATGGGTGTATGCTGAAGGCGTGGTTAAATATTTTTGCCGGCACATGTGCAGGACAGTTCGGGGGGAAGCCCGCTCCTACAGATCAGATGTTTGATAACATATGCCTACAACATCACCGCTGGTTGGCTACGGATCCCGCCGCAAGGGGCACAAGGGCTGCGCGCAACCTGGCGGAGAATCAACCGTGATGAGCCAATCAGTTTCAGGAGCAACTTTTCTATGAATGCGTCGTTAGGCACGCGTCGCGCCAATCTGGCGGAAACCGTGATCCAGGAGCTTTCCAGCCGGATCGACAACGGCACTTACGGCCCGGGCGACAAGCTGCCGTCCGAACAGGAGCTGTGCAAAGAGTTCAACGTCAGCCGCCCGGTGATTCGCGAGGCAGTGGCCTCGCTGCGCCTGGGGGGGCGCCTTATCGCCCGCCAGGGCGTGGGCGTGTTCGTGGTCGAGCAGGATGTAAAACGCATCGGCTTTGCCATCGACAGCGTGGTCGATGACGTGCGCGCCGCCGCGCAGATCCTTGAGCTGCGCTTAGGGATAGAGGCCGAATCGGTGGCCCGCGCCGCCGAACGCCGCAGCCCGGCCAGCATGGCGGCGATTACCGAAGCGTTCGACCGCTTCAATTCACTGGACGGCGCAACGCAGGAGGAAGAAGCCAAGGCCGACTTCGAGTTCCACCTGGCGATTGCCCGTGCCACCAACAACCCGCATTTCACCCAACTGCTGGAAGCACTGGGGCCGGACATCATCCTCGACCTCAACCTCAAGCATGGCCAGGTCACCGGCAAGAACCGCCAGGCGCACATCAAGAAGATCGCCCGCGAGCACGGGGCGATCCTGTCGGCGATCAGCATGGGTGATGTGAACAGTGCACGCACGGCGCTGCGCAAGCACCTGGAAGAGAGCCTGTCGCGGTATCAGCGGTTGCTCGACAGCAAGGGTTGATTGTTATCTTGTGCCGACCTCTTCGCGGGTAAACCCGCTCCCACAGGAATTCCACAGGTTCCAGGCCTGTGGTAACCCTGTGGGAGCGGGTTTACCCGCGAAGAGGCCGGCAAGGGCAATATCGGTGGTTCAGATGTACCTCAAAGCCCCACGCACACGTACTTGATCTCCAGGTAATCCTCGATCCCGTAACGCGACCCTTCGCGGCCCAACCCGGAGGCTTTGACGCCACCAAACGGCGCAACCTCGGTCGCAACCACACCGACGTTGATACCCACCATTCCATACTCCAGCGCCTCGGACACCAGCCACACGCGCCCGACATCCTGGGTATACGCATAGCAGGCCAGGCCGAATTCGGTATCGTTGGCCTGGGCGATCACTTCCTGTTCGGTACTGAAGCGGAAGATCGGCGCCACCGGCCCGAAGATTTCCTCCCGCGCTACGCGCATGCCCGGGGTAACATCGGCCAGCAAAGTGGGCTCGAAGAACGCCTCACCCAGCGCATGCCGACGCCCACCCGTTACTACCCGCGCCCCAGCCTCGACCGCCTCACCCACCAACTGCTCCACGCCGCTGGCCGCACGCCCGTCGATCATCGGCCCGACCTGCGTCCCCACGGCATCGCCCTGCCCTACCACCAGTTCACCGACACGCTCGGCAAAGCGCGCCACAAAGCGCTCGTAGATACCGTCCTGGATATAGAAACGGTTGGCACATACACAGGTCTGCCCGCTGTTACGGAACTTGGCTATCAGCGCCCCCTCCACGGCCTTTTCCAGGTCGGCATCGTCGAACACGATGAAAGGCGCGTTGCCGCCCAACTCCATGGTCACCTTTTTCACTGTCGCCGCCGATTGCTGCAACAACTGGATGCCGATAGGTGTGGAGCCCGTGAACGACAGCTTGCGCACCACCGGGCTGGCGGTCAGTTCGCCACCAATGGCCGCAGAATCGCCGGTAACCACGCTGAGCACGCCCGGCGGAATGCCAGCGCGCTCAGCCAGCACACACAAAGCCAAGGCGCTGAACGGCGTTTGCGATGCCGGTTTGAGCACCAGCGTGCAACCTGCCGCCAACGCCGGCGCAGCCTTGCGGGTGATCATCGCCGCCGGGAAGTTCCATGGCGTGATCGCCGCGCAAACACCGATCGGCTCTTTGGTCACGATCAACCGGCGGTCAGCGCTGGGCGAAGGAATGACATCGCCGTATATTCGCTTGCCCTCCTCGGCGTAAAACTCCACATAGGCCGCGGCAAAGGCAATCTCGCCACGGGACTCGGCCAGCGGCTTGCCCTGTTCGGCGGTCATGATCCGCGCCAGGTCTTCCTGATGGGCGAGGATTTCGCGGAACCAGGCCTGCAGCCGGGCAGCGCGCTCCTTGGCGGTTAGCGCCCGCCACGCGGGCAAGGCCCGTTCGGCAGCGGCGATGGCGCGGCGAGTTTCTTCAGCGCCCATACGCGGCACGTGACCCAGCACAACGCCCGTGGCCGGGTTGGTCACGGCAATGCGCTGGCCACTGTCGGCTGCCAGCCATTGTCCATCGATGTAGCAAACTTCACGCAGCAGATCACGATCGGCAAGGTTCATGTCGATTGGCTCGTTCGAAAAAGGAAAAAGGTGGGGCCTAACCGCGCCCCACCTGAGGTGAATCAGCGCTTGGCCTGCAAGGCCTTGTCGCGGATCTGGCTGAGGGTCATGCGCGGGGTCAGGGCCTCGGGATCGACCTGCACTTCGATCAATGCCGGCTTGCCGGATGCCTGGCAGCGTTCAAAAGCTGCAACGAAGTCCTCGGTGCGGGTCACGGTCTCACCATGCAACCCATAGGCCCGCGCCAAGGCAGCGAAGTCCGGGTTGTGCAGCTCGGTACCAGATACCCGCCCTGGATAAGAACGCTCCTGGTGCATGCGGATGGTGCCGTACATACCGTTGTTGACCACCACCGTGATCAGCCGGGCGTCGTAATGCACTGCGGTGGCCAGCTCCTGGCCATTCATCAGGAAGCAGCCGTCGCCGGCAAACGCCACCACGGTGCGCTGCGGGTACGTCAGCTTGGCCGCCACTGCTGCCGGCACGCCATAGCCCATCGAGCCGTTGGTCGGCCCGAGCAGCGTACGGAACACGCGGTGCTGGTAGCCACGGTGCACCCAGCCGGTGTAGTTGCCGGCGCCACAGGTCAGGATGCTGTCGGCCGGCAGGGTCTTGTTCAGCCAGGCGATCACTTCGCTCATCTGCACATCGCCCGGCGAACGCGGGGTTTCGAAGTTACCGCGGTAACCGCTGTTCAGGCTGGCAACCCAATCAACGAACGCTTCCGGGCGCACGGGCCCAAGGATGTTGGCCTGGCGCAGGAAACTACCGGGGCCTGCATTGATGCCCAGCGTCGGCTGATAGACCCGGCCGATTTCTTCGGCACTGGCATGCACGTGCACCAGCGCCTGCCTTGGCGTCGGGATATCGACCAGTGCGTAGCCGCCGGTGGTCATTTCACCAAGCCGTGCGCCGATCACGATCAACAGGTCGGACTGTTTCACCGCTTCGACCAGCACCGGCCCGGCCGCCAGGCCCAGGTCGCCGGCATAGTGCGAATCGGTATTGTCGAACAGGTCCTGGCAGCGGAACGAAGCCGCCAGCGGCAGGTTCTGGGTATGCACGAACTGCTGCAGGTCGGCCACCGCCTCGGCCGTCCAGCCGCCACCACCGGCCACCACCAGCGGCCGCTCGGCCTTGGCCAGCAACTGCTGCAGCTCACCCAAGGCTTCCGGTGCCGGCGCCGCCTCGACGCGCTTGGCCGGGCGCGCATCGGCCACTTGCACCAGGTCGGTCAACATGTCTTCCGGCAAGGCGATCACCACCGGGCCTGGGCGGCCGCTGATGGCGCGCTGGAAGGCCTGGTTGACCAGTTCGGGAATGCGCGCGGCATCGTCGATCTGCACCACCCACTTGGCCATCTGGCCGAACATGCGCCGGTAGTCCACCTCCTGGAAGGCTTCGCGCTCGATCTGGTCACGGGCCACCTGGCCGATGAACAGCAGCATCGGCGTGGAGTCCTGGAAGGCGGTATGTACGCCCACCGAGGCATTGGTAGCGCCCGGGCCACGGGTGACGAAACAGATGCCCGGCTTGCCAGTCAGCTTGCCATAGGCCTCGGCCATGTACGCTGCACCGCCTTCCTGGCGACAGACGATCAGGTCGATTTCATCCTGTACGTCGTGCAGCGCATCGAGTACCGCCAGGTAGCTCTCGCCGGGCACACAAAAAGCGCGCTCGACACCATTCACCCGCAGGGCGTCGACCAGCACCTGGCCGCCGCTGCGCTTTACTTCGGAGTTGCTCATTGTTGTTCTCCCTCAGGCGCTGCGCTTAGATGACCGAATCTTCCAGGAACGGTTTGTTGTCGATCACCCGCTGGTAACTCAGCGCGCCCAGGTCGAGCGAGCGGTAGCCGCCATAGGTAATCAGTTCGGACAGCCCGCGGCCAATGGCCGGAGCCTGCTGCAGGCCATGCCCGCTGAAACCGTTGCAGAACAGGAAGTTGCTTACCTCGTTGTGCGGCCCGACGATGGCGTTGTGGTCAAGCACGCAGAAGTCATAGTGCCCGGCCCAGTAATTGACTACCTTGATGCCCTCGAACGCCGGCACCCGCTCGGCGAGGATCGGCCACACCTCTTCGTCGAACTCGGCGTGCAGCACCTCGAAGTCCTCGAAGTCCACTTCCGGGTCGTTTTTCGGATAGGTGCCGCCCAGGTAGAACTTGCCCTCCGGGCGGAAGAACACCCCGGTCGGGTCGATGGTCAGCGGTACGGTGCCTTCCAGCGGGGTGCGGCAATCGAACACGAACAGCGAACGGCGACGCGGTTCGACCGGGATGTCCAGGCCGGCCATACGTGCGACCTTGGTGCCGCGGGTACCGGCACAGTTGACCAGCAGGCCGCAGCCGATGCGTTCGCCACTGGCCAGTTGCACGCCGGTGATGCGGTCGCCTTCGCGCTGGATGCCGGCTACTTCGTTTTCGATGTACTCGATGCCCATCGAGCGGGCCTTGCGGCGGAAGCCATTGAGCATGCCGAGGCTGTCGAACCAGCCTTCACCGCTCTGGCCATAGCTGGCGCCGGCCAGGCTGTCGATATTGACCCAGGGGAACTTGCGCTTGAGCTGTTCCGGGTCCAGCAAATGCACATCGGCGCCGTGTGATACCTGGGTATCGTGCAGGCGGCGCAGCACTTCATAGCCCTTGTCGTCGCCGAGGAACAGGTAGCCGTTCTCGTGGAAGGCCAGGTCCGGGCGGTCGCCGTCGACTTCCATAACGTCAGGGAAGTTACGCACGAACTCGGCGCCGAACTTCGAGATTTCGATGTTGATCGGGTTGGAAAACTGCTGGCGAATCGAGCTGCTCGAGAGCGCGGTGGCCGACTTGTTGTACGTCCAGTCGCGCTCGATGACCAGTACCGAACCCTTGAAGTCCGGGTTGTTGGCCAGGAAGTAGGCGGTAGCGCTGCCGTTGACTGCGCCGCCGACGATCACCACATCGTAGTTCTGTTGTTTTGCGGTGGAAGCCATGAATCAAGCTCTCCGATAGGAAACGGGAAACCCTGTGGGAGCGGGTTTACCCGCGAAGAAAGCAAACACGGTATAGGGCACCGGCTTCGCCGGTGTTCGCGGCGGTTCGACGCATCGATGAACCCGCTCCCACAGTGATCGCGTTGAGCTGTGTAGGTTACTTAGGGTCTTCGAAGTGGCCGGCGCCGGCGAAGTTGCCGCCGTGGTAGCGCGCCGCCGGCTCATTCGGGTCAAGCGGCGGATGTTCGGCCAGCACTTTCTCGCGGTAGTCGTCGGCACTGTCCTTGGGCACATAACCGATGGACGAGGCCAGGCGGTTGTCCCACAGGCTTTCGCGGTTGGCCGACATGCCATAGACCACCATGTGCCCGACCCGCGGCGCCAGCAGCGAGCGCTCGGTCAGCTGGGCGAAGTCGTCGAACGACAGCCAGGTGGCGAGCATGCGCCGGTCCAGCGGCTCGGGGAACGACGAGCCGATGCGCAGGTTGACCGACTCGACGGCAAACTTGTCCCAGTAGTAGCGGCCCAGGTCCTCGGCAAAGCACTTGCTGACGCCATACAGGCTGTCGGGGCGGTGCGCAGCCGTGGCGTCGATGGTCTCGGTACGGTCGTAGAAGCCGATGGCGTGGTTGGAGCTGGTGTACACCACACGCTTGACGCCATTGCGCCGGGCGGCTTCGTAGATGTTGTAGGTGCCGACGATGTTGCCGTTGAGGATCTTGTCGAAGGTGTCCTCCACTGGCACGCCACCGGCATGCACGATGGCGTCGACGCCTTCGGTCAGCGGCAGCACGTCATCGAAGTTGCCCAGGTCGCAACGGATCAACTCTTCGTGCGGGGCAGCGTGGCCCAGGCCGGCGATGTCGGTCAGGCGCAGTTCGTCGGCGAACTGGGCCAGGTGCTTGCGCAGCACGCTGCCCAGGCGCCCGGCGGCGCCGGTGATCAGCAGGCGTTTGAATGGCTTGCTCATGGTCTACCTCTATTCGATTCGTGTGATCAGGCCAGCGCTGCGAAGGCTTCGCGCAGCTGGCCCAGTGCCTGTTCCAGTTCCTGACGCGAGGTGGCGAAGGACAGGCGCACGTATGGCTCCACGCCGAACGCCGAGCCTGGCACTGTGGCGACCTTGCCCTCCCGCAACAGGTAGGCCGACAGCTCGGTGTCATTGCTGATCACCTGCCCGTCTGGCGTGCGCTTGCCTATGAAGGCGCTGACCTCAGGGAAGGCATAAAACGCACCCTGCGGCATCTGCAGCTTGAGGCCCGGGATCTGTGCCAGGCCGTCCACCACCAGCGCGCCGCGCGCCTGGTACTCACGGTTGGCATCGCGCACGAAGCCCTGTGGGCCATTCAGTGCCGCCACCGCCGCCAACTGCGAGATGCTCGACGGGCAAGTCGTGGTCTGCGACTGGGTCTTGTTCATGGCCACGATCAGGTCTTTAGGCCCTGCTGCGTAACCCAGGCGGTAGCCGGTCATGGCGTAGGCCTTGGACACCCCGTTGATCAGCAGCGTGCGCTCGCGCAACTGCGGGCATGCGGTGACGAACGACACGAACGGCTGGTAGCCGAGCACGATGTGCTCGTAGATCTCGTCCGAGATCACCAGCACGTTGGGGTGGCGCTCCAGCACCTTGCCCAGCGCTGCAAACTCTTCACGGGTGAAGATCGCCCCGCTCGGGTTGTTCGGCGAGTTCAGCATCACCCAACGCGTACGCGGGGTGATGGCGGCCTCCAGTTGCTCCGGGGTGACCTTGAAGCCCTGCTCGGCACCGCACGGGATAACCACCGGCACACCGCCGTTGAGCATCGCCATGTCGGTGTACGACACCCAGTACGGCGCCGGGGTGATGACTTCATCGCCTTCTTCCAGCGTGGCCAGGAAGGCGTTGAACAACAGTTGCTTGGCGCCGTTGCCTACGCAGATTTCGTCCAGGCCATAGGCCAGGTCGTTTTCCCGGGCGAACTTGTCGACGATGGCCTGGCGCAACACTTCCAGGCCGTTGGGCGCGGTGTAGTGGTTGTTGCCCGCCAGCATGGCCTGGTACGCGGCCTCGATCACGTGGGCCGGAACGTTGTAGTCCGGCTCGCCCAGCGCGAGGTTGATGACTGGCTCGCCTTTGGCCAGCATTTGCTTGGCCAGCACCGACACGGCCATGCTCGGCGAGCTTTTTACCGCTTTGACGCGGCTGCTTTGCACGTCCATCGCTCAACGCTCCTTGGCGGCTTCGAAACCGTAGTCGTCACGCGCCTGCTCGGCGCTGATGTAGCCGTAGCGCAGGTCGCGCTCGACCAACTGGCGGTCACGCTGACGCGGGTCGCCGTAACCACCGCCACCCGGCAGGCGCAGCACCAGGCGACGCTCGGCGGGCACGAATTGCTGGCCCTTGCCGCGCAGCACGCTGCCGTCGTCCAGGCCGACGAAGCCTTCGGCACCCTCCTGGCCGCCTTCCAGGCCACGGGCCGGGTACTGGATGCGGTCGAACATGGCGCTGAAGCGGAAGCTGTAGCCTTCGCTGGCCGACACTTCGATTTCCTGGCCCAGGCCGCCACGTAGCTGGCCGGCACCACCGGAACCTTCACGCAGCTCCTTGCGCCAGACCACCACGGGGCCGGCGTGCTCGGTCGCTTCCACCGGCATGGTGTGTACACCGCTTGGGAAGGCGGTGGCACTCAGGCCGTCCATCGCCGAACGCGCGCCCATGCCGCCGCTGTTGAACATCAGCATTTCGGCGTTACGGCCATTCGGGTTGCTTTCCAGCGGGCGTACGCTCAGGTGCAGGTTCCACAGGGCGCTGGCACCCTCTGCCGGAACCTTGCCTGGCAGGCACTTGTGCAGCGCACCGAGCACCAGGTCAGGCACGAAGTGACCGAGCACATGGCGCACAGACACCGGCGCCGGGTGCTTGGCATTGAGGATGCAGCCTTCAGGCGCAGTCACTTCGAACGGTGCCAGCGACGCCGTGTTGTTCGGGATCTCTGGCGCAACGATGCACTTGAGGCCATAGCAGGCATAGGCCTTGGCGTAGCCCAATGGCACGTTGATGCCGAACTGGCTCATGCCCGACGTATCGGTGAAGTCGCTATGGATACCGTCCGGGCCAACGGTGATGGTCACCGCCAGGGTGACCGGGACGTCGTAGCCGTCGAGGGTCATGCTGTTGGTGTAGATGCCATGCGGCAGCGACTTGAAGCATTCCAGGGTGGCGCGGCGGCTGTGTTCGAGGATGAACCCGCCGATGTGCTCCAGGTCGTCCAGCCTGAACTCTTCGAGCATGTCGAGCAGCCGTTTGTGGCCGGTCTCGTTGCACGCCGACAGGGCATAGAAGTCGCCCACAACCCGGTCGTTCTCACGCACGTTGTTGCGCAGGATATTGATCAGGTCACGGTTGACCTTGCCTCGCTCGAACAGCTTCATGATCGGGATGAACAGGCCTTCTTCGTAGACCTCGCGGGCATCCGGACCAAACCCGCGGCCACCGATGTCGACCACGTGGGCGGTACTGGCGAAGTAGCCGATCAGCTTGCCGTTGTAGAACGACGGCGAAACGATGGTGATGTCGTGCAGGTGGCCGGTACCCTTCCACGGGTCGTTGGTCACGTACACGTCACCTTCGAAGATGTTGTCTTCGCCGATGTCCTTGATGAAGTGCACCACCGCCTCGGCCATGGTGTTGACGTGGCCGGGGGTGCCGGTGACCGCTTGGGCCAGCATGTTGCCGGCGCGGTCGAAGACGCCGGCCGACAGGTCGCCGGCCTCGCGCACGCTGGTGGAGAACGCAGTGCGGATCAGGGTCAGCGCCTGCTCTTCAACCACCGAGACCAGGCGGTTCCACATCACCTGCATTTGAATGTCGATCAACGTATCGCTCATGTTCAGCTCTTCCGAATTCAGGCGTTAGCGGCGCACAACCAGCAGGCAGCCGTCTGGCTGGACCGTGGCGGTGAAATTGGAGGTGACAAAGGTCGAGGTTTCGCGCTCGACGATGATCGCCGGGCCATCGACACGGGCACCCACCTGCAGCTCTTCGCGGGGGTGGATACCGGCCTCGACAAAGCCGCCAGCGGCTACGTCGAACACCTGGCGGCGGGCGACTTCGTGGGCACGGTAGGCCGCCCCCACTTCTTCGATGTGCGCTACCGGTGGCAGTGGCGAACTGGCCCTGACCGACCAGCTGACAATCTCGATGTCCGGGCCGTCGATAGGGCGACCGAAGAAGCGGGTGTAGGCTTCTTCGAAGCGGGCCTTGAATTCCACCGTATCGGCGGCGCTGAAGGCCTTGAACGGCAGGACCACCGGAATCTCCCAGCCCTGGCCGACGTAGCGCATGAAGGCGGTGCATTCCATTTCCGGCTCACCGACCGGCATGCCCTGGCGCAAGAAGCCCAGCGACTCGGCTTTCATTTCATCGATCAGGTCATTGACGCGCGCGGCCTCGAACTCGGACAGGCGTACGAAGGCACTGCGCACGGCCTCATAGCCGAACGGCGCCCGCAGGAAGCCGATGGCCGAACCCACGCCAGCGCCCGCCGGGACGATGAAACGGGCCACGCCCATCTTCTCGCACAACCGCGCCGCGTGCAGTGGGCCGCCGCCTCCGAAGGTGATCATGGTGTAGTCGGCAATGTCCTTGCCGCTTTCCACTGCATGGACGCGGCCGGCGTTGGCCATGTTCTCGTCGACCACTTCGCACACGCCAAAAGCGGCGGTGTCGGCCTGCATGCCCAGCGGCTGGCCAATGACCCGCGCCATGGCATTGGCGGCGCTGTCAGTGGAGAGGCGCAGTGCGCCACCGGCGAAGTTGTCGGCATCCAGGCGACCGAGCAGCAGGTTGGCATCGGTAATGGTCGGCTCCAGACCACCACGGCCGTAGCAGGCCGGGCCAGGCTCGGAGGCTGCACTGTGCGGGCCGACGCGGATCTGGCGCATGCTGTCGATACTGGCGATCGAACCGCCGCCAGCACCGATTTCAACCATTTCCACCACCGGGATGGAAATCGGCATGCCGCTGCCCTTCTTGAAGCGATAGGTGCGCGCCACTTCAAAGGTTTTTGCGGTTTTCGGCACCTGGTCTTCGACCAGGCAGATTTTTGCCGTGGTGCCGCCCATGTCGAACGACAGCACGTTTTCCAGCTGGTAGCGGCGGGCAATATCGGCGGCGAAGATGGCGCCACCGGCAGGGCCGGACTCCACCAGGCGCACCGGGAACTCGGCAGCGCTCTGCACCGAGATGATGCCGCCACCGGAGTGGATCATGAACACCGGGCAATCGGCGCCTTCTTGCTTCAAGGTCACCACCAGGCGGTCCAGGTAGGACTTGATCAGCGGCTTGACGTAGGCGTTGGCGCATACGGTGTTGAAGCGCTCGAACTCACGCATCTGCGGCGAGACTTCGCTGGAAATCGAGATCGACAGATTGGGCAGGCGCGCCTGCAGGGCATCACGCAACTGGCGCTCATGGGCACCGTTGACGTAGCTGTGGATGAAGCCGATGGCGACGCTCTCGTAGTTGCCTTCGGCGATACGCTCGACCAAGGCATCGACCTCGGCCTGCACCGGGGCGATCAGCACCTGGCCTTTGACGTCCAGGCGCTCGCGCAGGGTGTAGCGGTGTTCGCGATCGATCAGCGGCGGCGGCAGGACGATGTTGATGTCGTACTGTTCGAAGCGGTTTTCGGTGCGCATTTCCAGGGTGTCGCGGAAGCCTTCAGTGGTGATGAAGGCGGTGCGTGCACCCCGGCGCTCGATCAGCGCGTTGGTGGCCAGGGTGGTGCCGTGGATCAGCTGCTCGATGTCCGAGAGCGCCAGGCCGGCCTGCTCCACCACCTGGCGTACACCCGTGAGGATGGCCCGCTCGGGCAACTCGTAGTCGGTCAGGATCTTGGTCGAATGCAGCACGCCGTTCACGTCCAGCGCGATATCGGTGAAGGTCCCGCCTATGTCCACGCCGACCCGGCATGATGTCGCAGTCATCGTCATATCCCCTGCAATGCTTTGTAGTTGTCTCGACCGGCTGAGGCGGTCTTCATGTAAGTTATATGTTGTCTTACAGGTGGTCAAGCACCTATTTGCTGAAATGTGCTGTACCTGTGCTGGCCTCTTCGCGGGTAAACCCGCTCCTACACAGGGTTGCGCAGTCTGTGTAGGAGCGGGTTTACCCGCGAAGAGGCCAGCACAGGCAACCCATCAACCCGCGGTCTTGACCATCCGCCCACCACCCACCGCCTGCGCCGTGGGGAACACTTCCAACCTGGACACATCCACCTGCCGCGGCATCTTCAACGCCGCCAGCAACAGCTCGGCAATATCCTGCGGCTGTATGGATTCATATCCGTCATACAGTTCACTGCCCGCCGCCTGCATGCCCATGGCAGCCTTGTACAGCTGGGTTTGCACCCGGCCCGGGGCAATCTCGGTCACCCGCACCCCGCTGCCCAGCAAGTCACAGCGCAAGGCATCACAGAACAGGCTGACCCCGGCCTTGGACGCCCCGTACACCGCGGCGCCCGGGTGCGGCGCACGGCCAGCGCTGGAACCGATGAAAAACAGGTGCCCCCTGCCCCGCCCGACCATGCCTGGCAGCACCTGACGTGTCAGGTGCAGCGGCGCCTTGAGGTTGATGTCGAGCATGTTGTCGATTTCAGCCTCGTCGATGTCCTGGAACGCCGCACGGGTGGAAAGAATGCCCGCGTTGTTGACCAGTACATCCACCGTTTGCCCCTCCAGCGCGGCAGCCAGCGCGCGATAGTCGCGCACGTCCGCCTGCAAGGTGCTCACACCCGGCTCACCGGCCAGCTCCACCAGTGCCTCCGGGCTGCGCCCCACGGCAATCACTTGCAAGCCGGCATCGCGCAACGCCAGCACGATGGCCTTGCCAATACCGCTGGTGGCCCCAGTCACCAGGGCGCGCTGGTAGCCCTCGGGGAATGCGACTTCAGGCATAGATGTAACCCCCGCTGACGATCACGTTTTCACCGGTGGCATAGCTGTTGCGGCTGCTGCCCATCATCACGATCCATTCGGCGATCTCTGCCGGCTCCGCAGCGCGGCCCAGCGGGTTGGCCGCTGCCAGCTCGCCAAGGAAGCCCAGCTGCTTGGCGCGCTCGGTGGCAAAACCGGCAGGGGCTACCGAATTGACCAGGATCTGGTCCTTGGCACAGGCCTGGGCAAAGGATTTGGTCAGGCTCACCACTGCAGCCTTGGTCGCCGCGTAGTGGGCGTTTTGCGGGTGGGCCTTGAACGCATCCACCGAGGTCACGTTGACGATGCGCCCGGTCACCGCAGGTGCCGCCACGTACTGCTGCATGTGGCGCACGGCGGCGACCATCATGTGGTAGGTGCCTTTTATGTTGACCGCGTTTTCCAGGTCCCACTCTTCGTCGCTGATCTCGAAGATGTCCTGGCGCGGGTAGATCGCTGCGCTGTTGACCAGGCAATGTACCCGGCCCAAGCCTTCGACTATCTGGGCAAAAGCCGCATGGGCGGTGTCCTTGCGGGCAATGTCACCCACCGCAATCGCCACCTGCACGCCCTGCCCGCGCAGTTCCTCTGCAGCTTGTACCAACAATTGCTCGTTACGGTCGATCAGGCCGATCTTGTCGGCGCCACGCTTGACCATCAGCCGGGCTGTTTCCAGACCCAGACCCGAGGCACCACCTACGATCACCACCGTTTGCTTGTCCACACAACACCTCCGCGATTGAGTCTTTACGTAAGATGCCTGTTGTCTTACATTTGGTCAAACATCAATTCACCGACAGGTGCTGCCATGCCCGCTTCCAGCCGCTCGCCCGTACCCGCCCCGCATGCCCGGGATCGTCTGCTGGATGCGGCCAGCGCGTTGTTTGCCAACCACGGTTACCAGGCCATCGGCCTGCGCGACCTTGCCAGCCACCTGGGCCTGCGCGCGGGGTCGCTGTACCACCATATCGAGAGCAAACAGGCTCTGCTGTTCGAGCTGATCGAATCGAGCCTGACCGACCTGCTGTATGAAACCCGACAATGCCTGAAAAGTGCCCGTACCCACAGTGAACGTTTGCCGTGCTTCGTTCAGGCATTTGTCGCATACAGCCAGGCCAATCCGGACAAGCTGGTTTTGCTGACCCGCGAGGCGATGAACCTGAGCGAAGAGCAATTGTTGCAAGTTGAACAGTTGAAAATGGATTACAGCAGCCTGCTCAGCGAGATCGTCGCGGCCGAATGCGGGCTGACGGCACTGCGGGCGCGTTCGATTGCTCACGCGGTGCTGGGGTTATTGTGCGGTCAGGCGCAGTGGGGGGCGCCGTTGAACGCCAGGGAACAATTGGTGACGTTTGTGCAGGGTATTGTCGGCACCGGCAAGTGCCCACAGCTGTGTGCAAATTGATGTTGAAGCTGGGCCCGAACATCCCATTCCCCGTCCCTCCCGTCATATTCCCCGTGCCGCCTCCAATGCCATAGTGGAGAAAACAACACGGATAAAATCCCATGTACAGAAACACCTCTACCCCCGCGGACGACAACGGTTGCGGCTGGTTCCACCTCAGCCCCGGTCGCCAGCCCCGTGCCGCGCACCGGGGGCGGAGCGAGGCGCGCTGGGTGGTGCTCGGCGCGGGCTTCACGGGTTTGGCCGCCGCGCGGCAACTGGCGCTGCACCACCCTGACGATGAAGTGATCCTGGTCGATGCCCAGGAAGTCGGCTTCGGCGCCTCGGGGCGCAACTCCGGCTTTGCCATCGACCTGCCCCACGACATTGGCGCTGCCGACTATATCGGCGACCTGCCCACCGCGCGGATGAATCTCAAGCTCAACCTGCGTGCCCAGTCGATTTTGCGCGGGTTGATCAACCAGCACGGCATCGACTGCCAGATCCGCCCGGACGGCAAGTACCAGGCAGCCGTCGAGGACAAGGGCCTGGCGGTGCTCGAAGCCTACCGCAGCGGCCTGGAAAAGCTCGGCCAGCCCTACCAGATGATCGACGCCCAAGACCTGCCCGAGCATTTCGGCACCGCCTTCTACCGCAAGGCGCTGTACACCCCAGGCACCCAATTGCTGCAACCCGCCGCCCTGGCCAAGGGCCTGGCCGAAAGCCTGCCGGGTAACGTGACCCTGCATGAACGCACCACCATCACCCACATCGAGCAAGGCCGGCGTATCACCCTCAAGCATGCCAATGGCGAAATCATCGGCGACCAGCTCCTGCTAACCAACAACGCCTTCGCCTCGCACTTCGGCTTCCTGCCCGGCCGCCTGCTGCCGATCTTCACCTACGCCAGCATGACCCGCCCGCTGACCGAGGACGAACAGGCCCGCCTGGGCGGCAAGGCCACCTGGGGCATCATCCCCGCCGACCCGTTCGGCAGTACCCTGCGCCGCACCCCGGACCAGCGCCTGCTGGTGCGCAACAGCTTCAGTTTCAATGCCGACGGCCGCGCCAACCCACGCCACATCGCCCGCGCCGGGCGCCAGCACCGCGAGTCGTTCGAGCGGCGCTTCCCGATGCTCTCGGGCATGCCGTTCGAATACACCTGGGGCGGTTCGATGTGCCTGTCGCGCAACCACCTGTCGCACTTCGGCACCCTCGCCCCCAACATTCATGCAGCGCTGTGCTGCAACGGCCTGGGCATTACCCGCGGCACCGCCACCGGCACCCTGCTGGCCGACTGGCTGAGCGGCGAGCGCGACGAACTGATCGACTTCCTGCTCGGCTCCACCGGCCCCAACCGCAACCCCCCAGAGCCGCTGCTCAGCGTCGGCGTCAACCTTAACCTGCACTGGGGCCAGCGCCGCGCCGGCCTGGAAAGCTGACAAGGAGGCTTCATGCTTAGCCTGGGTATTCTCGGGGTCGGCGAGCTGACCGAAAAAGTGGTCATGGGCCTTCGCCGCAGCGGTTTCGATGGCCCCATCCTGCTGTCGCCGCGCAATGCGCAACGGGCTGCCATGCTGGCCCATGAACACGACTGCGAAGTACTGCCCAGCAACCAGGCGGTGGTTGACCGGGCCGAACTGCTGATCCTCGGCGTACGCCCGCAGGTGCTGGGCGAACTGGCCGAAGAGGTACGTCTGCGCCCTGGCCAGCGCCTGGTGTCGCTGGCCGCCGGGGTCAGCCTTGCACAGCTGGCCACCGCCTTCCCCGGTGCGCTTTGTGTACGTGCGATGCTGTCGTATGCCGCGCAGTACAACCAATCCACGGTGGTGGTCTGCCCGCCCGATGCGCTCACCACCAAGTGCCTGGCGCCACTGGGCAAGCTGGTGGTGCTGCAGGGCGAACCCGAGTTCGAGCTGGCCACGGTGGCGGCGTGCATGAACGGCTGGTTCTACTTCCTGCTGCACGACCTGCAACAGTGGCTGATGGACAAAGGCCTGCCGGCAGCCGAAGCGCGTGCGCTGGTACTGGGCAACTTGCAGGACTGCGTGGCCAGTGCCGGGCAGCAGCCGCATTCCACGCTCAAGGCCCTCGGGCAGGCCATTGCCACGCCAGGCACCTTTACCGCCGATGGGCTGGAAGTGCTGATGCATCAGCCGGTCAGTGCCACCTGGGGGGCGGCTTGCGAGGTGGTGCTGGACGGGTTGTTGACCCGGTCGCGGTTGGCTGGCCGATAACCAACACCTGTTGCGGCCCTGTCGCCGGCAAGCCACGCACAGGGATCACATCAGGGCTGACAGGTGCTCGCCACAGCATCTTTACCGCCTGCGAGATCGAGCGCCGCGGGTGTTCGCCGAAACATATTCAGCGCCTATGAGATCGAGCGCCGAGGCGTTCACCGAGACATTTTCAGCGCCTATGAGATCGAGCGCCGCCCGCGCGGCGCTTCGCGGCTAAAG
>NZ_JACVZC010000063.1 GCF_016658545.1 Pseudomonas sp. S37 | reverse complement strand
CGCTGCGCGGCCCATCGCGACACAAGGCCGCTCCTACAGGGACCGCGTCAGTCAGAGGTCGAGCACCAGGCGGGCAGTACGGGCACGCGAAACACACAGCATGATGCTCTGCTGCGCCGCCTTTTCTTCATCGCTCAGGTACTGGTCGTAGTGCTCGGCCTCACCTTCAAGGATGGCCGTTTCGCAGGTGCCGCACACGCCTTCGCGGCACAGGCACTCGACCTTGGCAGCCTTGGATTTCTCGATGGCCTGCAGGATGGTCATGCCTTCTTCGACCTGCAATTCCACCCCCGACTGCGCCAGCACCACGGTAAAGGCACTGCCGGTGACCGGGGTGGCGGCAAACTGTTCCCAGTGCACGCGGTGCTCGGCAATGCCGGCCTTGGCGGCGCAGGTGATGACCGCGTCGATCAGCGGCTTGGGGCCGCACACGTACAGGTGGGCTTGCTCATCCAGCCCCGCGCACAGGACGGCGAGGTCGAGCTTGCGGTCGAGGCTGTCGATGTAGAAACGGGTGTTTTCAGCGTGTGGGCCGCTGGCCAGTTGTTCCTGGAACGCCCCATGTTCCGGCGCGCGGAAGGCATAGTGCAGCTCATAATCGGCGCTGCCACCTTCCAGCTCATGCAGTTGCGCCAGGAACGGGGTAATGCCGATACCACCGGCAATCAGCACATGGCGGCCAGCCGCAGGGTCCAGGGCAAACAGGTTGTTGGGCGAAGAGATGGTCAGGCGGGTGCCGACTTCCACCTGGTGGTGCATGAACGCCGAGCCGCCCTTGGACTGCTCTTCCAGGCGCACGCCAATCTGGTAGCTGCGGGTGTCGCGCGGGTCGCTCATCAACGAGTAGGCGTTGCTGAACTGGCTGCCGTCGGCGCCTTGCATCTGCACGATGACGTGGCTGCCACCGGTAAAGGCCGGCATTGCCGCGCCATCTTCGCGGGCCAGGGTAAAGCGCTTGATCAGCGGCGTGGCTTGTTCCACGTCGGTGACGCGAACGCTGAACATTTCATAAGTGTTGGCCATGGTTCACCTCGACTGCCTGGGTGCGCGGCAGGCCTGCCGCCCACCTTTACGTGCCAATAAACGTGGAGCGGTTGCCATCAATCGTCGAGGTGGGCCACGGCGATCAGGTTGTGGAAGTGGGCAATGCCGTGTTCGCTCATGCCGCTGCGCTCGCGGTCGGCCATGATCCGGCCCTGGCCACGGTAGCCGCGCGACTTCAGGCCCTTCTGCACGCTTTCGACCAGGCGCAGGTCTTCTGGGCGGAACACTTCGCGATACCAGTCGATCAGCTTCTGCTGTTCTTCGGTAATGTCCTTGTTGAGGAAGTAGATGTCGTAGTGCTGCAGGGTGGTTTCGGCATCGACCGGGAACTCGTAGATCACGGTCATGAAGTTGGCCCCTGGTGGTACGTTGAACATGGTGCACGGCCAGGCCCAGAAACCGGCGAACGAAGGGTCCTTCACGCTTTCATCGAACTTGAACGACTGCTCCGAGGGCTTGGCCAGGCCGTATTGCAGGGTCCAGTTGCCGTGCATGCTATGGCTGTACTGGCCAACGTCGACCGAGTCGGAGAAGCCTGGGTGGGCAGGGGCGCAGTGGTAGCACTCGAGGTAGTTGTCGACGATCGACTTCCAGTTGGCCGGGGTGTCGCTGACAAAGCGCGCCGCCAGGTGCAGGTCATCGATGACCGCGCAGGCTTCACGCATGCGCGCTTGCATGCCTGGCAACTGGTCTTCGACGGAGCCGGCGTCCATGTCCATGTTGATGAAGATGAAACCGGCGTATTCCTCGACACGCAGCTGCACCAGGGTGGAGTTTTCCTTGTCGAAGTTGACCACGTTGTCGCAGTTGCGGGCGTGGGCCAGTTCGCCGTCGAGCTTGAAGGTCCAGGCGTGGTACGGGCAGGTGATGACGTTCTTGGCCTTGCCGCTGCCGCTGAGCAGCTGGTGGCCACGGTGCGGACAGACGTTGTAGAACGCGCGCAGCACGCTGTCACGGCCCCGCACGACGATGATGCTTTCGCCAATCACTTCGCGGGTGATGTAAGCGTTGTTGTCTGCCACTTCGCTGCGGTGGCCCACGCAGATCCAGCTGCGGGCGAAGATGGCTTCCTTCTCGTGCTCGAACACCGAAGCCTGGGTGTAGAAGTTGGCAGGGATGGTGAAGGCCTCTTCGGCGTTCGCGCAGAAATCGGCGGGCAGGCGTTTGAAGTCGTTCATGACAGGGGTCTCACAAGCTCGGTTTATAGTTGTTGGTTAACGCGTATCTGTTGGTTAACAGATCAGGCAAAAAAATTTGCAGCCATCCAGCGGGGCTGCCCGGCAGCCCCTTTCTACAACGTCGGTCAGTGCAGGTGGATCAGTGCACCGCAGCGGCACTGCGTGGTGCGTGCTCGGCGGGTTCTTCGCCCGCCAGGCGCGCGGCCTCTTCCTCGATGACATGGGCCGATACCTGGCCGTAGTCGGCGAACATCCACTTGAAGAAGCCGTAGATCTTGACCAGCAGAATCACCATGAACGGAATCGCAGTCAGTACCACGGCCGTCTTCATGGTCGACAGCGATGCTTTGGCGAACAGCATGGCCAGCGGCACCAGGGTCAGCACCACGCACCAGAACAGGCGGTGGGTGGGCGTCGGGTCGTCGCCTTCACGCAGGTTGCGGGTGCTGGTGGCAGCCACCGCGTAGGCGGCGGCATCCATGTGCGAAGCACAGAAGATAGCCATGATGAACAGGTACACGCCGAGGAACAGCTGGCCCCATGGCAACGCCAGCAGCAGGTGGGTCACCGCCGATTCACCGCCTTGTTCGGCGAGCATCTTCGGTACATCCACTGCGCCCGTGATGAACTGGTGCATGCTGTAGCTTTCCAGTGCGCCGAAGAAGAACCAGCAACCGAAGCTGCCGCCCAGCAGCAAGGCCAGGACCACTTCCTTGATCTGCCGGCCACGCGACACGCGGGTCACGAACATGGCCACGCCCGGTGCGTACGACACCCACCACAGCCAGTAGAACACCGTCCAGTTGCGGGTGAAGGCACCGTCCCCGGCCGGGTCGGTGAACAGGCTCATGTGCACGTAGTTCTGCATCATCAGGCCAATCGAGTTGGCGGTGTTGTTGATGGTGAACTGGGTAGGGCCGACCAGCAGGACCACGGCGGCAAATACCAGCGCGCCAATGCACACCATCTTGCTCAGGCGCTGCAGGCCGCCATCGATACCGATGTACGAGCTGAGCGAGAACATCACGGCCACACCACCGATCACCATCAGTTGCACGGTGAAGGTGTCCGGGGTGCCGGTCAGGTCATGCAGGCCACGGGTGAGGGTAGAAGCGGTCAGGGCCAGCGAAACAGTCAATGCACCCATCATGGTCAGCAGGAAGATCAGGTCGACGCTGCGGCCTACCGGGCCGGTGGCCTTGAAGCCGGTCACGGCTTCCACGATCGAGGCCAGGTTAAGGCCGCTCTTCTTGCGGACATGGAAGTGATACGCCATGGCCAGCGAAGCCAGGGCGTAGATCGACCAAGCGCTGATACCCCAGTGGAAGAACGAATAACCGACGCTGTACTCGAGCGCCTTGGGGGTGGCGGCGGCGATGTTCAGGCCTGGGGTCTGGTAGTAGTAGGCCCATTCCATCACGCCCCAGTACAGGGTCGACGAACCCATGCCGGCGCAGATGAACATGAACACCCAGGTGGCGGTGGCGTATTCAGGCTTGCCACTGCCCAGGCGGATATTGCCGTATTTGCTGAAGGCCAGGTACAGCACGGCCAGGGTGCTACCGAACACCAGAATCTGCACGCTGGTGCCGAAGGTGCGGGTGGACAGTTCGAACAGCTGGTTTGCAGCGCTTTCAGCCTGGGCGGGGAAGGCTGCAAGGCCGATCACGGTGAGCAGCACGGCAATCAGGCTCACGGTAATCAGGAACACATCAATCTTTTTATTCTTGTGCGACATCATCGTCTCCTGGGACGTTGGCGTACTTGTTGTACCCGGCAGGCTCCGGGGTGTTGCAGTACCACTCCTTCCTTGGTTGTTAACTATTGCTTAACAGATATCTAACGGTTAACAGATTTTGCATACAATCCACGCCGCTCGCAAGAGGCAAGGGGCCGATTGTCAGACAGTCCTGACAATCGGCCCCTTAAGCATCAGGCTTCGACCAGCGCGGTGATGGCTTGGCCCACTTGCTGGGTGGACTGCTGCCCACCCATGTCGCGGGTTACGTCACCGGCGGCGATGACCTGCTCGATGGCCTTGAGGATGTCGTCGTGGGCGGCGCGGTAGCGTGGGTCGGCGCCGTCATTGCCGAGGAAGTCGAGCATCAGTGCACCCGACCAGATCATCGCGATCGGGTTGGCGATGTTCTTGCCGTAGATGTCTGGCGCCGAGCCGTGTACCGGTTCGAACAGCGACGGGAATTTGCGCTCGGGGTTGAGGTTGGCCGACGGCGCGATGCCGATGGTGCCGGCGCAGGCCGGGCCGAGGTCGGAAAGGATGTCGCCGAACAGGTTGGAGGCCACCACCACGTCGAAGCGGTCCGGCTGCAGCACGAAGCGCGCGCAAAGGATATCGATGTGCTGCTTGTCCCAGCTGATGTCCGGATAATTGGCCGCCATGGCCGCGGTGCGCTCGTCCCAGTACGGCATGCTCACGGCCATGCCGTTGGACTTGGTGGCCGAGGTAACGTGCTTGCGTTCGCGGGTCTGGGCCACGTCGAAGGCGTACTTGAGGATGCGGTCGACGCCGCGGCGGGTGAACACCGACTCCTGCAGTACGAACTCGTTTTCGGTGCCTTCGAACATGCGCCCACCCAGCGACGAATATTCGCCTTCGGTATTTTCGCGGATGACCACGAAGTCGATGTCACCTGGCTCACGGCCGGCCAGCGGGCACGGCACACCAGGGAACAGGCGCACCGGGCGGATGTTCACGTACTGGTCGAAGTCGCGACGGAACTTGAGCAGCGAACCCCACAGCGAGATGTGGTCCGGTACCTTGTCTGGCCAGCCGACGGCACCGAAGTACAGGGCGTCGAAGCCTTTGAGCTGCTCGAACCAGTCGTCTGGCATCATCTTGCCGTGGGCCAGGTAGTAGTCGCAGCTGGCCCACTCGAAGAACTCGAAGCTGATGTCCAGGCCGTGCTTGCGTGCTGCAGCTTCGACTACGCGAATGCCTTCTGGCAGTACTTCGTTGCCGATGCCATCGCCGGGGATTGCCGCGATTCTGAACGTCTTGCTCATGGGGTGCACTCGTTGTCTAGGGAACAGGTGCTGGCCATGCTATAAGGGCTTGGCCTGGAGATAATCTGGCCAATCATGGATTCTTGGAACACGATACGTGAATAATCTGCCCAGCCTCGACGACCTCAATATCTTCCTGCAGGTGGCCAAGCGCGCCAGCTTCGCGGCCGTGGCCGACGAGTTGGGCATGTCGGCGGCCTACATCAGCAAGCGCATTCGCATGCTGGAGCAAACCCTGGAGGTGCGCCTGCTGCACCGCACCACCCGGCGGGTGACGGTGAGCGAGGAGGGCGAGCGGGTGTACCAGTGGGCGTTGCAGATTTTCGATGCGGTGCAGCGCATGGGCGATGACATCAGCGCCCAGCACCGCGAGCCGGCCGGGCAGTTGCGCATTGCCAGCAGCCTGGGCCTGGGGCGACGCTTTGTGGCGCCGGCGTTGTCGGAGCTGGCCGAGCGCTATCCGCGGCTGGACATTCGCCTGGACGTGCACGATCGCCTGGTGGACCTGATTGCCGAAGGCGTCGACCTGGATATCCGCGTGGGTAATGCCATTGCCCCCAACCTGATCGCCAAGCCGCTGGCGCGTAACCGGCGTGTGTTGTGCGCGGCGCCAGCGTATCTGGCCCGGCGCGGCACGCCCAAGGTGCTGGGCGAGCTGGCCAGCCACGACTGCCTGGTGATCAAGGAGCGCGACCACCCGTTTGGTGTGTGGCAGCTAATGGGGCCGGACGGTGAAGAGGGAGTGCGGGTGACTGGCGGCTTGTCTACGAACCATGGCGAAGTGGCGCACCAGTGGTGCCTGGACGGGCGCGGGATACTGCTGCGTTCGTGGTGGGATGTGCACGACAGCCTGCAGGACGGGCGGCTGGTGCAGGTGCTGGAGGACTATCACCAGCCGGCGGATATCTGGGCGGTGTACACCTCGCCGCTGGCCAGTTCGGCCAAGGTGCGGGTGGCGGTGGACTTCTTCCGGCAGTACTTTGCTGAGCGCTATAGCCTGCCGGAGTGAACCTCGGGATGCTGTTTCATGTAGGAGCGGCCTTGTGTCGCGATCGGGCTGCGAAGCAGCCCCAAAATTTCAGCTTTGTTGCATGGATCGCGGGGGCTGCTCTGCAGCCCGATCGCGACACAAGGCCGCTCCTACACAAAGCAGACCGCGCATAGTATTCAGGATACCGGTATCCGCGAAACCGCCTTCACCTCGCGCAACGCCAGGCTCGACTGGATCGAGGCAATCCCGGGCTGCCTGCGCAACACCTCTTCGACAAACCGACCATAACTCTCCAGGTCAGTCGCCAACACCGTCAGCACATAGTCAGCCTCGCCGGTCACCTTGTGGCACGACAGCACCTGCGGCAGCTTGAGGATCACCTGTTCGAACTCGTCCGGCGCTTCGGCCGAGTGGTTGCCGAAGCGCACCTGGGCAAACGCCATCACGTCGTAGCCCAGTTTTCGACGGTCAAGGTTGGCCTGGTAATCCTTGATGATGCCCAGCTCTTCCAGCCGTTTGCGCCGCCGCCAGCAGGGCGTCACGGTCATCGACAAACGTTCGCCAAGCGCCGCGCTCGACAGGGTGCCGTCGTTTTGCAGCAGGCGCAGCAGCTCGCGGTCGGTTTCGTCCAGTTCTTCAATAGCAAAGGCTTTGCTCATGAGTGGGCAGTCCTGTGAATATTTTGCTCAAGCATCCGGTTCTGCTGAGCATAAAGCAAAGCAATTTCACCGTCATGTCGCGAAAATTGGTTATCCGGTAACCCCTTGAAAAAGGACATTCGCGTGCTGACAGTCTTTAGCAACAACCACCGCTTGCATCATGGCTCGGAACTCAAGGACGGCGCGATAACGCCCTCGTTCGAAAACCCCCGGCGCGCTGAAACCGTGCTGGCCCGGGTACAAAGTACCGGCCTGGGTGATGTGATTTCGGAACAGGCCTTCGACCGCGCCTGCTACGTGGCGGCGCACAGCGAGCGCTATGTGAGCTTCCTGGAAAATGCCTGGTCGGAATGGGCTGCCACCGGCAAGACCCACGATGCGTTGCCCCTGGTGTGGCCGGTGCGCGACCTGGCCATCGACCGTGAGCCCGGTTTCATCGATGGCAAGCTGGGCTTCTATGCCATGGACGCCGGTGCGCCGATCACCGCTGGCACCTGGGAAGCCGTGCGCAGCAGCGCCAACGTCGCGCTCACCGGCATGCAGCGGATCATCGATGGCGCCGACAGTGCCTTTGCCCTGTGCCGCCCACCAGGGCACCACGCTGCACGCGAGTACATGGGCGGCTATTGCTACCTGAACAACGCCGCCATCGCCGCCGAGCGCTGCCTGAACCAGGGCGCCAGACGCGTGGCCGTGCTGGACGTGGACTTCCACCACGGCAACGGCACGCAGAACATCTTCTACGACCGCCCCGATGTGTTCTTCGCTTCGCTGCATGGTGACCCGCATGTGTCCTACCCATACTTTTCCGGTTATGCCCATGAACAGGGCGTAGCGGCGGGCGAGGGCTTCACTGCCAACTATCCGCTGGGCAAGGGCACAGTCTGGGCGCAGTACCAGCTGGCGCTGCAAGACGCACTCAAGCGCATCGTCGCGCAGCGGCCCGAATTCCTGGTGGTGTCGCTGGGTGTCGATACCTTCGAGGACGACCCCATCAGCCACTTCAAGCTCACCAGTGAAGACTTCCTGCGCATGGGCGCCGAAATTGCCCGTGCCGGCATCCCGACCCTGTTCGTGATGGAAGGCGGTTACATGGTCGACGAAATCGGCATCAACGCGGTGAACACCCTGCAAGGCTTCGAAAACGCGCGCTGACCGGCGCGCCAGGCCGTGGCCCGTTGGGCCACGGCGCAGTACGACTAGCAGACCAACAATAACAAGAGGTCGCCCATGCAAGACATGTCCGCAAGCCTTGAGCAAGGCAAACCCGCAGTGCCCGCCCGTGACGGGCACCTGCAACGCACGCTGGAAAACCGCCATATCCAGCTGATTTCCATCGGTGGCGCCATCGGCACCGGCCTGTTCATGGGCTCGGGCAAGGTGATCGCGCTGTCCGGCACCTCGATCCTGCTGGTCTACGCCATCCTCGGCTTCTTCGTGTTCTTCGTCATGCGCGCCATGGGCGAGCTGCTGCTGTCCGATCTGCGCTTCAAGTCGTTTGCCGACATCGTCGCCCATTACCTGGGCCCGCGTGCCGGCTTTGTATTGAGCTGGTCGTACTGGCTGAGCTGGAGCGTGGCGGTGGTCGGCGATGTGGTCGTGGTGGCCGGGTTCTTTCAGTACTGGTACCCCGATGTACCGGCCTGGATGCCGGCGTTCTTGACCCTGTTCGTGCTGCTGGGGCTGAACATGCTGGCGGTGCGGATTTTTGGCGAGGTTGAGTTCTGGTTCGGCATCATCAAGATCGTCGCCATCGTCCTGTTGATCATCACGGCGGCAGTGATGATCGCCACGTCCTACACCTCGCCCAACGGCGTGGTGGCCTCGTTGTCCAACGTGGTCGCACCCGGCGCGGTATTGCCGCATGGCATCAGCGGCTTTTTTGCCGGGTTCCAGATTGCCGTGTTCTCGTTTGCCGGTACCGAGCTGATCGGTACCACGGCGGCCGAGGCGAAGAACCCGCACCGTTCGCTGCCCAAGGCGATCAACACCATCCCGCTGCGCATCCTGCTGTTCTACATTCTGGCGCTGGTGTGCATCATCAGCGTGGTGTCGTGGGCCGAGGTGCCGGCCAACCGCAGCCCCTTCGTCGAGCTGTTCCTGCTGGCGGGTTTTCCGGCGGCGGCGGGCATGATCAACTTCGTGGTGCTGACTTCGGCGGCGTCGTCGGCCAACAGTGGGGTGTATTCCGGCTGCCGGATGTTGTTCGGCCTGGCCGAACGGCGCAACGCTCCGGGCATTTTTGCCAGGCTGTCGAGCCTGAGCGTGCCGCTGTACAGCCTGCTGTTTTCCGGGGTGTGCATGCTGATCGGGTTGAGCCTGTTGTTCATCATTCCCGAGGTGATGACGGTGTTCACGTTGATCTCGACGGTGTCGGCGATTCTGGTGATCTTCACCTGGTCGATGATCCTGGCCGCGTACCTTGCCTACCGCAAGCGCAACCCGGCCGCGCACCAGGCCTCGCAGTTCAAGTTGCCGGGCGGGGTGGTGACGGCGGTAGTGACCCTGGGCTTTCTTGGTTTCGTGCTGGTGCTGCTGGCGCTGCAACCGGATACCCGGCTGGCGCTGTGCGTGATGCCGTTGTGGTTTGTGTTCCTGTTGCTGGCCTACCGCCGGCGCGTAGTACACCCCTGAGCAGACTACATCTCCCTGTGGGAGCGGGTTTACCCGCGAAGAACCCAACGCGATATATGGCACCGGCTTTGCCGGTGTTCGCGGCTAAAGCCGCTCCTACACAGATACAGCGCTGCATATACCTCCCGGTATATGGACAGCCCCGCACCCGCCGCATAGCTTAACCCCTCGACGGGGCACGCCATGCTCAAGCCATAACAACAACGATGCCCCGCGACCTTTCAGTCCTGCCAACCCCACAACTCTAAAAATGAGGCGGCAAATGGAAAGCATCGGTACCTATGTCATCTACGTGATCATGGTGTGCGCGGTACTGGGTGCCGTGGCATCCATCTACAACCCCGAAGGCGAGCTGGGCCAGGAGTTCATCGCCGGCCTGCACAGCATCGGCCCCATCTTCATCCCGGTCGCCGGCATCATGGCGGCAATCCCGTACATTTCCGCCGGCATCAGCCATGTGATCGCGCCGCTGTTTCAGGCCATCGGTGCCGACCCGGGCATCGCCGGCCCCATCTTCATCGCCTCGGACATGGGCGGCTATCAGCTGGCCAAGGCCCTGGCGCAAAGCCCGGAAGGCTGGATCCTCGGCCTGATCACCGGCTTCCAGTGCGGTGCCACGATCATCTTCGTCATCCCGGTCGGGCTGGCCATGTTGCGCAAGGTCGACCACAAGTACATGGCCCTGGGCATCATGGCCGGGCTGCTGACCATTCCGCTGAGCATCATGATCATCGCCATGACCATGCAGGGGCTGGGCCTGGACGTACGCCCCGACATCGCCACCACTGGCGCCGCCACCCAGGCGCTGCACTTCACCTGGGCGATGCTGCTGCGCAACCTGATGCCGTTGATCCTGTTCTGCATCGCCCTGGCGGCGGCGCTGCGCTACTTCCCGACGCTGATGGTGTACCTGTTCCTCAAGCTGGGCCAGTTCATGTACATCGCCGTGGTGCTGGTGCTGGTGGCGTCGATCGTGCAGTACTTCACCGGCCTGTTCAGCCACCTGTTCGGCAGCTGGGGCTTTGCGCCGATCATCGCCGATGCCGATGACCAGTTCCGCGCCCTGGAAATTGCCGGCTACATCGGCCTGATGCTGTGTGGGGCATTCCCCATGGTGCACCTGCTCAAGCGCTTTCTGGCGCGGCCGATCGAACGGGTGGCGTCGCGTTTCGGCATGTCCGGTGTCGGTGCGGCGGGGGTGCTGGCGGCCTCGGCCAACATCCTCGCCATGTTCCGCCTGGTCAGCGAAATGCCGCCCAAGGACAAGGTGCTGGTAATCGCCTTTTCGGTGTGCGCGGCTTTCACCTTCGGTGACCACATGGCCTTTTCGGCCAACTTCCAGCCCTCGCTGATCCTGCCGCTGATGATCGGCAAGCTCAGTGGTGGCCTGATCGCCATGCTGCTGGCCAGTTGGCTGGCGGTGCCCAAGGCGCAGGAAATGGGCCGCCAGGACGACGCCGCAGGGGCCTTCAAAGTGGCGGCCGAGCCGTCCTGAGCAAAAAACGTCACTCACATGATCCGGAGCGCCCAGGGCGCCCCGGATTTTGTGCTTTTTGCCGATCAAGGCGGTAAGGTCGTGCAGGCCTTCGGTGCATGAGAGCGTGGTGAACAATGACCAAAGATGAAGCGAACCGGCTGGCGGCGTTGATCGAGGCGATCGGCAGTGATCAGCTGGGGCCGGCGCTGGACGCGTTGCTGCGCAGCAAGCTGGCGTTCGACATGAGTTGTGCGTACCTGTTCCAGTTCAACCAGCCGGCATTGCTGGTACATAACGGCTACAACCTTTCGGTCACCGAGCGTACCCTGAATGCATACGTGCGCGGCGGCTACCTGCTCGACCCGTTCTACGTCGCCTGTGTCAACGAGCACCCGGCAGGGCTCTGGCGCATGAGCGAACTGGCGCCGGACTGTTTCTTCTCTTCAGGGTTTGCCATCTCCAAGGACATCCACCCTTGCGTGTCGTCCGACTACGGCACGGCGGTTGAAGAGGTGGGTTTCATCATCCCCTTGCGGCCGCAACTGGCAATGGTCTACTCGCTGATGCGCAACCACAGCAACGGTGATTTTACTGCCGCAGAAATGGACCTGCTGGCGGGCATGGCACCGCTGCTGGCCACGGTGTTCGGCCAGCATTGCCGCTTGCGTTATGCCGATTGCCTGCGGGCTTCACCAGAAGGGATGGTGCTGGAGGACGCCTTTGTCGACATTCTGCAAGGGCAGTTGACCGAGACCCAGCGTTTGATTGCCAAGCTGCTGTTGCAGGGGCACAGCAATGCATCGATTGCGCGGCAGCTGAATATTTCGGACGGGACGGTGAAGGTGCACAAGCACAACATTTACCAGCGGTTGGAGATTTCCACCAATGCCGAGCTGTTTCGCCTGTTTATCGATTACCTGGCCAAGGTATAGCGTGAAGGTGATGCCAAACCCCTGTGGGAGCGGCCTTGCGTCGCGATTGGGCCGCAAAGCGGCCCCTCGATTGTTGCGTTGATGCTGATATTCTGGGGCCGCTTTGCGGCCCGATCGCGACGCAAGGCCGCTCCTACAACGACCACGCGCCTGGGCTGGCTACTTGAACAACGGGCTCAGGTGCTCACTCAGGTAGATCCCCTGCGGGTCCAGCTGCCGGCGCAGCGAGCGGAAGTCCTCGGCCCGCGGGTAAATGGCACTCACATCCTCTCCAGTCAGGAAGTGCAGTTTTCCCCAGTGCGGCCTGGCGCCATACGAACGCAGGATCTGGTCCACCGCGCGCAGGTAGTCCCAATAGTCGGTCCCCGGCTGGCCAGACACCGAAATGGTCACGCTGTCCTGTTCGAAGAACGGGCTCATCCACGCCCCGTCACCGGCGGTGAACCGGTATTCGATGGGGTAGATGGCCTCGGGGAAGTCCTCCAGCATCAGCTTGCGTACCGCCCTCAGCGCTTCCTTGCTATGGCGCACCGGCACGGCATATTCCAGTTCATGGAAGTTGGGCAGGTATTCGATCGGGTACACATCCGAGCTGTACGCCACTTTCTCGAATTCGCTTTCCCAGGCCGGGCGGTCGGTGATGTCCATGACCTTCACTTCGCACACGTCGGTGTTACGCCCGCTGGTGGAGGTGGCGGCGGTATCGGGCAGGCAGTAGCAGTGCCGGCTCTGCTCGGTGGGGCACCAGAAGAAGCTGAAGTGGCGGTGCTTGTGCGCCAGTTCGTCATGCCTTTCCATCACGCTCTCGAAGTCTTCGCGCCAGATGCGTTCGTGCAGGTTGAAGCTGTCGGTCACTTGCAAGGTCAGCTCGGAGACGATGCCCAGCACACCCAGCGACACCCGGCCGGCCTGCAGCAGGTCGGGGGTGTTCTCATCGACCACGAGAATTTCGCCATTGGGCTGCACCAGCTTCATGCCGACGATGGACGAGGCCAGGTTGCCCAGGGCCAGGCCGGTGCCGTGGGTACCGGTGGTCAGTGCCCCGGCAATCGACTGGCTGTCGATATCGCCCTGGTTGACCATCGACAGGCCTGCCGCACGCAATGCCTTGCCGAAGGCATTGATGGTGGTGCCGGCTGCGGCGGTGACGCGTTTTTTCTCGTGGTCGATATGGCGAACGCCGCTCATGTTGGCCAGGGTCAGGTGCAGGCCATTGGTCAGCGCCACCGGGGTGAAGGAATGCCCGGAACCTGCCACGCGCACGTTCATGCCGTTGCTGCTGGCCTGGTTGACCATCGAGCACAGTTCGTCCTCGCTGGCCGGCGCCCCGCGTGCCGCGCGAATGCAGGACTGGTTGCCGGCCCAGTTGCGCCAGTGCGCATGCTCCAGGCCGAATTCGTTGATGTGCATGTTGTTCGAAGAAGTGCTCACGTCATTCTCCTGCTTGTTGTTCTTGTGTTCAGAGGGCGGTGTAGCCGTTGTCGGCAAACAGGTGTGCGCCATTGACGAAGCTGGCATCGTCACTGGCCAGGAACAAGGCTGCGCTGGCCACTTCCGAGGGTTGGCACAGGCGCCCTTGGGCGGCGGCGATGGCTTGTTCGCTCACGTCGACGCCATGCTTGCGCAGCATGTCGATTTCCCGCAGGCCGTGGGCGGTAGCGATGAACCCCGGGCAGATGGCATTGGCGCGGATGCCGCGATCGCGGAACTCCACGGCAATGGCCCGGGCAAACATATGGGTGGCGCCCTTGCTGGTGCAATACAGCACTTCCATGGGGGTGCCGACCACGGCAGAGATGGAGGAGGTGCAAACGATACTGCCGCCACCGGCAGTGAGCATGCCCGGCAGCACGGCGCGGGTGACCAGGAACATGCTCTTCACGTTCACGGCCATTATCCGGTCCCATTCTTCTTCGCTGGTATCGAGGAAGGGCAGGGCCGAGAGGATGCCGGCGTGGTTCATCAGTACGGTGATGTGCCCGAAGGCCGCTTCCACGGCGGCGACTGCCGCCTTTACCTGTTGTGCATCCGACACATCGGCTGCGGCAAAAATGGCCTGGTGGCCTGCATCGCGCAGTTGCCTGGCCACCTCGGCGCCGTTGCTGCCGGGCAGGTCGACAATGCCGACCCGCGCGCCCTCTGCCGCAAACAACTGCGATGCGGCCAGCCCGCAGCCACCTGCGCCGCCAGTAATCAGCGCTACTTTGCCATTGAGACGTCCCGCCATGTTTGACTCCCGAAGATCATTATTGAATTGTTTGCAGCCCGGGCGTTTCGCGATTCGCGTGGCCGAGCATGAAACAGATCTGCGGGAACCTCCATATACCGATGGGTATACGGGGATGGGCATCCCGGTCTTTGTAGGAGCGGCTTTAGCCGCGAAGAATCCAACGCGGTGCATGGCACCGGCTTCGCCGGTGTTCGCGGCTGAAGCCGCTCCCACAGGGACCGCGCCACAGGTATGAATCAGTCATACGGTCTGCTGCTCGATCAACGCCAGGCAACGCTGCACGATCGGGCTCACATCCCCCTTGCGCCGGCTGAGGATGATCGGGCTGACGGCGCCGCTGTCCAGCAGGCCGGCATACTCGATATCGGTACGGTGCTGCTGCTGCACCGACGCCGGTACCAGGGTGATGCCAACACCGACTGCCACCAGGCCGATTGCGGTCTGCAGTTCATTGGCCCACTGGCTGACGCGGATGCTCATGCCGTGGTGGGCGAACAGCGCCAGTACATGGTCGGCATAGCTGGGCCGGGGGTTGGCCGGGTAGAGGATGAACGCTTCGCCGGCCAACTGCGCCAGGCTCAGCGGGCTGCCCGCCAGCGGGTGGCCCTTGGGCAGCACGGCCACCAGCGGGTCTTCGCACAGCACCTGCTGGTGAATGGCCGGGTCATCGATACGAATGCGCCCGAAGGCAATGTCGATGCGCCCGCTCTTCAGCGCCTCCACTTGCTGCAACGTGGTCATCTCGCTCAGGCCCAGTTCCAGCTCACTGTCCTGGCGCAGCTCGCGGATCAGGTCCGGCAGCACGGTATAGAGCGTAGAAGGCGCAAAGCCGATGCCCAGCCACTGGCGCTGGCCCTGGCCAATGCGCCGGGTGTTGTCGCTGATGTTCTGCAACTGCTGCAGCACGGTGCAGGTCTGTTCGTAGAAAAAACGACCGGCCTCGGTCAGCCTCAGCGGGCGTTCGCGCACCACCAGCAGGGTGCCAAGCTGCTCTTCCAGTTGGCTGATCTGTCGGCTTAGCGGTGGCTGGGCGATGTGCAGCAGTTCGGCGGCACGGGTGAAGTTCAGGGTCTCGGCCAGAGCCTTGAAGTAACGCAGGTGGCGCAGCTCCATCAGACCTCCAGGGTATGGTGGGAGATTCATATGATATTGGACGCTCATCAGGGTCTCGCGCAATCCTTGAACAATCAAGTAAATGCACCATTCGGGCCTGCCACTGGCAGCCCGACCTGACGGGACCTGGCAACAATGACAAGCGCGCTGATTGAACGTATCGAGGCAATTATCGTCGACCTGCCGACCATTCGCCCGCACAAGCTGGCGATGCACACCATGCAGCAGCAGACCCTGGTGGTATTGCGCCTACGCTGCAGCGATGGCGTGGAAGGTATTGGCGAAGCGACCACCATTGGCGGCCTGGCCTACGGCTACGAAAGCCCCGAGGGCATCAAGGCCAACATCGATGCGCACCTGGCCCCGGCGCTGATCGGCCTGCCGGCAGACAACATCAACGCGGCCATGCTCAAGCTGGACAAGCTGGCCAAGGGCAATACCTTTGCCAAGTCGGGTATCGAAAGCGCCTTGCTCGACGCCCAGGGCAAGCGCCTGGGCCTGCCGGTCAGCGAACTGTTGGGCGGGCGTGTGCGTGACAGCCTGGAAGTGGCCTGGACCCTGGCCAGCGGCGACACCGCCCGCGACATCGCCGAAGCCCGGCACATGCTGGAAATTCGCCGGCACCGGGTGTTCAAGCTAAAGATCGGCGCCAACCCGGTGGAGCAGGACCTCAAGCACGTGGTGGCGATCAAGCGCGAACTGGGCGACAGCGCCAGCGTGCGCGTCGACGTCAACCAGTACTGGGACGAGTCCCAGGCCTTGCGCGCCTGCCAGGTACTCGGCGACAACGGCATCGACCTGATCGAACAACCGATTTCGCGCATCAACCGCGGTGGCCAAGTGCGCCTGAACCAGCGCAGCCCGGCGCCGATCATGGCCGATGAGTCGATCGAGAGTGTTGAAGATGCCTTCAGCCTGGCCGCCGACGGCGCCGCCAGCATCTTCGCCCTGAAAATTGCCAAGAACGGTGGCCCGCGTGCGGTATTGCGCACCGCGCAAATCGCCGAGGCCGCCGGTATCGCCCTGTACGGCGGCACCATGCTCGAAGGCTCGATCGGCACCCTGGCTTCGGCCCATGCCTTTCTTACCTTGCGCCAGCTGACCTGGGGTACCGAGTTGTTCGGGCCACTGCTGCTGACCGAGGAAATCGTCAACGAGCCGCCGCAGTACCACGACTTCCAGCTGCACATTCCGCGTACCCCAGGCCTGGGCCTGACCCTGGATGAACAGCGCCTGGCGCGCTTTGCCCGGCACTAAAAACACACATACACAAAACCCCTGTGGGAGCGGCTTTAGCCGCGAAGCAGGCGACGCGGTGGATGGCACCGGCTATGCCGGTGTTCGCGGCTGAAGCCGCTCCCACAGCGTTCGAACCTGAGCAGAACAAGGAGATATCAGCATGCTGTTCCACGTGAAGATGACCGTGAAACTGCCGGTCGACATGGACCCGGCCAAGGCCGCCCAGCTCAAGGCCGATGAAAAGGAACTGGCCCAGCGCCTGCAACGCGAAGGCACCTGGCGCCACCTGTGGCGCATTGCCGGGCACTACGCCAACTACAGCGTGCTCGATGTGCCCAGCGTCGAGGCGCTGCACGACACCCTGATGCAGTTGCCGCTGTTCCCGTACATGGACATCGAGGTGAACGGCCTGTGCCGCCACCCCTCGTCGATCCACAGCGACGACCGTTGATTCACAGCTGTCTGCCTGACAAGAACAATATGAGGTGAGCACAATGACCGTGAAAATTTCCCACACTGCCGACATTCAAGCCTTCTTCGACCAGGTCGCTGGCCTGGACCACAGTGAAGGCAACCCGCGCTTCAAGCAGATCATCCGGCGCATGCTGCAAGACACTGCACGCCTGGTCGAAGACCTGGAAATCACCGAGGATGAGTTCTGGCACGCCGTTGATTACCTCAACCGCCTGGGCGGCCGTAACGAGGCAGGCCTGCTGGCTGCCGGGCTGGGTATCGAGCACTTCATCGACCTGCTGCAGGACGCCAAGGATGCCGAGGCTGGCTTGAGCGGCGGCACCCCGCGTACCATCGAAGGCCCGCTGTACGTCGCCGGTGCACCGCTGGCGCAAGGCGAAGCGCGTATGGACGACGGTACCGACCCGGGCGTGGTGATGTTCCTCCAGGGCCAGGTGTTCGACGCTGAGGGCAAGCCGTTGGCGGGTGCCACCGTCGACCTGTGGCACGCCAACACCCAGGGCACCTATTCGTACTTTGATTCGAGCCAGTCCGATTACAACCTGCGCCGCCGTATCATTACCGATGCCGATGGCCGCTACCGCGCGCGCTCGATCTTGCCGTCGGGCTATGGTTGCGACCCGCAGGGCCCGACCCAGGAATGCCTCGACCAGCTTGGCCGCCACGGCCAGCGCCCGGCGCACGTGCACTTCTTCATCTCGGCGCCGGGGCACCGGCACCTGACCACGCAAATCAACTTTGCCGGTGACCAGTATCTGTGGGACGACTTTGCCTACGCCACCCGTGACGGGTTGATCGGCGACCTGCGTTTTGTCGACGATGCCGCGGCGGCGCGTGATCGCGGCGTGCAGGGCGAGCGCTTTGCCGAGCTGGCGTTCGACTTCCATCTGCAGGCGGCCAGGGCGCCCGAGGCCGAGGCGCGTAGCCAGCGGCCGCGTGCCTTGCAAGACGGCTGAACAGGGCTTTCAGAGCTTTAGAGACCATTGTGGGAGCGGGTTTACCCGCGAAGAATGCGACGCGGTGTATGGCACCGGCATTGCCGGTGTTCGCGGGTCAACCCGCTCCCACAGGGGCCGTGCTGTTCAACGCGTGACTTGTAATCCTGGTTTTACTTTGCCTGGGCCTTTCCGTGCGGGGAGGGCCCGGGCTTTTTACTGCCGCAGGCGGGTGATCTAGAATCCGCTTTTTACCCGAGCCCCGCACCATGCTGCCCATCGCGTTGCTGCCCACCACCGCCGACCAGGCCCCGCTGATCCGTAACCTGTACCAGTTCTATTCCTACGAATCTTCCGATTGGGAGCAGGAGGACGTCGAGGTGGACGGCCGCTTCTACATCCACGACGAGCACTTGCAGCGTTACTGGCAGGACGAAGGCTGGAGCGCCCACCTGGTGCTGGCCGACGGCTTTATCGCCGGCTTCGTGCTGGTAGAGCGCAGCGAACTGCCGGGCATCAATGCGCTGGAACTGGCCGACCTGTTCATCCTGAAAAAGTACCGCCGCCAAGGCATCGGTCAGGCGGTAGCCTTGCAGTTGCTGGCCGGTGAAGGCGACTGGTTGCTGCGCTGCTACGCACAGGACCCGCCCGCCGTGGCGTTCTGCAAGGCAGTGCTGGCGAACCTGTCACGCCCGGCACAGGCCATCGCCCTGGACGACCACCCCGAGCTGCTCAATTTCCTGGTAACCGGCGCCCGTCACTGAGGGGTTGCCCGCTTTCGTTCGTCTTGAAAAAGGAATAGCGAGATTTTTGTGACCCACTTCACAAAATCGTCATGAGCGGCATAATGCCATCAACGCTAACCAAGACCCGGCCACCGCTTGCCGGGGTCCCTTTTCATGCCGTTCGAAGGCTCAGGTAAAGTTCATGTCGCTAGTCGCAAGCCCCGACATCATGTACCGGCTGTTGATCCAGAGCGTGGCGGACTATGCCATCTACCTGCTCACCCCCGACGGTATCGTCGCCAACTGGAACCCCGGCGCGCAGCGCGCCAAGGGCTACCTGGCCGATGAAATCGTTGGCCAGCATTACTCGTTGTTCTACAGCGATGCCGAACGTGCGGCCGGGCTGCCCGGGCTTAACCTGGAGCAGGCGCGCAATACCGGGCGCTTCGAGGAAGTCGGTTCACGCCTGCGCAAGGACGGCTCGGCTTTCCATGCCCATGTGGTGATCGATGCGGTGTACGACGATGCCGGGCAACTGGTGGGTTTTGCCAAGGTCACCCGTGACATTTCCGAACGCCACCAGCAGGAACAGGAGCTGCTGCAGGCCAAGGAGCTGGCCGAGCAGTACAGCCAGGAAATGGCCAAGTTGTCGCAGTTTCTTGACTCGGTGATTGCCAACATTCCCGCCAGCGTTATCGTCCAGGACCTGGAAAGCCAGCGCATACTGTTGGCCAACCAGCAGGCCGAACGCCTGTTCGGTGGGCCGCAACGCAGCATGATCGGCCAGTTGCCCGGCGCCTGCCTGGCACCGGCTGCGGCCGAGTTTCTGGAACAGCAACTGGCGCGCGGTGCCCGCAGCACCAAGGGCCATGCCGCCGAAACCCGCGTCGATACCGCCCGTGGCCCGCGCACCCTGCGCAGCCGTACCTTGCTCAGCCAGAACCGCGAGGGCCAGGCCGACTACGTGCTATTCGTTGCCGAGGACGCTACTGAAGAGCTGGCCGCCCACGCGCAGATTCACCACATGGCGCACCACGATGCGCTCACCGGGCTGCCCAACCGCACGCTGTTCAATGAACGCCTGCGCCAGGCCTTGGTGCGCGGCAGCGAGCACGACAAGCTGACTGCCGCCCTGTGCCTGGACCTGGACAACTTCAAGAACATCAATGACTCGCTTGGCCATGCCTTTGGCGACAAGCTGCTGCGTGCCTTGGGCAAGCGCCTGCGCCGTGAGCTGCGCGAGCACGACACCCTGGCCCGCCTGGGCGGTGACGAGTTTGCCGTGGTGCTGACCGGCCTGGAAGGCCGTGACGCGGCCTGCAACACTGCGCAGCGGCTGATCAATGCCATTTACCCGCCGTTCCAGATCGAAGGGCACCAGTTCAGCGTAGGGGTGAGCATCGGCATCGCCATCGCCCCGGATGACAACGATCAGGCCGAACAATTGCTGGGCTATGCCGACATGGCGCTGTACGAGGCCAAGCGCAATGGCCGCAACCGCTACGAGTGCTTCGACGTCGAACTGGACGTTGCCGCCCGCCAGCGCCGCCTGGTGGAAACCGACTTGCGCACCGCGCTGCACCTGGGCCAGTTGCAGCTGCATTACCAGCCGGTCGTCGACCAGCAGACCAGCAGTGTCACCGGGTATGAGGCGCTGCTGCGCTGGGAGCACCCGACCCGCGGCATGGTCATGCCCATGGACTTTATCCCTATCGCCGAAGAAACCGGGCTGATACACGAACTCGGTACCCGCGCGCTGAACCTGGCCTGCCAGGAGGCGGCCAGCTGGGACAGTGAGCAGACCGTGTCGGTCAACCTGTCGGCGGTGCAGTTCAAGAATGGCAACCTGGTGCACATCGTCGCCCTGGCGCTGGCCGACTCGGGCCTGGCGCCGCAGCGGCTGGAGCTGGAAATTACCGAGTCGGTGCTGTTGGGCAACAGCGAGGAAAACGTGCGGACCTTGCGCGCGTTGAAGGACCTGGGCGTGTCGATTTCGCTGGACGATTTTGGTACCGGGTATTCCTCGCTGGGCTACCTGCGGTCGTTCCCGTTCGACCGGATCAAGATCGACAAGTCGTTCGTGCATGACATGTGCGACAGCCGTGAGGCAATGTCGATCATCCGCGCCATTACCGACCTGTCCAACAGCCTGATGATCAAGACCACGGCCGAAGGCGTGGAGTCGGAAGAGCAGATGCGCCGGCTGGCGGCGGAGGGGTGCTCACACTTCCAGGGCTATCTGTATGGGCGGCCGGCACCGGCGAGCGAGCGCTTGAAGCAGGTGGTAACGCTGCGCTAGGCCGGCAGCAACTGTGGAGGGCTCAAGCCAGAACGGCAGCCCAGGCAGAAACCAGCAAAACCGCTGCCAGCACCTGGTTGAATAATCGCAACCGCTGCGGTGCCTGCAACCACCGCGCGCTACCCACCCCCAACACCGCCCACGCCGCCATGCACGGCAAGGCAATCAACAAGAACACCAGCGCCAGCTGCCACACCGGCAGCGACGGCGCAGCAAACACCCCGATCACCGCCACGGCCATCATCCACACCTTGGGGTTCACCACCTGCAGCGAGGCGGCGCTGAAGGCGCTAAAACCTTGCGCCGTGTCCGTCTGCAGCGGGGCAGCGGCACTGCGCAGCATCTTCCACGCCAGCCAGCTCAGCCACAGTACCCCGGCCCAGCTCATCAGCTGTTGCGCCAGCGGGTGACGCAGCAGCAGTTCACCCAGCCCCAGCCCGACCAGCAGCACGATCGCTGCCGCAGCGCCACAGGCTGCCATGATCGGCGCCAGGCTCGCACGCAGGCCCAGCCGGGCGCCGTGGGCAAGGATCAACAGGTTGGTCGGCCCCGGGCTGATGCTGGACACCAGGGCGAACAGGATAAAGGGCAACAACGACTGCGACATGGTCAAACGCTCCGGAAAATCGAAGCGCCATGCTCGCGGCTTGCAGGCGCTCAGTCTGGAAGGTTTGAGCAGCGCCTGCGGTAGTCGGCCGGGGTCAGCTGATAGGCGCGGCGGAACCAGCGGCCCAAGTGGCTCTGGTCGGCAAAGCCCAGCGCCACGGCCACTTCGGCAGGCGTCTGGCCTTGGGCAAGCAGGCGCCGCGCCCGGGCCAGGCGCAGCTGGATCAGGTAGGCATGCGGGGCAATGCCGAATGCAGCCTTGAATGCACGGGTGAGGCGGAAGCGGTCGATGCCGCAGGCCTGGGCCAGGTCTTCCAGGCCGATGTCGCGCTCCAGGTTGGCGTGCAGGAAGTCCCGCGCACGCTGCGCGGTCAGCGGCAGGCGCGGGTCGGGGTTGATGCGACGGCGCCAGTGCAGGTGGCGGGTCAGGCAGGCGAGCAGGTCGTCCGTGGCGGTTTGCCGGACGATGCGCAAGTCCTGGTCATGCACGGCGCGGAAGGCGAGGGCGGTGGCCCGGGCCAGGCGTTCGTCGTGGCACAGGGTATCGGCAAAGCTGGGCAGGCTGTTACCCGGTGCCTGCTCGAACAGCGCCCGCAGTTGCTGGTCGAGCCAGGCCGGCTCCAGGTACAGCGTCGAATAGGTAAAGCCTTCTTCGGTCGGCGCCAGGCCATCGTGGATGTCGCCGGGCTCGAGCAGAAACACCTGGCCCGGCGTGCTGCGGTGGCGCACCCGGCGGCAGTTGAACTGCTGCACACCTTGTTCGGTCACGCCGACCAGGAAGCTGTCGTGCCAGTGCGGGTCGTAGGCATGCCCGACGAAATGCGCACGGACCGACTCAATGCCAGTGTCGGCATCTTGTTTGAAGTCGATCCAGTTGCTCATGGACGTGTGCCTTGGGGGGAAATGGCTACCTTAGCGCACTGGCCCCGTTCAGTCTGGAACGATTGTGCAGCCGTTGGTCAGTGCCCGGTCACGCAACTGTTCGAAGCGCTCGCGCAGCCACAGGTGCAATTGCGTCACCGCCGGTGTGAGCTGTTTGCGATGCGGGCACACCAGGGTGACCGGGGTTGGCTCACCGAGCATTTCGGGCAGGACGATTTCCAGTTCACCGGCGGCAATGTTGGCGCTCACATCCAGCCACGATTTGTAGACGATACCTTCGCCCTGAATGGCCAGGCGGCGGATGACGTCGGCGTCGTCGCTGACCAGCGGCCCGCTTACCTGCACGGTGCGGTTGCCCAGCTGCCACTTGTCGTATACCCGGTTGTGCTGCATGTAAAGCAGGCAGGCGTGCTGCTGCAGGGCATCGGGCGTGAGCGGGTGACCGTGGCGGGCCAGGTAGTCGGGCGAGGCGACCAGTACCCGGCGGTTCCAGGCGGCCAGCGGCAGGGCGATGTAGTTGGCATCCTGGTTGAGGCCGTAGCGGATGGCTACATCCACCGGGTCGCGGTTGAGGTCGGCAATCTGGTCAGAGAGAAAGAAGCGCAACTGCAACGCCGGGTGTTCGCGGCGGAAGGCGCTGAGCCACGGCAGCAGCATGTTGCGGCCCATGTCGGACGGCGCCGATACCTGCAAGGTGCCGCGCAGGGTATGGGGGTTGCCGTGCAAGTCTTCATGGCCCTGGCGCAGGCTCTCCAGCACATTCAGCGCGGTGGGCAGGTAGCGCTCGCCCTCGGCGGTCAGGCGCAGGCTGCGGGTGGTGCGGGCAAACAGGCGCACATCCAGGTCACGCTCCAGGCGCTTGATGGCGGCAGCCACCTGGCCTGGCAACAGGCCCGCTTCATGGGCAGCGGCAGTGAAACTGCCCAGCACGCTGCTGCGGGCGAACAGTTCGAGGTCGGCGATGCGCAGCATTTTCACTCCAGAGACGAAAGTGTTGCTGCATTGTGCCGGTTTTTCTTTTCTACCGGAAAGATAAGATGCGCGGCAAATCCACTGTTCATTCCGGAGTTTTTACATGGATACCGTCTCGCTGGCCAAGCGCCGTTACACCACCAAAGCCTACGATGCCTCGCGCCGTATTCCCCAGGCCACTGTCGAAGCCCTGCTCGAACAATTGCGCCACAGCCCGTCGTCAGTCAATTCCCAGCCCTGGCACTTCATCGTTGCCGACAGCGCAGAAGGCAAGGCCCGCCTCGCCAAGAGCACCACGGAGCGTTATGCCTACAACACGCCGAAGCTGCTCGATGCCTCGCACGTGATCGTGTTTTGCACCCGCACCGAAATGACGGAGGCGCACCTCAATGGTGTGCTCGACCAGGAGGCTGCCGACGGGCGTTTCCGTGACGAGCAAGCGCGTGCGGCGCAGAACCAGAGCCGCCGTCACTATGTGGACCTGCACCGCTTCGACCAGAAGGACGCCCAGCACTGGATGGAGAAACAGACCTACCTGGCCTTGGGCACGGCCTTGCTCGGTGCCGCGGCACATGGGCTGGATGCCACGCCGATCGAGGGCTTTGACAGCAAGCTGCTGGATGCCGAACTGGGGTTGCGTGAGCGCGGGTTTACCAGTGTGGTGATTCTCAGCCTGGGGTATCGCAGTGAGAGCGACTTCAATGCTGGCTTGAGCAAGTCGCGGTTACCGGCGGCGCAGGTGTTCACTTTCCTGTGAGAATGCCGGGGCCGCTTTGCGGCCCATCCGACCGGCCCGGCGCCCCGGCAAGGCCGCGCTCATGGAACTGTACATGACTTACTGATTGAGCAGGGGGCCTGTGGGAGCGGCATGTCGAACCGATCGGAAAAAGCGTAAAAGCGCCGCCAGCAATGCCGAAACTGTCCAATACTGAGGCACTCATCCCATCGAGGCCACAGTAATGCCAGATCCCACTCCCTCTGCTCAGATCGACACCCGCATTGCCGCCCACCCCGACTGGCGTGGTACTGCCCTCGCTCATGTACGCAAGCTGATCCACCAGGCCGACCCGCAAGTCGTCGAAGAGGTCAAATGGCGCGGCGTTCCCGTCTGGTCCCACGCTGGCATTCTTTGCACCGGCGAAATCTACAAAGACAAGCTCAAACTGACGTTCGCCAAGGGCGCGCGGCTGGGTGACCCGGCCAATCTGTTCAATGCCAGCCTGGAAGGCAACACCCGAAGAGCCATCGACCTGTTCGAAGGTGACACGCTTGATGAGCAGGCCTTCAAGTCCCTGATCCAGAACGCTGTGGCGGTAAATCTGAGTAAACCCTGACGGTTCTCTCAGGCACAGCGCGCGACGATCAAGGTCGAGGACTTCACTCCGGACAGCCGCTTGTTCTGACGCGTCACTACCACAATGCTGCGGATGCCGTTGCCAGTACCCGGCCAAACACTTCAAGCGCCTTGTTCACATCGGCCTCGGTGCTGAAACGGCCGATGCTCAAGCGCACGCTGTTGCGTGCCTGGTGCTCATTCAGCCCCAGTGCCAACAGGACATGCGAGGCCGCATTGCTTGCCGAGTTGCAGGCCGAAGTGGTCGACAGCGCCAGCTCGCTGGCCAGCGCCGCGCTGTTGAAACCCTTGCTGTCGATACACAGGTTCAGGGTATGGGGTATGCGTTGGCTGGCGCAGCCGTTGAGGGTGACGCCAGGCAAGGCCAGCAGGCCTTCGCGCAGGCGCCTGGCCAGTTGTGCAAGGCGCTGGTGCTCGCTGTCGCCGGGTTGGCCGGCCAGGGCGAAAGCGCTGCCCATGCCGGCGATCTGGTGGGTCGCCAGGGTGCCGGAACGCAGACCCTGTTCATGGCCACCGCCGTGCATCTGTGCACGCATCAATGGGCGGGCGCGCGGCCCCACATAGAGCGCACCGATACCTTTTGGCCCATACGCCTTGTGCGCCGAAAACGACATCAGGTCCACGGCCATCGCGTTCAGGTCGATGGCCAGTTTGCCCACGGCCTGCGCCGCATCCACGTGCAGCAGGGCGCCATGGGCGCGTACGCGTTCGCCTATCGCGGCAAAATCGGTGATCGTGCCCAACTCGTTGTTGACGGCCATCAGCGACACCAGGCGGGTGTCGGCGCGCAAAGCCGCCTGCACGGCAGCGGGCTGGATCAGGCCGGCAGCGTCGGGGGCCAGGCGAGTGACGGCCCAGCCTTGGCGCTCCAGTTCGGCCACGGTGTCGAGCACTGCCTTGTGTTCCAGTTGGCTGGTGATCAGGTGCCCGGGCTGCATTACGCCCTGGAGCACGCCCTGGGCAATGCCCTTGAGTGCCAGGTTGTTCGACTCGGTTGCGCCAGAAGTCCAGACCACGGCTTCGGCTTGCGCGCCGACGCGGTCGGCCACCTGCTGGCGCGCCTGCTCCACGGCATTGCGGGCGGCCTGGCCGAAGGCGTGGCCACTGGACGCCGGGTTGCCGAAGTTGGCTTGGCTGCCAAGGCAGGCGAGCATGGTTTCGATGACCCGGTCGTCGACCGGGGTAGTGGCGGCGTAATCGAAGTAGAGCGGGGCGCTTGGCATTGGGGCGGGTCCATGTCTGTCGCCGTGAAATCGGCGATCGTTGGCGTAAGCGTACCCGCGGCCTGAGAGATATATTTCGCTTACGACCGCTCTAAACGGGGTCTTCTCAAAAAATAATTCTATTCAATGGCTGATTTGTAGGATTTTTTTTCTCGCAAGGATGAGGGGCAAGTAAATAGCCCCTCATCAATAGCTTCAAGCCGGCTCCACAGCGCGCTCTTCCTCAGCCACTACCCGCTCGCACAGCTCGGTAATCTGCTCGCGCATCCAGCGGTTGGCCGGGTCCTGGTCGGTGCTTTCATGCCAGTACAGGTGCGTTTCCAACGCAGGGATTTCCACCGGCAGTGGGTGATAACGCAGCTGATGGCGGCGGGCGAAGCGCTCGGGGACGGTCATCGCCATGTCGGTCTGCTGCAACACCTGCGAGGCCATCAGGTAGTGCTGGGAACGCAAAGCGACCTTGCGTTGCACACCCATTTTGCCCAGGGCCAGATCGACATAGCCCAGGCCGTTGCGGCGGCTGGAAATGTGGATGTGGGTCATGCCCAGGTAGCTGTCGAGCGTCAGTTTGCTGTCGGCCAGCGGGTGGCCCTGGCGCAAGGCGCAGACGTAGCGGTCCTGCATCAACTTGACGTGACGCACCTGCGGGTCGGTGTTCAGCGGTGCGTCGATGGCGAAGTCCAGGCGGCCGGCGGCGAGTTCCTTGGTAGTCTCGCGGCGCTTGCACAGGAAGCTTTCGATCAGCACCGCCGGTGCCAGGCGGCGCAGGCGCTGGAACAGTGGCGGGAGGATGACCGCCTCGGTCAGGTCGGTCATGCTGATGCGGAAGGTCTTGTTGGCCTGTTGCGGGTTGAAGATGCGGCTTTCCTGCACCGAAGTGCGCAGCAGCGCCAGGGCGTTGCGCACCGGGCCGATGATGTTCTGCGCCATGGGCGTGGGCACCATGCCTTGCGCGGTGCGTACGAACAGCGGGTCGTTGAAGGTTTCGCGCAACCGCGACAGGGCGTTGGACACGGCTGGCTGGGTGATGCCGACAATCTGCCCGGCGCGGGTCAGGTTGGCTTCGGTGTAGATCGCATCGAACACGATGAACAGGTTGAGGTCGACCTTGCTGAGGTTCATGGGCGCCGCTCTTTGTTGGAATTATGGCTCGATCATATATCGGTTATGAATGTTTATACACGCGGAAAATAGACTAGGTGGATCGGGCCATGCTGCTCTAGGCTCTGGCCCATGTACTCCGAACCGTGAAGGTAGCCCCGATGGATTTCGCCTATTCGCCCAAGGTCCAGGCACTGCGCGAGCGCGTCACAGCGTTCATGGACGCCTATGTCTACCCCGCCGAGGCGGTGTTCGAGCGCCAGGTTGCCGAGGGCGACCGCTGGCAGCCCACTGCCATCATGGAAGAACTCAAGGCCAAGGCCCGTGCTGAAGGGCTGTGGAACCTGTTCCTGCCCGAGTCGGAATATGGCGCCGGCCTGAGCAACCTGGAATATGCCCCGCTGGCGGAAATCATGGGCCGCTCGCTGCTCGGCCCGGAGCCGTTCAACTGCTCGGCGCCGGATACCGGCAATATGGAAGTGCTGGTGCGCTACGGCAGCGAGGCGCAGAAACGCCAGTGGCTGGAGCCGCTGTTGCGCGGCGAGATTCGCTCGGCGTTCGCCATGACCGAACCGGACGTGGCCTCGTCGGACGCCACCAACATGGCCGCTACTGCCGTGCGTGACGGCAACGAGTGGGTGATCAATGGCCGCAAGTGGTGGACCTCCGGCGCCTGCGACCCGCGTTGCAAAGTGATGATCTTCATGGGCCTGTCCGACCCTGAAGGGCCGCGCCATCAGCAGCACTCGATGGTGCTGGTGCCGACCGATACGCCCGGGGTGAAGATCGTCCGCCCGCTGCCAGTGTTCGGTTATGACGATGCGCCGCATGGCCATGCCGAAGTGCTGTTCGAGAACGTGCGGGTGCCCTATGAGAACGTGATTCTCGGCGAGGGCCGTGGCTTCGAGATCGCCCAGGGGCGATTGGGGCCTGGGCGTATCCACCATTGCATGCGTTCGATCGGTATGGCCGAGCGTGCGCTGGAATTGATGTGCAAGCGCTCGGTAGAGCGCACGGCGTTCGGCCGGCCGCTGGCGCGGCTGGGCGGCAACGTCGACAAGATCGCCGACTCGCGCATGGAAATCGACATGGCCCGGCTGCTGACGCTGAAAGCGGCCTACATGATGGACACCGTCGGTAACAAGGTGGCGCGCAGCGAGATTGCCCAGATCAAGGTGGTGGCGCCGAACGTGGCGCTGAAGGTGATCGACCGGGCGATCCAGCTGCATGGCGGGGCAGGGGTGAGCGGCGACTTCCCGCTGGCCTACATGTATGCCATGCAGCGCACCCTGCGCCTGGCCGACGGGCCGGATGAAGTGCACCGGGCGGCGATTGGCAAGTATGAGATCGGCAAGTATGTGCCGGCGGAGATGTTGCGTAGCGGGCGGTAATTTCGTCAGCCTGTACCGGCCTCTTCGCGGGTAAACCCGCTCCCACAGGTATTGCACAGGCCTATCAGGCTGCACTGACCCTGTGGGAGTAGGTGCCGGCAGAGATGTTGCGTAGCGGGCGGTAATTTCGTCAGCCTGTACCGGCCTCTTCGCGGGTAAGCCCGCTCCCACAGGTATTGCGCAGGCCTATCAGGCTGCACTGACCCTGTGGGAGCGGGTTTACCCGCGAAGAGGCCCTTCCAGGTTCACTGCGTCTTCAGGTCCACCACCAGATCCTTTGCAGCCTTCGTCGCCAAGACACTCATGAGCCTGCTCATTTCATCCTGCCGTCCAATACCACCTTCAACACCCCCCATCATCACACTCGGCACCGGTGCCCGTGCAGCGGCCTCTGCCCAGGCCCGGTTGATCTTCACCAGGGCATCAAGCTTGGTCTGCAGGGCACCATCGGCCTTGAGCGAGGCCTCGCGGGCGTGGGCTTCGGCATCGGCGGTAATCTTTGTCGCTTCTGCATTCACACGTGCCTTGTCGCGCAGTAGCTCGGCCGTTTGCTTGTCGATCTCAGCGCGCCGTTTTTCCCGCTCGGCATTGATCAGCGTGAGCTGTTTCTCTGTTTCGGCCTCGGTAGTACGTTCGATTTGCTGGCGTAGGCTCTCCTGGCGTTTGGCCTCGACATCCTTGGCACCCCGGGCAGAAACCAGCTCTTTCTCCTCTTCTTCCTTCAGCCGGTTCTGCCGCGCCACGGCCAGCTCCGCCAATGCCTGCTGCACGCGCACCATGCGTTGCTGGTACTGCGGATTGGGGTCGATATGGGTGACGCGGGCGTCGACAACTTCTACGCCAAACAGGCGGAATTGCTGCTGCTTGCGCAGCTCCTGGCCGTTTTTATCGAGTTTCTTTTCAATGACGAAACGCGTTGCGCTGTTGTCGCCAAAACTGCCCTGTTCGGTGCCGGCCTGCAGAATGGCAGTCTGGGCCGGATAGTTGTCGCGCTGCACGCGGATTTCCTTGCGGCTGGTCAGGTACAGGCCGTTGCGCAGCTGGTTTTCAAACTCGGCACCAAAGTGGCTGCGGTTGCCCGCGTAATAGTCGTCGGCACTCATCAGCGAGGCTGTTGCCTGTAGCGTCTCTTTTACCGCCGGCAGCAATGCACGCTGCAGGAAGTTATCGGGTGTGCGGTACTCCTGGGCAATTTTCAGAAAGGCCTCGCCTGAAGGCAGACGAAACTGGGTGCTGAACTCAGCCTTGGCGTCGACGTTGCCGAGAAACACGATGGGCAGGCTTTCCAGCGTGACCGAAGGGTGCCCGCCGCGGGTGTCCTCCGGGTTGTCCATACGCAACGAGGACTGCACGCCGATGGTCCGGCGCCAGGCTGTACTGCGGCCGAACCACTGGGTTGCGTAGCCCACATCCTCGACCACTTTTTCCTCGCCAAAGATCGTGCGTACATGGGTCATCTGGCCGGCTTCGTTGTAGAAGAACACGTTGTTGAAAATGGCCGCCAGGACACCGATAGTGACAATCGGGATTGCAATGGCAGCAACTAACTTGCGGTTGATACGTAGCTTGGGGAATTCGGGAATTGACAGCTTTTGCATGGTGCACTCCTTGTGCGGAAAGCATGCATGCTGACGAAGCGCGCTGAGGGATTACAATCAGGCAAGTGGAGTTCCGAGTGTGGGAAAATTCGCTGGAGGCGGTAAGAAAAATAACTCGATGCTCCCTGGCGTGTAAGTTTGGTAATTTTGTAGGAAATATCTGAATTTCGACTCAAGCCACTTGGGTGCCCCGTGCTGATGTTAGGTTTCTAACTTCAATCATGCACAGGGAGTTTGCATATGCGCGCCACGCTAGGGGGAAGAGGTCAGGCAGTTGATGGCGATGTCACCACAACGGGAGCTGTTTGCATTGCGACGGGCGCAAGCTATCTCGACGAGGGCCGCATGGTGCTGCGCGAAGGTGACCCCACCACGTCATGCCCGCTTTGTGGGCAGGAAGGCATCGTCGCTGAAGGGGTGGATTTCTTCATTTCCGATGGCCGGCGGGTCGCCACGGATGGTGCGCTGGTGCTCTGCGGCTGTTCGCCGGGCAGTAATCGGGTGGTCGCCCCGTTGATTGAAGCATTTCCGCCCATTCGCTCCGCTGCAGGGCGTGCGGATACTCATTTTGCCGAACCATCAACCGCCGTTTACCCCGAACGTTTCTCCCAACCTGCTGCAGTTGCGGTGCCCGGTACCCTGGAGCCAGGTTTCTATGTGATTCCGCGGCGTATGTCGTTCGCACAGGTACTGCTGGAACTGGCCGGGCACGATGCCACGTTGCCAATCTCCCGGCTGCAACGGCTCAACCCGACGTTTGACCAAGGCTTTAAGGCAGGGGAAATCTTCGTAATCGGTGACCCTGACAATGGCGATGCCTGCACCCGCGAGGAAGGCCAGCTGATGGCCGCAGCGCAGCACGCACGCCGTGCGCTGACGGTGCTCGATTTCGCCGAAGCGGACTTCATGATGCAGCACCAGGCGGAAATCGCCGGTTTGCTCGGTAACGCCAGCCAGTCCATGGGCGTGGGCACCGACATGCTGAAACAAGGGCTGAATCAGGTCAGTAGTACGTTAACCAGCATTGAGCAACTGCATCAGCGTGAGTTCATGCGCCATGGCCATTTGAACAGCCCGGGCTTCTTTGCCGAACGGCGAAAACTGCTGAAGCAGCTGGATGGACAGTTGAAAGTGGCATTGCTTAACAAACAGCTGAACCTGGGGACCTACGAGCGGCTGAAGAAGAGCTTGAACATTTCGACCAAGAGCCTTGTGCACCACTGGTCGAAGGCCGGCGGGCCGGGGCAGATTCCGGGGTATGCGACGCATCTGGACAAGGTGGCGCGGCTTAGCAAGTTCGTTGAGTATGGAGGGTATGCTGCGATTGGGTTGGGTGGGACTTCTTCGTATTTAAAAGTTCAAGAGGTTTGCAGAGCAGGTAACGCTGAAGCTTGTGCAAAGGTCCAATTTATTGAAACCGGTGCTTTCAGCATGGGAGTGGGAGGAGCAACGGTCGGGGCAGCATTGGCCGGCGCTGCAGCCGGTACGTTATGTGCGGCTTTTACCATAGGAACCGGGGGGCTAGCGGCTCCATTGTGTGGGATTGTAGTCGCTGGAGCGGGCGGGCTTGCAGGAGGCAAATTGGGAGAATTGGCTGGCGGGTTTGCGGGGGAGTTTATCTATGAGGCTTCAAAATGAGCTTTGAAACCTGGCCGGTCGCCATGAAGATTATGTTCCTAGTCACACCCTTCCTTATATCCATCGCCGGCGTATCAATAAACCTCTACATTACCCTGACTCGAGATTTTCACGTTGCCTGTTCATCGATCACTAGCAATCCCTACATAGAAGCGGTAAAGGTGGCGTGGGGAACATCAAGCCTAAAGTGGCGCTGGATGCTGATCTGTAATATAGGGGGTCTCGTCACATTCCCAGGGCTGGCTTTGCGTTACGGCAAGCTGGATATCAATGAATTAAAAGCATTTCCGCCAAAGCTCAAACGAAGACTTGGAGTTTCGGTGTGGTTGTCGATCATCGGGTTCGTTTGGCTTTCGGTTGCAGTCGCAGTAGTCGAACTTTCCAATGCTTAGTGAATATCTAAGTTTGAACCAGGAGCTGCGTTTTTTTGGCTGTATGCCATTCAGTGGGCATTATGAGGCAACCAGTGATTGATGTTGCTGACTGGCAACCACTCGCAAAAGTGGCGCTTCTATTAAGTCCTTTTGCTATCGCCATACCAGGACTGCTCCTTAGTGCTGTCTCTACGTTGACCAAAGATTATGACGTCGCCTGCTCGGCCATCACCAGCAACCCCTATTTTGAAAGCATCAAGCGTTATTGGGGTTCTGGTTCATTCAAGTGGCGCTGGATGACGCTGTGTACGGCAAGTGGGTTAGTGGCATTTCCGTGGCTAGCGCTGCGAATGGGTCAACTGGATGCTGGCGAGCTAGATGCGTTTCCGAAGAAGCTTAAACGCAGGTTGAAAATTTCAGCCTGGCTAAACATGACTGGATGCATCTGGATGGTGCTTGTATGGGCGTTATTTAAATTCAAGTAGGGGAAATCAGACCCGCATCTGCGGGTCATCCTCTTTCTGGTCGAGTGTACGACCTGCATTTGCAGGTTGCTCGAGCGACTGATCCACGACTACCACCTTCTCCCCCCGCGTCTTGACCAACGAAACCACCACCCCACCCAGCAACAACCCGAACGTCACCCCCAGCGACAGCAACGCCGGCACCTTGCCCACCATGCCGTGATAGAAAATCTTGCAGCCAATAAAAATCAACACCAGCGCCAGCGCGTACTTGAGGTACACAAACCGGTGCATCAACGCTGACAGGGCAAAGTACAGCGAGCGCAGCCCGAGGATGGCAAAGATGTTCGAGGTGTAGACAATGAACGGGTCCTGGGTAATGGCGAAGATCGCTGGCACGCTGTCGACGGCGAACACCAGGTCGGCCAGTTCGATCAGCACCAGTGCCAGGAACAACGGCGTGGCATAACGCAGCGCTTTGCTGTGCCCTGGCGGGGTCTGGCGGATGAAGAAGTGCGAGCCGTGGATCTGGTCGGTCACCCGCATGTGCCGGCGCACGAACTTGATGATCGGGTTGTTGGCCAGGTCCGGGTGGCTGTCTTCTTTCGACAGCGCCATTTTCACCCCGGTGAACAGCAGGAAGGCGCCGAAGAGGTACAACACCCAGGCAAAGTTTTGCACCAGCGCGGCGCCGACGCCGATCATGATCGCCCGCAGGAACACCACCCCAAGGATGCCCCAGAACAACACGCGGTGCTGGTAGCGGCGGGGGATGGCGAAGTAGCTGAAGATCATCGCCATGACGAACACGTTGTCCATCGACAGCGACTGCTCGACCAAAAAGCCGGTGTAGAACTCCAGCGCCGACTGCGCACCCAACTGGTACCAGACCCCGGCGCCGAACAGTACGCCGACGCTGAAATAGCCCGAATACAGCAGCAGGCTCTCGCGCATTTCGATTTCCCGGTCGTGGCGGTGCAGCACGCCGAGGTCGAGCACCAGCAAACCGATGACGATGGTCATGAACACCAGCCACAACCAGGCGCTGGTACCGAGGAACGGGGTGGTGAGGAATGCCTGCAGAGCTGTCATGAGCCCCTCCTTGAATGTCGACGTTGCATGGCAACAGTGATCCGACATGGCGGCGTGGCAGCCGTCAGAGGGGCCCGGTATCACATGGGCTTCAGCCTAGACCCGTTTGCCGGTGATGCCGAATGGGGAGCTGTTACATTTCTTTGCCAGGGCCGGCCCGACTGATTTGGCAATGCGGTCACCTGTAGGAGCGGCCTTGTGTCGCGATGGGCTGCGCAGCAGCCCCAAAGTCGCGGTTCCAGCACAGATAGTCGGGGCTGCTGCGCAGCCCATAGCGACGCAAAGCCGCGC
>NZ_JACVZC010000062.1 GCF_016658545.1 Pseudomonas sp. S37 | reverse complement strand
GCCCCAGATTTCAGCTTTAGTTCAAATATTGCTGGGGCTGCTTCGCAGCCCGTTCGCGACACAAGGCCGCTCCTACAGGGACCGCATAAGCCGGGCTCACTGCGGCGTGCCGAACAACCCTGTCCAGTAGATCCCCGCATCGCTCTTCGGGTCCACCGCATACGCAGCCCCCAGCTCGCGGAAGTCCGGGTTCATCAGCGTGGCGCAGTGCCCCGGGCTGTCCAGCCAGCCATCGACCACCTTGTGTGCGGTGTCACGCCCGGCTGCAATGTTCTCGCCGACCTGCTGGTACAGGTAGCCGGCCAGCTCCGCCCGGTCACCGGGGGTGCGGCCATCCTTGTCGATGTGATCGAAGAAGTTCTGGTTGGCCATGGCCCGCGTGTGGTTGGCGGCGACCCCGGCCAGCACCGTACTCCAGCTTAATGGCGGGGCGGCGGCGAATGGCTGGCCGCCGCATTGGCGTGGCACCTTGCGTGCGGCGTTGATTTCCTGCAACACCTTCTGCCCCTCGGCCTGCCAGTCGCCCAGGCGGCCGCTGAGCAGTGGCCGGGCCAGCACGATACGCCAGTCGCGGCCTTCCTGGCTGACGCCGATATCGACGAACTGCGGGTCGAGCACCACCTGGCAGAAGCTTTCTTCGATGGCATGCATGGCCGAGCGCGCATCACGCGGCCCCGACAGGCTGATGGCCTGCACATTGACCATGGGGTAGGCGGCGCGGGTCATGGCCTGTTGCAGGTCGCGGGTGCCCTCTGGCGACAGCGCCAGGCGGGTATCGCTGTTCAGTGGCGGCAGCTCCAGCGACGCCTCGCCGCCGCAGGGCTGGGCCTTGCTGCGGTAGACATTGATCGAATCGATCAGTTGCGCCTCTTCGCCGGTGGCAGCCAATGCCCCGGTCGAAACGAGCAGGCCCAGCGACAAGGCAGCAACGGATGACAGGACGCGCATATGGATCTCCCTATGACTGGCAGCGTCGTGGTATGCGCTGCTCATCCTACACAAGCCCAAGGCTTTTGGCCCGGGATCGTGCGATGCAATGTAAAACGCCGGCAAACGAGGCTGTCGGCAAAAGAGGGAGTAGACCATCGGTCGGAGGAAAAGTGCGACCACTTGGTAATCATTCGTAACTTCGGCTAGAAACAGTACTCAACCGCTATCAATTACCATCTGCCAGGACGGCTCAAGCCTATACCGGGAGCCACTTCATGGTACGAGTCCGCCTGTATCAATCGACCTTTTTCGCCGTGTGCTGTTCCGTTGCGCTGCCTGCCCAGTCGGCCGATGAGGTCATCGAACTGGATGCCACGGCGGTCAATGCCGAGGCGGCCAGGCCCAAGGGCGAACCACCGGAGCCATTCGCTGGCGGCCAGGTAGCCAGGGGCGGGCAGATGGGCATATTGGGCAACCAGGACATGATGGACGTGCCGTTCACCATGACCAGCTACACCTCGCAACTGATCGAGGACCAGCAGGCCGAGGACATTGGCGATGTGTTGCTCAACGACCCCTCGGTCCGCCAGTCGTTCGGCTTCGGCAACCAGTCGCAGGTGTTCGTCATTCGCGGTTTGCCGCTCAATGGTGATGACGTGGCATTCAACGGCCTGTATGGCGTGCTGCCGCGGCAGATGATTTCCACCGATGCCGTCGAGCGGGTCGAGGTGCTGAAAGGTCCCAATGCCTTCCTCAACGGTGCCAGCCCGACCGGTACCGGGCTGGGCGGTAACGTCAACCTGCAACCCAAGCGTGCCGGCGACACCCCGACGCGGCGTTACACCCAGGACATCAGCAGTGATGGCCGCCTTGGCGAGCATCTGGACCTTGGCCAGCGCTTCGGCGAAGACAACCGCTTTGGCGTGCGCCTGAACCTGTCGCAGCGCGAAGGCGAGACGGCGGTGGACGATCAGCACCAGCGCAGCAAGCTGTTCATCGTCGGCCTCGACTACCGCGGGGACAACCTGCGCCTGTCCACCGATATCGGCTACCAGAAACAACGCGTCAACCACATGCGCAACAGCGTACGCCTGGGGGCCGGCCTGACGGACATCCCCCGCGCGCCGGACGCCGACCACAACTATGGCCAGGACTGGTCGTGGACCGAAACCGAAGATACCTTCGGCATGGTGCGGGCCGATTATGACTTCAACGACAACTGGAGTGCTTACCTCGCCGGCGGCCTCAAGCACACCCATGAGAACGGCTTCTATGGCACGCCGATCCTCACCGATGCAGCCAGTGGCGCTGCTACCATCGCCGGCTCGGAAATCCCCCACAACGAAGACAACAGCACCCTCATGGGCGGCATCAATGGCCGCTTCCAGACGGGGCCGGTCAGTCACCAGCTGAACCTGGGTGCCGCCAGTATCTGGACCCAGCAGGAAAACGCCTTCGTCTTCTACAACTCACAGAACACCAACATCTATCACACCGACCCGCTGCCCAGGCCAACGACGCCAACCTTCACCGGCGGCAAGCTGGATGACCCCGGGGTAACCGGCAAGACGCGCAACCGCAGCCTTGCGGTTTCCGACACGGTAGGCCTGTTCGAGGACACCCTGCTGGTCACTGTCGGTGTGCGCCGCCAACAACTGCGAGTGGAAGGTTACGCCTACGATGGCGAAGGCGCAGACCTGGGGCGCAACGCGTTCTATGACGAATCAGTTACCACCCCGGTGTATGGCATCGTCTACAAGGTCAACCCGTCGATCTCGCTGTACGCCAACCGTATTGAGGGCCTGGCCCAGGGCGCGACGGCTTCGGGGCAGGGTATCGTCAACATTGGCGAGGTGTTCCCGCCGGCCAAGACCAAGCAGGTGGAGGCTGGCGTCAAGCTCGACTACCAAAGCTTTGGCGCCAACCTGGCCGTGTTCCGTATCGAGCGGCCTACCGACGGTTTTGTGCAGGGCAATGTGTTTGTGCAGGATGGCGAGCAGGTCAACAAAGGCATCGAGCTGAGTGTCTTCGGTGAGCCGTTGCAGGGGCTGCGCCTGATGGCTGGCGGCACGCGCATGGACACCGAACTGAAGAACACCCAGAACGGCGCCGACGACGGCAACCATGCTGTCGGTGTGCCAACCTTCCAGCTCAATGCCAGTGTCGACTGGGACGTGCCGGGCTTGCCGGGTGTTGCGGTAAACGCCCGTATGTTGCGCACGGGTGGGCAGTATGCCAACCCGTCGAATACGCTAAGCCTGCCGACCTGGAACCGCTTCGATGTGGGCGCGCGTTACAGCTTCAAGGTGCAGGACAAGGCCGTCACCCTGCGCATGAATGTGGAGAACCTGACCGACAAGAACTATTGGGCGTCGGCCAACGGCGGCTATCTCACCCAAGGCGACCCACGGCTGGTCAAGTTTTCGGGGACGATCGATTTCTGATGCGCCCTGCGCAGTGAATGTAGGAGCGGGTTTACCCGCGAAGCAGGCAGCGCGGTGGATGGCACCGGCGTTGCCGGTGTTCGCGGCTGAAGCCGCTCCTACAAGGATTGCGTAGGACCTTGAGGAAGGTTGTTGCTCCCGATTGAGGGCAATTCACCGCGCCAGCGCCTGGTTCGGCTTGTAGAACAGGAAGTGGGTCGTCTGCGCAGTACGGCGGTAAGCCTTGGCCCAGCTTGGGTGCACATTGCGGTCATGGAAGTACAGCGCGCCGCCAGTGGGGTCCTTCAATTGCTGGTTCAGCGCCTTGCGCGCAATTTCCTTGGCGATGTCGTAGCGCTGCGCCTCTTCGACCTGGTCGGAGCGCCCGTCGCACCACCAGGAAAACTGGCAGGCCTTGCTCTCCACGCCCTGCTTGACCACGCCGCAGATGGTGTCGGGGAACCCGTCATGGCCCAGGCGGTTGAGCACCACGCTGGCCACGGCGCTCATGTCTTCGGCGTCGGCGCCCTTGGCTTCCCAGTAGATGGTGCGGGCCAGGCAGGTGAGGCTGTCGTCCAGTGGCGCCTGGCCGGCCGGGTCGACCGCCTGGGCTTCGCTCGGGGTCAGTTTTTCTGCCTTTTTCGGTGGCGAGGCGTCCTCGACCACCTTTTCCTCAAGCACCTCTGCCTTGTCTTCGGCGACTGCGGCCTTGGCCGGGTCGGCCGCATGCAGTGGGCCTGCGAGCAGGGCCGAGGTCAAGCCAATCACCATCCACGAAAAGCGCATGGGCAAGCTTCCGAACTGTGGGCTGAGTCTCAGTCTAGCCAAGCGTAAGCATTAATACCAAAGGCAGGGTGGCGGCAGCGGCTACGGTCTGCAACGCGATGATGGTCGCCATCAATGGAGCATTGCCGCCCATCTGTCGGGCCATGACATAGGACGACGAAGCGGTGGGCAGTGCCTGGAACAGCACGGCCACTACCGCAGCCTGGCCGCTGAGGCCCAGCAGGCGGCACAGGCCCCAGGTGGTCAGTGGCATGACCAGGAACTTGAACACCGACGCGGCCATCAATGGGCGCACTTGCTGGCCCAGACTGGCGCCACCCAGTGCTGCACCGACGCACAGCAGGCCCAGCGGCAGGGCGGCCTGGCCCAGGGCCTTAACCGTAGGCTCGATACCCGCTGGCAAGCCCAGCCCGGTCACCCGCAGCAGCAGGCCGCCCGCGCAGCCGACAATCAGCGGGTTGGCGAAGATTGCCCGCAGCACGGTGAAGGGTGAGCTGTGGCGGGCGCTGAACCGGGCGAATACCAGCACGCAGAGCAGGTTCACCAGGGGCACGATGGCCGCGTTGGCCACCGCCGCCAGGGCGATACCGGCACTGCCGTAGATGCCGGCGGCCAAGGTGGCACCGATGTAGTTGTTGAAACGGATACCGCCCTGGAACACCGAAGTGAAGTCGGCACCGTCGTGGCTCACCACGCCTTGGTACAGCACCAACAATACTGCGCCGGCCAGGGTCGAGAGCATCAGTGCGCCGACCATGCCCAGTACGGGCACGCCATCGAGGTTGGCGGTAGCCAGGCCATGCAGGAACAGCGACGGCAGCAGGACGTAGTAGCTCAGGCGCTCGGCGCCGGGCCAGAAGCTTTCGGCAAGAAAGCCCCGCAGGCGCAGGAACGTGCCCAAGGCAATCAGCAGGATGATCGGGAGCAGGGTGGTCAGCAGCAAGTGCAGCATGGTCAACGTTCCGTGGACGGGTACGGGCACAGACTAGCTACACGGATTGATTTGTAAAAACGTTGTTTTCTGCACTGACTGTTGATAAAAAATGAATGGTTGCACTCAGCAATGTCACTTATGGATGCACTATACTTGTGGGAGCGGGTTTACCCGCGAAGCAGCAGACGCGGTGGATGGCACCGGCTTTGCCGGTGTTCGCGGCTGAAGCCGCTCCCACAGGGGCCACGGCAGCTTTCGAGTTTGCGCAAGTACAGCCCCGGCAAAGCGTGATGAATGCTCAAGCCTCCAGCGCAGTCTTCAACACCGCACTCAAATGCCGCCGCTGGCTCTTTTCATGTTCCAGCAACACCACCCGCCGGGTCAGCTGCGGCTCGCCGAACGGCAGGCAGGTGGCCGGCGGCAGGCGTTGCAGGTCGTCGTCAGCCATGGGAATGATCGCCACCCCCAGGCCCATCACTGCCATGCGTGCCAGGGCCTCCTGGCTGTCCAGCTCCATCTGCTCGCTCACCTGCAAATGTTGCCGACGCAACTCCTGCTCGATCTGCCGCCCGGCCCAGGCGCGCTTGTCGAAGCGCAGGAATGGCTGGCTGGCCAGCAGTTGCGCCACGCTATGCCCGGCCAGTTCGGGGCTGGCAATGGCCCAGAAGCGGTCTTCGAACAACGGCGTGAAGTCGAGGTTTTGCGGGTAGGGGCTGACCGGTTCGGTGGTGATCGCCGCATCCAGCTCACCATCCTCCACGCGCCGTGCCAGCTCCGCCGACATGCCCGACGCCACGCTGATGTGCAACTGCGGGTGGTGCGCCTTGATCCACACCAGTGCCTTGGGCAAGCGCCGCGCCAGTACCGTGTGGATCGCCCCCAGGCGCAGGCGGCCGCGCAGGCTCGGGCCGCTGGCCAGGGCATCGGCCAGTTCGTCGTAGGCCGCCAGAATGCTCTCGGCGCGGGCCACCGCCAGCTGGCCAGCTTCGGTCAGCACCACCTGCCTGCGGCTGCGGTCGAACAAGGTTACCTGCAGTTCGTCTTCGAGGGTCTTGATGTGCAGGCTCACTGCTGAGGGCGTGAGACTGAGCAGGTCGGCGGCACGGGCGAAGGTGCCATGACGGGCGATGGTCACCAGCGTGCGCAGGGCTTTGAGGGACATGCCGATGAGGTCCGGTTTCAGCTGACAGGGTTTGCATTGTCAGGCCCGGCCCTATCGCCAGCAATAAATATCGTGCCTTGCGCCCACCCCTGTAGGAGCGGCTTTAGCCGCGAACACCGGCGCAGCCGGTGCCATGCACCGCGTTGGATTCTTCGCGGCTAAAGCCGCTCCCACAGGGTATGCGGACCGCTTGCGAACTCAGTTCTCTGCGCGACAGCGCAGCGCAAAGGGCTGGGCGATCTCCTGCAGCGGACGGTGTCAGCCGTTGCGTGCACTACGCCCATAGGCCTGGCTGATCCGGTCGATCACCATCGCCAGGGCAACTATCGCCAGCCCGGCCTCCACGCCCTGGCCTACGTTCAGGGTCTGGATCCCCGCCAGCACATCCTCGCCCAGCCCACGGGCACCGATCATCGACGCCACCACCACCATCGACAGGGCCATCATCACCGACTGGTTGAGCCCGGCCATGATGCTCGGCAGCGCCAGCGGCAACGCGATGCGCCGCAACCGCTGCCAGCGGCTGGCGCCCAGGCCATGTGCGGCCTGCAGCAACGACGGGTCGATCTGGCTCAGGCCCAGTTCGGTCAACCGCACAAGCGGTGGCAGGGCGTAGATCAGCGTGGCGAACACGGCCGGTACCTTGCCCAGGCCGAACAGCATCAGCACCGGGATCAGGTACACAAATGCCGGCAGCGTCTGCATCACATCCAGTACCGGCAACAGCAGCCGCCTGGCCAGCGGCCGGGAAGCCAGCACGATGCCCAACGGTACGCCCACCATCACACACAAGCCGGTACTTACCAGCACCAGCGCCAAGGTCTGCAGCAGCTTGTCCCACAGCCCGAGCATGCCGATCAACGCCAGCAGCGCCACCAGCACCACGCTACGCAGCAAGCTGCGGCTGGCGTGCCAGGCCAGCAGGCCGACCAGCAACAGCAGCAGCCACCAGGGCAGCAGGCGCAGCAGGTTTTCCAGGCCGACCAGCAGTTGCAGCAACTGGTCAGAGACGCTGCGCAACTGGTCGCCGTAGTTCATCACCAACCAGTCGACCAGGCGGTTGACGCTGTCGGCGAAGGAAAACTGCAGGGCTTGCGGAAAGCCGTCGCTCACAGGCTGCCCTCGACCTTGGCGGCGATGTCCGCGGGTAGCCAGGCCTTCCACACTTCGCGGTTATCACGCAGGAAGGTGAGCGCGGCGTCACGGGGTGGGGTGCGTTTCTCGCTCATTTCGGCCAGGGCCTGGTTCAGGCGATCGATTGGCAGGTCGACCTTTTCGAATACGCTGACCAGGTCCGGGTAGCGTTCACGAAACACCTTGGAGACGCCAATCGACAGCTTCGCCGGTAGCGAACTGCTGCCCTTGGGGTTGGGGTTGGCGGCATCGGTCAGGGTGGCCCAGGCCTGGGCGTCGAACGGTGGCTCTTCCAGCCGTATGAGCTTGTAACGGCCCATCAGCGGGGTCGGGTTCCAGTAGTAGAACAGTACCGGTTGGCCACGGCGGATGGCCGAACCGATTTCCGCATCCATCGCCGCGCCGGAGCCACTGCGGAAATTGCTGTACAGCTCACTCAGGCCATAGGCCTTGAGCTTCTGGCTATTGACGGTCTCGGATGTCCAGCCGCTGGGGCTGTTTAGAAAACGCCCCTTGTCGGGCGACTCCGGGTCGCGGAACACCTGTGGGTAGCGCTTGAGGTCTTCGACCTTGCGCAGTTCGGGAGCCACGGGTTTCAGGTTGCGGGAGGCGTCGCCTTCGATCACATAGGCCGGCACCCACCAGCCTTCTTCAGCGTTTTTCACCGTGTCGCCCAGGGCGAACACCTGGCCGGCCTGCTCGGCCTTGACCCATGCGGGGCTGCGCCCGGCCCATTCTTCGGCGATTACCTGCAGGTCGTTACGGGCCAGCGCTACTTCCATGCTGACGGTGCTGCCCGGCAGGGTGTCAGTGGGGTAGCCGTAGCCGCGTTCTACGATCAACCGCAGGATTTCGGTGGTCAGGGCACCGCTCTCCCAGCCAATGGCGCCAAAGTGGATGGGCTCGCTGCGTTCGGCCGAGGCTGCGCTGTTGGTGCTGGCCAAGCCTACGGCGAGCAGCAGGCCGGCCAGCAGCGTTGTAATTTTCTTCATCAGGACCCTGGTCGGTTGTTGTTGAGTGGCTGAGGGCAAGTGTAGACGAGGGCTTGTCAACGCCTTCCTGGCCGCTGGGAAGTCGCTCCCGCTGCCGGCCCCGACAGTGCGTTGCCATGGTGTGCAAGGCCTATCGGCGAGCACATGATCGAGGACTGACCTGATGACGCTAGACCTGAACTTTATCTACTACCGTAATTTCCGATTCGACGGAAAACTCCACGTTCGTTGTAGTGGGCCTGATCTGCACAAGGTCAACCGCATCCGCTATGAGCTCGAACGGTCCGGGCCCGATGGCCCGGTGTCGTTCAAGGGTGTTTCCGTCTACTCCCAGGCTCGCAGCGGAAAGCTGGCCGATCACGGTTGCCCGGCCGTTTTGGAGGCGGACGAAGAAGGGGGGCTGTACGCGATACGGCCCAGGGTTGTCTTGCTGGATGAACATGCACGGGCAATGAACCGGCCTACCGGCCCTGCCGGTGCTATCGACATGCCGCCACTGTTGCTCGACATCAAGGCCGACGAGAGCAGCCGGAGCCTGCTGGACAAGTTACCGTTGACCTCGATGGGCGAGCGACACAAGCGCGAAGTGGCGCAGACGCAGGCTGTGGAGCAAGCTGCGCAAGTGCTTCCCGTGCTGGAGGCGGGCAAGCTGTACCCGACACTGGTCATCATGTTCAGCAAAGGGGGGTATGCGCGACTGCTGCATGACCTGGAGCCAACCTCCGGTTCCGTCCTGGTACGGTACTGGCCAAACCTCAAGGCGGTCATGACTCCGCGTTCTGCCCTGAATGAACAGGAGCAAGATGAACCCAGGCTCCAGGCATTCCGTGATTTCTGCATGCTCGATCAGCCTGCCAGCATGCTCAATGACACCTACATCGAACTGCTCAAGACGCTATCGGCACTCGAGTACGTTGAGTCCATGCACTTCAATTCGCCGGTAGCTTCACCAAACTTGTTTCTGCTGGGCCTGGCGGGGCTGGCGGCCACCTTGCTGACAGGGGCAGCAGTGGTACTAGGTAACCGGGCACATGAAGATGCCCAGCCTACGCCTGACTTCGAAGCGCGTCAGAATTACCTCGACGAGCCAGGTTCGCGTTGGCGGGGCCTCAATATCCGCAAGGCCTGGGCAGGCGGGGTAACTGGCAAGGGGGCGCGGATTCACTTCAGTGACGCAGGGTTGTTTCCGGAACATGAAGACTTGCAAGGCAATCCTGACCTGAAAATCGTTTCGCTAGCGAGCAACCATGATCCGTCGCATGGAACGGCATCTGCCGGGATCATACTGGCAAAACGTAATGGTACAGGGGCCACTGGAATCAGCCATGACAGTGAGTTGTATCTCTACAACAACCGGGATCAGGATGCGCAGCGCAATTATCAGGCGCTCAAGGACCTGCTGCGAAATGTGGAACCTGGGGACATCGTTGGAATAAATCGGCAAACAGCCCATATCGACGTGCTCAGCACTATGCTGCCGTCCTTGCACGACAAGGCCTGGTGGGTGGTCATGCAGCAGCTGAGCCAGCGTGGCGCAGTGGTAGTCAATGCTGCGGCCAATGGCAGTAGCCAAACCCTTGCAGGCAAAGGCACGCGGCAAAGCGAAGGCGTCGACCTGAGCAACTGGCACTATTTCAAGAACCATGGTGATGCAGGCGCCATACTGGTAGGGGCCTGCCACTCGTATGATGGCAAGCCCCATGCTTACTCCAACCACCATTATCCCTATCGCATGCTCAATGCCTGGGGCGACAGTGTCGTCACGCTGTCGTATTCGGACTTGCAGGATTTCCCCGGTGACAATCGTGACTACACGTATACCTACGCAGGCACCTCTAGCGCCACGCCCATGGTGTGTGGTGCACTGAGCCTGATCCAGTCCTATGCAATGGAACAGCACCACATTTATCTCAACGGCAACCAGATGCACCAACTGGTGATGGCGTCGGGCTACGACGACGCCACCTTGCCCGACACCGATGTACTGCCGATGGGCGCCCGCCCCAATGTGCATGGCGCCTTGGTATTGCTGGACCGCATACTCGGCGATGGCAGGTTCAAAGCCTGAGGCAAGGTCGGCAACAGGGCCGGCAGTGGCCGACCCCGCTCGGTTCTACACGCGAAACTGATCCATCAGTGCCTGCTGCTGGTTGGCCAGGCTGTTCAGCGACTGGCTGACCCGCGCCGATTCGTTGGCCTGGCCCGACAGCGATTCGGTGACATCGCGGATGGTCGCCACGTTGCTGTTGATTTCCTCGGCGACCGCGCTTTGCTCTTCGGCGGCGGAGGCAATCTGCAGGTTCATGTCGGTAATCACCGTGACGGCCTGGCCAATGCGCTGCAGTGCGGTAACCGCCTGGCCGACCTGCTGCACACCACCCTGTGCCTGGCGGTGGCTGTGGTCCATGGCGCCGACCACTTCGCGGGTGCCGTTTTGCAGTGCTTCGATCACCTGGCGGGTTTCTTCCACCGATTCCTGGGTGCGCTGGGCCAGGTTGCGTACCTCGTCGGCGACCACGGCAAAGCCGCGGCCGGCCTCACCGGCGCGGGCCGCCTCGATGGCGGCGTTGAGTGCCAGCAGGTTGGTCTGTTCGGCGATCGAGCGGATCACCTCCAGCACCGAGCCGATCTTCTCGCTGTTCTGCGCCAGGCCCTCGACTTCGGCCATGGCGTCGCTCATGTTGGCGGCCAGGGTATCGATGCTGGTGGTGGTGCGCTCGATCACCGCCAGGCCTTCGCGGGTGGCCTGGTCGGCATCGCGTGCGGCCTGCGCAGCCTGGGCAGCGCTACGGGCGACGTCCTGGGCGGTGGCGCTCATTTCATGTGAGGCGGTGGCCACCTGGTCGACCTGGCGGTACTGCTGCTCCATGCCGGCGCTGGTTTCGGTGGCAATCGCCGAGGACTGGTCGGCAGTGCCCCGGGCGGCCTGTACCGAGCGTTTGACCTCGGCGATGGTCGGCTGCAGCTTGTCGAGGAAGCGGTTGAACCAGCCAGCCAGTTCGCCCAGCTCGTCCTGCTTCTGGTAGGTCAGGCGACGGGTCAGGTCGCCCTCGCCGCTGGCGATGTCCTTGAGCATGGCGGCCACGCCCAGGATCGGCCGGGTAACCCCGCGGGCCATCAGCCACACCATCAGCAGCCCGGCAATGGCAGCCGCCAGGCCCAGGCCCAGCTCCAGCAGGGTGCCGCTGGTGTTCAGGGCGTCCAGCTCTTGCTTCAGCGTTTCGGCCGGGCCGGTCAGGGCGCTTTCCGGTACATCCAGCAATACGCCCCAGGGTTGTGCGTCGGGGATCGGCCGGAACGCTGCCAGTACCTTCAGGCGCTGCTGGTCGTGGAGGATGCTCAGCTTGCCGTCGGCCAGCTTGCGCACCAGCTCGGCGCCCTTGGCCGGGTCGACCTGGTCGAAGCGCTGGGCCAGCTTGCTGGCGTCGGCGCTGTAGCCGGCCAGCAGACCGACCGGGCTGAGGATGCCGACTGTGGTGCGGCCTTCGTACAGGCTGCGGCTGGCCTCCTGGCTCAGCGCCTGCAGGCTGTTGAGGTTGATGTCGATGGACAGGGTGGCAATGATCTTGCCGCTGACCGCCAGCGGGAAGACGATGCTGGTCATCAGCACTTGCTGGCCATCGATGTTGTAGAAGTAGGGCTCCACCACGCACACCTTGCCGGTGTTGCGCGGGCACACCCACCAGGTGTTGGCCGGCTGGCCGCTGGGGCCGATCTCACTGTTGGCCATATCGTGTTCGGGCAGCGCCATCGAGGTCAGCTGGCCGGCACGCGGCTGCGACCAGTACAGGGCAAAGCGCCCGGTTTCGTTGCTGCCCAGTTCCGCCTTGCCGGCAAACAGGCTGTCCTTGCTGTCCAGCGCGTTGGGCTCGAACACCAGCGACAGGCCGAGCAGGTCGGGGTTGGCTTGCAGGGCCGCGCGCACCTGGCGGGTCATGTCTTCGCGCAGGTCGAAGGCATCGAGAAAGCGTTTTTCTGCCTGTTCACGCAAGAACAGCACCTGGCGGGCAAACCCGGCGCCGTACTGGTAGGCGTCCATGAACTGGCGGCGGATGTTCAGCGCCTGCACTTCACCTTGCGACTCGATGCGCGATTGCGCCGCTTCGGTCAGCATCTGCATGCTGCTGGCCTTGACCAGGTCCGAGCTGTGGTCCATGCGGTACAGCGACAGGCCGACGAGCAAGGTGACGATGCCGGCCAGGCAGAGACCGGCGAGCAGGGTGATTTTCCACTGGATGGAAAGTTGTCGCAAAGGCATGGGGGCGGATCCCTTGTAATAAGAGTGTGGCTAGCGTCTGTGTCGGCGGGCGCGTTTTTTTCTTTATTCAAACGTTCAATTTAATTTCAGACCTGCGCGGTCCCTGTGTAGGAGCGGCCTTGTGTCGCGATCGGGGTGCGAAGCGCCCCCTCGATTTGCGTCTCAGCACAAATAGCTGGGGCCGCTCTGCGGCCCGATCGCGACACAAGGCCGCTCCTACACGGAGACCGCGCAGCACATTGGTAATCCGCCGCAACATGGCATTTTTGACATCTGCCCCCCACTGCTTCAGAGTTCGCGCTTTTTTCTGTCGCAATGAGGTAAGCCAACCATGAATGCAGTGATCGCCGCGGTCGGCATCATGCTGATACTCAGCCTGTCCCGCGTGCACGTGGTCATCGCCCTGATCATCGGCGCGCTGGTCGGTGGACTGGTCGGTGGCCTGGGCATCGAAGGCACGCTCAAGGCCTTCAACGGCGGCCTGGGTGGCGGGGCTACGGTGGCGTTGTCCTACGCACTGCTCGGCGCCTTTGCCGTGGCCATCGCCAAGTCCGGGCTGGCCCATGCCCTGGCCGACCGCGCCCTGGCCATGATCGACCGCCAGGGCCATGCCAACGGCGGCAAGGTCAAATGGCTGATGATCGGCCTGATGCTGGTGGTGGCCGTGTCGTCGCAGAACATCCTGCCCATCCACATTGCCTTCATCCCGCTGCTGGTGCCGCCGCTGCTGTACGTGCTGACCCGTCTGCGTATTGACCGCCGGCTGATCGCCTGTGTGATCACCTTCGGCCTGATCACCCCGTACATGTTCCTGCCGGTGGGCTTTGGCAACATCTTCCTCAACGAGATCCTGTTGGCCAACGTTGCCCGCGCGGGTGTCGACGTGAGCGGGGTCAACGTCACCCACGCCATGGCCATTCCGGCTGCCGGCATGCTCGTCGGGCTGTTGCTGGCCGTGTTCATCAGCTACCGCAAGAAACGTGACTACGACCTGGCGCGCATCGAACAGGTGGAGCAGGTGAGCGTGCAGTACAACCCGCTGACCCTGATGGTGGCCGGGCTGGCAATTGCTGCCGCCTTCATCGTCCAGTTGCTGCTGGACTCGATGATCATCGGCGCCATGGTCGGCTTCCTGATCTTCTCGTTGTCGGGCATCGTCAAGTGGAAGGACACCGACGACCTGTTCACCGAAGGCATGAAAATGATGGCCATGATCGGCTTCATCATGATTGCCGCGTCCGGTTTTGCCGACGTGATGAAAGCCACCGGTGAAGTGAAGAGCCTGGTGGAAACCTCGGCGCAGTGGATCAACCACAGCAAGGGCATCGGTGCCTTGCTGATGCTGCTGGTGGGGCTGCTGGTGACCATGGGCATCGGCTCGTCGTTTTCCACCGTGCCGATCCTGGCCGCGATCTTCGTGCCCCTGTGCGTGCAACTGGGCTTCGACCCGCTGGCCACCGTGTGCATCGTCGGCACTGCCGGCGCCTTGGGGGATGCGGGGTCGCCAGCTTCGGACTCGACCCTGGGCCCGACCTCGGGCCTGAACGTGGATGGCCAGCACCACCACATCTGGGACACCGTGGTACCGACGTTCATCCATTACAACCTGCCGCTGCTGGCGTTCGGCTGGCTGGCGGCGATGACCTTGTAGGGCGGGGAGGGCGTCAGCCCTTGTCGGGCGGCGGCGAGATGCGGTTGAGCACGGTGCTGCCGTCCTTGCTGCGGGTCAGGTAGACCGGCAGCACCTTGGGCAGGTTGTTGACCAGGCGCCCCACTTCACGGGTGTTGTAGATGCCGCTGATGCGAATGCGCCCGGTGCTGGCATCGGCCAGCAGCAAGGGCGCGTCGAGGTAGCGGTTGATCACCGGCAACGCCTGTTCCAGGCTCAGGTTGTCGAGCACCAGCTTGCCGTTGCGCCACGCCAGGCTGTTACCGTAGTCGTCGCTTTGCTCAAGCTGTGGCTCGAAGTCACCTTTGTGGTAGCTGGCCTGCATGCCAGGGCCAAGGCGGTAGCCGCCGGCGCTGCCATCGCTGGACACCAGTACCGAGCCTTCCACCAGGGTGACTTTGACCTGGTCCTGATACTTCCACACGTTGAACTGGGTGCCGGTCACGCGCGTCTGGCCGCGGCCGGCATGCACGATGAACGGGTGGCTGCTGTCGTGCTGGACCTTGAAGAACGCCTCGCCACGCTTGAGCGTGACCTGGCGCTGGTCCTTGTAGTTGAGGTAGGTAAGCTCGGTATTGAGGTTGAGCTGTACTGTGCTGCCGTCGCTCAGCTCCACCGTTTGCATGCGGTCGCCGGCTTCGAAGTGCTGGTAGTGGTTGGGCAACCAGCCTTGTTCCCAGCCCACCCAGCCGGCCAGCGGCAGCACCGCCAGGGCGATGGCGGCGGCCGACGCCAGCGGCCGCCAGTTACGCGGGCGCGTGGTTTGCTTGGCCGGAGGGTTGAAGTCGATGACCGTGGCCGTGCGCGGCAGCAGGTCGGCGGTTTGCCAGATTTCCAGCATCGCCTGGTATTCCTCGGCATGCCGCGGGTCGGCCGCCAGCCAGCGGGCGAATGCCTCACGCTCGGCTGCCGTGCAATCTTCGGCATGCAGGCGCATGCACCAGTGCGCGGCGGCGTCGGTGATGGCATCGTCTGGGCTGGGATTGAGGCGGTCGTGGTTCATTGCGGCTCCGGGTTTTGCGCATTCTACCCTTGCAGAAGGGCCCCCGAGAACCGGCGTAATGGCGAATGACTATCAGTTGTGCCGGTTTTTCGTCGGATTTGCAACGGTTTTTCGGCGTTTGAGAACCTTTCGCGCGCGCATTTACAGGCTGTAATCGTTGGGGCTGCTTTGCAGCCCATCGCGACACAAGGCCGCTCCTACAGGGAATCGCGTTCCCCTGTAGGAGCGGCCTTGTGTCGCGATGGGGCGCAAAGCGCCCCCGAGGGGCCATCAGAATTGCGCCGCATCCATACCATAAAGGCTGCCACTACCCGCCCGGATACTGGCCTCCAGCCCCAACCCCCGCGGCAACACCCGCTGGAAGAAGAACTCTGCACACGCCAGCTTCGCTCCGTAAAACGCCGCATCTTCATCACGCCTGCCCAGCGCCACCGCGGCCATCCGCGCCCACATATAGGCATACGCCGTCAGCCCGAACAGCTGCAGGTACTCCACCGCCACCGCACTGACCAGGTTGGCGTCTTCAGCCGCTAGCGCCCGCAGCCAGGCGCTGGTCGCCTCCAGCCGCGCCAGGCTGGCCTGCAAGGCCTCGCGGTGCAGCGGTGCGTCCACGCTGAACGCCCGCACTTGGGCAGCAAAGCTGGCCAGCGCCTGGCCGCCGTCGGCCAGCACCTTGCGCCCGAGCAGGTCAAGGGCCTGGATGCCATTGGTGCCTTCATAGATCTGCGCAATGCGCACATCACGCACCCGTTGCTCCTGGCCCCATTCACGAATGTAGCCATGGCCGCCGTACACCTGCTGGCCGAGCACGCAGCTTTCCAGGCCATTGTCGGTGAAGAACGCCTTGGCCACCGGGGTCAGCAGCGCCACCAGGCGCTGGGCGTGCTCGCGCTCACCGGCGTCTTCGGCATAGCGCGCCAGGTCCAGCTGCTGGCCGACGTAGGCGGCAAACGCCCGGCCACCTTCGGTGAGGGTGCGCATGGTCAGCAGCATGCGCCGCACATCGCCGTGGTGGATGATCGGGTCGGCAGCCTTGTCCTGTGCCTGTGGGCCATTGGCGGCGCGGCTTTGCAGGCGCTCGTTGGCGTAACGGGCGGCGCTCTGGTAGGAAGCTTCGGCGCAGCCGATGCCCTGGATGCCAATGGACAGGCGCTCGTAGTTCATCATGGTGAACATCGCTGCCAGGCCTTTGTTGGGCTCGCCGACCAGGTAACCGATGGCACCGTCGAAGTTCATCACACAGGTGGCCGAGGCTTTGATGCCCATCTTGTGCTCGATCGAACCGCAATGGGCGGCGTTGCGTGCGCCCAGGCGGCCGTCGGTCTCGACCAGGTACTTGGGCACCAGAAACAGCGAGATGCCTTTGGCGCCGGCAGGCGCATCCGGCAGTTTGGCCAGCACCAGGTGGACGATGTTCTCGGTCAGGTCCTGTTCGCCGCCGGTAATGAAGATCTTGCTGCCACTGATGCGGTAACTGCCATCGGCCTGGGGTTCGGCACGGCTGCGGATCAGCCCCAGGTCGGTACCGGCCTGGGGTTCGGTCAGGCACATGGTGCCGGCCCAGCGGCCCTCGTACAGTGGCGGCAGGTAAGTGGCCTTGAGTGCCTCGCTGGCATGGGCGTCGATTGCCAGGCAACTGCCGGCGCTCAGTGCCGAATACAGGCTGAAGCTGCAGTCGGCGGCGTAGAGCATTTCTTCGAACAGCACGCCGAGCATCTTCGGCATGCCCATGCCGCCATGTTCGGGGTTGCCGCCCAGGCCGACCCAGCCGCCTTCGCGGTAAGTGTGCCAGGCCTCGCGGAAGCCGTCGGGGGTGGTGACTGAGCCTGCGTCGAAGTGCACGCCTTGTTCGTCACCGTTGCGGCTGAGTGGGGCGATCAGCTGGGCGGTGACCTTGGCTGCTTCTTCGAGGATGGCGTCGGCGGTGTCGGCGTCGATGCGCTCGGCCAGGGCGGGCAGGCGGGCCCACAGGGCCGGGGCGTTGAAGACGTCGTGCAGGATGAAGCGCATGTCGCGCAGGGGGGCGTTATAAGTGGTCATCGGTGGCTCTGGAAAAGTGGGAAATCTGGGCTGGCCTCTTCGCGGGTAAACCCGCTCCCACAGGGATCGCACCAAATTTGAACCCGATGCTGTACCTGTGGGAGCGGGTTTACCCGCGAAAGGGCCGCTACAGGATCAGAGGGCTTTGGCCCGATCGCGCAACACGTACTTCTGGATCTTGCCGGTCGAGGTCTTGGGCAGCTCGCCAAACACCACGGTCTTCGGCACCTTGAACCCGGCCAGGTGCTCGCGGCACCACCCGGTGAGGTCGGCCTCGCGGGTGTCTTCCCGGCCAGGTTTCAGGGCAATGAAGGCGCACGGGGTTTCCCCCCATTTCTCGTCCGGGCGCGCCACCACGGCGGCTTCAAGTACTGCCGGGTGCTTGTACAGGGCGTCCTCGACCTCGATGGTGGAAATGTTCTCGCCACCGGAAATGATGATGTCCTTGAGCCGGTCCTTGATTTCGACATAACCGTCGGCATGCCACACCGCCAGGTCACCGGTATGGAACCAGCCGCCACGGAAGGCTTCGGCGGTAGCTTCGGGGTTTTTCAGGTAGCCCTTCATCACCGTGTTGCCGCGCATGAAGATCTCGCCCAGGGTATTGCCGTCGCGTGGCACCGGCTCGAGGGTTTGCGGGTCGGCGACCATCAGGCCGTCCAGGGTCGGGTAGCGCACACCCTGGCGCGACTTGATCCGCGCGCGCTCTTCCAGCGTCAACTCGTCCCATTCATCGTGCCAGGCGCACACGGTTACCGGGCCGTAGACTTCGGTCAGGCCATAGGTATGGGTAACCGTGATGCCCATTTCCTCCACGGCGCCAATCACCTTGGCCGGTGGCGCAGCGCCGGCGACCATGGCCTGCACCGGGTGCTCGATGGCCGCCTTGGCTGCCTCGGGCATGTTGACCAGGGCGTTTAGCACGATCGGCGCGCCGCACAGGTGGCTGACCCGGTGTTCACGGATCAGGGTCAGGATTTTCTGCGGGTCGACCCGCCGCAGGAACACATGGGTACCGGCCAGGGCGGTGATGGTCCAGGGGTAGCACCAGCCGTTGCAGTGAAACATCGGCAAGGTCCACAGGTACACCGGGCGGTGGCCCATGGCCCAGGTCATCTGGTTGCCCAAGGCGTTCAGGTAGGCGCCGCGGTGGTGGTAGACCACCCCCTTGGGGTTGCCGGTGGTGCCGGAGGTGTAGTTCAGCGAAATCGCCTGCCACTCGTCATCCGGCCATTCCCAGACAAATTCCGGGTCGCCTTCGGCAAGCAGGGCCTCATAGTCCAGTTCGCTGACCGCACGGCCTTCGCCGTACTCCGGGTCATCCACATCGACCACCAGCGGCGGGTGTTCGAGCAGCGCCAGGGCGGCCTCGATGACCGCGTGGAACTCACGGTCGGTGATCAGCACCTTGGCCTCGCCATGCTGCAGCATGAAGGCGATGGCCTCGGCGTCCAGGCGAACGTTGAGGGTATTGAGCACGGCACCGGTCATGGGCACGCCGAAGTGGGCTTCGAGCATGGCCGGGGTGTTGGGCAGCATCACTGCTACGGTGTCGCCACGGCCAATGCCGCGGCCAACCAGGGCGCTGGCCAGGCGTCGGCAGCGTTGGTAGGTTTGCTGCCAGTTGCGGCGGATGGCGCCGTGGATGACCGCCGGGTAGTTGCCGTACACGGCAGCGGTGCGTTCGATGAAACTCAGCGGGGTAAGGGCGACATGGTTGACGGCAGCGGGCATCAGGCCCTGGGCATAGATCGACATGCGGTAATCCTGTTAGGGAGGCAGGCGCAACCTGTGCTGCCTGGCCCCCGATGGCTGATTGTTAGCTCTGTTCAGGGTGCAGGGACGCGGACGGTGGGCCGCTCCCTCTGTCGCAGTTTTACGCGATTCGTTATGGTAGTAGGAATATCGACTATAGCAATATAGTAAAACTACTATAAGAAGAGCCATCTGCCGTGGAAATGACCGTTTCCCCCTTGCTCGCCAAGGACCCACAGCCCAGCCTGCTGCTGGCCGGCGATGCCCGCCCGCTGGCCCTCAACCCGGCATTGCAGGCCTGGGTCGCCGAGGGGCCGACGCTGGCCGCCTGGCTGCCGGCCAACTGCGCGGCGCTGGTACGTGCCTGCCTGCGCCAGCAACGGGCAATCAGCGACGTGGAAGTACAGGTTGGCGAGCGCATCGTGTTGTGGACCTTCATGCCGGACGACCAGGGCCAGCACGTGCTGGGCCGCTGCCGTGATGCCAGCGAAGAGCGCCAAGGTGCACGTGAAGCCAGCCGCGCCCGGCGCCTGTACCGGCTGATCATCGAAAACACCACCGACCTGATCTCGCGGCACAGCCCCGATGGCCGCTTTCTCGATGCCTCGCCGGCCGCCTACCGCCTGCTGGGGCTATGGCCCGAGCAATTGCGTGGCATGCCGGTGCACAGCCTGCTGCACCCGCGCGAGCGGCGCCAGGTACTGCGCCAGGCGGCCGCGGCACTGGACCAGGACGGTTACCACACCATGACCTGTCGGGTGCGCCAGGCCACTGGCGGCTACCGCTGGTTCGAAATTGCCAGCCGGGCGATCCGCGAGACCTACACCGGCGCGGTGGTGGAGGTGGTCAGCGTGTCCCGCGACATCACCTTGCGCATCGAAGCCCAGGAAAGCCTGGCCCACAGCGCGCGCCTGGCCACCTTGGGCGAACTGGCCTCGGGCATTGCCCATGAAATCAACCAGCCACTGGCAGCCGTGGTCAACTACGCCAACGCCAGCCAGCGCTACCTGCACAGCCTGGAGCGCGACCCGCAGGCCCGCGAACGGGTTGGCCAGGGCCTGCAGCGCATCAGCGAGCAGGCCACCCATGCCGCCGAAGTGATCCGCCGTCTGCGCGCCTTCCTGCGCAAGGGGCCACGCCGCCTGCAGGCGCTGGACGTGGCCGAGGTGGCCGGCGAAGCCATGCGCCTGTGTGCCTGGGAGGCTGCGCGTGACCAGGTGCAGGTCGAGTTGCGCATGAGCGCGCAACTGCCTTGGGTGTATGCCGATCGGGTGTTGCTGGAACAGGTGCTGCTCAACTTGCTGCGCAACGCCATCGATGCCAACCGCGAGCAGCATGGCGAGCGGCCGTCACGTATCCTGCTCGGCGCTGTGCGTGATGACGCTGGCGTACTGGTCGAGGTAACCGACCAGGGGCCGGGTGTGGCGCCCGAGCGCCTGGATGGAATCTTCACACCGTTCACCACCAGCAAGGCCGACGGCCTGGGCCTGGGCTTGAGCATGAGCCGCAGCCTGATCGAAGGTTTTGGCGGCAGCCTGTGGGCGCGGGCGGGTGATGACGGTGGTCTGGTACTGTGCTGCCGGTTGGCGGTCAGCAGGGGATAAGGGGAAGCTGCGGTGCAAGCGAAAGTGTATGTGGTCGATGACGACCAGGGGATGCGCGACTCGACGGTCTGGCTGCTGCAGTCGGTGGGCCTGCAGGCCTTGCCGTTTGCCACCGGGCAAGCATTTCTCGATGCTTGTGTCGATGACGGGCCTGCCTGTGTGCTGCTGGATGTGCGCATGCCGGGGCTGGGCGGGTTGGCCGTGCAGCAAGCGATGCGCGAGCGCGGCCTGACGCTGCCGGTGATCTTTGTCAGCGGCCATGCCGATGTGCCGATCGTGGTACGGGCGTTCAAGGCCGGTGCCTGCGACTTTATCGAAAAGCCCTACAACGACCAGTTGCTGCTCGACAGCGTGCAAGCGGCGCTGGAACACGCCGGGCGGGCCCGACAGGGGGATCAGGCGCAGGCATTGGTACAGGCGCGCATCGACGGCCTGACGCCGCGTGAGCGGGATGTGTTCGTGCCGTTGGCCCAGGGTTTGAGCAACCGCGAGATTGCCGAGCGGCTGGGTATCAGCGTGAAAACCGTCGACCTGTACCGCGGGCGGGTGATGAAGCGGCTGCAGGCCACCAGCCTGGCGGAGCTGGTGGGCATGGCCATTGCCTGCGGGGCGGTCGAGGCGTTGGGCCTGCGAGCCCTGTAATTGCAACGTGTGCGTGTCATGGGGTAAGCACGGGCTTGCTCAATTTCGCGCACAGGGGAAATGAACGGCCTGGGCAGTGATGTGTTCATTTGTCCCAGGTTTCAGGGCAGCCCGTGCAGCCCTCCATGTTGGCCTCCTGAAAATTCCCATAGTGTTGCCGTGCCCCGCGCAAGTCGGCGCGTGCCAGGTTGCTCTGGCCGAACTTGGCCTCCTGCAGGTTGGCATCGCCCAGGTTGGCCCCTTGCAGGTCGGCCTTGCTCAGCCAGGCCATTTCCAGGTCCGCCGCCTGCAGGTTGGCCTGCTGCAGCTTGGCCCCGGACAACCGGGCGAACTGCAGGTAGGCCGCGCTGAGGTCGGCTTTTTCGAACTGCGCCCCCTGGGCGAACAAGCCCCAACCCTGGATGGCCACCAGGCGGCTATGGCTCAGGTCGGCCAGGCGCAAGTTGCTTTGCTGCAGGCTGGCGCGGGTCAGGTTGGCGCCTTGCAGGCGGGCTTTTTCCAGGTTGGCCAGGTCCAGCTGGGCGTGGCGCAGGTCGGCATCGCGCAGGTCGGCGCCGGCCAGGTTCATCTTGCGCAGGTCCTGGTTGGCCAGGTTGGCGCCGCGCAGGTTGGCCCCCGGGCACTGGCTGGCTTCGGCAATGATGCAGTCGTTGATGATCAGGGGAGTATCGTTGCCATCGTCATCCGTATTTGCCGCCAGGGCCGGGGTGAGTACCAGGAGCAGGGCGAAGGGCAGGTAGTTCATCGCGAAAGGCTCTCGACAGGAAAAGGGCAAAACGGGGAGGGGCACAGGCCGCTCCCCGCTGCAGGTCACCGCTGTGCGGTCTTGTTGTCCCAGCTCGGGATCTTGAACACCCAGAACGAACCACCCTGGGCTACCGGCTTGGTCAGTTCGGCCATGTCGCCACCCCACAGCGGCACCGCGCCGCCGTAGCCGACGGTGACGCCGATGTACTGTTCGCCGTCCTGTTCCCAGGTAATCGGCGGCGAAACGATGCCGCTGCCGGTCTGGAACTTCCACAGCTCCTTGCCCGTCTTGGCGTCGAAGGCCTTGAAGAAGCCATCGCCGGTGCCGGTGAACACCAGGTTGCCTTTGGTTGCCAGCACGCCAGCCCACAGCGGCAGGTGCTCCTTGTGTTCCCACACCAGCTTGCCGGTGGTCGGGTTCATGGCGCGCAGGGTGCCGACGTGGTCGTCGTACATGCGCTTGATGCGGAAGCCCATGCCCAGGTAGGCCGAGCCTTTCTTGTAGTTCACTTCCTCGGTCCAGTACTCCTCCTTCCACTGGTTGCCGGGGATGTAGAACAGGCCGGTGTCCTGGCTGTAGGCCATGGGGTTCCAGTTCTTGCCCCCGAGGAACGGCGGCGACACCTCGACCGGCTTGCCCTTGGTTTCACCCGGTAGCGGCTTGGCCGGGCGCTGGCCGGGGTTTTCCACCGGGCGCCCGGTCTTCAGGTCGATATGGCTGGCCCAGGTGATGTTGTCGACGAAGGGGAAGGCGTTCTGCAGCTTGCCGTTGTTGCGGTCGACCACGTAGAAGAAGCCGTTGCGGTCGGCGTGGCCGGTGGCCTTGACCACCTTGCCGTCCTTGTCCTTGTAGTCGAACAGCACCAGCTCGTTGTTGCCGGAGAAGTCCCAGGCATCGTTGGGGGTGTGCTGGTAGAACCATTTGACTTCGCCGGTACTCGGGTCGACGCCGACCTGGCCGGAGGTGTACAGGCTGTCGAAGTCATGCGGGTTGCCGTCTTTGGAGGTGCGCGCCCAGGTGTTCCACGGGCCTGGGTTGCCAGCACCGACAATGATGGTGTTGGTCTCGGGGTCGAAGCTGGCGCTCTGCCAAGGGGCGCCGCCGCCGTGGCTCCAGGCTTCGACCTTGCCGGTTTCGGTGGTCGGGTCGTCCGGCCAGGAGGGGGCCTTGACGTCGCCGGTCGGGGTGCTGTCCTTGCCGTTCAGGCGGCCCATGTGGCCTTCGACAAAGGGCCGCATCCACACTTCTTCGCCGGTGTCCGGGTCGCGCGCGAACAACTGGCCGACCACGCCGAACTCATCACCTGAGCTGCCGTGGATCAGCAGTACCTTGCCACTGGTCTTGTCCTTGATCAGCACGGGGGCGCCGGTCATGGTGTAGCCGGCGCTGTGGTCGCCGAACTTCTTGTTCCACACCACCTTGCCGGTGTGCTTGTCGAGGGCGATGAGCCGCGCATCGAGGGTGCCGAAGTAGATCTTGTCGCCATAGATGGCCGCGCCACGGTTGACCACGTCACAGCACGGGCGAATGTTGTCGGGCAGGCGGTGGTTGTAGGTCCACAGGCGCTTGCCGGTCTTGGCATCAAGGGCGAACACCCGCGAGTACGAGCCGGTGACATAGACCACGCCATCGCTGACGATGGCCTGCGATTCCTGGCCGCGCTGCTTCTCGTCGCCAAACGAGTACGACCAGGCCGGGGTCAGCTTGAACACGTTCTTGTCATTGACCTGGGCCAGCGGGCTCCAGCGCTGGGCATTGGTGCCCATGCCGTACTGCAGCACGTCGTTGGTGGTGAGGTGGTCGTTGGCAATGTCTTCCCAGGTGACGTTCTTGCCGGCAGGTGCCGCAGGTGTGGTGGCCGCTGTTGCCACGCTGCCCAGGGCCAGGCTACCGGCCATCAGCAGCACGCGCACGCTCAGGGCCAGAGGGGAAAGGGCGGGTAGCGATCTTATTGTCATGGTTGCAGTTCCCAGTGGAGGTTTTGGCCTGCACAGGGTGGGCTGCAGCGGCGGTTGCGGGATACGGAAAAAGTCCCGCCCTTGCCGGGAAGAGTTCCCGGCCGGCACCTCATTTGGCCCTTCGCCACAAGCCCTACTACCAAGGGAGTAAGGCCCGGCCACCAAAGCAGCATTCGGCCGCCTGCGGGGTGTTTTTAAGATGGCGGCACGGCCTCTGTGGTTGAGGCTTTGCGTGCAATGGTGAGGGCATAACAATGACAACAAAACGCAATGTGTTGCTTGCTGCAGGTCTGCTGGCCGGGGCTGTGTTGACCGGCACGGCCTGGGCCCATGGCAACGTGGTCCCGCAGGCTGTGGAGACCAAGGGCCTGACCCCGATCAAGGACGCTGGCGTGAGCCTGGACGGTGACGGCTGGGCGGCGGTCAACCCTTACCGCAGTTCGCCTGAGCACGACAAGGCGGTGGAAATCGGCGCCTCGGCCTACAACCAGAATTGCGCGGCCTGCCACGGCCTGGAAGCCAAGTCGGGCGGCATTGCCCCCGACCTGCGCATGCTCGATGAAGGCGACGCTGGTGATGAATGGTTCGTCGAACGCGTGCGCCATGGTGCAGTGCGCGACGGCCGCGTGTACATGCCGAAAATGGCCGACTACCTGAGCCAGGAAGCCCTGTGGGCGGTACGCACTTATCTGGACAGCGTACACGTCGAGGAGTAACGAGCATGCGTCTGTGGGCGGTGCTGTTGAGTAGCCTGCTGCTGTGCTGCGCAGCGGCCCAGGCGCAGGTGCGCAACTACGACACGATCATCACCGCCGGCGAGCTGAAGGTGGCGGTGTACAAGGACTTTGCGCCTTACAGCTTCCAGGACCATGGCCAGCCGCGTGGCGTTGATGTGGAATTGGCGCAGGCGTTGGCCGAAGCCATGGGCGTACGCCTGCAACTGATCTGGGCGCCGCCCGGGGAAAAGCTTGACGACGACCTGCGCGACTACATCTGGCGTGGTAGCCCGCTGCGTCATCAGCAGTTGGCCGACCTGATGATGCGGGTGCCGTACGACCACGCTTACGCCCAGAAGCGCAACGAACTGGGTGAGCTGGAAAACGCCCAGGTGGTGATGTTCGGCCCTTATCAGCAAGAGCGCTGGCAAGTGGCCTATGACCGTCGCCGGCTGGCTTCGGTGGCCAGTGTCGCGGTGTTCCAGCAGCACCCGATCGGCGTCGAGGTGCACAGCGTGCCGTCGTTCTACCTGACCTCGGTGTTCAACGGCATGCTCAGCGCCAGCACCCAGCATTACCCCAGCGTGCAGCAGGCGTTTGCGGCCATGCAGGCTGGCCAGGTGGACGCGGTGATGGCGATGCGCGGCGAAGTCGACTGGCAACTGCACCAGGCCGCCAACCCGCAATGGGCGTTGGCGGAGAACGCCTACCCGAACCTTGGCAAGCAAGCCTGGGAGATCGGCATGGCGGTGCATGAAAGCAACCGGCAGCTGGCGTATGCGGTGGAAGAGGCGCTGGAGGGGCTGATCCGGGATGGGCGGATGAAGGCGATCTATGGCCATTACGGCCTGCGCTATCAGGTTCCGGAAATGTACCAATAGCTGATCCGGCAGGCCTTGATGCCAAATGGGCGACCCAATTCCCTGTGGGAGCGGGTTCACCCGCGAAGAATGCGACACGGTGTATGGCACCGGCTTTGCCGGTGTTCGCGGCTAAAGCCGCTCCCACAGGGGGCCAGGCAAGGCTGAAAGCCATTGGTTGATCCATGGGGGCGGATCATGAACCTGAAAGCAACTGTCCTGCTGGCCTGCTGGCTACCCTGGGCCGCCATGGCCAGCGAGCCAAGTGCCAACAACGACCCGGTACCCTCGGTAATGTGGGACTTCTACCACAAGCAGCTGCTGGGCCAGGCACCCTTCGTCTTCGATGACCGGGTCAAGCTGCTGGCGCCGCCGTTTGCCGAGGATGCCCGCCAGGTGCCGCTGGAGATCGATGCCCGGGCATTCACCGGTGAGGTGGTGCGTATCATCGCCTGGGCCGAACTCAACCCGCTGCCACGCATTGTCGACTTCCAGCCCGGCGAGCGCGTGCTGCCCTGGCTGTCGATCCGCATCCGCATCGAGCAGGCCACGCCCCTGCGTGCCGCCGTGCTCACCCGCGACGGCCTCTGGCATGTCGGTTCGACCTTGATCGACGCTGCCGGTGGCGGCTGTACCGCGCCCAGCGTGGTGCGCACCCAGCCTGGCTGGGAAGAGCACCTTGGCGAGGTGTTGGGTGGGCGCTACCCGCGTGGCGACAGCAGCCGTTTGCGCCTGCAGGTAGCCCACCCGATGGACAACGGCCTGGTCAGCGGCATTCCCGAATTCTTCCTCAACCATGCCGAACTGCAAGGCGCCGACGGCCAGCGCCTGGCCAGCCTGGAGCTGTACCCGGCCGTCAGCGAAAACCCCAACCTGGGCTTTGATATCCAGGGCGCCGCGCCAACCCGGCTGCTGTTACAGGACAACAGCGGCAACCAGTTCGAGGCGGCGGTGCCCTGAGCGCCTTGCCTGACTTTCCCTGACCCGAGGCGCCTGTCATGCGTTGGATCCTGCTGTTGTTGCTGTGCCTGGGGCTGCCGGCCCAGGCCGACCTGGAATACCGGCTCGCACCCAGGCAGATCGCCGAGGGCACCTGGCTGCTGGAAGGCAGCACCGACAATTTCGCCAAGGCCAATGGCGGCAATGTGGTCAACACGGCGTTCATCGTGACCGACAGCGGCGTGGTGGTGATCGACAGCGGGCCGTCGAAGCGTTATGGCGAGGCGCTGCGCCAGGCCATTGCCGCCATTACCGACAAACCGGTGCTGGAAGTGCTGCTGACCCATCACCACCCGGACCATGTGCTGGGCAACCAGGCTTTCGCCGATGTACCCATTGGCGCCTTGGCCGGTACCGCTGAGCTGCTGCGCCAGCAGGGCGATGCCATGGCCGAGAACATGTACCGCCTGGTCGGCGACTGGATGCGCGGCACCGAGGTGGTACTACCGACCCGGGTGCTGGAGCCGGGCGTGCATGAGGTAGGCGGGCACCGGCTGCGTTTGCTGGGGTTGGGCGGGCATACCGGTGCCGACCTGGCGATTTTCGATGAAAAGACGGGTGTGCTGTTCGCCGGTGACCTGGTGTTCTACCAACGCGCCCTGACCACGCCCAACAGCCCGGGGCTGGACGTTTGGCTCAACGACCTCGACACCTTGCAGGCGCTGCCCTGGAAGCAGCTGGTGCCAGGGCATGGCCCGGTGGCCAGCGATGCGCAGCCGTTTGTGCAGATGCGCGACTACCTGGGCTGGCTGGATGGCCTGATGCGTCAGGGCGCTGCGCGTGGCGATGACATGGCCGAGATGATCCGCAGCCCGATCCCCGCGCGGTTTGCCGACATCAGCCTGACCCGGTATGAGCTGATTCGCAGTGTCAGCCACTTGTATCCCCGCTACGAACGCCAACAACTCCAGCGCGTCGACATCAAGCCCTGACGCCGTCCCCTGTAGGAGCGGCCTTGCGTCGCGATGGGGCGCGCAGCGGCCCCAAAATCTGCGCATCATGCAAGATTGCCGGGGCCGCTTTGCGGCCCATCGCGACGCAAGGCCGCTCCTACAGAGGGCTGCGCAAGGCAGGTGCTACCAAGGAACTAGAAAACTCCGCACTCCTGGCAATTGTTGGCGAGCAGGCCGCGACCAAGAATTCTCGGCACACCGGGAAATTTTCCCGGACACAACAAAAAAACCAAAGGTAGCCGACATGACCCGATCCCCACGTCGTCCCGCGTTCGCTGTGAGCCTGGTGCTCAGCGCCATGCTGCTTGCCGGCGCGGCCCACGCCGCCGTCAGCAATGACGAAATCCTTCAGGACCCGAAGAACCCGCAGCAGATCGTGACCAACGGCCTGGGTGTGCAGGGCCAGCGCTACAGCCCGCTGGACATGCTCAACAGCAACAACGTCAAGGAGTTGCGCCCGGTCTGGGCATTCTCCTTCGGCGGTGAGAAGCAGCGCGGCCAGCAGGCCCAGCCGCTGATCAAAGACGGGGTGATGTACCTGACCGGCTCCTACTCGCGGGTGTTTGCCGTGGATGCGCGCACCGGCAAGAAGCTGTGGCAGTACGATGCCCGCCTGCCCGACGACATCCGCCCGTGCTGCGACGTGATCAACCGTGGCGTGGCGCTGTACGGCGACCTGGTGTTCTTCGGCACCCTCGACGCCAAACTGGTGGCACTGAACAAGGACACCGGCAAGGTGGTGTGGAGCAAGAAAGTCGCCGACCACAAGGAAGGCTACTCGATCAGCGCTGCGCCAATGATCGTCAATGGCAAGCTGATCACGGGTGTCGCTGGGGGCGAATTTGGCGTGGTGGGCAAAATCCAGGCCTACAACCCGGAGAACGGCGAGCTGCTGTGGATGCGGCCCACCGTCGAAGGGCACATGGGCTATGTGTACAAGGACGGCAAGGCCATCGAAAACGGCATTTCCGGTGGCGAAGCCGGCAAGACCTGGCCTGGCGACCTGTGGAAGACCGGCGGTGCAGCGCCGTGGCTGGGCGGCTACTACGACCCGGAAACCAACCTGATCCTGTTCGGCACCGGCAACCCGGCGCCATGGAACTCGCACCTGCGCCCGGGTGACAACCTGTATTCCTCGTCGCGCCTGGCGCTGAACCCGGACGACGGCACCATCAAGTGGCACTTCCAGAGCACGCCGCATGACGGCTGGGACTTCGACGGCGTCAACGAGCTGATCTCGTTCAACTACAAGGACGGCGGCAAGGAGGTCAAGGCGGCTGCCACTGCCGACCGCAACGGCTTCTTTTACGTGCTCGACCGCACCAACGGCAAGTTCATCCGTGGCTTCCCCTTCGTCGACAAGATCACCTGGGCCACCGGCCTGGACAAGGACGGCCGGCCTATCTACAACGAAGCCAGCCGCCCGGGCGCCCCGGGTAGCGAAGCCAAGGGCAGCTCGGTGTTCGTCGCCCCGGCCTTCCTCGGTGCCAAGAACTGGATGCCGATGGCCTACAACAAGGACACCGGGTTGTTCTACGTGCCGTCCAATGAGTGGGGCATGGACATCTGGAACGAAGGCATTGCCTACAAGAAGGGCGCAGCGTTCCTGGGTGCCGGTTTCACCATCAAGCCACTCAACGAAGACTACATCGGTGTACTGCGCGCCATCGACCCGGTCAGCGGCAAGGAAGTGTGGCGCCACAAGAACTACGCGCCGCTGTGGGGTGGGGTGCTGACCACCAAGGGCAACCTGGTATTTACCGGCACCCCGGAAGGCTACCTGCAGGCGTTCAACGCCAAGACCGGCGACAAGGTCTGGGAGTTCCAGACCGGCTCCGGCGTGCTCGGCTCGCCCGTTACCTGGGAAATGGACGGCGAGCAGTACGTTTCGGTGGTTTCCGGCTGGGGCGGCGCGGTACCGCTGTGGGGCGGTGAAGTGGCCAAGCGGGTCAAGGACTTCAACCAGGGCGGCATGCTCTGGACCTTCAAGCTGCCCAAGCAGTTGCAGCAAACCGCTAGCACCCAGCCGTAACGCCTGAACCCTGCCGCCAGCGCCCTGGCGACAAGCGGCCCTACTACCAAATGACGAGAGCCCCGCTGCCAACGATGCATTCGCCCGGCAGGCGGGGCTTTTTACCATCGGTCAATCGCCTGTCGCCGGACAGGCATCGACCCGCAGAGGCTCAGCATGATCTACGCACAACCCGGAACTCCAGGCGCCGTCGTGTCCTTCAAACCACGTTATGGCAACTTCATCAATGGCGAGTTCGTGGCGCCCCTGGCTGGCCAGTACTTCACCAACAGCTCGCCGGTCAATGGCCAGCCGATTGCCGAATTCCCCCGTTCCACCGCCCAGGACATCGAACGTGCGCTGGACGCCGCGCATGCCGCCGCTGATGCCTGGGGCAAGACCTCGGTGCAGGACCGTGCCCTGGTACTGCTGAAAATCGCCGACCGCATCGAGCAGAACCTGGAAGTGCTGGCGGTTACCGAAAGCTGGGACAACGGCAAGGCCGTGCGCGAAACCCTGAATGCCGACGTGCCGCTGGCGGCGGACCACTTCCGCTACTTTGCCGGGTGCATCCGCGCGCAGGAAGGCGGTGCCGCCGAGATCAACGAAGGCACCCTGGCCTATCACATGCATGAACCCCTGGGCGTGGTAGGGCAGATCATTCCGTGGAACTTCCCGTTGCTGATGGCGGCCTGGAAGCTGGCCCCGGCCCTGGCCGCCGGCAACTGCGTGGTACTCAAGCCGGCGGAGCAAACACCGCTGTCGATCACCGTGTTTGCCGAACTGATCGCCGACCTGTTGCCGGCAGGCGTGCTGAACATTGTCCAGGGCTTTGGCCGTGAGGCCGGCGAGGCGCTGGCCACCAGCAAACGTATCGCCAAGATCGCCTTCACCGGTTCCACCCCGGTGGGCTCGCACATAATGAAATGCGCGGCCGAGAACATCATCCCGTCCACCGTCGAGCTGGGCGGCAAGTCGCCGAACATTTTCTTCGAAGACATCATGCAGGCGGAGCCTGCGTTCATCGAGAAGGCTGCCGAAGGCCTGGTGCTGGCGTTCTTCAACCAGGGCGAAGTGTGCACCTGCCCGTCGCGGGCGCTAATCCAGGAATCGATCTACGAACCGTTCATGGCCGAGGTGATGAAGAAAATCGGCAAAATCACCCGCGGCAACCCGCTGGACACCGCGACCATGGTGGGTGCCCAGGCTTCGGAGCAGCAGTACGACAAGATCCTCTCGTACCTGCAAATTGCCAGGGAGGAGGGCGCACAGCTACTCACCGGCGGCGCCGCCGAGCGCCTGCAGGGTGACCTGGCCAGCGGTTATTACATCCAGCCGACCCTGCTCAAGGGGCACAACCAGATGCGGGTGTTCCAGGAAGAAATCTTCGGCCCGGTGGTGGGGGTGACCACGTTCAAGGACGAAGCCGAAGCCCTGGCGATTGCCAACGACAGCGAATTCGGCCTGGGTGCCGGCCTGTGGACCCGCGACATCAACCGTGCCTACCGCATGGGCCGCGGGATCAAGGCCGGGCGGGTATGGACCAACTGCTACCACCTGTACCCGGCGCATGCCGCGTTTGGCGGCTACAAGAAGTCGGGCGTGGGGCGTGAGACGCACAAGATGATGCTGGACCACTACCAGCAGACCAAGAACCTGCTGGTGAGCTACGACATCAATCCGTTGGGCTTCTTCTAAACCGCGTCGCCTTCTTCGCGGGTAAACCCGCTCCCACAGGTTGTTGCGCAGGGTTCAATATCTGCGTAATACCTGTGGGAGCGGGTTCACCCGCGAAGAGGCCGGCCCTGCGATAGACAAATCCACAGTGATTTGCTGCCCCCTACCAACGCCCCCCGCAAACTCGTTCCAAAGTAGCATTCGCCCCTGCCGTCCCCCATGCATTAATGCCTCTACCGGAATCGCCCGGCACAAGAAGAGGACTTGCCCTATGTGGACCAAACCCGCTTACACCGACCTGCGCATTGGCTTCGAAGTGACGATGTATTTCGCCAATCGCTGATGTCTGTCCGGCCATCCTTGCGGTGGCCGGGTCTTCAACCTGGATGCCGCTTTGGTCTGGTTGCTTTCGCGGCGGGATGCTTTACGCTGGCGGTTACCTTCCAGAACAATAAGAACAGGCTTCCCGATGAGCCAGAGTTTCAGCCCGCTTCGCAAGTTTGTATCGCCTGAAATCATCTTCGGTGCCGGCTGCCGGCACAATGTCGCCAATTACGCCAAAACCTTCGGAGCGCGCAAGGTGCTGGTGGTCAGCGACCCCGGTGTGATCGCCGCTGGCTGGGTGGCCGATGTGGAGGCCAGCCTGCAGGCCCAGGGCATCGATTACTGCCTGTACAGCGCCGTGTCACCCAACCCGCGGGTTGAGGAGGTGATGCTCGGTGCCGAGATCTACCGGCAAAACCACTGTGACGTAATCGTCGCCGTCGGTGGCGGTAGCCCGATGGATTGCGGCAAGGCCATCGGCATTGTGGTCGCCCACGGGCGCAGCATCCTCGAATTCGAAGGCGTGGACATGATCCGCGTGCCCAGCCCGCCGTTGATCCTGATCCCGACCACCGCCGGCACCTCGGCGGACGTGTCGCAGTTCGTGATCATCTCCAACCAGCAGGAGCGCATGAAGTTCTCCATCGTCAGCAAGGCGGTGGTGCCGGACGTGTCACTGATCGACCCGCAAACCACCCTGAGCATGGACCCGTTCCTGTCGGCCTGTACCGGCATCGATGCGCTGGTGCATGCCATCGAAGCCTTTGTTTCCACCGGCCACGGCCCGCTGACCGACCCCCATGCGCTGGAGGCCATGCGCCTGATCAATGGCAACCTGGTGGAGATGATCGCCAACCCCGGCGACATCGCCCTGCGCGAAAAGATCATGCTCGGCAGCATGCAGGCGGGGCTGGCCTTCTCCAACGCGATCCTGGGTGCGGTGCATGCCATGTCGCACAGCCTGGGCGGGTTCCTCGACCTGCCGCACGGCTTGTGCAACGCGGTGCTGGTGGAGCATGTGGTGGCGTTCAACTACAGCTCGGCACCGGAGCGTTTCAAGGTGATTGCCGAAGTGTTCGGCATCGACTGCCGTGGCCTCAACCACCGGCAGATCTGCGGGCGCCTGGTGGAGCACCTGATTGCCCTGAAGCACGCCATCGGCTTCCATGAAAGCCTGGGCCTGCACGGGGTGCGCACTTCCGATATCCCGTTCCTGTCGCAACATGCGATGGACGACCCGTGCATCCTCACCAACCCCCGCGCGTCGAGCCAGCGAGATGTCGAGGTGGTCTATGGCGAGGCCCTCTGACGAGCAGCAACGGGCGCTGGCCGGGCTACTGGGGCTGGGCGACCACTCGGCGCGCAAAAGCCACTACCCGGAGCTTTCTGCCCGCCTGGATGAACTGGAGGCCGAGCGCAACCGCTACAAATGGCTGTTTGAAAACGCTGTGCACGGAATTTTCCAGGCCAGCCTGCAGGACGGCATGCGTGCCGCCAACCCGGCGCTGGCGCGCATGCTGGGTTATGACGACCCGCAAGCCGTGCTGTTTTCCCTGACCGACCTGGCTACCCACTTGTTCGATGGCGGTGCCGATGAGCTGCAGGCGATTACTGCGATCCTGGCCCGTGAGCACAGCCTGCACGGCTATGAAACCCGCTTGCGGCGCAAGGACGGCAGCCACCTCGATGTGCTGATGAACCTGCTGCTCAAGCCCGGCCAGGAAGGGTTGGTGGAGGGGTTTGTTGCCGATATCACCGAGCGCAAGCAGGCCCAGCAGCGCCTGCAGCAGCTCAATGACGAACTGGAGCAACGGGTTGCTGCGCGTACTGATGAATTGCTTGAAGCGCGCGACGCCGCCGAAGCCGCCAACCGCAGCAAGGACAAGTACCTCGCTGCCGCCAGCCACGACCTGCTGCAACCACTGAATGCCGCGCGCCTGCTGATTTCGACTTTGCGCGAACGGCACTTGCCCGAGGCCGAACAGGTGTTGGTGGAGCGTACTCACCAGGCTTTGGAGGGTGCCGAGGACCTGCTGACCGACCTGCTGGACATCTCCCGCCTGGACCAGGCAGCGGTCAAACCGGACGTGGCCGTGTACCGCCTTGACGAACTGTTTGCGCCGCTGGTGTCGGAGTTCCGCTCGGTGGCCGATGCCGCTGGCTTGAAGCTGCACGCGCGCATCGCTGACTATGCGATCAGCACTGACCTGCGGTTGCTGACGCGGATCCTGCGCAACTTCCTCAGCAACGCCTGCCGTTACACCGACGAGGGTCGAGTCCTGTTGGGCGCGCGGCGTCGCGGCGACCACCTGCGCCTGGAAGTGTGGGATACCGGGCGGGGCATTGCACAAGACCGGTTGCAGGCCATCTTCCTGGAGTTCAACCAACTGGATGTTGGCCGCGCGGCGGATCGCAAGGGCGTGGGCCTGGGCCTGGCCATCGTCGAGCGGATCGCCAAGATTCTCGGCTACCGGATCGAAGTCCGCTCGTGGCCGGGGCGCGGTTCGATGTTCAGCATCCAGGTGCCGCTGGGCAAAGCGTTGCCGCTGCCCGTCCACCAGGCTGTGCCGCTGCCAAGTGCCGGCAACCCGCTGCCGGGCCGTCGCCTGCTGGTGCTGGACAACGAAGTGAGCATCCTCGAAAGCATGGGCGCGCTACTGGGGCAGTGGGGCTGCGAAGTGGTCACCGCAACCGACCAGGCGGGTGCCTTGCGGGCGCTGCAGGGTCGGGCACCGGAGCTGATCCTGGCGGACTTCCACCTGGATCATGGCGTGGTCGGCTGCGAGGTGGTGCGGCACTTGCGCCAGCATTTTGCTGCGGCCATTCCGGCGGTAATCATTACCGCCGACCGCAGTGACCAGTGCCGGCGTTCGTTGCAGGAACTGGGTGCGCCGCTGCTGAACAAACCGGTAAAACCGGGCAAATTGCGCGCAGTGTTGAGCCAGTTGCTGGGGTAACGCAGGTTCGCGCGGTCCCCTGTAGGAGCGGGGGGGGGGGGGGGGGGGGGGGGGGGGGGG
>NZ_JACVZC010000061.1 GCF_016658545.1 Pseudomonas sp. S37 | reverse complement strand
TCAATGTAGGAGCGGGTTCACCCGCGAATACGGTGCCACCTGCAACGGTAAACGGCCAGGGATATTGGCCGGCAGGCCCGGCCTCTTCGCGGGTAAACCCGCTCCTACAAGGTCTGCAACACCCTTGCGGGCAGAGTTCTCTGCGCGACAGCGCAGCCCGGGGGGGCTGGGTGATCTCCTACAAGGGCCATACCGAACCTGCGACATCGGTGTGCATCACCGATCATGCCCGGCTCAGCCAAGGAACAGCCTGTACGCCGGGTTATCCGTCTCATCCCAATACCGATACCCCATCTCATCCAGCGCCATCGGCAACCCCGTCACCTCATCTCCCGGCACTTCCAGCGCCGCAAACACCCGGGCCTCCGCCGCACCATGATTACGGTAATGGAACAGGCTGATGTTCCAGCGCTTGCCCAGCCGCTCCAGGAAGCCCAGCAAAGCCCCGGGGCGCTCGGGGAACTCGAAACGCAGCACCCGTTCATCCGCACCCGGCGCCGCATGGCCGCCCACGGTATGGCGCACATGCAGCTTGGCCAGTTCGTTGTCGGTCAGGTCCAGCACGTTGTACCCCTGCTCACGCAAGCTGGCCAGCAGCTGCCCGCGCGGATCATGCACAGGATGGGTCTGCACCCCAACGAACAGGCGCGCCTCCTTGCCAGGGTAATAGCGGTAGTTGAACTCGGTGATCTGCCGCTTGCCCAGCGCCTGGCAAAACGCGCGGAAGCTGCCCGGTTGCTCCGGGATGGTAACGGCGATGATCGCCTCGCGCTGCTCGCCCAGTTCGGCCCGCTCGGCGACATGACGCAAACGGTCGAAATTGACATTGGCCCCGGAGTCGATGGCCACCAGCGTCTGCCCCTGCACAGCGTCACGCGCCACGTACTTCTTGATCCCGGCCACCGCCAGAGCGCCGGACGGCTCGGTGATCGAGCGGGTATCGTCGTAGATGTCCTTGATCGCCGCACACAACTCGTCACTGCTTACCGTCACCACCTCATCGACAAAGTGCCGGCACAGCTCGAAACAATGGGCGCCGATCTGCGCCACCGCCACACCATCGGCAAAGGTGCCGACCTGTGGCAGGATCACCCGCTCCCCAGCGGCCATGGCGGCCTGCAGGCAGTTGGAGTCCTCAGGCTCGACGCCGATCACTTTCACCTCCGGGCGCAGGTATTTCACGTACGCGGCGATACCGGCGATCAAGCCACCGCCGCCCACCGGCACGAAGATCGCGTCCAGCGCACCTGGGCGCTGACGCAGGATTTCCATGGCCACGGTGCCCTGGCCGGCGATCACGTCCGGGTCATCGAATGGCGGCACGAAGGTAGCGCCTTCGCTGTCGGCCAGTTTCAACGCATGGGCCAGCGCATGCGGGAAGCTTTCGCCATGCAGCACTACGTGGCCACCGCGCGAACGCACCCCTTCCACTTTCAGCGACGGCGTGGTGGTGGGCATGACAATGGTGGCCTTCATGCCCAGGTGCGATGCCGCCAGCGCCACGCCCTGGGCATGGTTGCCCGCCGATGCAGTGATCACCCCGCGTTCACGCTGCTCGTGGGTCAGGCGGGACAAGCGGGTGTAGGCACCACGGATCTTGAACGAGAAGGTAGGCTGCAGGTCTTCACGCTTGAGCAACACCTGGTTGCCCAGGCTGGCAGACAGGGCCGGCGCAGCTTGCAGCGGCGTTTCGATGGCCAGGTCGTACACCGGCGCGGCAAGAATGCGCCGCACCTGCTCCGACAGCAGTTGCTGGGGGGTAACGGGTGTACGAGGAAGGCTGAAGCTGGTCATCGATGACTCCTTGGCTGTTTTCACGTTGCCCAGGAGTCAGAGAGAAAAAACCCGCCTCCAGGGCGGGTTCGGTGCACGTACGCGCTAGCCCGCCAAGCTGATAATGGCGGTAATAATAATGGCGTTCACATGCTGGAAAGTGTTCATGGGGTAGGAACTTAGCCTGCCGCGCCGGCAGAAGTCAACACTTGGCTTGCTGCGCCGAAAGCGGCACATCGAACACTTTGTCGAAGCCCCACTGGAACACGAAGGCGTACACGAAGAAGAACACGAACAGCGCCAGGTTGGTGAGCAACGCGGCCCATAGGGTCACGTCCAGCCAGTACGCCACCAGTGGCAGCAGGATCAGCACCAGCCCGCCCTCGAAACCCAAGGCATGCAGCACGCGCCGGGCGAAGGTGCGCTCGCGCATGCTCTGGCGCGCTTCCCAGCGCTCGAACACCCAGTTGTAGCCCATGTTCCAGCTCATGGCGATGCCCGACATCAACACCGACAGCACGGTCGACTGCGCCATGCCGGCCCCGAACGCCAGCTCCAACGCAGGCGCCACGCAGGCGACGGCGATGGCCTCGTAAAGAATGGCCTGGACGATCTTGCGTGCCTTGCCTTGCATGTTCAGCTCCGTGGGTAGACAACCTGTAAAGCTACAAGAAGCGGCCGACAAGAAAAAGCCTGAATTTTGGACAACCCTGCATTCGGCTGCTTGTATCTATCCAGTGCAAAGGGCGGCAGGTCGTACAACTTCGTCCAGGGAATCGAACGAGGATACACATGAGCCTGGCATTCATCGATTTTCTCACCTATGTGCTGTTCGGCCTGAAGATCCTGGCGATCATCCTTGCCTCGCTGATGTTCCTGCTCGGCCTGGACGACCTGTTCATCGACCTGTGCTACTGGTGCCGCAAGCTGATCCGGCGCTTTCGCATCTACGACAAGCACGAGAAGGCCGACGAAAAGCGCCTGTTCGAAGTGCCGGAAAAGCCCCTGGCGATCATGGTTCCGGCCTGGAACGAAGTGGGCGTGGTCGGTGAAATGGCGCGTCTGGCGGCCTCGACCATCGACTACGAGAACTACCAGATCTTCGTCGGCACCTACCCCAACGACCCGCAAACCCAAGCCGACGTCGACGCGGTGTGCCTGCACTACCCCAACGTGCACAAGGTGGTTTGCGCGCGCCCTGGCCCCACCAGCAAGGCCGACTGCCTGAACAACATCATCGACGCCCTGCTGCGCTTCCAGCAGGACGCGGGCATCCAGTTCGCCGGTTTCATCCTGCACGACGCCGAAGACGTGATCTCGCCCATGGAGTTGCGCCTGTTCAACTACCTGCTGCCGAACAAGGACATGATCCAGATCCCGGTGTACCCCTACGCACCGGAATGGAAAGGCTTTACCGCCGGCCACTATGTCGACGAGTTCGCCGAAAACCACGGCAAGGACGTGATCGTGCGCGAGGCACTGACCGGCCAGGTGCCCAGTGCCGGCGTCGGCACCTGCTTCAGCCGCCGCGCCATCAGTGCCCTGCTCGAAGACGGCGACGGCATCGCCTTCGACGTGCAAAGCCTGACCGAAGACTACGACATCGGCTTTCGCCTGAAACAAAAGGGCATGAAGTGCATTTTCGCCCGCTATTCCATCAGCGACCCGGCGCTGGCGCTGAAACAGGAATGGCGCCTGGGCATGAGCCGCGAGTTCTCCCAGGTGATCTGCGTGCGCGAGCACTTCCCGCGTGACTGGCAGCACGCCATCCGGCAGAAGTCGCGCTGGATCGTCGGCATCGTGTTCCAGGGCACCAGCAACCTCGGCTGGAGCCGCAAGGGTGCGCTCAACTACTTCCTCTGGCGCGACCGCCGCGGGCTGTTTGCCTACCTGCTGAGCTTTCTGGTCAACCTGTTGCTGCTGGTGCTGCTGGCCATGTGGCTGGTCACGGTGATTGCCCCGCAGTCGTGGCGCTTCATGTCGATCCTCAGCGACAGCTGGCTTTTGTCGACGCTGCTGTGGCTGAACGGCCTGATGCTGTTCAACCGCCTGTTCCAGCGCGCCTGGTTCGTCACCCGCTACTACGGCATCGGCGAGGGCCTGCTGTCGGCACCGCGCATGATGTGGAGCAACTTCGTCAACTTCTTCGCCAACCTGCGCGCCTTGCGCCAGGTGATGGAGATGGGCGATTCACGGCGCGTGGCCTGGGACAAGACCACACACGAGTTCCCCGCCATTGCCGCCCCCGCCCGTACGCCGCTGGGGCAGCGCCTGGTGGCCAAAGGGCTGATCAGCGAAAAACAGCTGCAACAGGCGATCACCAGCCCGGTCCGGCGGCGCCTGGGCCGGGAACTGCTGCTGCGCGGCTGGCTGAACAGCGAACAGCTTGTAACGACCCTGGCCGAACAGCTGGACCTGCCTTGGGCGCCGCTTAACCCGTTCAAGCTCGACCCGCAACTGATCGCCAGGCTGCCACGCAAACTGGCCACGCACTATGGCGTGCTCCCCGTTGACGAAGAAGGCGACACGCTGATCCTGGCCAGCGAAACCCCGGTCAGCCAGGTTTCGCTGGGGGTGATCAGCCGCCAGCTGAAACGCCCGGTCAAGGCACGCCTGGCACCGCAGGGCCGCGTCACCCTGGGCCTGCGCTACCACTACCCAAGCCCTTGGCAAAAGCCGGAAACCCGCGAAATGCTGGCCGTGCTGGAACGCCACCAGGACGACGAAGCACTGCTGGAGCGGGTCAGCTGTCATCAGGTGATGCTGGGCGCCCTGCTGCAAGTGCGCGGCATGGTCCCGGTTACCCTGTTCAACCAGGCCCTGATCGATTTCGACCCCGAACAGCACAGCCTCGGCGAACACCTGATCGCCCGCGGCATCATTACTGAGCAGGTGCTGGAGCAGGCCCTGATCGAACAGGCCAGCGAGCAACAGGCCGCCCTTGACCTGACCCGGGAGGTGGCATGAAGCCGCGGTTTTCTCTCACCTTCACCGGCCTGTTGCTGTGCTGCGCCGCCCTGCCCGCCACTGCCTCTGCGCCAATGACCGACTTCCAGCGGTTCACCAGCTTTCCGTTCATGGACCGCGGCTACCGCGAGGCTAAAAAAGACAACTGGGCCGAGGTCGAGCGCCTGACCCGCCACGTGTTGGGCCGGGTGCCGAACAACGACGAGGCCCGCGCCCTGCTGGTCGAAGCCCTGGCCCACCAGCGCCGCTACAAAGAGGCCGAAGCACTGGCCGAGCAACTGGGCGGCAGCCCCGAATACGCCGACGCCCTGCTGGAACTGCGCCTGACCTGGATCGAGCAGGACCCACCCGCAGCCAGCCAGGTGGAGCAGTGGCTGGCCAGCAGCGACGGCACCCACCGCGTGCGCCTGTGGCAAGCCTACAGCCTGAGCCTGGCCAAGTTCGGTGGTGCCGCCAAGGCGCTGGAATGGCTCAACCAGCTCCCCCCCGGGAACGACGGCCAGGTACTGCGCCTGGCCCGGGCCAACTTCGCCGAACAGCTACGCAACTGGAAGGAGACTATCGAGCAGCTGCAGCCCTTGGCCGACAAAGGCCAGTTGCCCGCCGCCGACTGGCAGCGACTGGCCAACGCCTATATCCAGCGCGTGGACGAAAAGGGCCTGAACGCATTGCTGGCCAGCGCGCCCTCGCCCGCAGCTGCCAACCAGGCACGCCTGGCCATGGCCAACCGCGCCATTGCCGTCGGTCATAACCAGCTGGCCCAGCGCGCGCTGCAGTCGCTGCCGCCCGATCAGCTGAACCAGCCCGAACAGCGCCAGCAACTGTGGGAGCTGGCCCGCGAAGGCGACGATGCGGCGCTGGTGCGGCGCCTGAGCAACGACCTGCAACGCCCCTGCCTGGAAACGGTCGACTGGCTGTCACGCCAGGACCCGCAGCAGGCCCGCGAGCAATTCAGGGGCTGTAGCGCCAGCACCGACCCACGGGCCTATGCGGTACTCAAGCAACGCCTGTACGGCGACCCGCCACAACCACCGCAGCCACGCACCGCTGCCGAATGGGAAAAGCGCTACCGGCAGACGGGCGACCTCGCCGCGCTGGAGCAAGCCACCTTCCTGCTCACCGAACAAGGCCACACCGACCACGCCCGGCAACTGCTGGCGCAAGCCTACGACCGCCGCCAGGGCCGCCTCAGCCCGTCGCTGCTGCAGCGGCTGGGCAACCTGTATGCCCGCAATGACGGCCCACTCGACAGCCAGCGCATGCTTACCCTGGCCCCCCGCGTCGACGCCAACACGCGCGCGCAGTTGCTCGGCCGGCTGGCCGAGGCCGGCCAGTGCGATGCCGTGCGCCAGGCCGTACCGGGCACGCCGAGCGAACCTGGCCAGTACCGCGCCCTGGGCCGTTGTGCCATGCCCGACCAGCCAGGTGAAGCGGTGGTCTACTACCAGGCGGCAGACCGCCTGGGTGACCACGGCAACCGTCTGCCGCTGGCCTACGCCCTTGAGGCCGCTGGCGACTCGCAAGCCGCCCTGCCCATCTGGCGCAGCTTGCCGGACAGCGCCTGGACCGATAACGCCCGCCTCACCGCTGCCCGTGGCGCACTGAATGCAGGTGATGCCCAGGCTGCCCGGCACTATTGGGACGCCGCCGCGCACAACAGCGCCGATGACTGGGCGCTGGGTGCCGCCATCGCCCAGCGCCAAGGCGACTACCCGGCCGCGCTGGGCTTCCAGCGCCAGGCCCTGGCGCACAACCCGCGCGCTGACCACTACTACGCCGCCTCCAGCACCGCACAATTGGCCGGCGACAGTGCGCAAAGCAGCGCCTGGCTGGCCGAAGCCGTGCGCCTGACCCCCGACCAGCCACGCTATCGCGCCGACTACGGCATGCGCCTGGCAGGCTCGCCAGACAAGGCCCAGCGCCTGCAATCGATCCCCTACCTGGAGCGCGCCACCCACGATTTCCCCGAAGACTACCGCCTTGGCGAAACCCTGGCCCTGCGCTACGACGAACATGAAGACAGTGCCGCCGCACGCCGCGAACTGCGCCGCATCCTCGACGTGGAGCAGGACCTGGTCGACGGTGATGACGAATACGGCAGCCTGGAAGCGCGCAAGTACCGCCAGCGCCGCGCCCACGAAAGCCTGTCACGGCGCGACACCATTACCCTGGCCAGCACCTGGTCACCGGCCGGCACCTCGACCAACGACAAGTTCCTCGACAACGGCCAGCGCAGCGGCAGTGCGCGCCGGGCGCAATCGCAGAACGTGCAGTTGGCCATGTGGGACCACGCCCTGGGCGAGGAACCCAGCCGCAACGGCAGCACCCTGTCGGTGTATGGCCGGGTGCTGTTCGGCGGCCAGAGCCGCACTGACTACGCGCAGAGCATGGGCACCGGCGTCGGCCTGCGCTACAAGCCACTTGGCCAGGCCAACCTCAACCTGTATGCCGAGCTGTACCACCAGCGGCAGATCGACGAACAACACTACCGCGGCCTGAGCCTGGGCCAGTTGCTGAGCCCGGCCAAGGTTGGCGGCAACTGGGGCGACCTGCGCCACCACGCCGAATCGAGCAACGACCTGCTGCTGCGCGCCACCGCCTCGTTCCTCGACCAGGGTGACTGGCGCAACGACTGGCGCATCGATGAAGACCAATGGAACGAGCGCTTCCTCTACCTCGACGCCGCCTGGTGGACCCGTGCCGGCGACCACGCCTGGCTGTCGCGTTACCAGCAGGGCCATGCCTGGAAGCTTCCGGGCAGCTCGCCACAGACCCTCATGCCCTATGGCTTTGTCGAGTTTTCCAGCCAGGACCCGAGTAACGACTGGCGCCAGGACGCCCGTGCCGGGGTCGGTGTGCGCTGGCAATGGTGGTTCGATGACGACCGCTACAACGCCTACCGCGGCTCGCTGAAAGTGCGCGCCGAGTACCAGCAGTCGCTGGGTGGCAACCTTTACGAGCGCGCCAACGGCGTACTGGTCGGTGCGGAGATGACCTTCTGATGCGTACCCTCATCGCCCTCTGCCTGCTGGCCCTGTGCCTGCAGGCCACCGCCGACCAGCGCCTGTTCTATCAACCGTTGAACCGCGACGCCAGCGTCACCCCCGCCCAGTGGCAGCAACTGTGGCGCGCCACAGCGGCTCAGGGGGGCAAGACGCTGATCGTGCAGTGGAGCGCCTATGGCGACAGTGATTTCGGGGGTGCCCAGGGCTGGCTGGCCAACAGCCTGCGCACAGCGCGTGCCGAAGGCCTGCAACTGGTGCTGGGGCTGTATATGGATCCGGCCTACTACCAACGCCTCGACCAGCTGGACGGCGAAGGCCTGAACAGCTACTGGAAAGCGCAACTGGGCCGCTCGCTCGGCCAGTACCGGCAACTGCGTCAGGCCTGGCAGTTACCGGTGGACGGCTGGTACCTGCCAATGGAGCTGGACGACCAGCATTTTCGCGAAGCCGACCGGCGTGAAGCGCTGTACAGCCAGCTGCAGGCCTTTAACCGCCAGCTGGACAAACCGCTGCATGTCAGCGCCTTCAGCGCCGGCAAGCTGTCGCCTCAGGTCAATGCCAACTGGCTGGATCAACTGGCCGGGTTGGGCTTGACTGTGTGGTGGCAGGACGGCGTCGGCACCGGGCGCTTGCCGGCATTGGTACGCCAGGGCTACGAGCAGGCCCTGCCGTGCCGGGTGGGCGTGGTGCGTGAGGCGTTCCGCCAGGTGAGCGCGCCGGGGCAGGCGTTTCGGGCTGAGCCTGCCGAGCCGAAGCTGGGTAGCGGGTGCCATGCCGAGGCGGTGTTTGCCTTGCGTTACCGGCCTTGGGCGCGGGACATATTGCCGAGCAATTGAGTTTCCAGGCCCGGCCTCTTCGCGGGTAAACCCGCTCCCACAGGTATTCCACAGTGCTTGAAGACTGTGCAATCCTTGTGGGAGCGGCTTTACCCGCGAAAGGGCCGGGCCTGGTAAAGCTGTACCCCCAGGAGCCCCCGATGTTCAAAACCATCGAAGCCCACGTCCGCAAGCAGGTCGCCCCCGCCGCCCTGCGCGCCGAATTCCGCCAGCATGAATTCGAGGCCATGCGCCCGTTCTGCCTACTGGTGTTCTGCGTCAGCATCCTGATCTGGCTGGTCTTCGACCTGATCGTCAGCTTCCTTGGCGGCCAGGGCTTCACCTGGCTGTCCTACCTGTTCATCACCCTGCTTGGTTGCCAGACCGTGGTGCTACGCTTCACCCGCCGCAGCCATCACTTCGACGTGCTCAACCTGCTGTTCGTCGCCACCATCACCCTGGGCATGCGCCTGGTGATCGAGGGCATCCCGCTGGCCCTGCGCCCGGTCTGGCTGGTGCTTGGAGTGTCCACCGTGCTGTATGCCGTGTCGGTGCTACCGGTGCGGCGCTGGTCATTCTTCTGCGCCATGGTCATCACGTGGGTGGTGCTCAACCCGTTCTACCACACGCGCATCGAGCCCGATCAACTCGAAGGCGCCATGCTGATCAGCTATGCGGTGTTTCTCAGCGGCCTGGTGATCTACAGCTACCTGCAGATGCGCAAGGCCAAGCTGCACAACTTCTACCTGTCCAAGGTGCTGCTGGACCAGGCCTACATCGATGCCCTGACCGAAATCCCCAACCGTCGCTCGTTCATGGCCCAGGCCGACCGCCAACTGCGCATGGCCACAGGCGGGCAATACCTGGCGATGATCGACATCGACAATTTCAAGCGGGTCAATGACCGCTTTGGCCATGACGTGGGCGATGAAGTGCTCAAGCGCGTGGCCCTGCATATCAAGGCAAGCATGGCCGGCTTCGAGTTTGCCCGGCTGGGCGGCGAGGAATTCGCGATCTTTTTCCAAGGCCTGGACCAGCGTGCTGCCGAGCAGCAGGTGGCGGCGCTGTGCCAACGGGTGCGCGAGGACCTTGGCGAGCACCCGGTGACCATCAGCATCGGCCTGGCCCGGGTTGACCAGGGTGATAGCCTGACCACCGCGCTGGTGCGCGCCGACCAGGCCTTGTACGAGGCCAAGCACAGTGGCAAGGACCGCTTTGTACTGTGGTCAAGCCAGCTGGCAGACCAGGCTTAGCAGGCCCGGCCCTTTCGCGGGTAAACCCGCTCCCACAGGACCTGCGCAAAGTTCTAAATCTGCGCGGGTCCCTGTGGGAGCGGGTTTACCCGCGAAAGGGCCGGGCCTGCTAACCGATCAACCAGCAGGCAAACGAATCCTGAACTGCGCCCCACCCAACGCCGACTGCGCCACGGTCAGGGTCCCGCCCTGCCCCTCGATCGCCCGCCGGCTGATCGCCAACCCCAAACCAAACCCACCCGTATTGCGGTCCCGGCTACGGTCCAGGCGATAGAACGGCTGGAAGATCCGCTCGCGCTCTTCCACCGGAATACCAATCCCGTCATCCTCAACCGTCAGCAAGCAGCCACCATCCGCTTCCAGGCGCAAGCGCAGCAACAAACTCTCATCGCAATAACGCATGGCATTGCGCACCAGGTTCTGCACCGCCCGCGCCGTCAGCCGTGGGTCCAGCACAAAGCGCGGCAATTCACCTTCGGCCTGCACTTCCCACTGGATACCCCGGCCATCCAGCTCTTCGGCGAAACCACCCAGCACGCTATCGACCAGCTCCAGCAACGACACCTCCACCCGCTCACGGGCCTGGTCGGCGTTGTACAGGCGGCTATAGGACAGCAACTCCAGCACCAGCTCATCCAGCTCGCGCACATGCCCGACCAGCTCCAGCAAGCGCTTGCGGCTGGCCGGCGGTACCTCGTCGAACAACAACACCAGGCCAAAGTCCAGCCGGGTCAGCGGCGTGCGCAACTCGTGCGATACCGCATTGAGCAGCTCGCGCTGCTGGTTGACATGGCGTTCCAGGTCGCTGGCCATGGTGTCGAACACCCCGGCCAGCTCACCGATGTTGGAGTGCGGTGAGATATGCGTACGCTCGGCCATCTGCCCCTGGCCAAGGCGCCGGGCGGTTTCCTTCAGGCGTTCCAGGTCACGCCAGTGCGGCCATACCCACAGCAGCAAGCAGCCAAGCATGGCCGCGCCAATCAGCACGGTCACACCCCACGACAGCACGTTGATGTCCAGCGGGTCTGGTGGTGAGTGCAGGCGCACCAGCCACTGCTTGTCCAGCGGCGCCAGGATCGTCTCGTAGTAGCCCCAGTCGGCAATCCGCACGGCGTACAGCCCATGCTCCAGGCGTGCCTGTTCCTCTTCGCTCAGGTCGGCCTGGTCCACGCGCAGCAGTTGCAGTTGCAACGGCGCAAAGTCATCTGCCAGCTCCTGTTCAACGGTTGGCCACTGCTCACGCGGCGCCTGGCGGAACTGGCGTACGATCAACGACTGCACACCCTTGGCCTGGTCCAGGTTGTAGGCCATGAAACGGTCGTGGAACATGCCGACGATGGTATCGGGGATGAACAGCAGCGCGCCGGCATAGGCGACGATGATCACCAGGTACAACCGCACCAGGATCTTGAGCATGGCCGGTCAGCACTCCCACTCGACGCGGCTGAACAGGTAGCCCTTGCCCCATACGGTCTTGATCTTGCGCGCTTCACCGGCGTTGTCGTCAAACTTGCGCCGCAGCTTGGAAATGGCCACGTCCACAGAACGGTCGGTGCCGTTGAACTCGATGCCACGCAGTTGCTGCAGGATGCGGTCGCGGTTCATCACTTCCCCGGCATTGCGTGCCAGCACCACCAGCAGGTTGTATTCGCCGCTGGACAGCTCCACCTCATCGCCACGCCAACTGACCGTGCGCTCGGCCAGGTCGATGCGCAGGCCACCGATCAGGATCAGGTCGTTGTCCAGCCGCGGCTCGTTGACGCTGCTACGGCGCAGCAGGGTACGCACCCGGGCCAACAGCACGCGGGGCTCGCAGGGTTTGGTCACATAGTCGTCGGCGCCCATCTCCAGGCCCAGCACCTGGTCATGGCTGTCATCGCGGGCAGTCAGCATCAGGATCGGCAGGCCCTGCGACTCCTGACGCAGCAGGCGGCACAATTGCAGGCCATCGATACCCGGCAGCATCAGGTCGAGGATGACCAGATCGGGCTTTTGCCGACGGTACTCGTCCAGCACATGATCGCCCCGGGCGATCACCTGGACATGGAAGTCGTTGCGTTGCAGATAGCTGGCGATCAGCTCGGACAGGGCGCTGTCGTCTTCGACCAGGAAAATATTCGGCATAGGCGGTTGGGATCTAGGTTGTGGTAAACCTCGCTGGCCTCTTCGCGGGTGAACCCGCTCCCACAGGGACCGCACAGTATCTGAAACCTGTGCGATACCTGTGGGAGCGGGTTTACCCGCGAAGAGGCCGGCACAGGAATACTCAGGATATAGAACACTGCGCCACCACAGGATTGTTCTTCACACTTTTTCACACTCGCCCTACAGGTATTAACAGCCGCCCAGGCAGCGCCTGCCTTAGCATATACAAGGTCATCATCGGAAGATCCGCATGCCTACTACCCTCCCCCCACGCCTGCGTCCCCTGGCGCTTCTGGCGCTCCTGAACCTGTCCCTTGCTGGCTGCGACGACAGCGCCGAACAGGAAGAACAAGCCCCCACCCCGCAAGTGCGGGTCGAAACCCTGCAACTGCAGCCTTTGGCCATCAGCAGCGAACTCAGCGGCCGTATCCTCGCCCCGCGCACTGCAGAGGTACGCGCACGGGTCGCTGGCGTGGTGTTGAAGCGGGTGTACCGCGAAGGCAGCGACGTCAAGCAGGGCGATGTGTTGTTCCTGATCGACCCGGCACCGTTCAAGGCCGACCATGACAGCGCCCGCGCGACCTTGGCCAAGGCCGAGGCCACCCGCTACCAGGCCCGCCTGCAAGAGCAGCGCTACCGCCAGCTGGTCGACGACAAGGCGGTCAGCCGCCAGGAATACGACAACGCCAAGGCCAGCTTCCTGCAGGCCGATGCCGAAGTGGCCGAAGCCAAGGCGGCACTGGAGCGCGCCCGCCTGAACCTCGGCTACGCCACCGTAACCGCGCCCATCGCCGGTCGCATCGGTCGCGCCCAGGTGACCGAAGGCGCACTGGTCGGGCAGAACGAGACCACGCCGCTGGCGACCATCCAGCAACTGGACCCGATCCATGCCGATGTCACCCAGTCGACCCGCGAGCTCAACGCCCTGCGCCGCGCCTTGCGGGCTGGCGAGCTGCAGCAGGCAGGCGCCGGCCAGGCCCGCGCCACGCTGATCCAGGACGACGGCAGCGCCTACCCGCTGCCGGGCAAACTACTGTTCTCCGACATCAGCGTCGACCCCAGCACCAACCAGATCACCCTGCGCAGCGAGTTCCCCAACCCGGACCTCGACCTGCTGCCCGGCAGCTACGTGCGCGTACGCCTGGAGCAGGCCGTGCAGCCTAAGGGCCTGAGCGTGCCGCAGCGCGCCATCCTGCGCGACAGCGCCGGCGTACCCAAGGTGCTGGTGGTCGACGCGCAGGCGCGGGTCAGCGACCGCCAGGTGGTGCTGGGCAGCGCCCAGGGCGACCGCTGGATCGTCAGTGAGGGCCTGGCCCCTGGCGAGCGCGTGGTCATCGAGGGCCTGCAACACGTCAAGGCCGGTGACCAGGTACAGGTCGACAACACCCTTGGGGCACCGCCCATCGCACAGCACACCGGCCAGTGAGGGCCTGATTCATGCCGCAATTCTTCATCGACCGCCCGGTATTTGCCTGGGTAGTCGCCCTGTTCATCCTGCTTGCCGGTGCGCTGGCCATCCCGCAATTGCCGGTAGCCCAGTACCCCAACGTGGCACCGCCGCAGGTAGAGATCTACGCCGTATACCCGGGCGCCTCGGCGGCGACCATGGACGAAAGCGTGGTCAGCCTGATCGAGCAGGAACTCAACGGTGCCGACAACCTGCTGTACTTCGAGTCGCAGAGCAGCCTGGGCAGCGCCACCATCACGGCCACTTTCGCCCCCGGCACAAACCCGGACCTGGCCCAGGTTGACGTGCAGAACCGCCTGAAAGTAGTCGAGTCGCGCCTGCCGCGCCCGGTCACTCAGCAGGGCCTGCAGGTGGAAAAGGTGTCCACCGGCTTCCTGTTGCTGGCCACCCTGACCTCCGAAGACGGCAAGCTCGACGAAACCGCCCTGTCGGACATCCTGGCGCGTAACGTGATGGATGAAATCCGCCGCCTCAAGGGCGTCGGCAAGGCCCAGCTGTATGGCTCGGAACGTGCCATGCGCATCTGGATCGACCCGCGCAAGCTGGTCGGCTTCAACCTCACGCCCAACGATGTGGCCGAAGCCATTGCCGGCCAGAACGCCCAGGTGGCCCCCGGCAGCATTGGCGACCTGCCCACCCGCAGCACTCAGGAAATCACCGCCAACGTGGTGGTCAAGGGCCAGCTGAGCAGCCCCGAAGAATTCGCCGCCATCGTGCTGCGGGCCAACCCGGACGGTTCCACGGTTACCATCGGCGATGTCGCCCGGGTCGAGATCGGTGCCCAGGAGTACCAGTACGGCACCCGCCTGAACGGCAAGCCGGCCACCGCCTTCAGCGTCCAGCTGTCGCCGGGCGCCAACGCCATGGAAACCGCCACCCTGGTGCGGGCGAAGATGCAGGAGCTGGCGCGCTACTTCCCGGAAGGCGTCAAGTACGACATCCCTTACGACACCTCGCCATTCGTCAAGGTGTCGATCGAGCAGGTCATCAATACCCTGTTCGAAGCCATGCTGCTGGTGTTTGCAGTGATGTTCCTGTTCCTGCAGAACCTGCGCTACACCCTGATCCCGACCCTGGTGGTACCGATGGCGCTGATGGGCACCTTCGCCGTGATGCTGGCGATGGGCTTCTCCATCAACGTGCTGACCCTGTTCGGCATGGTGCTGGCCATCGGCATCCTGGTCGACGACGCCATCGTGGTGGTGGAAAACGTCGAGCGCATCATGGCCGAAGAAGGCCTGCCGCCCAAGGAAGCCACGCGCAAGGCCATGGGCCAGATCAGCGGCGCCATCGTCGGCATCACCCTGGTGCTGGTGGCGGTGTTCCTGCCCATGGCTTTCATGCAAGGCTCGGTGGGGGTGATCTACCAGCAGTTCTCGGTGTCGATGGCGGTGTCCATCCTGTTCTCCGCATTCCTCGCCCTCAGCCTTACCCCGGCGCTGTGCGCCACCCTGCTCAAGCCGGTAGCCAAGGGCGAGCACCACGAGCGCAAGGGCTTCTTCGGCTGGTTCAACCGCCGCTTCGAGGGCATGAGCAACGGCTACCAGCGCTGGGTCATGCAGGCGCTCAAGCGCAGCGGGCGCTACCTGCTTGTGTATGCGCTGCTGCTGGGGGTGCTGGGCTATGGTTTCAGCCAGTTGCCCACAGCGTTCCTGCCCACTGAAGACCAGGGCTACACCATCACCGATATCCAGTTGCCGCCGGGCGCCAGCCGCATGCGCACCGAACAGGTGGCCGCGCAGATCGAGGCGCACAACACCGAAGAGCCCGGGGTCGGCAACACCACGCTCATCCTTGGTTTCAGCTTCTCCGGTAGCGGGCAGAACGCGGCGCTGGCCTTCACCACGCTCAAGGACTGGTCCGAACGCGGCGCCGACGACAGTGCCCAATCGATTGCCGATCGCGCAACCATGGCCTTCAGCCAGCTCAAGGACGCCATCGCCTTCTCGGTATTGCCACCCCCGATCGACGGCCTGGGTGAGTCGACCGGCTTCGAATTCCGCCTGCAGGACCGTGGCGGCATGGGCCATGTCGAGCTGATGGCGGCCCGAGACCAACTGCTGGAAAGCGCCGGCAAGAGCAAGGTGCTGACCAACGTGCGCGAAGCCTCGCTGGCAGAAAGCCCGCAGGTGCAACTGGAAATCGACCGCCGCCAGGCCAATGCCCTGGGAGTATCGTTTGCCGACATCGGCACGGTGCTGGATGTGGCTATCGGCTCCAGCTACGTCAACGACTTCCCTAACCAGGGCCGCATGCAGCGGGTGGTGGTGCAGGCCGAAGGCGACCAGCGCAGCCAGGTCGAAGACTTGCTGAAGGTCCATGTGCGCAACAACAGCGGCAAGATGGTGCCCCTGGGCGCATTCGTCCAGGCCAAATGGGTCAGCGGCCCGGTGCAGCTGACCCGCTATAACGGCTACCCGGCGGTGTCGATTTCCGGGGAACCGGCGGCGGGTTACAGCTCAGGCGAAGCCATGGCCGAAATCGAGCGCCTGGTGGCGCAGCTGCCAGCCGGTGCTGGCCTGGAATGGACCGGCCTTTCGCTGCAGGAGCGGTTGTCCGGCAGCCAGGCACCGATGCTGATGGCGCTGTCGCTGCTGGTGGTGTTCCTGTGCCTGGCGGCGCTGTACGAAAGCTGGTCGATCCCCACTGCCGTACTGCTGGTGGTACCGCTCGGTGTACTCGGCGCGGTGCTGGCGGTGACCCTGCGCGGCATGCCCAACGACGTGTTCTTCAAGGTCGGCCTGATCACCCTGATCGGCCTGTCGGCGAAAAACGCCATCCTGATCATCGAGTTCGCCAAGCACCTGGTCGACCAGGGCGTGGACGCGGTCGATGCCGCCGTGCAGGCCGCACGCCTGCGCTTGCGGCCGATCGTGATGACCTCGCTGGCGTTCATCCTCGGCGTGGTGCCGCTGGCCATCGCCAGCGGTGCCAGCTCGGCAAGCCAGCAGGCGATCGGCACCGGTGTGATCGGCGGCATGCTCAGCGCTACCTTGGCGGTGGTGTTCGTGCCGGTGTTCTTCGTGGTGGTGATGCGGATGTCTGGGCAAGGCAAAAACGCCACCCAGACAACTGGCCGGGTAGACGCCGCTGTGGATGGCAGCCCGCACGGGTAAAAGTGGGTATGTTAATATTGCTGGCATCGGTGGAGGAGCTGAAATGACACAAGCCCGCGATGCCAGCATCAAGAGCCAGGTTCTGGAACTAGCCAAACAGCATGGTGTTACCAGCGAAAAGGACCGTTTCAGCGACCTGGCAACGACAATAACCCGCATGTCGGGTGATGCCGTCACCCTTGACGACATCGAAAGAATGCTGGTTTCGCTCAAGAAGAAAGGCATTCTTACCAAGCGACAGATACTCGAGCTGGAAGCCCGCTACCTGAATGAAGCGCCTGAATACGGCAATGGGCGAAAGATCAGCGCATGATGTTCGATCCGTTCGACGATTTTCAGTCCGCAGGTTACCTGCGAAACGTCTTTAAACTCAAAGACCCCGCACAAATCAAGAAAATGGAGCACCTGGCGTTTGAATCCAGCCTGGAAGACGCCATTACCCTGCTTTCCACTTGTCAGCACATCACCTACCAGACCTTGTTGGAGCTGCATCAACTACTGTTCTTGGACTTCTATCCCTGGGCCGGCAAGGACCGCGCCGAACTTGTGCCAAGACTGGCGGTATTCAAGGGAACAGACAGTGATCCTCGGCATACCGCATTCTGCCCTCCCGACCAGATTCAACACTGGGCATCCCATGCGCTGAAACTGGGGCAAGATCAGCAGCGGCTCAGGCAGCACCCAGGCGAAGTACTCGGGCTATTGGCCGATGCGCATCCATTTCTGGATGGTAACGGTCGAACGATACTGCTGGTGTTCATGGAACTCTGTCATCGTGCCGGCTTTGCCATCGACTGGTCTCGCACCCTCAAGGATGACTACCCCTCAGCCTTGAGCGCTGAAATCAACCATCCCTCGAAAGGTCATCTGGACAACTACCTGAAACCCTTCCTGATGGATGTTTCGCACAGAGCGCAATGGCCAGAGGTGATAGGCGCAATCCAGGGACTGGATGGTCTGGACAAAGACAACATCAGGTATGAAAGCCTGGACGATCCAGAGGTGCAGGCGCTTTATCAGGGTTATCGCTCACTGCCGTCCTGCTCTCTGTTGATCCTTGCCGGCGGCCGCGGGCAGCGTATGGGTGGCCGTGACAAGGGCTTGATCGACTGGCAAGGCGAACCACTGGTGGCGCATGTGCACCGTGTGGTGCGGCCGCTGAGCGACGACCTGGTGATTTCCTGCAACCGTAACCAGGATGCCTACCGGGCATACGCTGACCAGTTGGTGGGCGATGCCGAGGTGGACTTCCCTGGGCCGCTGGCAGGGGTGATTGCCGGGCTCAAGGTGGCGCGGCATGAATGGGTGGTGCTATTGGCTTGCGATGCGCCGCTGGTTGACCGGACGTTGATCCAGGACCTGCTCCAGGTAGCGGTAGCAGGTGACACTGCGGCGATGGTGCGCCAGGGTGGGTACTGGCAACCGATGTTCAGCGTGCTGCCGCGCCGGGTGTTGCCGGTGCTGGAACAGGCCTGGGCCGAGGGAGAGCGGAGCTTGCAGAAGGCCCTGCTGCGCGACAAGGTACAGGCACTGGAATGTACAGAAGGTGATCGTCGGCTGAGCAATTTCAACAGCCCGACATTACTGCAAGGCTAAAGCCTGCCCGGTCCGGACAGGGCTCCCCTGCCGAGGCGGCGGACCGCTTGCAAAGGGCCCCAGAGGGCTCATTTGCGACATTGATTAATGCCTGCAAGCACTGAAGCACCTATCAAAAATGCCAGGTGACATCCCCCAAAGCGACTGGTTAGGCTCTGATTCGAGAAACAACATACCCTGTTGAGTCAGACTCGATACCGTTGAACCACCTCGACATTCGGAGAGCCAACATGAGCACCACAGACAATGCGAAAATGCCGTTGCTTACGTTGTACAGCGACGGCGAAGGCAATAACGGTTACTCGATCGACCTCGACAAAACCACCCTTAATCATGAACTCCCCCTCAGAACCTATACCCATTACAAGATCGAAAATGCAAAGTCGGCAAACCTCATCACTTTCAGCAACAACCTTAAAAGCCTAGTAAATGGCACTGAGACGCTGATCATCAAACCTTATCAAATTGAGGGCCACGATGGGGGCACTTTCCAATTAAGGGTTGTTGTGAACGGCACCACCACTGCCATCTGCCCGCTGTCCGACATCTACAACGTGACGCTTGGCAACGAAACAGTGGCCCGAGGTGTAAGGGTCATGAAATGTGAGCGCGCTGCGACGGATGAAGCCAATCAACCGCGCTATGTTTCAGTCGTCTACTGAAACACGTACGCCCTGTCTTGTGCCTCAAGCAGAACAGGGCGTACGCCTCCGGGCTTAACGATCAGGCAGCAACCCGATCATAATCTCGCGCATCCTGAACTTCTGCACCTTGCCCGTCACCGTCATCGGGAACTCCTCGACAAAGCGGAAGTACCTGGGCACCTTGAAATGCGCAATCCGCGCCTTCGCCCACTCACGCAGTTCTTCCTCACTGGCCACATGCCCCGGATGCAACCGTACCCAGGCCACGATCTCCTCACCATACTTGCTGCACGGCACGCCAATCACCTGCACATCGGCCACCGCCGGGTGGGTGAAGAAAAACTCCTCCAACTCGCGCGGGTAGATGTTCTCGCCCCCGCGAATGATCATGTCCTTGCTGCGCCCGACGATACGCACATAGCCCTGCTTGTCCATCACCGCCAGGTCACCGGTGTGCATCCAGCCTTCTTCATTGATGCTCTCGGCCGTGGCCTTGGGGTTGTTCCAGTAACCCAGCATCACGCTGTAGCCACGGGTGCACAACTCGCCGATTTCGCCGCGTGGCACGGTCTTGCCGTCGGCATCCACCACCTTGCTCTCCAGCCGTGGCTGGGTGCGCCCTACGCTGGTCACCCGGCGCTCCAGGTCATCCGTGGCGCCGGTCTGCAGCGACACCGGGCTGGTTTCGGTCATGCCATAAGCGATCTGTACTTCGGCCATGTGCATTTCGCCGATCACCCGGCGCATCACTTCGATCGGGCAGGTGGCACCGGCCATGATCCCGGTACGCAGGCTCGACAGGTCGAATTCACCGCGCTGCGGGTGGTCCAGCTCGGCGATGAACATGGTCGGCACACCATACAACGCAGTAGCCTTTTCTTCTGCCACCGCGCGCAGCGTGGCCAGCGGGTCGAAGGCGTCGTTGGGGTAGATCAGGGTGCTGCCGTGGGTCATGCAGCCGAGGTTGGCCATGACCATACCGAAGCAGTGGTACAGCGGCACCGGTACCACCAACCGATCATGCTCGGTAAGGCCCAGGCTTTCGCCGACCATGTAGCCGTTGTTGAGGATGTTGCTGTGGCTGAGGGTGGCGCCTTTGGGGAAACCGGTGGTGCCCGAGGTGTACTGGATGTTGATCGGGTCGTCGCAGCGCAGTTGCGCCTGGCGTTCGGTCAGCGCTTCACGGCTGACCGCCTCGGCGCGCCCTTGCAGGTCGTGCCAGGCGAGGAAACCCGACGGTGGTGTAGCAGCCAGGCTGACCACACCGCGCAGTTCGGGGAAGCGCTCGCAGACCAGTGCGCCCGGCTGGCCGTTGGCCAGGCCCGGGATCAGGGCGAGCAGCATGGCGTGGTAGTCGGTTGTCTTGAATGCATCGGCGCAGATGATCCAGCGGCAGCCGGACTGGCCGAGGGCGTAGTCCAGTTCGCTGGAGCGGTAAGCCGGGTTGATGTTGACCAGGATCGCGCCAACCTTGGCGCTGGCGAACTGGGTGATGCACCACTCGGCGCAATTGGGTGCCCAGATGCCAAGGCGGTCACCGGGTTGCACGCCCAGCGCCATCAGCGCGCGGGCGTGCTGGTCGACGGCTTCGGCCAGTTGCTGCCAGGTGTAGCGCAGGGCCTGGTGGCGAACTACCAGGGCCTCGCGGTCAGGGAAGCGGGCGACGGTGGTGTCGAAGGCGTCGCCGATGCATTGGGTAAGCAGGGGTTTGGCCTGGTTGCCCTGGGAGTAGCTTGGCTGGGGCATGGGCGATCTCTTGTTGTTCTTGTGTTGTATGGGCCGGCCTCTTCGCGGGTAAACCCGCTCCTACAAAGGTTGCGCCACATGTGGGGCCTGTGGAGGTCCTTGTAGGAGCGGGTTTACCCGCGAAGAAGCCAGCACCGGTTTAACGGACGAACACCTGCGGCGTAGTGGTCGACATGTCACCACCCGGCAACTTGATGTTCTTCACCTTCTCCAGCGTATCCGGGTTGAACACCGCCAGGTCGTTGAAGGTGCCGCCCAGGTACAGCTTGTCACCCTTCTTGTCGAAGGTGACGCAGTAATAGGTGTGCTCCAGATTAGCTGCCTTGATCAGCTTGCGCTCCTTGATGTCGTACTTGGCCAGGCGGTTGAGCACGCCATAGATCTGGTTCGGGTCCTTGGGCGAGCGCAGGCCGGTGAAGTACAGCTCGGTCAGGTCGGCAAACTCCTGGGTATGGGTCTTGCCGGTCTTCAGGTCGACGCTCAGGTAGCCGTACAACAACTCGGCCTCGTTCGGGTCCTGCTTGGCATCCTTGAACCTGGCAATGGTGTACAGCATCGAGAACTCGTGGCGCGGGTTCTGGTGCGGCCAGAAGTACAGCACGTCCGGCGCGCTGTAACCCTTGCGGTTCCAGTTGCGCAGTGGCAGCGCCACCGAATACTTGCCGGTCTTCACGTCCATCTTGTAGATGTCGGGCCCGGCGAAATACAGGGTGCCGTCGTCGGCCGTGCGCATCAGGTACACCTGGCGCGGCATCGGGTAGGTACGCACCGGCTTGGCGGCCAGGCCATCGGCAGTGCTGAACACTTCCAGCCGTGGCGGCTTGACCACGTAGTGGTCGTTCAGGCGTTGGGTGGGGTTGACCGTGGCGTACACTTCCTTGCCGTCCGGGCTGATGGCGAACGAGTACATCGAGCGCCCCACCTCGCCCGCCACGCTCGACAGGTTGGCGTGGAAGGTGTTCTTGCAGGTGTCCAGGTCGATGCCGTAGATGTCGCCGTAGTGGTTGTTGAGCACGTAGGCGGTGCGGTTGTCCGCAGCCATCATCGCGGTGCCCGGGCCGAACTTGTCGGGCATCACGCAGCTCTTGTACACCGTGTCACTGGCCACATCGACCACATGCAGGTTGTTCGGGTAATTGGTCACGATCATGTATTCGTGGCCGGCCTTCAGCGCCGGCCCGGTGTCGTCGGCCTGTGCCAGCCCGGCAAAGGCCGTGGCGGCGATGGTGAGCGCGAGTGGTGCGCAGCGTCCAGCTTTCATGCGGTTTCCCCTTGTCATTCTTGTTGGGCCGGTCACTTGTCTTTCGGGAACACGGTGCCGAGGTTGCGCCAGTCATCCGCCGAGTTGGTGGCCTGGGCGTTCCAGTCCTGGTAAGTGCTCATCATGTCCGGCACCTGAGCCGGCCACCAGCAAGGGTCGGAGCAGCCATACAGGTCGGCTTCCATCGGCTGGCACAGCGAACTCACGCCACCAAAGGCGTCCACTTCCCAGCCCGGGTCGGTGGTGGCGGTGCAACCCGCCACTGCGCTCATGGCCATGACTTCTTCCACGCGGTCTTCGGCGGCGGCCTGCTCGAGGATGCGCGCCTTGTTGTTCAGGGGCTTCAAGTGCTTCATGTCAGTGCGCCTTCCGCGGGGTGATGTAGCGGTCGATGAAGGCCGGGTTGGCGGCCATGATGCGGCTGTAGACTTCAATGCCGAAGTCGACCCAGTCACGCATCAGTTCGCAGTAGTGGTAGGTCGGGTGCTGCGGGTCGCCATAGCGCGCATAGCTTTCGTGGTAGCAGCCGCCCGAGCACAGGTTGCGGATGCGGCAGCTTTCGCAGCCGGTATTGCTGCGGTCCAGGCGTTGCGACAGGAAGTCGTTGAGCTGCGCCTGCTTCACGCCCTGGTGCACGTTGCCGAAGGTCGGCAGGTTGGAGCCGGTGAAGCGGTGGCACAGGTTCAACTCGCCCTTGTGGTCCACTGCCAGCATCTTCAGCCCGGCACCGCACGGCAGGGCCTTCTTGTGGCCCTCGTGGATGTCGGTGATCAGCTGGTGCAGGTTGGAGAAACCGATGTTGCGGTGCTCCAGCGCCGCCTCCAGGTACTTGCGGCCCAGCGCCTTCATATTGGCGAACACCTGCACCAGCTCTTCGCCCGTGAGGTTGAAGTCAGCCATGTCGCCGGAGGTGACCGGGGCAAAGCCGACTTCGGCGAAGCCCATTTCGTTGAACAGGTGGTTCCAGATGGTCTCGACGTCGGTGATGCCACGGGTCAGCGTGACCCGCGCACCCACCGGGCGGCTGGTGTAGCGCGACAGCAGCAGGTCGGCCTTGCGCCGCACCACGTCATAGGTGCCCTGCCCGCCCACGGTAATGCGGTTGCGGTCGTGCACGGTCTTCGGGCCGTCGATGCTGATCGACAGGCCGAAGCGGTGGGCGTTGAGCCAGTCGATGATCTCTTCGGTGAGCAAGGTGGCGTTGGTGGTCATGATGAACTCCACCTGCTTGCCCGCTTCGGCAAAACGCCGCTCGCAGTACGCCACCATGTGCTCGATCAACGGCCGGTTGGACAACGGCTCGCCACCGAAGAACACCACGCTGTAGCGGTCCTCGTCGGGCGATTCCTTGAGCAGCATCTCCACCGACGCTTCGGCGGTGTCAGTGCTCATCTTCTTGCCGGCAGAAGGCTTGTCCAGGTCTTCCTTGTAGCAATAGGTGCAGCTCAGGTTGCAACCGGTGTTGACGTTGAGCACCACCGTGTTCAACGCGGTGCGCTCGACCTGCTTGAGGGCGATTTCCGGCGTCAGCGGCGAACCGTCGCTGACCAGCTCCAGCGCGATCAGCTCGCGCAGGGTGTTCTGAATATCGTCGCCGGCAAACTGCTGGCCAAGGCGCTGTGTCAGCTCCTCGGCCGAGCAGCCTTGCTGGCGCAAGGCATCGATGATGCTGCCCGTCACCGCATCGGTGGCAAACAGCGAACTGCTGGGGATATGGAACAGCATGCGGTCGGCATCGACCTGCACTTCATGCAGGTTGCGTTCGACCAGGTTCAGTAGTGCGCCCATGGCGACCTCCCGATAATCGATTCGTTGGAAAACCGTTGCGCCTAGCCGTTACGGCAGCGGCGGGTTGTTCCAGCGCTGAACGGTGACGATCATGTGCCCTTCGCCGGTCTGGCCACCGTCGGCCAGGGTGGCGATGACCTTCAGGTTACCGGCGTTGTTGGTCATCATCTTGCGCGCGGGGTTGGGGCCGGCACCGCCTGGCACGAACACGCCATCGGCCTGCATCTGCCCGGCGAACTTGACGTCTTCGTCCTCGACCGCCCGCTCGTTGAACGGCTCGACCTTCCAGCTGGCCGGCAGGTAACCAATACGCAGTGGCTGCCCGTTGGCGTCTTTACCCCAGGCTTCGGCCTCGAAACGGCCCTGCACCTTCGGTACCGAAGCGCCGTTCTCGCCAATGCGGGCAATGGAGAACGCCGGCACTACCTTCACTTCATCAACCTTGTCGTACACCGCCAGGTTGACGCCTTTGAGCGCGCCTACTGCAACTTCGCGCTGACCAGGCTTGGCATCGGCTGCTGCGCGGGCCTTGACCCGTACCAAGGTGGCGGTCTGCTCCAGCACTTCGGTCACCTCCACCCCGGCGCCAAGGTCCGGCTTGCCGTTCAGGCCACTGCCGACCAAGGTGATTTCGCTTTCGGTGCCTGCCTTGATGAACGCCGGCTGCACCGCCAGCAGTTGCGCCTTGCCTTCTTTGACGGCGCTGAAATCCAGGCCGCGCTCATCGTGCTCGGCCTCGAACATGCGGCCTTTCATTTCGCCATCCAGCGCGGCGAACACCTGGCGCAGGTTGGCATCACCGACCTTGACGTTGCCGCGCCATTCATAGCCGTTGTAAAGGATTGCCGAGCCGCTGCCGTTGAACGGCGTGCCGTCGGCGTAAGCGCCCTTGACCTCGACCTTGAAGGTGTCGCCCTCGTCGGCGGTAACGCTCATTACCCCGCGCACATCGCCCTTGGCCAGCATGTGGCCGCTGAAGGCCCACTGCCCAGGCAACGCGTCGGCCTTGGGCCTGGCTTTCTGCCATTCGGCCCAGGCCGCGTTTTCCAGCGGGTAACGTTTGGCCAGCTCAGGTACTACTTGCTGCAGGGCAATCGGCAGCCAGTCGCGGTCACGCGCCTGGGCCTGGTATTCAAGGGACGGCCATTGGCCGAGGTGGAAGTTGACCAGGTGCTCCCATTCCTTGGCGGGACGCCGCTGCAAGGCGACGCGGGCACCGGAGTGGCAACGGCCACAGGTTTCGCTGAGCTGGGTGTCGAAGTGCTCGACGGTATTCAGCCGGCGCTCCATGGCGTAGCGCACGCCCTCGGTTTCGCTGGGCGCCAGGCCCTGCTTGTCGGCCAGGTACTTGACCAGCGTTCGGCGGTCGTCATCGCTGATCTGCAGGCCATGCATCACCTGCATGCGGGCGATGCTCATCAGCCAGCCTTCCGGTGTTTTACGCTGGTGGCTGATGCGGCTATAGGTATCGTTGCCTTCGGGGATATGGCACCCCATGCACTTGTTCTGCAACAGGCTCGGGCCCTGCTCGGCCGCCATGGCCTGGGTGCTCAGCAGCGCGGCGGCGACCAGCGCCAGTTTGCCCGCATGCCGCCGGAGTCGAGTCGTCTTCAAGGTCAGACCTCCACGGTTGTTGTTCTTATCGTTTTTCGCACGCTTTGGTACAGCAGGTGTGCATGTGAGGGTTGTGATACAGGAACTGTGCCAGGTGCTGTAAAAGCGTTTCCTTTCAACCTTTTAGCCAGTTTTGCGGGCTTTGATTCCGGCAGCGATGGCCAATTGCAGCGTGCCATTTCGCGACAGGGTGTTTCATGTTGAGACAGGGGCCTGCTGTGCAGGCCATTCGCGGGTAAACCCGCTCCCACAGGGACGATGCCAGCTCACAGTGAACACTATCTCTGTGGGAGCGGGTTTACCCGCGAAGAGGCCCTTGAACCCACTGTTTCACCACCGTCTCACACCGTCTCAATGTGCAACAGCGCACGCCTGCAATCACCCCCTTGCATCCACACAAAACCCAACGCACTCAACGCTTTGCAGCCATCTGCCCAGCTTGGCACGGCCATTGCGCCAGTGCCCGTCACATCCAATGACAAGAGGCACAGCCCCATGCTTTCCGACCTGCCCATCCTGCCCGCCACCCGCGCCTTTCTCGAACGCAAGCTGAAGATGCGCATCGGCGCCGACTGGCAGGACGCCGCCAGCGGTCGCACCCTGTCGTTCCGCAACCCGGCCACCGGTGAAGTGCTGGGTGAAGTGCCCGCCGCCGAGGCCGAAGACGTTGACCGCGCCGTACGCGCCGCACGCCAGGCCTTCGACGATTCACAATGGAGCCGCCTGCGCCCGCGCGAACGGCAGAACCTGCTGTGGCGCCTGGCCGACCTGATGGAGCGCGACGCCCGCCAACTGGCGGAACTGGAGTGCCTGAACAACGGCAAGAGCGCCGCCGTGGCCCAGGTGATGGACGTGCAACTGGCCATCGATTTCCTGCGCTATATGGCGGGCTGGGCCACCAAGATCGAGGGTAGCACCGTCGAAGCGTCCATGCCGTTGATGCCCAACGACCAGTTCCATGGCTTCGTCCGCCGCGAAGCCGTCGGCGTGGTCGGCGCCATCGTCGCCTGGAATTTCCCGTTGCTGCTGGCCTGCTGGAAGCTCGGCCCGGCCTTGGCCACCGGCTGCACCGTCGTGCTCAAGCCCGCCGATGAAACCCCGCTAAGCGTGCTCAAGCTGGCCGAACTGGTCGACGAAGCCGGCTACCCGGCCGGCGTGTTCAACGTGGTCACCGGTACCGGCCTGAACGCCGGCGCCGCGCTCAGCCGCCACCCGGGCGTGGACAAGCTGACCTTCACTGGCTCCACCGAGGTCGGCAAGCTGATCGGCAAGGCGGCCATGGACAACATGACCCGCGTCACCCTGGAGCTGGGCGGCAAGTCGCCCACCATCGTCATGCCCGACGCCAACCTGCAGGAAGCCGCCGCCGGCGCCGCCACGGCGATCTTCTTCAACCAGGGCCAGGTGTGCTGCGCCGGCTCACGGCTGTATGTGCACCGCAAGCACTTCGACAACGTGGTGGCCGACATTGCCGGTATCGCCAATGGCATGAAGCTGGGCAGCGGGCTGGACCCGGCGGTGCAAATGGGCCCGCTGATCTCGGCCAAGCAGCAGGATCGCGTTACTGGCTATATCGAGCTTGGCCGCGAACTGGGTGCGACCATTGCCTGTGGTGGCGAAGGCTATGGCCCGGGTTACTTCGTCAAGCCGACGGTGATCGTCGATGTCGACCAGCGCCACCGCCTGGTGCAGGAAGAGATCTTCGGGCCGGTGTTGGTGGCGATGCCGTTCGACGACCTCGACGAAATGATCGGCATGGCCAACGACAACCCCTACGGGCTGGGCGCCAGCATCTGGTCCAACGACCTGGCCGCCGTGCACCGCATGATCCCGCGCATCAAGTCGGGCTCGGTGTGGGTCAACTGCCATAGCGCGCTGGACCCGGCGCTGCCGTTTGGTGGCTACAAGATGTCCGGGGTCGGCCGTGAGATGGGTGCGGCGGCCATCGAGCATTACACCGAGCTCAAATCGGTGTTGATCAAGCTCTGATCGTTTTCCTGTGCCGGCCTCTTCGCGGGTGAACCCGCTCCCACAGGATCACCACATACCTGAAAAATGTGGGATCCCTGTGGGAGCGGGTTCACCCGCGAATAGGCCGGCACAGGCACCCCAAAAACAACAATAAAAAACCATGGAGCAAAACCATGAAGCACACACTCGCCTGCACATTGGCCCTGCTACTAGCCGCACCCGCCACCCAAGCCTACGAGCTGTACAACCAAAACGGCACCACCCTCAACGCCGACCTCGAAGCCCTGTTCGGCGTCTTCCACAGCGATGAAAGTTTCAACCAGGCCGGCAACCGCCAGCCCGGCAGCAGCGCCTGGCAAGAGGGTTACATCAAGTACGGCCTCAGCGGCAGCCAGGCCCTGGCCGACAGCGGCGCACTGTACGGCGCCTTCAACCTGCTCAGCTCTGCCACCTGGGGCGATGGCGACGCGGCCGGCCTGACGTTGGGCGATGAGCGCCGCACCGCCATCGAAGACCTGTACCTGGGCTGGCGCTCGGCCAACCTGTTCCCGGCCTTGGGCGAAGACGGCGTGGACATTTCCGGTGGCCGCCAGGTGGTCACCCTGGGTGACGGCTTTCTGATCCAGGGCGACCCGGTCAACCTCGGCAAGGTCGACCTGGGCGCCAACTTCGACCGCGGCGGCGCCTACTACCTGGCCGCCCGCAAGGCCTTCGACCGCACCGCCGTGCTGCGCCTGGGTGGCAAGCAAGGCTGGCGCGGCGACCTGATGTGGCTGAAATCCGACAACCACTACCAGGCCGACACCTCGTTGGCGGTGGCCAACCTTGAGCATGTCGGCGACACCGGCACCGTCGGCTTCAGCTGGATCCGCGGCCTGGACGTGGACCAGCGCTATGCGCAGTTGCTGGGCCTGGAACACCGCGACGGCATGGACACCGCCAGCCTGCGTGGGCGCGGCAACCTGGGCGTGAAAGACCTGGAGCTGGCCGCCGAATACGTGACCCAGGACAAAGCCGGCGGCCGCGAGAACGCCTGGTACCTGGAGGGCAACTGGACCTTCTCCGAACTGCCCTGGACACCGACCGCCACCTACCGCTACAGCCGCTTTTCCGAAGGTTTCGACCCGTTGTTCTATGGCCTGAGCCGTGGCTATGGCACCTGGTTCCAGGGTGAAGTGGCGGCCAACTATGCCGGGCCGTTCAACAAGAACAGCCAGGTGCACCATGTGGCGCTGAAGGGCAAGCCACGGGACAACCTGACCGTTGGGGCACTGTATTTCGACTTCGATACGCTGGATACCGACCAAGGCAACCTCGGCGGGCGGGAACTGGACCTGTATGTGGAATGGATGGTCAACGACCACTTGCTGATCAGCCCTGTGGTGGGGTTCTACAAGCCGGAGCGCAGTGCGGCGAATGGAGGGACGCAGTTGGGGGGAACGGACACCGGAACCTATCTGCAACTAATCGTCGGGACTTTCTTCTGACTCGATATTTTGGGGCTGCTTTGCAGCCCATCGCGACGCAAGGCCGCTCCTACAAGGACCGCGCAAGCTCACGGGCGGCGCTGTACCTGTAGGAGCGGCCTTGTGTCGCGAAAGGGCCGCACAGCGGCCCCGGCACTCTCAAACCAACCCCTGCTCGCCCAACCAACGCCGCACCATCATCTGCTGCTGTTCACCCGCAAGGCCCGCCAACACAGCCTCAACCGGCCGACCACTGCGAATTTCCCGCACCACCGGCGCCAACTCCACCCCCTGCAAATGCCACACCCCCAACGGCTGATCCGCCGTCACCACCACCTCGGCCTCATCCACCAGCCCGTCACGCAGCACAGGCCGCCGCTCGACCCGCACTGCATGCCAATCCGCCGGCAGATGCAGTGGCTGCGCATCCGGCCAGCCCTGGCGGCGCGACCAGAACGGTTGCCCCGCCCGACTCTGCTCCTGCCCGTAGAAGTCCCGCCCGATCCTGGCAAAGCGCAAGAACAACTGCTCAACCCGCTGCTGGTGAAACTGCCGCGCCAACGCAGCCCGCTCGGGCCTACGCAGCAACGTATTGATCACTACCGGCGCCTGCAACGCCGAAGACAGCGACTGGAAAATCCCGTTGCCCGACAGCGGGTCAACCGCCATTGCGGCATCACCCACCCGAATCCAGTCCTGCCCCACGCACTCCCCGGCCAGAATCGCAGTACTGCTGCGTGCATGTACCTGTGCAGGCTTTAATGCCTGCTCATCGAACAACTCAGCCACCTGCGCACTGCGGGCACGCCGCTGCGCACAGTAATCCGCCAACCCGGCCTTGCCCGGCAACCCTGCGGCATTCAGGGTGACCTGCCAGTAGCAGCGGCCATCCTCCAGCCGTGCCATCCACGCCCAGCCATCCTCCAGGCTTTCCACCGCCGACGCAGGCGCCCCCGGGCTACCCTGCCACACGTTGAGCAGGCTAACCGTCTCCGGCCCACGAAGCCGGTCTGCAGCCAGCGGAGCCTGGCGGCCACGGGCCTCGACCAGGAAGTCGGCCGCCAGCACCTGCCCATCGTCCAGGCAAACACGATGGCCGCCCTCGTGAGCGACTTCACGCACCCGCGCCTCGACCACGCTCACGCCCGCCCGTTGAAGGTCTTCGCGCAGCGCCCGGTCAAAGCGTTGCCGGTCGAGCAGAAATTCCTGGTTCATCTGCAGATGCTGGCCATTCCAGTGCACCTGTCTGCTGGCCGGCATGGCCGCCTGGCTCAAGGCCCCGCCAAGGCCTGCGTGACGCAAGCCTTCCAGCACCCGCTGGGATACCCCTTCGACTGCCGCAAAGCGGCGCCAGTCCGATACCACCGTCACGGCGTATCTCAGCCGCCGCAGGCCAATGGCCGTAGCCGCGCCGGCAGGGCCAGCGCCCAGCACCACAATGCGCGGTTCAGCCATGGCTGGCACCTCGTCGCTCGGGGCCAGTGAAGGCTGCATGGTCACGCAACCAGTCATGCACCTGCTGGCGATCCAGCTCCGGTTGATCACGCAGCAACGCTGCAATCCTCCCGCTCAGGGCCGCACAGCCGAGGCTCGCGCCCGCCTTGTCGCCCGTCCCGACATAGCCGCCAAAATCTGCCTGACGAGTTCCCAGCCACGACCACTGGCCCGGTGCACAACGGGCATCACCGGTGACGCGGATTACGCCGGGATAGTTGGCCGGGTACACCGGCCCACCCTGCGCCGGGCTAGAAGCACACAACAGCACACCGGCAGCCAACGCCTCGGCGCAAGTCTGGTGCAATACCGGCCTGTCCTGCTGCAAGCCAAGGCTGAGGTTGACCAGCGTAGCGCCCGCTTCCACCAGCCACAGCAAGGCAGCTGCCACTTGCAAGGCGCTGGTATTGGCCTGGGCACTGAACACCTGTGCCACCAGCACCGGCACCGGCCCGGCCTCACGCTGCAAGGCTGCGAGGACCGCACTGCCATGGCCAAGCTGGTCAGGCAGCATTGCACCTTCACGCAGTTGGCCGTCTTCCAGCCAGAAGCGACGGGACCCCAGCAAATCACTGGCCTGCTCCAGCGAGCAGCCACTGTCGATGACGCCAACGCGCAGGTCAGTGCCCATGCCTGATCACCTCCTGCGCCAGCACCTGCAATGTGCCGTCATGCAACTGCAAGTGCAGGTCGGCATCGGCCAGGGTTGAAGCGCGGTGGCTGATCAGGATGCGTGTGCGGCCAGCAAACAGTTCGTCGATGGCCGCGATCACTTCGCGCTCGGTCGCTTCGTCCACTGCCGAAGTGGCTTCGTCCAGCACCAGAATCGCCGGGGCCTGCAATACCGCGCGGGCAATGGCGATGCGTTGCTTCTGGCCACCGGACAGCTGCTGGCCCCGCTCGCCCAGCAGGCCGTCCAGGCCCAGTGGCAGGCTTTCGACCAGGCTGTCCAGCCGTGCCAGGCGCACCACCCGTTCCAGCTCGGCACGGCTGGCCTCGGGCACGCCGTAAGCCAGGTTCTGCGCCAAGGTGCCACGGAACAGCACGATGTCTTGGCTGACCACGGCAATACGCCTGCGCAGTGCGGCCAGGTCAAGCTCGCGCAAATCGACGCCGTCCAGCAGGATGCGCCCGGCATCCGGGTCGTAGAAGCGCTGCAGCAGGTCGATCAAGGTGGACTTGCCCACCCCGGAGGCACCGCTGATGGCCACTTTCAGGCCACCGGGGATGCTCACCTGCATATTGTTCAGCACGGCGCCCTGGCGCCCCTCGTGGGCAAAGCTCAGCGCCTCCAGACGCAATTCGCCCGGGCCATCGGGCATGGGTTGCGGGTTGGCTGCCGGGCGCACCGCCACCGCCTCCTGCTTCAACTCCATCACCCGCCCCAGGCTTACGGCCATGCGCTGCACCGCCACGTACAGGCCCAGCAGGCTCTGCACCGGCCCCACCGCCATGCCCATGTAGGTGGAAAACGCGATCAAGGCGCCCAGCTGCCAGGTACCCTGTATCACCCACCAGCCACCGACCAGAAACGCACAGGCGCGACACCATGAGGTCAACGTACCCGGGATCGCCTGGGTAAAGAATTCGGTCACCTGCACCTTAAGCAACTGGCGCATGTAGCCTTGGCCAAGTTGGTCCAGCCGCCCCGCCTCGCGGTTCTGCTGGCCGGCCGCCTGGATGAACTTCATCGCCGGCAAGGTCTCGACCAGGAACGACGACACATCCGCCGAGCGCTCACGCAGGTTACGCACTTCGCGCTCCACCTTGCGCCGCATCCAGCGCAGCCACAACACCTCGATCGGCACCAGCAGCGCCAGCAGCAGCGACAGTTGCCACGACAGCATCAGCATCAATGCCACTGCGCCCACCAGGCCGATCACTGCCGATACCGCCGAGAACAGCGAGTCCACGGCAAAGCGCTGGATCTCCGCCACATCGCCATCCAGCCGCGAAAGAATGTCGCCGATACGCCGCCGCCCGTAAAACGTTGGCGACAACTGCTGCAGGTGGCGGTAAAGGTCATCGCGCAGGGCAAACAGAATGCGCCCCGACAGGCGCGTGTGCAGGTAGCGGTTGACCCCGGCCAGCACGGTACCCAGCAGGCCGGCGCCAATCATGATCGCCGCCATGTGCCAGAGGGTCTGGTAGTTCTTGGCCAGCAGCCCCTCGTCGATCAGGGTCTTGACCAGCCAGGGTTGCGCCAGTGCCAACAGCGAGGCACCCAGCGACAAGCCGAGCAACAGGCCGATGGCACGCCGGTGCGGGCGCACGAAACCATACAGCCAGGCCAATGCCTGGCGCATGAGTACAGGGTCGCTGGAGTCCACCAGCCTTGCGAACAATGGGCCCATGGTTCAGCCACGCAACTGTTTGAGCTTACGGTACAGCGTCGCCCGGCTGATCCCCAGTGCCTCGGCGGCGGCGGAAACGTTGCCCTGGTGGCGCGCCAACGCACCGCGGATCTGTTCCAGCTCGGTGTCCTTGAGGCTGCCGGAAGGCGTCGTGCTGCTGGCCAGTTCATCCAGCAGGCAGTCGGTGAGATGGTCGAGGGTGAGCACCTGCTCGCCGTCCTCGCGCATGGCCAGTGCAGTGCGCACCACCATTTCCAATTGGCGGATGTTGCCCGGCCAGTCGAAGCCTTCGAGCAACGCGCTCAGCGCAGGGTCGAGGGTAACGCCGCGGGCTTCGGACTTGTCCAGCAGGCCCTGGATGATCGCCGCCAGGTCGTCGCGCTCGCGCAGTGCCGGCAGGCGCAGCGATACGCCGTTGACCCGGTAGTACAGGTCTTCGCGAAAGTGTTGCTCCTGCACCAGGCGCTTGAGGTCGCGGTGGGTGGCGCAGATCAGCGCCACGTCGATGTCCTGCTCGTCCCCTGCCCCCAAGGGTGCTACACGACGCTCCTGCAAAACCCGCAGCAGGCGCGCCTGCAAAGCCAGGGGCATGTCGCCGATTTCGTCGAGGAACAGCGTGCCGCCATGGGCCTGCATCAGCCGCCCGACCATGCCACCCCGGCGCGAACCGGTGAAGGCGCCTTCGCGGTAGCCGAACAGTTCAGACTCGATCAGCCCTTCGGGTATAGCCGCGCAGTTGACTGCCACGAACGGCTTGTCGGCACGCGGGCTGGCCTGGTGCAAGGCACGGGCGACCACTTCCTTGCCAGTGCCGGTCTCACCCAGCAGCAGCACTGGCAAGCCATTGCCCAGCCCCTGGCGGGCCATGCGCAGGTTGCGCGCCAGGCGTGGGTCGCCACCGGCAAGCGCGTCCAGTGCCGGCGATTGCTTGCTCAACGTCGGCTTACTGACCGGCGTGCTGCCGTTGATCCGGCCATGGCGCGGCAGTTGCAGGGCGCGGAAATAGAACTCGCCCTTGGCGGTTTGCACACTGCTTACCCCGCCCTGCCACAGGCGGGCGATGAAGGCTGGCGAGCGTTCGCCCAGCAGGTCGGTGCTGCGCCGGCCGATCAGCTCGTGGCGTGGCACTTGAAGCAGTTGGCAGGCACTGTCGTTGGCAGCCAGCACTTCACCGTCAAGGCTCAGCGCCAGCAGGCCATGCCAGGCACTGTTGAGGTATTGCGGGCGGCTGTGGAAGGCCAGCACCAGCTGCTCCGGGTGGCACAAACCAAACATGCGGCTTTCGATATTGCCGGCGGCCAGCATCAGTGTCGACAGACTGTCCTGCGGCTGCGCCATCACCCCTTCGCGGGTGATGTCGAGCACGCCGATCACCTCACCACGCGGGTCACGCAGCGGCACGGAGGTGCAGGAGAACGGGCTGAGCCGGTCGAGGTAATGCTCGCCGCAGTTGATCAGCGTTGGCCGGCCTTCCACCACAGCGGTGCCGATGGCATTTGTGCCGCGCAGCGATTCGCTCCAGCAGCTGCCCGGGTGCAGGTCGCGCAGGCCCTCGCGGCTGAGTACATGGGTCTGGCCTTCGATCGCCAGCACGTTGGCCTGGGCATCGCCGAGGATGACGATACCGGCCTTGCCCTGGCGCGCGACCAGGTAGTCCAGTTCCGGGGTAACGGCATCGACCAGCAGGCGGTTGCGCTCCAGCAGCATGCGCAGGTCGTGGCCCTGCTCCAGGCCCAGGCCGACCTGTTCACCTTGCAGGCAATCCAGGCCATGACCCAGGCTGCGCCGCCAGGAAGCGTCGATCTCGTCGCGCAGCATGCCCAGCGGCAGCTCGCCTTCGCTGGCCAGCTTCAGGCGGGCCTGGCGGGATTCGTGCAGCGGGTCTTGGGCGTTTGTTATTAGTTGTCGCGCCATTTGCTACTCCGGCTGTGCCCCGCAAGGTGGCGGGGTACGGGCTTGGGAATTTTCCGCAGTGTGCGGGAGAAATGGCTGGGCGTCATCTGGTTGATGGATTGGGGATGGCTGGGGTTGTATGACTTGGGTTTTGGGTGGGGGCTGAGATCGAGCGCCGCCCGCGCGGCGCTCGATCCCACAGGCGCCAAATCTCTATCGCCAGGCGCTTAGAAACCCAAACCGCCCTCAGACCGGCACCACCATCCCCCGCCCTGCCAGCTGCTGCCTCTCAACCCCATCCAGCAACGCCTCCACCACCGCCTTGGCCGAATCCAGCCCGTGGTCTTTGCTCAACAACAGATCGCGACAGGTGCGCTTGGTCAGTTCTAGGCTCTGTCTGAAATCCCAAGAAACTGAAATGTGGCCCCGGAACAGCC
>NZ_JACVZC010000060.1 GCF_016658545.1 Pseudomonas sp. S37 | reverse complement strand
TACCTGTAGGAGCGGCTTCAGCCGCGAACACCGGCAAAGCCGGTGCCATCCCCACCATCATTCCACCCCGCCACCATCCCGATTGAACCCCCACCATTTCCCCACAGTCCACCCTACAGGCCCACCTTCCCGAGGCCCCAGAGGAGACTCCCATGAAAGGTACCGCGCTTTCGGCCCTGTTCGCGGCCGCTACCCTGCTGGCTTCGCCGGTGTTCGCCGCTGAAGACCTGTGCACCATCAACCTGCAGAAGATCGACAACAGCATGGCCACCGCCGGCGCCACCTCAGAGGGCCTGGACAAAGCCATCACCGAGCACGTCGACAAAGCCAAGGCTGCCCAGGCCTCGGGCGACACCAAGGAATGCATCGCCATCACCAGCAAAGTGCTGGAGCGCCTGGAAAAAACCGAGAAAGGCAGTGGTACCGGCAGCGGCGGCGCATGAGCCAATGCGCGGGCGACAGGACCGGCTGTCGACGTCGCCCGCACAATGGCGTATACTCCGCCTCACGTGCCGTAAGGTGCGTTAGCCAAGAGCTAGTGTGGGGCCGATTAGGATTCGACGCCGGTAGCGAAACTCTAGGTGCATGCCGAGTTGGTAACAGAACTCGTAAATCCACTGTTGCAACTTTTATAGTTGCCAATGACGATAAATACGGCGTGGAGTACGAAATGGCCGCGTAAGCGGTCACTTTGACCCATTGCTTCTGGTAGCTTCGGCTCCAGCAATCACTAGGGGATGCCTGTAAACCCGAACTGATTGTCATATAGAACAGGATCGTCGCGTAGCACGTTGTGGGCGAAGTGACTAAAACTTACACAACTCATCCAAAGCACCCTGCCCGTCGGGCGGCTGCGGATTAAATCAGTAGACACGGCTAAGCATGTAGTACCGACAGCGGAGTACTGGCGGACGGGGGTTCAAATCCCCCCGGCTCCACCAAATCCAAAAAAGAAGACGCCCTAGGGCGTCTTTTTTTGTGTCTGAAATTTGCCAGAGGCGAGGCTAGAAAATCAGATTTAACCCCTTCCGCGTAGGACGTTTCCCAAAGATACTCTCAGCGCCTGTTTTCCGTTGCGGTCACTGTTTCAGGGTTTTAGGCTCGGTGGGTCGTTGCTTTTCAACGACCGGGTTTAGCCGCCTGAAATCGTCGGACACCGCAGCAGTGCAATACCGAGCAATCGGCATTGGCGCCTTACGGCGGCTGTGCGTGGGGCACCTTCGGGTGCGCCGGGTGCCTGACGTCCCGGTCGGCTAACCCGCGTACAGCTGCCACCTAACTGTTTAGCCGCGGTTGGTGGTTGCTCCACTACGACAGGAGCCACACCATGTTGAAGATAGTCCCCGATCCCCCCCTACCTCTCCACTCCCTTGAAGACACCATCATGCTGGCCTCGGAGTACGCGCTCTGTGCAGAAGCCGTCCGACTCGCAGCCAATCCATTGAGCACTACCGGGGAAACTGACCAATGACGATCGAAGACAGCCAATGCACAGTAGGTAAAACCATCTTCTTCCAAGGAGAAAACCAGACCCACCCCCTGTTTCGCATCGAACCCGGCATCCCGTGCCAGAACGCTCGCGAGCAAGCCTCTGAATTGATGGGCTATGCACGTGACCTGACCATCGACGGCCTGATGGAAGACAAACCGAAGCTGATCTGGGCGGCGCATTACCTGTGCGCTTTGGGTAAGGCCCTGCTGGACGATGCAGAGCTCGGCATGATGCGTTGAATTTCACAGGGAAATGTCCCAAGGCAACTTGACCGTGAGTGCAGGTTGCCTTGATTACAACTTATGAGCACGATCGGGTTGAGGCCGATCCACAACACCGGATTGGCCAGCATACTCCTCCATAAGGAATAATGCCCAAGCTACCCGACCTACCCCCGTGCCACCTAGAGACGCGCCATGACCCTTGCCGATCTTCAGCAAATCCTTGCCCGCGGTGAGGACAGCCGCCATCAGTTCAAGCGCGACTTCAACAATGTCGATGCTCTGGCAAGCGAGTTGGTGGCGTTTGCCAATACGGCCGGAGGTTGCTTGCTGATTGGCGTAGAGGACTCCGGTACGGTGAGCGGGTTGAGCAGTGCAGATATTGCGCGGCTCAATCAGTTGCTCTCCAACGCAGCCTCTCAGAATGTCCGCCCGGCGATCAATCCCTTGTCCATTAACGTTCAAACCGAACAAGGCCTGGTCATGGTGGTGACCATCGAACAAGGGCTGAATAAACCCTACGTCGACAGCCAGGGCCGGATTTGGGTGAAGAATGGTGCGGACAAACGTCGGGTCACCGCCCGTGAAGAACTGCAGCGTTTGTTCCAACAGGCCGGGCTGGTTTGCGCCGATGCGGTACCTGTGGCAGGCAGCAGCGTTGCAGATATCGACGCCAAGGCGCTTGGCGAATACTTCCAACGCCGCTTTCGGCAAAGCCCCGAGCAGACCGGTTTAGAAACCGTGCGCGTCCTGGAAAATCTCGGCCTTGCCAGTGGTGGCATACCCAACTTGGCTGGTTTGTTGCTGTTCGGCAAAGCCCCACAACGGCTACGTCCTGCGTTCGACATCAAAGCGGTGGCATTTCCGGGTACAGTACTGCATGACCGTCAGTACCTCGACAGCGAAGACATCGACGGCAACCTGCAGGAGCAATACCGACGCGGCTTAGCCTTCATCAAGCGTAACCTGCACCATGTGCAGGGCCGGCAAGGCTTCAACACTCTCGGCCAGTTGGAAGTGCCGGAGGAAGTGTTCGAAGAACTGCTAGTCAATGCGCTGATCCACCGAGACTACTTTGTCAGCGCCTCAATCCGGATAATGATTTTCGCCGATCGCATAGAACTGATAAGCCCCGGACACCTGCCGGACGTGCTCGATACCGACAAAATTCGATTCGGCCTATCCAACCGCCGCAACCCCACGCTTACCTCTCACGCTGTACACATCCTCCCCTATCGCGGTTTGGGCACCGGTATTCCGCGCGCTATCGATGCTTGGCCAATGATCCGGCTGGAGGACGACCGGCAGAGCAATCAGTTCAAGGTCGTGATTCAGCGCTTGGTTGAAAAAGGGCCTCTGCCGGGACCAAGTGGGGACTTGGCAGGGACTAAGTCGGGATCAAGCAGGGACCAGGCAGGGACTAAGTCGGGACCAGGTAGGGACCAGGTAAGGGCAAAATCCGCTGTCGAAGAACCAGTCGGTATTTACCTGTCTTTGCATCAAGAGCAGATAACGCTGCTGTTAAAGATGAAAAACGATCACTCTGCAGCAGAGCTAATGGCCTTCGTCGGGCGCAGCAACCGCAGCAAGTTTCGCGATCAGGTTTTGTCCCCATTGTTGAAGCTTGGCCTGGTCGAGATGACCATTCCAGAAAAGCCTAGCAGTAGCAAACAACGCTATCGCCTGACTGCGGCCGGCAGAGCACTAAACGCTGAACAAAGATCCTCAGACGACTGAGCCTGAACAACCACTACTTTGTGCCAGCTCAATCTAGCGCTGTGCGCAGTTCGCCACAGGTGTTGCGCTATAACATGGTGTGGCTCCATGCGATGCTTGGAACGGGCACATCATGGCGCAACCTGATCTTTCCGCAGCGGAACATACAGCGTAGGTCTAGAAGGCCGCGTGATTATTGTGAGTGCAGGCACTGCGGTGGATGGCGCGGGCTTCTCCCGTGCCACCCCTCCCCCGCCTTACCAGCTATAACTCAACTTGGCCGTAACCTCACGCCCCGGGTTGTAGTAGTTCGCCGTCCCCGACCCCACCACATGCTGCTCGTCAAACAGGTTGCTGACATTCAGCGCAAGATCGGTGCCCTTGGCAATCTTGTAGTTCAGCGCTGCGTCAAACAGCGTGGTGCCGTCGCTTTTCTTGGTGTTGGCGGCATCCATGTAGTAGCCCCCCACGTAGCGGGCACCCAGGCCAACGCTCACATCGGTGTCGGGGATGTCGTAGTAGCTCCACAGCGAGGCCGTATGCTTCGGCGCCACGGTGAATTCCTTGCCCTTGAGCGAGCTGCCGTCCCACAGCGCACCGCGCAGCACCTCAGTCTCCATGTAGGAATAGGCACCGATCAGGCTGATGTTTTGCGTGACTTGCGCCTTGGCTTCCAGGTCCAGGCCGCGTGCACGCGACTCGCCCACCGTTTGCTGTTCGATGATGCCGCTCGGCAGCACCACGGCGATGGTGACGTTTTCCTGGGTCAGGTCATACACGGCGGCAGAGAACAGCGCATCCATGCCGATGGGCGAGTACTTCACCCCCACTTCGTACTGCCTGCCGGTCTGCGGGGTAACGCCGACCTGCGGAGGCGAAACCGACTCCACCATGCTCACGTAGGTGGACACTTCATCGTTGACGATGTAGGTCAGCGCGCCACGGTACGAGGTCTCAGAGAAGTTGTCGGTTTGCTTGTTTACCCCGCCGACGTACTCCGTGCTGGACAGGTCCATGGAGTCATTTCGCACACCCGCCGTTGCGATCACGCGGTCATAGAACGACAGGTTCTGCTGCAGGAACACGGCCTTGGTGGTGGCGTCGTTCTTCTTACGGGTGTACGGCGTAACGCCACCGGGAACACCGGTGAACACCGGGTTGGCGATGTCGATGGAAGGTGCCGTGCTGTACACCGAACTTTGCCGGGTGGTCGAGTCGAGATACTCCACACCCACCAGGGTGCTGCTGTCGATGTGCTCGAACTGGGCATCGTACTGCAGCATCAGGTTGCCGTTGAGCTGGTCGGCATCGCTGTCGGTGCCAAACACGTAGCGCGGTATGGTGGTGCCGACCCGCGAAGCGCTGTCGCTCAGGTACACATAGCCAAAGTCATCGCTCAGCTCGCTGTAGCGCAGGTTGCCACGCAGCGTAAAGCCGTTGTCGAAATCGTGGGTGATGTTGCCGCTGAGGCTGGTGCGCTCGACATCGTGGAAGTTGTAGCCGGGCTCGCCGTAGAAATCTTTGCGGTCGTATTCCTTGTCCAGCGGGTAGCCACCGCTGTTGGGCGAACTGTTGGTCTTCAGGTAGTCGAGGATCACCGTGGCCGAGGTAAAGTCGGTAGGCGCCCAGGTCAGGCCGCCCATCACGAAGCGGTTGTCGTCCTGCGAGTGGTCGTACTCGCGGTCGCTGTTCTGCATCTTGGCCGTGAAGCGGCCGGCCAGGGTTTGCTCATCATTCAGGGCATCGCCCACATCGATACCGGTCTCGGCATGATCATAGGAGCCATAGGTCACGTAGCCTTGCCCGAACTTTTCGAAGCGCGGCTGCTTGGTCACGAAGTTCACCGAGCCACCCGGGTCTGCCGGGCCGAACAGGGTGGAGTTGGCGCCGCGCAGAATCTCGATGCGCTCGTAGGCATACGGGTCTTCGCGCACACCGCGCATCGAGCTCAAGGTCAGGCCATCACGGTAGGTAGTGGCCTGGAAGCCGCGGATCTGAAAGTAGTCGTTGCGGTCGTCCGAGCCATAGAAGTCGCTGACCACGCCAGGGCTGTACTGCAGCGCCTCTTCGGTGGTGCTGACGCTGCGCTGCTCCATTTCCTTGCGGGTTACCACCGACACCGAGGCAGGCGTGTTGAGGATGCTGGTCGCCACCTTGCCACCGACCCACAACTCCTTGGCGACCACCGAGTTCAGGTCGTCGTCGGCGCTGGCCTTGACCTTGGCATTGATGATGACCGGCGCCAGCCGATAGTCCTCGGTCGCGCCCAGCTCCAGCGGGCCGGCTGGCTTTGGTTGCGGCACCACCAGGTAAGCACTCGGGCCTTGCTGCTCAGCCTGAAGCTCGGTCCCCTGCAACAACGACGAGAGTGCAGCCGAGGTCCCCAGCGTACCCTGCACGCCCGCCGTGTTGCGGTTGGCTACGCTCTGTGCGTCGAAAGACAGGCTGATGCCCGCCTGGCGTGCAAAGTAGTCAAGCGCCGGGGCCAGTGGGCCACCAGGAATGTCCCAGTGCCGGACCTGGGTGTTTTGCTCAGCGGTAGCCGCTTGCGCAAGCACAGGCAGCGCACAGCTGCCGACAACCAGGCCCAGGAAAGCTGCGTGCACGGCACGGCTCAATGGATGGCGCTGTAAAACCGGGGTAAAACTCATTATCTCGCTCCGTAGAGAGGGTCGGCGGGCTGGCCTGTATTCCGGCCTTCTCTACAAGCCGAACGAGAATGAGAAAACACCTCATTTATTTTCAGAAATTTTTACGCTGCCAGACTCAGTGTGCGTTGGCACTGGCGCCATTCAATTGCAGGATGTGCTGCTGGATTGCATCACTTGCGGTGTCGAAGAACCCGCAGCAGAACGCATCGCCCTGCTCCTGCAAGGGTGAGTCTTGCAAAGCATCGGCCGCGGCCTCCGCCGCTACCCCCCCGGCCGTCTCAGCGAGATCGGAAATATTACGCGTACGAAGGGCGGGGTCAGCCAACGGCTGCAGATGATAGAAGGCGATCAAGCCCGGGATGCCGTTCTTGTTCAAACTTTTCGTCAACCGGCTTTTCACTGCGGCCAGGCTATCGTCGATCAGACTGCGATCGATACCGCGCTTTTGCGTATACGCTTCAAGCGCTGTCAATGCAGCCCCCAGTAAATCGTCAAGGGTATAACCTGCCATCGGGGGCAAAACGTTCGGGGTAAGTTTGAACGGCGTGCTTACGTGATCCGAGTATTGCTCACGCAGTAGTACCGCTTTTTTCCCCATCAGCTCTTCAGGTTTGATCAGCGTCTCATCATTCAGCTTTACGATATGATCATGTATGCCCCAGGCCGCCTTGTCGGTGAACGCATTAACCAGATCTTCGCCCTCGTTCATCAGCGGCGAGCCCTGCAACGATTCGAACGCCGACTGTGCGGCAAAACCGCCCAACTGCAGCGCCATGCTGCTGATGTTGCGCGCGCGCGTGTCCGGGTGTTCATACGGCGTCTGATACCAGGTGGAAATCTGGTACTCGACGCCCATCCGTTGCAGGTCGGCCCATAAGTGAGTGACCAGCGCAATGCTGGTTTCACGAATGAATCCGGGGTCGGCATGCAGCGCTTCAAGGAAGGCTTCAACGGGCGTGTTCACCACTTCGAGCAGGTCTTCATGGGTATACCCAGGCATCGGCGGGAAGACGCCGTCTGGTAGCTCGATATCTTGCGGGGATGCGCCATTGGCGTTGGAAGGATCGTGCATCAGAAACTCCATTTTCCAGAACAACATTAAATACTATTAAAACGACATCACTGAGAATGCCGTTTGAATGTTGGCTGGAAATACTATCCATCGGTGTTATCAAGTGCAAAAAATGCGTTTCTCATCAACCCTGGCCCAGCCTGTTGTCATCGCATCACACCATGCAACGATCGCTCATTGCCGACACTACGCCGAGCGCCGGCCAACAGCCTCCTGCTGAAGCAACGGGCGAGACAGCATCACGCCGACAACAATGGCAAACAGCAGCGCTGCAAAACCGGCAGCTTGCAAGACGGCTTCGAAACCACCGATGAACGCCTGGCGGGCCAAGGGCGCTACTGCTTCTCGAAGGCCAGGGTCGAGCATGGCCAATGCCGCTGGCAGGTCACCTGCTGCAACCCGTGTGGCCATCGCTGCCACCTGATCGGAATGCCCCGGCGCCACCACTGCCATGGCTTCTTGCAGCAGTTGCCCGCTTCTCGCAGCCAGCACGCCCCCCAGCACACCAATGGCCAGCACGATCGCACCGAACCGCGTGGTGGTACTCAGGCCCGAAGCCATGCCGGTGCGCTCACGCGGCACACAGGCCATGATGTTTTTCTGCGTGTCGCCGTTGAGCAGCCCGGCGCCAGCGCCCAGCACCAGGCTGGCCAGCGCGAACGCGCCGTACCCGCCGTGGCGGGTAGCCCAGGCACACAGCAGGTTGCCCGCGCCCACCAGCACCAGGCCCAAGGCAAACACCTGCGCAGGGCTCCAGTGGGTGGCCAGGCGCATCCCCACCCGTGGTGTCAGCAACATGGCTACGGCAAATGGCAGCATGCCGGCCCCGGCGGCCAGGGCTGACAGTTGCAAGCCGTTCTGCAAGTACAACGGCAACAACGTCATCATCACCTGGGCACAGGCCGCATAGGCGAACATACCCAGCAAGGCCCCCACGAAACGCCCGCTGCGCATCAGCTGCAGGTCGATCATGGGCCGCTCCTGGCTGCGCTCGACCATGATGAACAGGCCGAACAGGAAGGCGCTGATCACCAGCCGACCAAGGGTTTGCGCACTGCCCCAGCCCACCTGATTGGCATCGATCATCGCCCAGATCAGGTAGCCCAGGCTACCTGCGAAGGTCAGGCTGCCCCATGGGTCGAGCCGCGCTGCAGCACTGTCGCGGGACTCCTCGATGCTGCCCATGACCATGATTGCCAGCAGCGCCACCAGCGGCAGGTTGATGTAGAAGATCCAGCGCCAGCCCAAGGTGCTGGCAATCACTCCGCCGAGCAGTGGCGCGAAGGTGATGGTGGCGCCCATGCAGGCGCCCCAGAAAGCCCAGGCACGCATGCGCTCCTGTGGCTGGTGGAAACGGTTGCCGATCGCGGCCAGGGCCGAAGTCAGCAGCAAGGCTGCACCAACGCCCTTGGCTGCCCTGGCGAGGTCGAGGAACAGCAGGCTGGGCGCCGCACCGCAGGCCAGCGAAGCGAGGCCGAACAGCACCAGGCCAAGCAGCAGCATGCGCCGCCGGCCAAAGCGGTCAGCCAGGCTGCCGGCAGGTAGCAGGCAAGCGGCAAAGGCCAGCAGGTAGGCGCTGACCACCCATTCGATATCGGCGAACGAGCCGGACAGGTCACGGGCAATGCTGGGCAGGCTGACCGCGACAATGTTGGTGTCGAGGATGATCAGGGCGCAGACCAGCGAGGCGGTGAGCAGGGTGAAACGGGCAGCGGGCATGGTGGGGCTCCAGGGGCTGGGCTGGTTGGCTTGAGGGGCGGTTGTCTGCCTGTGAAATTGCCGGGGCTGCGTTGCAGCCCTATCGCGACACGAGGCCGCTCCCACAGGGACCGCGGCGCCTCGAGGGTTGTGCAGTACCTGTGGGCGATGGGCTGCAAAGCAGCCCCGGCAATCTCCCAGGCAATCTTTGCCCCCAAGCCATCAGCCTTGTAGTGTGGGCCTCACCATAACGCCGCCAGCCGCACGCCTTGTTAGCCCTGGTGGCCTGCGTCATTACCCTGCAGGTAACACCCATGGAAATCCGCCATTTCCGCTACTTCCTCTGCGTCGCCCGCCACGGCCATTTCACCCGGGCTGCCGAGCAACTGGGCATCGCCCCGCCCACCCTCAGCCGGCAGATCCAGGACATGGAGCGCGAGCTGGGTGTTCGCCTGTTCGAACGCAACCAGCGCGAGGTCAACCTCACCGCCGCCGGCCAGGCCCTGCTGATCGAGGCCGAACAGGCCGTGCGCCAGTTCGACGCCGCGCAACTGGGCGCGCAGCGCGCTTCACGGGGCGAAAGCGGGCGAATAGAACTGGGCTACGTGGCCTCCGCCGCCTACTCGGGCATGCTCCAGCAGCAAGTCAGCCAGTACAGCCAAACCTGCCCCGGCGTGCGCCTGAACATCCGCGAACTGCCCATGGCCGAGCTGCCCGGCATGGTCCGCGATGGTTTGCTTGACCTGGCCTACGTACGCTCGCCGATGGAACTGCCGGAAGAACTCGCGGCCACCGCCTTGCACCAGGAAGGCTTCGTCCTCGCCCTGCCTGCCAGCTCGCGTATCAACGAAGTGCCACAAATCCCGGCCTCGCGCCTGGCCAATGAAACCTTCATCCTGCCCGAGCAGATCTCCGGCACGCTGGAGGTAGCAGCACAAGGCGGCTTCGTCCCGCGCCTGGGCCCGCAGCCCGGCAGCCTGGTGGCCGTGGTTACCCTGGTGTCACTCGGCCAGGGCATTGCAGTGGTGCCAGAATCGGTAGTGCAACGTATCAGCCTGCCGCAGGTGAACTACCGGCGGATCGTCGACTGCCAGGCCAGTTCGTGGCTGAGCCTGATTCACCGGCGCTTCGAGAAAGCGCCGGCGGTGATGAGGTATATCGAGATGATGAAGGGCTGACCGGCCAAATTAGTCGCACCGATGGTGCGACTTTTCAGCCGCCCTGAAAAGACAAAGGGCACCCATCCACAGGTGCCCTCTGCCCTACCGCCAGGTGAACTCAATCACCCCATCGTACGCGCCCCCACCGGTTGCGCATGGCCCCGCGAAGTCACGATCCCCAGGAAGGAAATCACGATCGCCAGGCCCAATGTCGAACTCACTTCCGCCCGGTGCTCAGGCGTGTACATCATCACCGCCAGCGCCCCGGCAATGAAGATGATCACCGCCCAGGTCAGGTACGGGAACAGCCACATGCGGAACTTCAGCTCGGTGTTCTCCCGCTCCAGGCGGCGGCGCATGCGCAGCTGCGAAATGGCGATGACCATGTACACCAGCAAGGCGATGGCGCCAGAGCTGGCCAGCAGGAACTCGAACACGCCCTTCGGCGCGAAGTAGTTGAGGATGGCGATGGCCGCACCGATCAGGGTGCTGCCGAACACCGCCGCACGCGGCACGCCTACCTTGGAGGTCTTGTTGAGGAAGGCCGGGGCGTCACCGCGCTTGGCCAGCGAGTACATCATCCGCGAGGCGATGTAGATCGACGAGTTCATGCAGCTGGTCACGGCCACCAGCACCACCAGGTCGACCATGAATGCGGCGTTGGGGATGTTCATGATCTCCAGCGCACGCTGGTAAGAGCCTACCACCGCCAGTTGCGGGTCGTTCCACGGCACCACCGAGATGATCACGAAGATCGACAGGATGTAGAAGGTGCTGATCCGCCAGATCACCGAGCGGGTGGCCTTGGCGATGTTGCGCGAAGGGTCGCTGGACTCGGACGCGGCAATGGTTACTGCCTCGGTACCGATGAAGCTGAACATGACGGTGATGAACGCGCCGACTACTGCCGACCAGCCCTTCGGTGCAAAGCCGCCGTATTCGGCGATCAGCCCACTCAGGCCGCTGACCTCACGGTTGGGCAGCCAGCCCATCAGCGCGGCAAAGCCCAGGCCGATGAAACCGAGAATGGCGGTGACCTTGAGGATGGCGAACCAGAATTCGAACTCGCCGTACTTGGCCACGCTGAACAGGTTGGTACCGGCCAGCAGCAGCACCGAGGCCAGGGCGAAGATCCAGCTGGGGATATCGGGGAACCAGGCGTTGAGCACATGCCCTGCCGCCAGCGCCTCGATCGGGATCACCAGCACCCAGAACCACCAGTACAACCAGCCGATGGTGTACCCGGCCCAGCGCCCGATGGCCTGGTCGGCGTAGGTGGAAAATGATCCGGTGTCAGGGTGTGCCACGGCCATTTCGCCGAGCATGCGCATGACCAGTACCACCAGGGTGCCGGCCACGAAATAGGAAATTATGGTTGCTGGCCCGGCCGCCGCGATGGCGTGACCGGAGCCTACGAAAAGTCCGGCGCCGATGATACCGGCGATGGACAGCATCGTTACATGACGTGGCTTGAAACCTTGTGCAAGGTTGCCATCAGATCCCACGGTGTTCATTGATGTTGTTCTCTTTTTGCTGACACAAGGATGGGGGCAGGCGTAGGCGAAAATATCTCCTTTGAAATCAATAAGTCGACAGGTTGCTGGTGCTCTGTTGTTGATCTTTGCTGCGCATCACAGCGCAACGTGCCGGTGCGGTTCGGGGTTCATTTAAGCCCCGCATGGCGGTGGGAAATTACACGAGAACGCCCCGGAACTGTTCGATCACGACAGGGCATTTCCATTAGCGCCAGATGTCGCGAATGGCATGCCCGATCACGCCATCGGGCCATTTGGTGCTTTTGTTTTTCATTTGGATGTGTGTTGCCAGGCCCGGCCCTTTCGCGGCTAAAGCCGCTCCTACAGAAACCCCACACCCTGTAGGAGCGGCTTTAGCCGCGAAAGGGCCGGCACAGATAAACCCGCTTGATAACCCCCACCTATCTCACCATCCGATCAAACGATTGGCACCGTCCTTCAGCCCTGGTGAACCATCGGCGCCATGCAGCCAACCAGTGCCGCATGCCAAACCCAAGGAGAAGAGAATGGCCAAGATTGTGTGTGTGCTCTACGAAGACCCGGTCACCGGCTACCCGCAAAGCTATGCCCGCGACGACCTGCCGGTGCTGGAGCGCTACCCGGACGGGCAGACCCTGCCGACGCCCAAGGCGATCGACTTCAAGCCCGGCGAACTGCTTGGCAGCGTCGGTGGCGAACTGGGCCTGCGCAAGTACCTGGAAAGCAACGGCCACCAACTGGTCGTCACCTCCAGCAAGGACGGCGCCGACAGCATGCTGGACCGCGAACTGCATGATGCCGAGATCGTCATTTCGCAGCCGTTCTGGCCGGCCTACATGACCGCCGAACGCATCGCCAAGGCGCCCAAGCTGAAGATGATCGTCACCGCCGGCATCGGCTCGGACCACACCGACCTGCAGGCCGCCATGGACCGTGGCATTACCGTGGCCGAAGTCACCTACTGCAACAGCCACAGCGTGGCCGAACATGTACTGATGATGATCCTCGGCCTGGTCCGCAACTACATCCCGTCCTACAACTGGGTGGTCAAGGGCGGCTGGAATATCGCCGACTGCGTGGCCCGTGCCTACGACCTGGAGGGCATGAATGTGGGCACCGTGGCCGCCGGGCGCATTGGCCTGCGGGTACTGCGCCTGCTCAAGCCATTCGACGTCAAGCTGCACTACATGGACCGCCACCGCCTGCCGGAAAGCGTCGAGCGCGAGCTGAACCTGACCTACCACAGCAACCTCGAAAGCCTGGCCAAGGTCTGCGACGTGGTCACCCTGAACTGCCCGCTGCACCCGGAAACCGAGCACATGATCAATGCCGACACGCTGAAGTACTTCAAGCGTGGCGCGTACCTGATCAACACCGCACGCGGCAAGCTGTGCGACCGCAATGCCATCGCCGGGGCACTGGAAAGCGGCCAGTTGGCCGGCTACGCCGGTGACGTGTGGTTCCCGCAACCGGCCCCGGCCGACCACCCATGGCGGCACATGCCACACCACGGCATGACCCCGCACATCTCCGGCACCACCCTGTCGGCGCAAGCACGCTATGCCGCGGGCACCCGGGAAATCCTCGAGTGCTACTTCGACAACCGGCCGATCCGCGACGAATACCTGATCGTCCAGGGTGGCGAACTGGCCGGTGTTGGCGCGCACTCCTACAGCGCCGGCAATGCCACCGGCGGCTCGGAAGAAGCCGCGCGCTTCAAGCGTTGAGCCATGACTGCCTCGACAACAGTCAGCAGCAGCCTGATCCGGCGCCGTACAGCAGTCATCCTGCTGGCCGGCCTCGGCTCGCTCACCGCCCTGGGTGCGCTCGGCGCCCTCGCCCAGTTCAGTGGTAACGCTTGGGTGATGGGGTCGTTCGGTGCATCCTGCGTGTTGCTGTTCGGCTTCCCTGATGTGCCGTTCTCACGGCCACGCAACCTGGTCGGCGGGCACCTGCTGTCGACCACGGTGGGTTTGCTGGTGCTGCATTACGGCGGATCAGAGTGGTACTTCATGGCCCTGGCCGGTGCCCTGGCGTTGATGCTGATGCTGGCCACCGACACCGTGCACCCGCCAGCGGGCAGCAACCCGGTGATCATCTTCCTGGCGCAGCCGGGGTGGGATTTCCTGGTGATGCCGACCTTGGCGGGGGTAATGGTGTTGATGGTGATCAGCCAGGTCTGGCGCAGGGCTGGCAGGTTCCGGTAAGCCTGTTCCGGCCTCTTCGCGGGCAAGCCCGCTCCCACAGGGACAGCGCAAGCCTCTGACCTTGCGCTGTATCTGTGGGAGCGGGCTTGCCCGCGAAGAGGCCAGAACACCCCGCACACATTTCAAGGCAACACCCGATCCGCCCACCCCTGCAGGTCCAGGCTCTCCAGCTCCCGCAAGGCCGCCGAAAGCAAGGGGCTGCGCACCGCCTCATCACGTACCAGCAAGCCGATATCCCGGCTCAACTCCGGCACCAGCACCCGCGCCGCCAGCGGCCCGTCCGCCTGGCACAACACGCTATGCGGCAAGATGCTGAACAACCCGGCCTGCCGCACATGGGCACACAACGCCGTCAACGAATCGGTCTCCACCCGCGGCTCGATCGCCAACCCCTGGCGCTGGAACATCGCGTCGATCCCCTGCCGGCACTGCATCTTCGCCGCCAACAGGCATAACGGCAGCTGTGCCGCAGCCTCCCAACTCACCGGCTCGCTACTGTCGAAGCTGCCCTGCGCTGCCGCTACCAACACATAACGCTCGCGGAACACCGTACGCACCGAGCAGGCTGCCAGTGGCTGGTCGTCCAGGTAACTCAGCCCAAGGTCCAGCTCAAAGGCGTCAAGCTTGCGCTGGATCTCCTGCGCAGACAGCGTCTGGATCTCATGGCGCATGCGCGGAAAGCGCGCCAGGCAGCGCTGGGTCAGCAGCGGTGCCAACGGCAGGGCCGCCGGAATTACCCCCATGCGCAAGTGGCCCACCGGGTCGTCCTCGTCGGCGCGGGCATCCTGACGCAAGCCTTCGCAATCAGCCAATACCCGCCTGGCCCAGGCCAGCACACGCTCGCCATCCTGGGTAAAACCCTCGAAGCGCCGGCCGCGCTGGACGATGACGATACCCAGTTCTGCTTCGATGCTGCGAATGGCACCGGACAATGCCGGTTGCGACACATGGCAGGCCTGGGCAGCGCGGCCGAAGTGTTTTTCCCGGGCCAGGGCGACCAGGTAGTTGAGCTGGCGGATGAACATGGCAGCAAGGGCTCCTGCCAGGCCACTCCGGCGCATCCGTGGGCCTGGTCGTATTGTCGTTGCCGCAGTATCACCGCATCGCTTGCCGATGCTCAACCGGCAGTCATCCGGCAGTTACGTAGTTGCGACATGAATAAAAAAGCCCCGGTCTCCCAGGGCCTCTGTTGCCAAGGCGTCTGCCTACGCCTGCCCGGTACGCTCGAAGCGCCTGGCCAGCAACAGGTAAGCGAGGATCCCCAGCACGCCATGGGCGGCCACGAACCAGAGTGCGTTGTGGAACGAGCCGGTACTGGCTACCACGTAGCCGATCACCAGTGGGGTGACGATGCCGGCAATGTTGCCGATGCCATTGAACACACCACCGCACAGGCCGACCATCTTCTTCGGGGCCACATCCGACAGCACCGCCCAGCCCACCGCTGCCAGGCCCTTGCCGAAGAAGGCCAGGGTCATCAAGGCGATCACCGCCGCGTTGCCATCCACATAGTTGGCCAGCACCAGGCTGGTGGACAGCGCCATGCCAATGATGAACGGGGTCTTGCGCGCCCTGGACGGGTGCACGCCACGGCGGATCAGCCAGTCGGATACGAAGCCACCCAAGATGCCGCCCGTAAAGCCGCAAATGGCCGGCAACGCGGCCACCCAGCCAGCCTCCATGATGGTCATGCCACGGCCCTTGATCAGGTAGATCGGGAACCAGGTGATGAAGAAGTAGGTGAGCGCGGTGATGCAGTACTGGCCCAGGTACACCGCCCACAGGTTGCGGCTGGTAAACAGTTGCGCAAGCTCTGCGCGGGTCGGCTTGCTCCTGGCGGCCTTGCGTTCCTGTTCCAGGTCGACCAGGGCGCCACCTTCACGCATGTAGTCCAGCTCTTCGCGGCTCAACCCCGGCGCGCTGTGCGGCTCATGGTACAAACGGAACCAGACCACGCTCAGCAGCAGCCCCAGTACGCCCATCCAGATAAACACCTGCTCCCAGCTCATGGCGTGGGTCATCCACGCCATCAAGGGGGCGAACACCACCACCGCCATGTACTGCGCCGAGTTGAACAGTGCCGATGCCGTGCCACGTTCACGGGTCGGGAACCAACAGCTGACAATGCGTGAGTTGGCGGGGAAGGCCGGCGACTCCACCAGGCCGAGCATGAAACGCATGGAAAACAGCGCCACCGCCGCCGAGGCACCGGCCAGCCCCATCCAGCCCACGGTGCCTTGCAGCAGCGTGAACAACGACCAGAGGATCAGGCTGATGCCGTAGACACGCCGGGCACCGAAGCGGTCGAGCAGCCAGCCTCCGGGCACTTGGCCCAGGGCGTAGGCCCAGGCGAACGCGGAGAAGATCATGCCCAGCATGACCGGGTCCAGGCCAAGGTCCGCGAGCACCTCGGTGCCGGTGATCGACAAGGTGGCGCGGTCGGCGTAGTTGATGACGGTGATGACGAAGATAAGTGCCAGGACCAGGAAGCGATGGCGACCGATCCCGGCCACGGCCTGCGATGCGGCGACGGCGGATTTGCTGTTCATGTGGACCCTCTTGCTTCTCGGTGGAAGCGATTGTTCTTGTGCGCAGAAGGGGTGGCCCTTGGGGCCTTTGTGTTGCCTGTGCTGGCCTCTTCGCGGGCATGCCCGCTCCCACAGGTACTGCACAATGCTCAGGCCCTGTATCACGCCTGTGGGAGCGGGCGTGCCCGCGAAAGGGCCCTAAAGGTGAACCACCCGATTCGGCGGCAGCTCACCGCAGAAACAGGCTTCAAGGTTGAGCAAAACCATGCGCCCCATCTCCAACCGGGTCTGCAACGTGGCGCTACCCCGATGTGGTTGCAGGCTGACCTGGCTCAGGTCCAGCAAGGCCGGGGGCACATACGGTTCATCTACGAACACATCCAGCCCGGCACCGGCGATGTGCCTTTCGCGCAAGGCCTCGACCAGCGCGTCTTCATCCACCAACTTGCCGCGCGCTACGTTGACCAGGTAACCCTGCGGCCCCAGTGCCTCGAGCACCTCAGCCGTCACCAGCACCTGCCCGCCATCGGCGGCAGCGGCGACCACCAGCACATCCACGGAGCGCGCCAGCGCAACCAGGTCCGCTTCATAGCGGTACCCCGTTTCTGGCTGTTCACGCCGCCCGTTGTAGGCGATGTTCATGTCAAAGGCAGCGGCGCGGCGGGCGATTGCCTTGCCCACCTGGCCAAGCCCGAGGATACCCAGTTCGATACCACTGACCCGGCGCGCCAGCGGCAGGTCGACCTTGCCCCACAAACCGTCGCGCACCAGCCGCTCGCCCTCGCCCAGGCGGCGCAAGGTGTTGATGATCAAGCCCATGGCCAGGTCGGCCACATCGGCGGTGAGCACGCCCGGCGTGGTGGTGACGTGAATACCGCGGCTGGCCGCATGGCGCAGGTCCACGGCGTCGGTACCAATGCCGCTAATGGCGATGACTTCAAGGGCGGGCAACTGATCCATCAGCGCGTTGGACAGGCCCTTGGCGCCACCTGTGACAACGCCACGAATGCGCGGGCCGGCTTCGTCGAGCAGTTGCTGCGGGCTGGCATGCTGATACAGGCGGTGCACCTGATAGGCACTGGCCAGTTGCGCATCGATGGCCTCAGGTACGGGTTGGGTCAACAGCACTTCGATGGGGGTGTGGTTCATCGTGGGCATCCGGCAGTTCGAAGACATGAGTCGATGCTAGGCCCGCATTTGATACAGGTCTAATATAGATGCTGGATCGAATAATTCAGGAATTGAATCGTGGAATTGCACCAGTTGCGCTGTTTCGTGGCGGTTGCCGAAGAGTTGCATTTCGGCCGCGCCGCCACCCGCCTGCACATGACCCAGCCGCCACTGAGCCGGCAGATTCAGCTGTTGGAGCATGCCCTGGGTGTCTTGCTGCTCGAGCGCAACAACCGCCAGGCGCGGCTTACCCTGGCGGGTGCGAGCTTCCTCGAAGATGCCCGGCGCATCCTGCAGATTGCCGACTCGGCCAGCCATTCGGCGCGGCGCATCGCCCACGGCGAAGCAGGCCGCCTGACCTTGGGTTTCACGGCCGTTGGCGCCTACAGCATGATCCCGCGGTTGCTGGTGCACGCCGGGCAGACGCTGCCGGATATCGAACTGGTGCTCAGCGAGCGTGTCTCCAGCACGCAGGTGCACGACCTGGAAGCGGGGCTGATCGATGTCGGCCTGGTGCGCCAGGTGCTGCCCAGCGCACGCGTGGAGTACCTGCCGATTCACCGCGAACCTTTCGTCGCTGCCCTGCCCGCCGGGCATGCGCTGGGGGCGCGCGAACGGCTCAGGCCGAGCGACTTCGACCAACAGCCGTTCGTGATGTACAGCGCCAACGAAGGGCGCTATTTCCACGACCGTATCGCCAACCTGTTTGCCCGGCATGAGGTGCAGCCGCGGTACTTGCACCAGCTGGGACAGACGCATTCGATCCTGGGCCTGGTCAATGTGGGGCTGGGGTGCGCAGTGGTGCCGGCTTCGGCGCAGGCCCTGCGCCTGGAGCAGGTGGTGTTCAGGCCGCTGATGGGGATGGAGCAACAGGCAGAAATCTTCCTGGCGTTCTGCCGGGACAACCCCAACCCGGTGCTGGGGGCATTCGTGGAGATGGCGCGGGCGTTTTTTGAACAGGGTTAACCTGTGCCGGCCTCTTCGCGGGTGAACCCGCTCCCACAAGGTTTGCACAAATTTTGCGCGATAAGCAGTACCTGTGGGAGCGGGTTCACCCGCGAAGAGGCCAGCCGCCTTAACGCACCAGGCAAGGCCGCTTGTTATCAAAGCTCCAGCCCGGAATCAGGAACTGCATCGCCACGCTGTCATCCCGCGCCCCCAGCCCCATGTTGCGGTAGCACTCATGGGCCTTGGCCAGTTGGTCTTCATCCAGCTCCACCCCCAACCCCGGCCGCGCCGGCACATGCACATGCCCATCGACAATGCGCAGCGGCTCGCGCGTCAGGCGCTGGCCGTCCTGCCAGATCCAGTGTGTGTCGATGGCCGTGATCTCACCTGGCGCGGCAGCCGCCACCTGGGTGAACATCGCCAGCGAAATATCGAAGTGGTTGTTCGAGTGCGAACCCCAGGTAAGCCCCCAGTCGTTGCACATCTGCGCCACCCTCACCGAGCCCTGCAAGGTCCAGAAGTGCGGGTCGGCCAGCGGAATGTCCACCGACTGCAGCTGGATCGCATGGCCCATCTGCCGCCAGTCGGTGGCGATCATGTTGGTAGCCGTGGGCAAACCCGTAGCGCGACGGAACTCGGCCATCACCTCGCGGCCCGAGTAGCCGTTCTCGGCGCCGCACGGGTCTTCGGCATAGGCCAGCACATCGTGTTTGTCGCGGCACAGGGCGATGGCTTCCTTGAGTGACCAGGCACCGTTGGGGTCAAGGGTGATGCGCGCTTCGGGGAAGCGTTCGGCCAGCGCCGTCACCGCTTCCATTTCTTCTTCACCTCGCAGCACGCCACCCTTGAGCTTGAAGTCGCTGAAGCCGTAACGCGCCTTGGCTGCTTCTGCCAGGCGTACCACCGCTTCCGGGGTCAGGGCCTGCTCGTGGCGCACACGGAACCAGTCGTCGTCACTGTCCGCTTCGTTGCGGTAGGCCAGGTCGGTCTGCTGGCGGTCGCCGATATAGAACAGGTAGCCGAGCATCTTCACCGCATCACGTTGCTGGCCCTCGCCCAGCAGTGCCGCCATTGGCACATTCAGGTGCTGGCCCAGCAGGTCGAGCAGCGCCGACTCGATGGCCGTCACAGCATGCACGGTGATGCGCAGGTCGAAGGTCTGCAGGCCACGCCCCGCCGAGTCGCGGTTGGCGAAAGTCTGGCGCATGGCATTGAGCACGCGCTGGTAATGACCGATCGGCTGGCCGACCACCAGGCTGCGGGCGTCTTCCAGGGTCTGGCGAATGTTTTCGCCACCAGGCACTTCGCCCAGGCCGGTGTTGCCAGCGCTGTCACGCAGTATCACCACGTTACGGGTGAAGAACGGTCCATGTGCGCCACTGAGGTTGAGCAGCATGCTGTCGTGGCCAGCCACCGGAATCACGCGCAGGTCGGTGACCACCGGGGTGCTGGTATGAACGGCGGGTGTTGTCTGCATATTCATGGTTGTTGTCTCGCAGTCGTCAGTGGGTCTGGCCCAGGGCCGAAGGGGCCTTTAGGTCATCGGAAGGGGCGCCCTTGGGGCGTGTACGTACGAAGAAGATGGCAATCGCCGCCAGCACCGAAGTCACCGCCAGGCCATACAACCCGCCCTGGATCGAACCGGTCTGCTGCTCCAGCAGGCCGAAGGTGGTGGGGGCGACGAAGCCGCCGAGGTTGCCGACCGAGTTGATCAGCGCAATCACCGCGGCCGCGATGCGCGCATCCAGGTAGCCCTGCGGGATCGGCCAGAACAGCGACGAGGCCGACTTGAAGCCGATAGCCGCAAAGCACACGGCGACGAAGGCGAACACCGGCCCGCCGGTGGTGGACATGAACATGCCGATGGCAGCAATCACCAGGGCACCCGCCACCCAGGCCTGCTGGAACTTCCAGCGTGCAGAACCGGCAGCGAAGGCATACATGGCCAGGATCGAGATCAGCCACGGAATAGAGTTGAAGAAGCCCACCTGCAAGTCGCTGAGGTCGCCCATGCGCTTGATGATGCTCGGCAGCCAGAAGGTGGCCGCGTAGATGGTCAGCTGGATGCAGAAGTAGATCAGGCAGAACAGTACGATCTGGCGGTCCTTGAGCAGGCTCCATGCCGACGGCTTGACCGCACCAAGCGCCTCGCGCGCTTGCTGTTCACGGTCGATGGTAGCGACCAGCGCATCCTGCTCGGCCTGGCTCAGCCACTTGGCGTCCTGCGGTTTGGAGTCGAGCCAGAAGAACACGAAGAAGCACAGCGCCACCGAGGCCATGCCTTCGATGAACAGCATCCACTGCCAGCCGTGCAGGCCCAGCCCCTGAATTTGCATCAATGCCCCGGCCAATGGACCGGAAATCAGCGAAGCCAGCGCCGACCCGCTCAGGAAGATGGCGATTGCCTTGCCGCGCTCGGCCGCCGGCAACCAGCGGGTGAAATAGTAGATCACCCCAGGGAAGAAGCCTGCTTCGGCCACGCCGAGCAGAAAGCGCAGTACATAGAACTGGGTTTCGTTCTGCACGAAGGCCATGGCCGTAGCCACCAGCCCCCAGGTGAACATGATGCGGGTCAGCCACAGGCGGGCACCCACCTTTTGCAGCAGCATGTTCGAAGGCACCTCGAACAGCGCGTAGCCGATGAAGAACAGCCCGGCACCAAAGCCGAAGGCCGCAGCGCTGATGCCCAGGTCGCTTTCCAGGTGCGGGCGGACGAAGCCGATGTTGACGCGGTCGAGGTAGTTGACGATGAACATGATGACGAACAGCGGCAGGACGTGGCGCTTGACCTTGGCCACGGCGCTGGCCAACGCGTCGCCTTCATTCCGGGCAGACGGAGCGAGGGTGTCGTTCACTTGTGGATCTCCCACTAATTGTTTTTGTGCGGGTCGGGGTTGTCTGACATGGCAGTGGGGATGAGCATATGCCCCGAGAAGTTGTACGACAAGATCAACAACATCGTTGAAATGGCAAAATACAAGCTATCACAATGCCAATTTGCTTCGATCTTGCAAAAACAACCTCTCTAAATGCACCCTTGCCTGGCGAAAAATTGGGCAGAAAATATTTTTATCAATTAACTTGTCGTACAAGTACAACAAGAAGTGGATCACAGCATGCTCCCTGATCACGCGCACAAACGCGGCCACAGCCGCGCCCACGACCTAGTCTCCAGCCTGACCCAGCAGATTCTCTTGGGCACCTTCAAGCCGGGCGACAAACTGCCGTCGGAGAACACTTTGGTACGCGAGCACGGGGTCAGCCGCACGGTGGTTCGCGAAGCCTTGTCGAAGTTGCAGGCCTCGGGGCTGGTGGAGCCGCGCCACGGTATCGGTACATTCGTGATGGCGCGCCAGGCCCAGGCCGGGTTGCGCGTTGCAGCGGAAAGCGCAGCGAATGTGCGTGACTTGCTGGAGCTGCGGATTGGCCTGGAAGGCCAGGCTGCCGCGCTGGCAGCGCTACGCCGCGATGAAGGGCAGTTGGCGCGCATGCGCCAGGCACTGGATGACTACCAGGACCTGGCGGCGGCAGGTGACAGCTGCATCGAGGCCGACCGGCGTTTTCACCTGCTGATTGCCGAGGCCACCGGCAACCTGTATTTCACCGAGATGCTGCTGCAGCTGGGCAACGGCCTGATTCCGCGTAACCGCATGGCCCAGGCCGAACGCAGCGGATCGAAGATGGCACGGCAGGCGTACCTGGCCAACCTGGAGCACGAGGCGATCCTCAATGCCATCCGCCGGCAAGACCCGGATGCTGCACGCGCGGCGGTGTGCCTGCACCTGTCCAACAGCCGCGACCGGTTGTTGCCCGACTGACTGCCAAGTGGTGCACAGCCTCCGGCCCTGATGCGGTCCTTGTAGGAGCGGCCTTGCGTCGCGAAAGGGCTGCAAAGCAGCCCCGACAATTTTACGGGACTGCCAAGATCTTGGGGCCGCTGCGCGCCCCTTTCGCGACACAAGGCCGCTCCTACAAGGGACAGCGTCAGCCCAGGAGTCAAACCAACGCCCGATCCACCAGCACCTGCAAACGCCCCTGCGAGCAACGCTCCACCCGTGCCTGCACGCCATACACGTCAGCCAGCAGCTGCGGCCCCAGCACCTGCTGCGGTGCCCCGCACGCCACAACCCTGCCCTCGCGCAATACCACCAGCCAGTCGGCATGGCTGGCCGCCAGGTTGATGTCGTGCAGCACCGCCACCGCCAGCAACCGGTGCGCCTGCACCCGCTCGCGCACCGCATCCATCACCCGCAGCTGGTAATGCAGGTCCAGCGCGCTGGTCGGCTCGTCCAGCAACAGCACCTGCGGGTTGCGCGCCAGCAGTTGGGCCAAGGCCACCAACTGCCGTTGCCCCCCCGACAAGCTGTCCAGCGAACGCTCGGCCAGCCCTTCGATACCCAGCTGGCGCAACGCCTCGAAGGCGCAGCCCAGCAGGTCGTCACTACCACTGACCCGCAACGCCGCAACGATGCTCTCCAGCACCCCCAGCGCAATACCGGGCGGCAACTGCTGGGGCATGTAGGCCAGGCGTCGCGAGCGCTCGGCAAAGCCCAGCCGGGTCACGTCCTGCCCGTCCAGGCTCAAGCCACCGCGCATTCGCTCCAGCCCCGCCAGCGCCCGCAGCAGCGTGGACTTGCCCGCACCGTTAGGCCCGACCAGTGCCACCAGGCTACCGGCCGGCAGCGCCGGCAAGCTCACCCCATGCAGGATCTGCCGGGTGCCATAGGCCACCGAAACCCCTTCGATCAACAGGCTCACAACCTTCTCCCCCGGCGAAACACCAGCACCACGAACACCGGCACGCCGACCAACGCAGTCACGATCCCCACCGGCACAATCACACCGGGCAAGATCGCCTTGCTGACCAGCGACGACAACGACAGCATCAACGCCCCCACCAGCGCACTGGCCGGCAACAGGAAGCGCTGGTCCTCGCCCACCAGCAAGCGGGCAATGTGCGGCCCGACCAGGCCGACAAAACCGATAGTGCCGACGAACGCCACCGCCGTTGCCGACAACAGGCTGATACGCAGCAACGAGGCCAGGCGCAGGCGCCGGGTGTCCACACCAAAGCTGCGCGCGCGGTCTTCACCCATGCGCAGCAGCGTCATGGCCGGCGCCGCCCGCAGCGAGAACGGCAACAGCAGCGCCAGTACCAGGGCCAGGATGCCGAGCTTGTTCCAGTCGGCCCGGGCCAGGCTGCCCAGGGTCCAGAACACCAGTTGCTGCAGCACGTCTTCGGTGGCCAGCAACTGCAGCAACGAGACCAGTGCGTTGCAGCTGAACACCAGGGCGATGCCAAACAGCACCAGGCTTTCCACCCCCGCGCCGCGCAGGCGCGACATCGTCTGCAACAGCACCACCGACAGGCAGGCGAAGACAAATGCCATCACCGTCACTTGCGCACTCGGCGCGAACCAGGCGATGCCCAGCGGGTAGGCAATCGCCAGTGAGGCGCCGAGTGCCGCCGAAGACGACACCCCCAAGGTAAAGGGGCTGGCCAGCGGGTTATCAAGGATCGCCTGCATCTCGGCGCCTGCCAGCGCCAAGGCCGCCCCTACCAGCACAGCCATCAACGAGTACGGCAAGCGCACGTTCCAGATGATTACCCGTTCGGTGGCGCTCAACGTGGTCGGGTCGAAGATGCCGTGCAGCAACTGCCCCAGGCTCATGCCCGAGGCACCGCTGGCCAGGTCACCGAGCACCGACAACAGCAGCAGCAAGGCCAGCCCCACCACCAGCACCGTGCGCCGCCACAACAAGCGGCGGTAATGCCAGGCCGCCTGCGCGGCGCCTGGCAATGCCTGCGCGGTCACTGGGCGGTGATCCAGTACTGGCCATCCAGGCCTACCTTGAGCATCCGGTTGATCTCGGCCATGGTCACCTGCGGGTCGACATCCTTGAAGCGCTCCGGGTGTACCCAGCGCGCCATCGCTTCGACCGCGAGGATGTTGAACGGCGAGTTGTAGAAGTCATGCCACAGGCCATGCGCCTGGCCTGCCTGGATCGGCCGCAGCGGGGCGAACTCGGGGCGAGCAGTGATCTTCGCCAGGCTCTGGCGTGCGGTGTCGGTGGACACGCCGGCGCCCAGCAACACGCCCGGGGCACGATTGCCGGTGGCGATATACACATCCGGGTCAGCCTTCAACACGTATTCGACGCTGACATCGCCGAGCGCACCGGGCACCACATCGGCACCGATGTTGTGCCCACCCACGGCCTCGACCACGCTGCCCAGGCCGCTTTTGCCGGTGGTATGCCCCGGCGCCTGCCACACGCCCGCCAACAGTTCGAGAAACACCTTGGGCCGTTCGCTTTCTTTCAAGCCGGCCACGCCGTCGGTGATGTGCTGCAGGTGGCGGTCGTACAGGCTCAGGTACTCCTGCGCCTGCTGCTCACGCCCAAGCAAAGTGCCCAGCGCCTGCATGCTCACCCGGGTATTGCGGATCGGGTGCACGCGAAAGTCGATGAACAGCACCGGCACCCCGGCCTTTTCCAGCAGGTCAGCCACCGGGCTGTGCTGGGTCGGGCCTTCACCGGCGATGCTGAAGATCGCCAGGTCAGGCTTGAGCGCCAGGATCTGCTCGGCGCTGACACTCTGCTCGGAGGCCTGGCCGATCAGCGGCAGCTTGGCCACCTGTGGGTACAGGTTGGCGTACACCTCATAGGTGTGAGGGTCGAGCAGGCGCATGTCGTTCTGCCAGCCGACCACCCGCTGGAACGGGTTGTCACGGTCGAGCAGGGCCAGGGCAAAGAACAGCCGCCCCTCGCCCAGCACGATGCGCTGCGGTGGGTGGTCGACGTCGACCTTGCGCCCGAGCACGTCGGTCACTTCAACGGCACTGGCCGCCTGGGCGAAGCCGCAGCAGGCCGCCAGCACCAGCAGCATGGGCAGCAAGCGCCGCCAGGAACATGGATGGGTCATACAGAAACTCCCCTAGTCAGGTATCGCCCCAGCGACGGAGCAGGTTGTGGTACACCCCGGTCAACTCGAGCAGCGAGCCCGCGTCTGCCCCTTGGGTGGTGAGGCGCTGGATGGCCACGTCCATGTCCAGCAACAGGCCGCGCTGGCTGTCTTCGCGCACCAGGCTTTCGACCCAGAAGAATGCCGCCAGGCGCTCGCCCCGGGTCACCGGCTGCACCCGGTGCAGGCTGCTGCCCGGGTACAGCACCAGGTGCCCGGCCGGCAGCTTCACCTGGCGCTCGCCAAAGGTGTCGCGAATTACCAGTTCGCCGCCGTCGTAGCTGTCTGGGTCGGCCAGGAACAGGGTTGCCGAGAGGTCGGTGCGCACCCGCTCGCGCACGCCCTTGATGCCGCGAATGGCGTTGTCGATGTGAAAGCCGAAACCCTCGCCCTGGCCATAGCGGTTGAACAGCGGCGGGTAGATGCGTTTGGGCAAGGCTGCCGACATGAACAGCGGGTTGTCCGACAGCCGCTGCAGGATCAGCCCGCCAAGCTGGCGGGCGACCGGGTCGTCCTCGCCCAGTTGGCGGTTGTGCTTGGCCTGGGCCGACTGCACGCCGGCCGTGGCCTTGCCGTCGACCCAGGGTTGCGCCAGCAGTTGCTGGCGCAGGGTGTGCAGTTCATCGGCACTGAACAGCCGGTCGATTTCCACCAGCATCAGAAGCTGTAGTCCACGCTGGCGGTCAGGGTGCGCCCGGCCCCCGGGATGCCATACAGCTGGAAGCCATCGAGCGAGGCACCGACCCGGCTGTAGTAGAACTTGTTGAACAGGTTCGACACGTTGAGGTTGACCGTGGTCTGGCTGTCGACCTTGTATCGCGCGGCCAGGCTGTGCAGCCAGTACGACGGTGCTTTCTCATGGTCGCGGGTGGAGATTGTGTACACCCCGGACGGGCCGTCGGCGTAGCTGCTGTTGTTGTTCAGCCCGCCCACGTACTTGTTGTCGCTGTAGCGGCGGCGGCCTACATAGTCGGCGCCATAGCTGACGCTAAGCTGGTCGGTAAGGTCGTAGGTGGTCCACAGGTTGGCGGTCAGGTCGGGGACGTTCTTCGCCTCTTCGCCCTTGTTGACGCCTTTGGTCTGGCGGCTCTTCATCGCCGCGAAACCGGCATAGGCCGACCAGCGTTCAGTGAGTTGCCCTTGCAGGCCCAGCTCGATGCCGCCTACCCGCTTGGCCGGCAGCGAACGCACCGGTGCGCTTTCGCCTTCGGTGTATTCCCAGCTGTCTTCCAGCTCGGTGCGGAACAGCGCAGCGGTGAGGTTCAGGCGCTCGTCGAACAGCTCCCACTTGGTGCCCAGCTCGTAGGTCTTCGACACAGCCGGCTTGTAGTCCTCGGTGCTGGCCGCGCCGTAGATCTGGTTGTTGGTGCTGGCGCCCACCGCCGACGGTTGCGCCGCCTGGCTGTAGGACGCATAGATGCTGCCGTTGGGCAACGGCTTGTAGACCAGCCCGACACGCCCGCCAAAGGCATCGTCGCGGGTACTGCTGCTGCCGGTGGTACGGTCGGTGTCGACCTGCCAGTGGTCGTAGCGCAGGGCGGTCAGCAGTTGCCATTGCGGGCTCAGGGTCATGGTGTCGGACACATACAGCGCCGCATCCTTGACCACGCTGCGCGGGTCGCCATAGCCCTTGTCGGTGGACACCGAAGCGAAGTGGTGCGACGGGTTGCCCATGTCGAAGAACATGTCGCCGTCCGGCACGTCCAGGGTCTTGTGCAGGCCGCCGTAGGTTTCACGGTACAGCTCGATACCAGTCACCGCTTCGTGGTGGATGCCACCGGTGTCGAGGTTGAAGCGCAGGTCGGTCTGGTTGTCGATGATCTCGTAACGCTTGGACTGGCCGAAATCACTGCCACGCAGGTAGCCGTAGCCGCTGCTGCTGTTGGCGTAGTCGGTGTAGGCGTTGATGCCGTTGACCGAACTCAGCCCGCCAACGCCCACGTAACCCAGGCTGGCGCAGCGGGTGCCGGTACAGGTCTTGTTGCCATCGGCGTCGGCAGCAATGAAGCGCGCAGGCGACAGCACCGCCCAGTTGTCGGTCTGCTGCCAGCGCAGCTGGTTGCGCAAGGTCAGGTCGTCGCTGAAATCATGCTCGAACAGGCCGGTGAGCGAGCGGGTTTCGCTGCGCTGGGTATACAGGCTGGAATCGCCGTACCAGGCATCGCGGGACACACCCGGCATACGCTTGCCGTTGGTACCGCGCTGGATCGGCACGCCGCCGTCGGGGGTGTTCTTGTCCTTCTGGTAGAAGGCATCGAGGAACAGCCGGGTATCGGTACCCAGGCCAAAGCCGAACGAGGTGGCGAAGCCCCAGCGGTCGTAGTCCACCTCGTCACGCTCGGATACCGCGTTGTAATGCTTCATCAGGTTGATGCGCACCGCCGTGGTGTCGTTGAGCTGGCGGTTGATGTCGGCGGTCAGGCGCTTGTAGTTGTCTGTGCCGATACCGGCAGACAACTTGCCGGCATCGCCCAGGTGCGCGCGCTTGCTGACCAGGTTGACGCTGCCGCCCACCGCAGACACGCCCGACTCCACCGAACCGGTGCCCTTGTACACCTCGGCCTGCTCCAGGTTGAAGGTGTCGTTGCGGCTGGCCATGCCGGCATCGCGCACACCGTCGACGGTCATGCTCTGCTCGGCGGCGAAGCCACGGATGGAGAACAGGTCGCCCCAGCCCAGGTTGCCCTCGCCCGACATGAAGGTGATGCCCGGCACGTTGCGCAGCACGTCCTGCAGGCTCTGGGCGTTCTGCTCTTCGAGCACGGCGCGAGGGACTACACTGATGCTTTGCGGTGCGTCCAGCAGCGGCGTGGTGATCTTGCTCGATGTCACGCTGTCGACCTTGTAGCGGTCCTGCTTGCCGGTGACTTCGGTAGCGGGCAAATCGACAGCCTGGGCCGGCATGACGCAGGCACCGAGTACCAGGCCAAAGGCCGGCGCCAGGGTGGTGGCCAGCCGCTGGGAGGACGCATGGGGCATGTGAATTCCTTAAAGAAAATCAGTCTCATTTGTGTTGCGGAATTCTAATGACGCCCGGCAGCCCGCTTGTGTCCGCGAATGTATTGCCGTGCAGGCCAATGGCCCGGCAACACATTCCATTACATTCGCCCGGCAAGGCGCGGTGTAAGGTGCCCTCCCGAACTGCTCCCCGGCCCTGTTGCCAAGGCTCCGCATGACCAAGCCCGACCACATCCTGATCGTCGATGACGACTCCGAGATACGCCAACTGCTGTCCACTTACCTGGCTGAGGCCGGCTACCGTACCTCGGTGGCCGCCGAAGGCCGCGAGATGCGCCGCCGGCTGGACGAGCAACGGGTCGACCTGGTGGTGCTGGACCTGATGCTGCCTGGTGAAGACGGCCTCAGCCTGTGCCGCGACCTGCGCGCACGCAGCAACATCCCGGTGATCATGCTGACCGCCCGCGGCACGTTGGTGGACCGTATCGTGGGCCTGGAGATGGGCGCCGACGACTACCTGGCCAAGCCCTTCGACCCACGTGAACTGCTGGCACGAATCAAGGTGGTGTTGCGCCGCACGCAAAGCTTCCCCGAACGCGCCCGGGTCGACGACGTCAGCCGCCTGCGCTTTGCCGGCTGGCGCCTGGACACCACCACCCGGCAGTTGCGCTCGCCGGCCGGGCTGGTGATCAGCCTGGGCAATTCCGACTACCGCCTGCTGCGCCTGCTGCTGCAGCACCCCAACCGGGCCTTGAGCCGGGACTTTTTGCTCAACCACGTGTTCGACCGCGAGCGCGAGCCGTTCGACCGCAGCATCGATGTGTGTGTCAGCCGGGTGCGCCAGCACCTGGGCGACGACCCGCGCAACCCCGCGCTGATCCGCACCGTGCGCAACGAGGGCTACATGCTAACCGTCGATGAGGTGGCCAGCGAATGAGGCGCTGGTGGCCACGCTCGCTGCAGGGCCGCATGGTGATGATCCTGGTCGGCGGCGTGCTGGCCTCGCAGTTGCTGACCAGCAGCATCTGGTACGAAGTGCGCCAGACCCAGGTGATGGAAATACCGCTGCGCCTGCTTGCCGGGCGCATGGCCGACCTGCTGCAGGTCGCCCGCAACCAGCCGGCCCAGCTGGATGCCTTGCTCGCCGGCATGGAGTCGCCACGCTGGCATCGCCTGCCAGCGGCAACGGCGAACATGCCAGCGGCTGATCCGGCGCACGAACAACTGCTGCGTGGCTTGCTGGCCGCGCGCAATGCAGGCGATGCGCAGGTGCGCTTGCTGGGCCTGCAGCTCATCGGCCCCGATGGCCACACCGGTGGCGCGCCCATGTTGCTGCGTGGCACCCCCGCCAGTGTCCGTGCCGAGGTGCAGTTGACCTTGCCCGATGGCCGCTCACTGTTCCTGCAAGCCACCGAAGACCAGGGCTGGCGCAATGCTTCGATCGGCTCGCTGGTGTTCGACTTCATCTTGCGCATCTACCTGCTGCGGACCATTGCCGTGGTGCTGATCGCGCTGTTGGCGGTGCGCCTGGCCTTGCGCCCGCTGAAGCAGATGGCCGCCGCCGCCGAAGCACTGGGCCAGGACATCCACCGCCCACCGCTGAGTGTGGATGGCCCGCAGGAAGTGCGCCGCGCAGCCCAGGCATTCAATGCCATGCAGCAGCGCCTGATCGACAGCATTGCCGAGCGCACGCGTTTTTTTGCGGCGGTGTCCCACGACCTGCGCACGCCCATCACCCGCCTGCGCCTGCGAACCGAGCTGCTGCCTGAAGAAGCCATGCGCCAGCGCTTTCGCAGCGACCTGCAGCACATGGAAGACATGGTCTCGGCGAGCCTCGACTTCCTGCGCAGCGGCGAGCTGGAGAATGTCCGCGAGCCGGTGGACATCGACGCGTTGCTGCAGGGGCTGCAGGCCGACTTCGAAGACCTCGGTTGCGTAGTGCACGTGACCGGCCATGCCCTGCCCTACAGCGCCCACCCCAGTGGCCTGCGCCGTTGCCTGCAGAACCTGCTGGAGAATGCCCGGCGGCATGCGCCCGGGCCTGTGGATATCGAGGTACGTGACACGCCGGACCGCTTGCGTATCGAAATTGGCGACCGTGGCCCGGGGATCGAGCCTGAGCATATGCAGCGGGTGCTGGAGCCGTTCTACCAGGCCGACCCGTCACGCAGCGGTGGCGGCCACGGGCTGGGGCTAAGCATTGCCGCCAGCATTGCCAGCGCCCATGGCGGCAGCCTCAAGCTGGGGCCGCGCATGGGCGGAGGGTTGCTGGTAACCCTCGACCTGCCAAGGCAGCTCTCATAGAACAACATTCAATTCATTGAGTTAGCAGGGACCTGTGGGAGCGGGTTTACCCGCGAATGCAGGCGTAAAGCCGGCATCGCATTCGCGGGCGCGCCCGCTCCCACAGGCGATCACCGCAAGGGCTGATTACCAGGTCAGGCAGATCTTGCCGAAATGCCGGTTGCTCTCCTGGTAACGGAACGCCTCGACAATCTGTTCCAGCTCGAAATGCTTGTCCACCACCGGCCGCAAACCGTTGGCATCAATGGCCCGCACCATTGCCTGCTGCTGCGCACGGCTGCCCACCAGCACCCCTTGCAGGCGGATCTGCCGCACCAGCGCCTGCACCAACGGCAGTTGCCCGGCCACTCCGGTAAGAATGCCGATCAGCGACACATGCCCACCAATGCGCGCAGCAATCATCGATTGCTCCAGCGTCGCCGGGCCGCCCACTTCGATCACATGATCAACGCCACGGTTGCCGGTCAGCTCGCGCACTTTCTCGCCCCAGGCCGGGGTGCTTTTGTAGTTGATCAGGTGGTCGGCACCCAGGGCCTTCAGGCGCTCCAGCTTGGCGTCGCTGGACGAGGTGGCAATGACGGTCGCACCGGCCAGCTTGGCGAACTGCAGGGCGAAGATCGACACCCCGCCGGTACCCTGCACCAGCACCGTGTCGCCGGGCTTGAGGTGATCGTCGCTCATCAGCGCACGCCACGCCGTCAGGCCGGCGGTGGTCAGGGTAGCCGCCTCGGCATGGCTGAAGCCCTTGGGTGCCAGGGTGAACGCTGTGGCGCGGGCGGTGACCTGTTCACGGGCGTAGCCGTCGATGCCGTCACCCGGTACCCGGGCAAAGCCCTCGACATTGGCCTGGCCATCAAGCCAGTCGGGGAAGAAGGTGCTGACCACGTTGTCGCCAACCTGGAACTCGCTGACGCCAGCGCCCACTGCGGTCACTTCGCCAGCGCCATCGGCCATGGGAATGCGCCGCTCACTCGGGCCCCACATACCGCTGACCACAGCGAAGTCGTGGTAGTTGAGGGAGCTGGCGTGCAGGCGCACGGTGATCTCGCCGGCCTGGGGTGCAGCGGCCTCGCTGGTGCCGACCTCGACCTTGTCGTAGCCGCCGCCGGGTTGAACGTAGATGGCCTTGCTGGTCATGGGTGGGTCTCCGTATCAGAGTGAAGAATGGGGTTCAGCATAGACAGGTCTGGCCTCTTCGCGGGTGAACCCGCTCCTACACTGTTGCGCGATCCTTGTAGGAGCGGGTTTACCCGCGAAGAGGCCCGCCCAGGAAACACAAGACTCAGCCCAGCATCACCTTCAACGCCCGGCAATCCGCCGCATGCCAATCCACCAGCTCCGGCCAAGGGTTGTCCGGCAAATTCACCAGCACCGTCCGCGCCCCCGCAGCCCGCCCGCAATCCAGGTCAAAGCGGTAGTCGCCCACCATCACCAGCTCGCTCGGCGCCACGCCCCAGGCATGGGCAATCTTCAGCAACCCATCCGGGCTCGGCTTCGGTGCCGCCTCGTCACGCCCAAGAATGTGCTCTACCGGGAAGCAGTCCGCCAGGCCGATGGCCTCCAGCGTCACATGCGCCAACTCACGCGCATTGCGGGTCAGGATGCCCAGCCGGCAACCGCGTTGGGCCAGCTCGCGCACCAGTTCCACTGCCCCGGTGGCGGCGGTGGAGGCAATTGCCAGGTCACGCTCGTGTTCCAGCAGCCACGCATGCTTTGCCGCAGCTTCCTGCGCTGGCAAGGCGGCCAGGTGGGTAAGGATGTCGTCTTCGGCCGGAATATCCAGTGCCACGCGAATGGCGGCAAAGTCGTGCACCGCCACGGTCAGGGTGCCGTCCATGTCGAACACCCAGTTGCGCACCTCGCCCAGGCTCATGCCCAGTCCTTGCGATGGCGAATCAGGCCTTCCTGGCTCGACGATGCCACCAGTTGCCCGGCCTGGTTGAAAATACTGCCACGGCAGAAGCCACGGGAATTACCGGCCCAGGGGCTGTCGGTGGCATACAGCAGCCACTCGTCGGCGCGCAGGTTGCCGTGGAACCACAGCGAGTGGTCGAGGCTGGCGATCTGCATGTCGCGCTGCCACACCGACTTGCCATGCGGCAGCAACGAGGTGGTCAGCAGGCCGAAGTCCGAGGCGTAGGCCAGCATATACTTGTGCAGCGCCGGTACGTCGGGCAGGTTGCCGTCGGCACGGAACCAGGCGTACTTCACCGGGTCGCCCGGCTTGGGGTTGAACGGGTCACGCTCGGTAACCGGGCGGATCTCGATCGGCTTGGCGCACAGCACTTTGTCGCGAATGCGCTCGGGCAGCTGGTCGGCCATGGCCCGCGCCAGCTCGACTTCGGTGGGCAGGTTTTCCGGGCCGACCACGTCAGGCATCTGCGCCTGGTGCTCGAAGCCTTCCTCGTCGTACTGGAACGAGGCGCTGCAGGTAAAGATGGTCTGGCCCTTCTGGATCGCCGTCACCCGCCGCGTGCTGAAGCTGCCGCCATCACGCACGCGGTCTACCGAGTACACCACCGGCAGGCTGGCATCGCCCGGGCGCAGGAAGTAACCATGCAGCGAGTGCACATGGCGTGCGTCCTCGACCGTCTGGCTGGCGGCCGACAACGACTGCCCCAGCACTTGCCCGCCGTACAACTGGCGGAAGCCCAAGTCCTGGCTGCGTCCACGGAACAGGTTCTCCTCGATGGACTCGAGGCTCAACAGATCGACCAGGTCGTCCAACACATGACTCATCGGGGGTTCTCCTAGCAAGGCAACACGTCTCTACAGCACTCTTTATGAGGGCAAATAATACAGGGTTTGTCATTCGCGCCGGGCATGGCCGTGCATTCAGGCGCGCAGGGTGCGCTCCCAGTGCGCACGGTCGATGCGGTACAGCACATGCGGGCGCAATGGGTGGCCTTCAGGCAGGCGGGGGTGTTCAAAGCTGCCGGCCAGGTCCTGCTGCATGCCGATGGCTTGCATGACCTTCTGCGAGGGCAGGTTGCTCTCGCTAGTGAACGACACCACCTCTTCCAGGCGCAATTGGGCGAAAGCACAACGCAGGCAGGTCCACGCCGCTTCGCTGGCAAAGCCCAGGCCCCAGTGGCGGCGGGCCAGGCGCCAGCCGATCTCCACGGCCGGTGTGAAGTCGGCATCAAACCCAACATGCAGCAAGCCGGTCATGCCGATGAACGCGCCGCTGTCCTTGCGCTCCAGGGCCCATAACCCAAAACCGTATTCGTTGAAGTGCCCGCGTATCCGGCCAATCAACGCGGCAGCTTCCAGGCGCGTCAATGGCGCTGGAAAGTAACGCATTACCTGCGGGTCGGCATTCAGTGCGGCGAACTCGCGCAGGTCGTCGTCGTGCCATTGGCGCAGCACCAGCCGTGCGCTTTCCAGTTGAAGGATAGGGGTCATCGGGCCTGCTCCGCTTTTGCCGTGTTGCAGTTTACAGCGTAGGCGCGGGCAAGGGTTTCACCCAGCCGGCAACAGCCGAATGCAATTTTCACACGCCCTTCACCGGCTCCCGACAGCTCGCTTAGCAAAATGCCGCCATCTCTGCCGTGCCAGCCACGGCCATGCCAATGGAGCAACGCATGCTATCGAGCAATACCCTGGGGCATTCTGCCATTCACGCACGGCGCAAGCGGCGCCTGTCGCGCAAAGCCCTCGGTGCCGCCCTTGGCCTGTGCATGGTCGTGGCGGCCTTGACCACCTGGCTGGCGACGAGGACGCACATCGTGGACCTTGGCAACGAGCAACAATTGAGTGACAGCGGCCTGCTGCAGGACTGGGCCGACGGCGCAGTGATCGTGATGATCCGCCACGCCGAACGCTGTGACAGCGCCCCCGGCCCCTGCCTGGACGACCCGACCGGCATCACCGTGGCCGGCAGCCAGGCCGCCAGCCGCGTCGGCCAAGGGTTGCACCAGTTGGGCCTGGACAACACCGACCTGCTCAGCAGCCCGAAACTGCGCACCCGCCAGACTGCGCATTTCATTCTTGGCCAGGTGGCGACCAGCGAAGACTGGCTGGAAAGCTGCGACAGCCAGTTCGCCAGCGAAGCACTGGCCAACAAACGCGCAGGGCATAACCTGGTGCTGGTGACCCACAACGGTTGCATCGACCATTTCGCCCGCCAACAGAACGTCGTGGGGGGCGAGCGTGCAAGCGGCTACGCCAGTGCGCTGTTCGTTTCGGTGGATGGCAATGGCAAGGCGCGCATCCTCGGCCGCCTGAATGAACCCGACTGGCAGCGGGTGCTGGCCAGCGCCGCCAGATAACCTGACGCGTTCCCTGTAGGAGCGGCCTTGTGTCGCGATGGGCTGCGAAGCAGC
>NZ_JACVZC010000005.1 GCF_016658545.1 Pseudomonas sp. S37 | reverse complement strand
GGTGGGGCTGCTTCGCAGCCCGATCGCGACACAAGGCCGCTCCTACAGGGACCGCGTTAGCCTGGCAATGGGTAACGATCAGCTCTCCAGCCAAACATCCCGCGCCCAGTGCCAAACCGACTCCCAGCTATCCTCACCGACAAGCTCTTCATCGGCATCCCACAACACCACAGTGCCGTCTTCTTCGACGCAGTAATAGTTGTCGCCGTCCTGGCACAGCGGGATCAGCTCACGCGGCACGCCGGCATCCCAGGCGTTGGCGGCAACTTCTGGCAGGTAAGTGTGCGACTGTGGGTCGGTACAAGTGACAGGCTCCAGGGAGCCGTAAACCACATCACTTACGGTCAGCAGAAACTCTTTGAACACGAATGGAATGTTGATGAACAGCTGCTCTTCGATCTCGACCAGTTGGTCCTCGTCGGGAAGCTCCAGGGGCACCGGTACCGGTTCATTGGCTTCACGGAGTTGTTCGATCACTTCTTCCACGGTTAACTTCCTCTGACCTAGATGACAACGCTGCGCGTTATACCCTAGTAGGCCACTCTGGCAAAAGCAAAAACCCCGGGACAGGCCCGGGGTTTTTTGTGCAGCACGCAGCGGTTAGCCGTTCTGACGGATACCGGCGACCAGCCATGGCTGGTTCTCACCTTGAGCGCGAACCATGTGCCAGCTTTCGCTGAACACTTCACCTTGGTCGAAGCGCGAGTTCTTCGACACGCCACGGAAGGTCAGGGTGGCGTCGGTACGATCGGAGCGGTCGTCGAGGCCGTCCAGTTGCACTTCAAGGTTGTCGATGTAGGTGGCCTGGAAGCCATCACCCAGCTCAGCACGTTCGCGCTTGAGGAACTCAAGCATTTGCGGCGTGACGAATTCGGCGATCTTGTCCATTTCGTTGGCATCCCAGTGCTGCTGCAGCGACTGGAAGTGGTTACGGGCAGCGGCCAGGAAATTCTGCTCGTTGAACCAGGCCGGGGCGTTGATCACCGGGGCAGCTGCGGCAGCAGGTGCGGCCGAACCCCCGAAGACCGACGGCTGGGCAGGCTGGCCGTGGGCTTCACGCTGCATTGGCGCGTGGCCTGGCATGGCCATTTGCGGCTGCTGCTGGCGACGGCGCGCGGCAATGAAGCGGAACACCAGGAAGGCGATGAGCGCCACGATCAGGAAGTCCATGATCTGGAAGCCTTCGAAGCCGTCGCCCATGAACATGGACGCCAGCAGGCCACCGGCGGCCAGGCCGGCGAGTGGGCCCAACCAGCGCGAAGCACCGCTGGCGGCCGGGGCGGCACGACCAGGTGCGGTCGGCGCGGCGGCAGGCGCGGTTGGCGTGGCCTGGCGGGTCTGGTGAATAGGCGCGGAGCCCGAGCTCTTGCCGCCGCCGAAACGCTTGGCGTTGGCGTCCAGGCTCAGCGTCAGGCCGACGCAGAGCGCCAGTGCGATGCTAAGAAAACGTTGCATAGTTGGGATATCCCCTGTTGTGGATTGCACGCGCGCCATGGTGCACAGGTTCCCGGGCACATGACCAGCGACATAATGTTTCGAGCTTTTGCCTGAATGTTACCAAGCCGGCACCACCGGCTCTGTGGGAGCGGCCTTGTGTCGCGATAGGGCTGCAGAGCAGCCCCTCGATTGTGAGCTTGATGCTGAAATCCTGGGGCCGCTTTGCGGCCCTATCGCGACGCAAGGCCGCTCCCACAAAGGCCGCCCCTGCAAGGATCAGTGACTGGCGCAGGGCCTCAGAGGGCCTCGAGCTTGGCATACCCCAGCATCAGCCACTTGCTGCCTTCGGCAAAGTTCACCTGCACCCGGGCCTGGGCGCCGGAACCCTCGAAGTTGAGGATCACGCCCTCGCCAAACACCGCATGCTGCACCCGCTGGCCGAGGTTGAAGGCGGTCTGCGGGATGTTGGCATTGGCGAACAGGTTACTGTTGGTGGCTGTCTTGGCGCCACCGAACGGGCGGCTGACGCTGTTGGACAAGCGTACTTCCTGCACCAGGCCCGCGGGAATTTCGCGCACGAAACGCGACACCTTGTTGTAGGTTTCGCTGCCATACAGGCGGCGCGTTTCGGCATAGGTCATCACCAGCTGGCGCATGGCGCGGGTGATGCCCACATAGGCCAGGCGGCGTTCCTCTTCCAGCCGGCCGGGTTCTTCCAGGCTCATCTTGTGCGGGAACAGGCCTTCTTCCATGCCCACCAGGAAAACGAACGGGAACTCCAGGCCCTTGGCGCTGTGCAAGGTCATCAGCTGAATGCTGTCTTCATGCTCATCGGCCTGGGTATCACCGGCTTCCAGCGAAGCGTGGCCGAGAAAAGCCGAAAGCGGCGAAAGGTCGGCATCTTCGTCGGTGGACTCGAAGTTGCGCGCCGCGCTAACCAGCTCCTCCAGGTTTTCTACCCGCGCCTGGCCCTTTTCACCCTTTTCTTCCTGGTGATAGATGATCAACCCGGACTGCTCGATGGTGGTCTGGGTCATGGTATGCAGTGGCATGTCCACCACCTTGGCAGCCAAGCCCTCGATCAGCTCGATGAACGCCCCCAGCGCACTGGCGGCGCGGCCTTTCAGGGCCTTGGCGGCGAGTAGCTGGCACATGGCCTCCCACATGGAGAGCTGGCTGTGGCGGGCGTGCTCGCGTATGGCTTCGACGGTTTTTTCGCCAATACCGCGTGGCGGCACGTTGATCACCCGCTCCAGGGCGGCATCGTTGCCACGGCCTTCGATCAGGCGCAGGTAAGCCATGGCGTTCTTGATTTCGGCGCGTTCGAAGAAGCGCTGGCCGCCATAGATACGGTAGGGGATGCGCTCGCGCAGCAAGGCTTCTTCCAGCACCCGCGACTGGGCGTTGGAGCGGTAGAGGATGGCGATCTCGCTGCGCGCATTGCCCTGCTTGACCAGGCTCTCGATGGTTTCCACCACGTAGCGCGCTTCGTCGTGCTCGTTGTAGGCCGCGTACAGGGTCAGTGGTTCGCCTTCGCCCAGGTCGGTCCACAGCTCCTTGCCCAGGCGCCCGCTGTTGTTGGCGATCAGTGCGTTGGCCGCTTTGAGGATGCCGCCGGTGGAGCGGTAGTTCTGCTCCAGGCGGATCATTTCGGCGTCGGGGAAGTCGGCGGTGTACTGGTGGATGTTCTCGATCTTGGCGCCGCGCCAGCCATAGATGGACTGGTCGTCATCACCTACCGCCATCAGGCTGGCGCCACCGCGCGCCAGCAGGCGCAGCCAGGCGTACTGCACGGCGTTGGTGTCCTGGAACTCGTCTACCAGCACATGCTGGAAGCGCCGCTGGTAGTGTTCCAGCAGGCCCGGGTGGTCGCGCCACAGGTCCAGCGCACGCAGCAGCAGCTCGGAAAAGTCGATGACCCCGGCACGCTCACAGGCCTGCTCGTAGGCGGTATAGACCTCGCGCATGGTCGCCAGGAACAGATCGCCACCGGCCTGGATATGTTGCGGGCGCAGGCCCTCGTCCTTCTGCCCGTTGATGAACCACTGGGCCTGGCGTGCCGGCCACTTCTGCTCATCCAGGCCCAGCTCGCGCATCACCCGTTTGATCAGGCGCTGCTGGTCGTCGCTGTCGAGGATCTGGAAGTTCTGTACCAGCCGCGCTTCCTGCCAGTGCGCCCGCAGCAGGCGATGGGCCAGGCCGTGGAACGTGCCCACCCACATGCCTGCCGGGTTGATCCCCAGCAGTTGCTCGATGCGCTGGCGCATTTCGGCAGCGGCCTTGTTGGTGAAGGTCACCGACAGGATCGAGTGCGGCGATGCCTGCTCCACCTGGATCAGCCAGGCGATGCGGTGCACCAGCACGCGGGTTTTACCGGAACCGGCGCCGGCAAGCACCAGTTGACGCCCGAGCGTGGCCGCTACGGCCTGGCGTTGGGCATCGTTAAGGGAGTTCAGCAGGAGGGAGAGGTCGTCTGTGCGCATCGGGCCATTCTAGGGCGCAGCAGGGGAAGGGTAAATGGCACTGTATGAATATTCACCCTTTGAAGCGCTGATCGGTAGCTCGCTCATGACAGAAGGCGGCCATGGCAGGCCTTTAGCCTGTCATGACCGCCGTCGACATCAATGGGTTTCGAGGATGTCGGTGATGGTGGCGATCAAGTGACCGTCGTGGAAAATATCCACTTTCGGGATTGGCCCGTGCTCGCCCGGCAGTTCAAGGCGTACGTGCTTGTCGCAGACGACTTGAATGAAGTTGCCTTCCTCTTGTTGCAGTTCAAGTTCCAGGGCCAGTGCAAAGGACTTGTCCTGAATGTTGCGCTTTACCAGCACCGGCACGATGCCGGGATGGCTCACGGTGACGGTGCCATGCACCCGGAGGCGGGCGCCCGGTGGCATTTTATCGTGCTGGGCATGCCAGTCTTTGCATTCGATGATCATGTTTGAACTCCTGTCTTGGAAGGGCGGTGCGCACCTTCTGCACAACAGAATGCTTGTAGTGCCAGCGGCATTGGAGAGCGAAATCTTTCAGCTGTGCCAGTGCCTGCCATGCCTGGCCAGCAGGCTGTTGGCTTGTTCCGGCCCGTTGCTGCCTGCTGGGTACGCGCGCGGCGCCTGGAAGTGCTCTTCACAGCCTTTGATGACCGGATCGACCCAGGCCCAGGCCGCTTCGACTTCATCGCGGCGCATGAACAGTGTCGAATCACCTTCCAGCACATCCAGCAGCAAACGCTCATAGGCCTCCCAGCGGCGGGTCTGGCTGAACACCTGGGCCAGGTTCAGGTCCAGGTCTACCGGCTCCAGGCGCATGCCCTTGCCCGGGCTCTTGGTCATCATGCGCAGGCTGATGCGTTCGTCCGGTTGCAGCTGGATCAGCAGCTGGTTGACCTGGCCACCGCTGAACAGCTCGTGGGGCACCGGCTTGAACTGGATGACGATTTGCGAAGAGCGACGTGCCATGCGCTTGCCGGTGCGCAGGTAGATTGGTACGCCCGCCCAGCGCCAGTTCTCGATATGCGCCTCGATGGCGACGAAGGTTTCGGTGTCGCTGTCGTTGTCGACGTCCTTCTCGAAGTAGTAGGCCGGCACTTCCTGGCCGCCGATGCGCCCGGCGCCATATTGGCCGCGCACGGTCTTGTCCTGAACGTCCTGGCCAGTGATCGGCTTGAGCGCGCGCAGGATCTTCACTTTCTCGTCACGTACCGCTTCGGCTTCGAACTGCGCCGGTGGCTCCATGGCCACCAGGCACAGCAGCTGCAGCAGGTGGTTCTGCAGCATGTCGCGGATCGCCCCGGCGCGGTCGTAGTAGCCGCCACGGTTCTCTACGCCCAGCGTCTCGCAAACGCTGATCTGTACGTGGTCGATCTGGTTGTTACGCCACACCGGCTCCAGCAAGGCATTGGCAAAACGCAGGGCCATCAGGTTCTGTACGGTTTCCTTGCCCAGGTAGTGGTCGATGCGGAACACCTGGCCCTCTTCGAACACCTCACCAATCGCTTCATTGATGGCGGTAGCCGATTCCAGCGAGTGGCCGATCGGTTTTTCCAGCACGATACGCGCTTCACTGTCGGCCAGCCCGGCAACGCGCAGGTGGTTGGCGATCGGTACGAACAGATTGGGCGCCGTGGCCAGGTAGAAGATGCGCGTCAGCCCGCCGGGCTCGCCCAGGTAGCGTGCCAGGCGGCCGAAATCGGCGCTCTGCGAAGCATCCATGGGGAAGTAGTCGAGGCGTGCGGAAAAACGCTGCCACACTTCATCGTCGAAGTCGTTGCGGGCAATCTGTGCTCGGCAGTGGCGTTCGGCGAGCTTCAGGTAGTCGATTCGGGGCAAGTTGCGTCGGGCCAGGGCAATGACCCGCACGGCTGGGTTCAAACGGGCCTCGCGAAACAGGTGGTAGAGCGCCGGAAGCAGTTTGTGCAAGGCCAGATCGCCGGTGCCGCCGAAAACCAGAATGTCGCAAGGAATAGTCAAACCGCCACTCTCCACGTTCGTTTAACTGGGCGGGTTGGCGTCCATGTAGTATAACTACAAGAAAGCTACAACCCGGCCAGCCGATCATAACCGAGTCCAGCCCGTGAATCTGTTGCAACATATCGCCCAATCGCGCCACCTGCTGCGCAAATCGGAACTGAAAGTGGCCGACCACGTGCTGCTCGACCCGGCTGCCGTCATGCACAGCTCGATGGCCGACCTGGCGCATAGCGTGGGTATCAGTGAACCGACCATCGTGCGTTTCTGCCGCGCCATTGGTTGCTCGGGTTTTCAGGACCTGAAGCTGAAGCTGGCGCAGAGCCTGGCCGCCGGGGCCAGTTTCGGCCAGTTCGCCATCCATGAAGATGATTCGGTTGCCGACTACAGCCTGAAGATTTTCGACACCACCCTGCACACCCTGATGGAAGTGCGTGAGCACCTCGACCCGCTGGCGCTGCAACAGGCGGTGAGTGCCATGGCCCAGGCGCAGCGTGTGGAGTTTTACGGTTTTGGTGCCTCCGGTGCGGTTGCGGCCGATGCCCAGCACAAGTTTTTCCGCCTGCTGCTCAGCGCAGCGGCGTATTCCGACCCGCATATGCAGGCGATGTCGGCGGTAACCTTGAAACCGGGCGATGTGGCGGTGTGCATTTCCCAGTCGGGTCGCTCCAAGGACTTGCTGATCACTGCCAATCTGGTGCGTGAGAGCGGCGCCAACCTGATCACCCTGTGCCCCAGCCAGACGCCATTGGCCGAGCTATCGACAGTCAACCTGGCCATCGATGTGCATGAAGACACCGAAATCTACACCCCGCTGACTTCGCGTATCGCTCACCTGGTAGTGATCGACGTGCTGGCCATGGGCGTGGCCATGGCGCGCGGGCCGAGCCTGGTCAACCACCTGAAGAGCGTGAAACGCAGCTTGCGCAGCCTGCGTTTGTCGCCCAAGTCGATCAAGGCTACCGACGACTGAGTTCCGCCTGGTCCGGCCTCTTCGCGGGTAAACCCGCTCCTACATTGGAACGCGATCCGGCCTCTTCGCGGGTAAACCCGTTCCTACATTGGAACGCGTACCTGTGTAGGAGCGGATTTACCCGCGAAGAGGCCGGCACAGGCAAAGCAACTTTCATTGTTTTGTCACCATTCCACAGCCAAACCGTAAACCACAGAGGCCAGTCTGAAACTCCCGCATCCTATCTGGGAGACAGGCAATGGCTCGTGACTTCGACGGTACGTACCAACCCAACGCCAAAGCTCGCAAACAGCAGGAAAAGGATCAGCGCCGCATGGAGTACCGCCGCGCGATCGAGAGCTATTGCGACCAACGTCAACTGCTCCGCGACCTGGTGGACTACCCCGAGTTGCAGGAACTCACAGTGTGGCAGGCGTCGTCGGCAACCTCCCCGAAAAACGTTCAACAATCGCGCTGATCAGCGCACGTTCGCTGCGGATGAACGCCAGAAAGGCCAAAGCCACCGGCGATTGCCGCTTGGCCTTGGCCTGCACCACGCACCAGCTGCGGTACAGCGGCAGCTCCTCCACTGGCAGCTCTTTCAGCACCCCGGTGGCCAGCTCCAGGTTGACTGCGTGGCGGGTCAGCAGGGCGATACCCAAGCCGGCGATCACGCACTCGCGCTGGGCATCGGCCGAGGCCACTTCCAGGGTCTGGGTGAAGTGCACGCGTTTGTCCTTGAAGTACTCTTCACACGCCTTGCGCGTGCCCGAACCTTGCTCGCGAACCAGCAGGGTATGAGGCTCCAGGTCTTGCAGGCGCAACTGCTCCAGCTTGCACAGCGGGTGCTGCGGCGGCGCCACGGCAACGATCGGGTTGTTCAGAAACGGCAGAAACTCCAGGCCCATGTCCTGCGGCACCATGGACATGATGATCAGGTCGTCACGGTTGTCGGAAAGGCGACGGATGGCCTGGGCGCGGTTGACCACCGTCAGGGTCAGGTTGACCTCCGGGTGACGCTGCTTGAAGGCGGCGAACAGGTGTGGCACGAAGTACTTGGCACTGGACTCGATCGCCAGCTTCAACTGCCCCTGCAGTGAGCCCTGCATGTCCGACAGCTGCATGTCCAGGCTCTCCAGCCGCCCAAAAATATCGCGGCTGGCGCGCTGCAAGGCTTCAGCCGCTTCCGTCAGGTAGAGTTTCTTGCCCACATACTCGAATAGCGGCTGGCCGATCAGCTCTTCGAGCTGACGGATCTGTAGACTAACGGCGGGTTGTGTCAGTGCCATTTCCTCCGCGGCGCGGCTGTACGAGCGCAAATCGCACACCTCGTTGAAGATCTGCAATTGACGCAAAGTCATACGCATCAAGGACTTACGCATTTTTTATTGGCTCTTCGGCAACACCTTGTTACCGAACTATAAGCTTTTGCTAATACAGCCCCTAACAAATATTGATTTTTGTTTATCGTCCTACAGCGCTAGGGTAAATGTGCGACTGGCCAGCGACGTCTGGTCACGCGCCGACCGGTAGAACCGGCTCGACTGTTCCTACGGCTTTGGGAAGACTCCAGTGATAAAAAAAATCCTGATCGCCAACCGAGGTGAAATCGCAGTTCGGATCGTGCGTGCCTGCGCCGAGATGGGCATTCGCTCGGTAGCGATCTATTCCGACGCCGACCGCCACGCCTTGCACGTCAAGCGTGCCGACGAAGCACACAGCATTGGTGCCGAGCCACTGGCTGGTTACCTGAACCCGCGCAAGCTGGTGAACCTGGCTGTGGAAACCGGCTGTGATGCCCTGCACCCGGGCTATGGTTTCCTGTCGGAAAACGCCGAACTGGCAGAGATCTGCGCCGAGCGCGGGATCAAGTTCATCGGCCCGGCCGCCGACGTGATTCGCCGCATGGGCGACAAGACCGAAGCGCGCCGCACCATGATCGCCGCTGGCGTACCGGTTACCCCAGGCACCGAAGGCAACGTTGCCGATATTCATGAAGCCCTGAGCGAAGGTGAGCGCATCGGTTACCCGGTGATGCTCAAGGCGACCTCCGGTGGCGGCGGCCGCGGCATTCGCCGCTGCAACAGCCGTGAAGAACTGGAACAGAACTTCCCGCGGGTTATTTCCGAGGCGACCAAGGCCTTTGGCTCGGCCGAAGTGTTCCTGGAAAAGTGCATCGTCAACCCCAAGCACATCGAGGCGCAGATCCTCGGTGACAGCTTCGGCAACGTGGTGCACCTGTTCGAGCGCGACTGCTCGATCCAGCGCCGTAACCAGAAACTCATCGAAATTGCCCCAAGCCCACAGCTCACCCCCGAACAGCGCGCCTACATCGGCGACCTGGCGGTACGTGCAGCCAAGGCGGTGAACTACGAGAACGCCGGTACCGTGGAGTTTCTGCTCGCCGATGGCGAAGTGTACTTCATGGAAATGAACACTCGGGTGCAGGTGGAACATACCATCACCGAGGAAATCACCGGTATCGACATTGTCCGAGAGCAGATCCGCATCGCCTCGGGCCTGCCGCTTTCGGTCAAGCAGGAAGACATCCAGCACCGTGGCTACGCGTTGCAATTCCGTATCAACGCCGAAGACCCGAAAAACAACTTCCTGCCCAGCTTCGGCAAGATCACCCGTTACTACGCCCCCGGTGGCCCGGGCGTGCGTACCGACACGGCGATCTATACCGGCTACACCATTCCACCGTTCTACGACTCCATGTGCCTGAAACTGGTGGTGTGGGCGTTGACCTGGGAAGAAGCCATGGACCGCGGCCTGCGGGCCCTGGACGACATGCGCGTGCAAGGGGTTAAGACCACCGCCGCGTACTACCAGGAAATCCTGCGCAATCCGGAATTCCGTAGCGGCCAGTTCAACACCAGCTTCGTCGAAAGCCACCCGGAACTGACCAACTACTCGATCAAGCGCAAACCCGAAGAGCTGGCCCTGGCCATCGCCGCCGCCATTGCCGCCCACGCAGGCCTGTGAGGAACCCCATAATGTCCAAGAAAATTCACGTAACCGACACAATCCTGCGCGACGCTCACCAGTCCCTGCTGGCCACCCGCATGCGCACCGAAGACATGCTGCCGATCTGCGACAAGCTCGACAAGGTCGGCTACTGGTCGCTGGAAGTGTGGGGCGGTGCCACCTTCGACGCCTGTGTACGCTTCCTCAAGGAAGACCCGTGGGAGCGCCTGCGCAAGCTGCGCGCCGCGCTGCCCAACACCCGCCTGCAAATGCTGCTGCGCGGCCAGAACCTGCTGGGCTACCGCCACTACAGTGACGACGTGGTCAAGGCCTTCGTCGCCAAGGCAGCGGTCAACGGCATTGATGTGTTCCGCATCTTCGACGCCATGAACGACGTGCGTAACCTGCGCGTGGCCATCGAAGCGGTCAAGGCTGCCGGCAAGCACGCCCAGGGCACCATTGCCTACACCGTCAGCCCGGTGCACACCATCGACGCCTTCGTGGCCCAGGCCAAACAGATGGAAGCCATGGGTTGCGACTCGGTCGCGATCAAGGACATGGCCGGCCTGCTGACCCCGTTCGCCACCGGCGAGCTGGTCAGGGCGCTGAAGGCCGAGCAGTCGCTGCCGGTGTTCATCCACTCCCACGACACCGCCGGCCTGGCCGCCATGTGCCAGCTCAAGGCTGTGGAAAACGGCGCCGACCACATCGACACCGCTATCTCCAGCTTCGCCTGGGGCACCAGCCACCCGGGTACCGAGTCGATGGTTGCAGCGCTCAAAGGCAGCGAGTTCGACACCGGCCTGGACCTGGAGCTGCTGCAGGAAATCGGCCTGTACTTCTGCGCTGTGCGCAAGAAGTACCACCAGTTCGAAAGCGAGTTCACCGCCGTGGACACGCGCGTGCAGGTCAACCAGGTGCCGGGCGGGATGATTTCCAACCTGGCCAACCAGCTCAAGGAGCAAGGCGCGCTCAACCGCATGAACGAAGTGCTGGCCGAGATCCCGCGTGTGCGTGAAGACCTTGGCTTCCCACCGCTGGTAACCCCGACCTCGCAGATCGTCGGCACCCAGGCCTTCTTCAACGTGCTGGCCGGCGAGCGCTACAAGACCATCACCAACGAGGTGAAACTGTACCTGCAAGGCGGCTACGGCAAGGCCCCGGGTGTGGTCAACGAGCAACTGCGCCGCCAGGCCATCGGTAGCGAAGAAGTGATCGATGTGCGCCCGGCCGACCTGCTGAAGCCGGAAATGGCCAAGCTGCGTGGCGACATCGGCGCCCTGGCCCGTTGCGAAGAAGACGTGCTGACCTTCGCCATGTTCCCGGACATCGGCCGCAAGTTCCTTGAAGAGCGCGAAGCCGGCACCCTGACCCCTGAAGCCCTGCTGCCGATTCCGGAAGCCGGTGCCGTGGCGGCCCCAGGCGGTGAAGGCGTACCGACCGAGTTCGTGATCGACGTGCACGGCGAAACCTACCGCGTCGACATCACCGGGGTGGGCGTGAAGGCCGAAGGCAAGCGTCACTTCTACCTGTCGATCGACGGCATGCCGGAAGAAGTGGTGTTCGAACCCCTCAACGAGTTCGTTGGCGGCGGCGGCAGCAAGCGCAAGCAGGCTACCGAGCCGGGCCACGTCAGCACCAACATGCCAGGCAACATCGTCGATGTACTGGTCAAGGAAGGCGACATGGTCAAGGCCGGCCAGGCGGTGCTGATCACCGAAGCCATGAAAATGGAGACCGAAGTACAGGCGGCCATCGCCGGCAAGGTCGTGGCCATCCACGTGGCCAAGGGCGACCGTGTCACCCCGGGTGAGATCCTGATCGAGATCGAGGGCTGATTCAGGCCCTCATCTGCAAGCGGTTTACCTCTGGGGAGCGGATGCTCCCCTTTTTTTGTGCATTAAAATACATCTTTGAAAGGGGAAGGTAACAAAAATATGCAATAAAATACATTTTTAGCGGATGTGGTGCATGAGCTAATGCACTATATTGCATGTTGCATACATATTTGCCGCAGGTCGCACATGTACCCGCTAACCCTTCAAGTTTTCGCAGATGGCATTTGGCAAGACGCAATGACGTTGACGTTCTCGCGACCAGAACAAGGTTTCAACGGGCCTTGCGCCGTCGCCTATGAAGCTTCCTATGTCAGGGACAACCTGGATGCTTATCAGAGCTTTGCTGCCAAGGCGGTCAGTGCCCGGCTGCCGGTAGATTTCGATAGCTTCACGCTCCCTGCCGCCCCTGCGTTCGTTCATGACATTGCGCCATCCGGTGCGGCCAAGCGCTTCCTGATGGCGCATGTTGGTCAGGCGAAGCCTGAAGGTGTCAGTGATGACATGTTTCTTCTGGCAAGGAGCACACCAGCGCCTGTGGGCAACATGCGCATCAAGCAGGCCATGAACTTTCTGGACACGCGTGAGCCGATGGGTTTCACCAGACAGGATGTGGTCATTCGCGATCAACGTTTTCTTGAGTACGCCTACGAGCAAGGTGCTGCCATCGGCGGGGCTACAGGCGCGGGTGGTGAGGCCCCCAAGCTGTTGATGACGGAAGACGAGGACGGTCTGCTTTATCCCGATGCCGCGCTCGATGATGGGCAAGCCTGCCGGCATTGGTTTATCAAGTTCGCCCGCAATCAGGCCTTGAACAACGACCAGGAGATCTTGCGAGCTGAATATCTGTACTACCGGGCCTTACACACCTTGGGCGTAGAGACAGTGGCTACGCATGACATGGCGTTGGAGGAGGGTACGAAGCCCAGCCTGTGGATGCGCCGCTTTGATCGCGAGGTTACCCCGCGCGGTGTGCAACGGCTGGCGGTCGAGTCCATCTATTCATTGTCGGGTGTGACCCAGCCCGGTAGCCGGATGGAACATGGCGAAGTGTTGAGGAACCTGGTGGCGCTGTGGAGGCAGGCAGGGCAAGACCAGCAGATCAACGACCTGATTGCCGACTACCTGTTCCGCGATCTGATCAACAAGGTTGTGGGTAATGCCGACAATCACGGGCGAAACATGGCGGTCATTCGTGGCGCCGACTTCGTCAGGCTGGCGCCCATCTACGACTTGGCGCCGATGGTGCTGGACGCCGAAGGCATTACCCGGACTACCAAATGGGCAGCGGGCATAGAGCGTGCTGGCGATATCGACTGGTGGGCAGCATGCTCCAGCCTTTGCGACCTGATCGAGCCGCAGCTCGCCTTTGAACGGTTACGGCAAGATGCTGCGCGCCTATTGGCCTTGCCTGATCTGCTTGGCGCTGCAGGCTTGCCAGATGTGGTCATGAACCATCCTGCAGTTCACTTGAAGCGGCTTGAACAACGCATGAAAGAGTGGAAATTGCTATGACGCTTACGCCCGAACAACGTGCCCAGGTAATCGACGATGTTCAAAGAGGCATTGCCGAGGGTACTTTGGAACTGGGGGCCGGGGTGAGGCATTTGCGGGTTACGGTAGCCAACCTGCAACAGGCCCAATTCGCCAGGATGTGCAAGATTTCGCTGCGCACGCTTATTCAGATCGAGCAAGGCGAAGGGAACCCGACACTCAAATCGATGAATGCCGTGTTTCGCGCTTTTGGCTTGCAAATGGGGGTTGTCAGGCGACAGCGCAAGGTCATTTGAGTGCATCAGGCATCAGCACTGTATTGGGGCAACTGGCCTCTTCGCGGGTAAACCCGCTCCTACAGGGGGCGCGGTCTTCGTAGGAGCGGGTTCACCCGCGAAGAGGCCCGTTGATCCAGCACAACTTTCAACCTTTGCGGCAAACCTCAAGGGTGTCCACCTGCCCGCCCGGCTGCTGGTTGGCGTCACTCAACCACCGCTCAAACCCGGCAGCCACCTGCGGCCACTCATCATCGGTAATCGAATACCACGCCGTGTCGCGGTTATGGTCCTTCACCACCAGGTGTTTACGAAACACCCCTTCAAAGGTGAACCCGAACCGCTCTGCCGCACGTTTGGAGCGGGCGTTGGCGTTGTTGCACTTCCACTCCAGCCGCCGATTGCCCAGTTCGAAGCCCAGCTTGCCCAGCAGGTACACCGCCTCGGTGCCCTTGGGCGTGCGTTGCATGGCGGCGCCGAAGGCGATGTGGCCGATCTCGATGCGGCCATGGTCTGGCACGATCGACATCAGGCTGAGAATGCCCTGGGCCTGGCCGCTGGGGCGGTCGATGACGGTGTAGAACAGTGGGTCACGGCCTGCGGCGTTGCCGTCCAGCCAACGGTCGAAGGCGGCACGCTCGGTGAAGGGGCCATAGGGCAGGTAGTCCCACAGTACCGGGTCGGAGGTCGGACCTTGCAACACCTCCCAAAGGTCGTCGCCGTGGCGTGCGGGGTCGAGCTTTTCCAGGCGAATGAAGCGCCCTTCAATGGGCTCGGCCTGGGGCGTTGCGGCGGGTTTCCAGTTCAATGCGTCTGTCATGTTCGGCCTACAAGCCTTTGCGGAATTGAATGAAGCCCGAGCGCTCGGCAACCTGCTGGTACAGGCTGATGGCGGTGGCGTTGGTTTCGTGGGTCAGCCAGTGCACCTTGATGCAGTTGTCGGCCTTGGCGGTGGTGTAGACGTGCTCGATCAGCTGGCGCCCAATACCCAGGCCACGCTGAGTGCTGTCCACGTACAGGTCCTGCAGGTAACAGGAGTTCTCGATGCTCCAGTTGGAACGATGGTAGATGAAATTGACCATGCCCACCGCCTTGCCATCGACCCAGGCCAGCGCCGAATGGGTTGGCTCGCTGGGGTCGAGCAGGCGCTGCCAGGTGCTGAGGCTGACTTCATCGGCCAACTCGGTTTCGTAGAAGTGCAAGTAGGCTTGCCACAGGGCATGCCAGGCGGCGTGATCTTGAGCGGTGACAGGGAGCAGGGTAACGCTGGGCATGGGGCTATTCCTTCAGAGTTGGCGCATGTGCGCGGCAAGTTGGTTGTCCATTGGATCGGGGCTGGCGCTCAGGCCTTCGCGCACGCCGGCGATGTCTTGTTCGGAACGGTTCTGGCTGAGCTTGCGTGCGCCTTGCAGGCGGGCGATCGGCAGGCGGATGCCAACGATGGCGCGGAGCATGCCCTCAAGGTAGTCAGCCGGGGCGTCGCTGGCTTTCCACGGCTCGCTGCGGCCGTGCTCGTGGCGGTCGGTGAGGCGGCTGACGATAGATAGCAACGGCTCGGCTTCATGGATCACTTCGGCCGGGCCATAGGCGTGCACGGCCAGGTAGTTCCAGGTCGGTACAACCTTGGGGTTGTCGGCCTTGCTCGGGTAGTAGCTGGGGCTGACATAGGCATCGGCACCCGGGAACACCAGCAACGCCTCGGCACCCTGCGCCAGGTCCTGCCACTGGCGGTTGGCCCGCGCCAGGTGGGCATAGACGGTGCCGAACTCGCCTTCGGCGGTATCGACCAGCACCGGCAGGTGCGTGGCAAGCAAGCCCTGTTCGCCATGGCTGACCAGAACGGCCAAGCGGGTTTCGAGCATGTGCCGGTGCAGGCGGGCGAGGTCGTGTTCCTGATGGGGCTTGCTGTTGTACATGTGCAGGGTCCTTGTCGAATGGCTTCATCCTAGGCAGGCTATTGGTTCTGGGTAAGAGCCATTGCTGGCTGTTTTTATAGGTCCAATGACATGAGCGAACGCCCCCTCATCCTGCCTTTCGACCCTGCGGGGATCACCCTGGATCGTCGCCGCGGTCTCAGCCAGCAGCTGTATCAGGCCTTGCGCGCGCGCGTGCTGGATGGGCGCCTGAGCAGTGGCACGCGGTTGCCTGCTACCCGTGACTTGGCCGCGATGCTGGCGCTGTCTCGCAACAGCGTGGTGCGGGCATATGACCAGTTGTATGCAGAAGGCTATATCGAAAGCCGGGTTGGCGATGGCACTTACGTAAGCCGGCTGCCAAAACTATCCACACAAGTATCCACAGGGTTATCCCTGGGTTTATCAACAGGTTTATCCACATTTTTACCTGCGGATACTGAGGATTTATCCAGCCAGCAGCATTTCAGCGAGCCTTTGCAGCGCCTGAAAAATAACCATTTGCCGCCACCGAGAAGGGGTGCCCCACGCGCTTTTCGCGTCGGCATTCCGGCATTCGACCTGTTCCCGTTCGACGTCTGGGCCAAGCTACAGGCGGGTTTCTGGCGCAACCCGTCGCCCGCGCAGCTGGGCTATGGTGACCCGGCAGGCGAGCCGGCGCTACGTGAACTGATCGCCGCCTATTTGCGCCGGTCGCGTGGGTTGAGTTGTACGGCTGAACAAATTGTGATCACCAGCGGCGCACAGCAGGCCATCAGCCTTTGTGCACAGTTGCTGTTGCAACCAGGCGACAGTGTGGCTGTGGAAAACCCAGGTTACCGGGCGGCGGGGCACGCCTTCACGTTGGCCGGCGCGCAGGTGTCTGGTGTGCCATTGGATGAAGAGGGCATGGATTGCGGCCGGCTTGGGCAGTTGGTGGACTGCCGTCTGGCCTATGTCACGCCTGCGCACCAGTACCCGACCGGGGTGACCATGAGCCTGGCGCGGCGTTTGGCGTTGCTGGCCTGGGCCGAGCGCAACAATAGCTGGATCATCGAAGACGACTACGACGGCGAGTACCGTTACAGCGGCGCGCCCTTGGCCCCGCTGGCGGCGCTGGACCACGGGCGGGTGTTGTACGTCGGTACGTTCGGCAAGATCGCTTTTCCGGCGTTGCGCCTGGGTTACCTGGTGTTGCCGCCGCAGCTGGTGCAGGCGTTCAGCCAGGGCAAGGCGCTGGCAGTGCGGCATTCGGAGGTGAGTACGCAATGCGTGATGGCCGAGTTCATGGCGCGCGGGCACTTTCAGCGGCACATCCGGCGTATGCGCAAGGCAGCCTTGAGCCGGCGCAATGTGCTCAAGGCTGGCTGGCCTGTGGATATTCCCGGGTTGGGCGCCATGCCGGAAGTGGCGGCCGGGCTGCATGTGAAGGTGCTTGTGGATAACTTTGAGCGGGAGCAGGAGCTGGTGGCCAAGGCGGAAGCGGTGGGGGTGGAGGTGACGCCGCTGAGCAATTTCTGGCTAGCGGACAGCGAGGCGCCTGTGGATAAGCGCGCGGGGCTGGTATTGGGGTTTGCGGCGGTGCCGGAGGGGGAGATTGCCGAGGCCCTGATGAAACTGCGCAAGGCTTGGCGAAAAAGTTGAGGCTGACGGCCTCTTCGCGGGTAAACCCGCTCCTACAGGTGCGCGCAGGCCTTGTAGGAGCGGGTTTACCCGCGAAGGGCTGCAAAGCAGCCCCAAAATAAATCAGGTCCCCGACTTGATCCGCGTCCAGGCCCGGGTCCGCGCCCGCTCTGCATCCCGCGCCAATGGCTTGAGCGTATAGAGCTTGGCCATCGCCTCCGCCGTCGGGTACAGGTTCGGGTTGTTGCGAATCGCCGGGCTTACTTTTTCAGTCGCATCCTTGTTCGGGTTCGGGTAGCCGACAAAGTCGCTGATCGGTGCAATCACTTCTGGCCGCAACAGGTAGTTGATGAACGTATGGGCGTCCTCGGGATTGGCCGCGTTCTTCGGAATCGCCAGCATGTCGAACCAGATCGGCGCACCTTCCTTGGGCAGGCGCATGTCCACCACCACGCCGTTCTTGGCTTCGCGGGCGCGGTTGGCGGCCTGCGAGAAGCTGCCGCTGTAACCCACTGCCACGCAGATATCGCCGTTGGCGATGTCAGCCATATACTTCGAGGAATGGAAGTAAGTGATGTGTGGGCGAATCTTCAGCATCAACGCCTCGGCCTTCTTGTAGTCGGCCGGCTTGTCGCTGTTCGGCGGTAAGCCCAGATACTGCAAGGCCAACGGCAGAATCTCCGAAGGTGAGTCGAGCAGGGCCACGCCGCACTGCTTGAGCTTGGCGATGTTCTCTTCCTTGAAGATCAGGTCCCAGCTGTCCACAGGCGCGTTGTCGCCGAGCGCAGCTTTGACCTTGGCCGGGTTGAAACCGATCAGCACAGTGCCATACATGTACGGCACGGCAAACTTGTTGCCCGGGTCGTTGGCCTCGATCAGCTTCATCAGCGCCGGGTCCAGGTGTTGCCAGTTCGGCAGCTTGCTGCGGTCGAGCGGCTGGAACACCCCGGCTTCGATCTGCTTGGCGAGGAACACGTTGGACGGCACCACTACGTCATAGCCGGAGTTGCCGGTCAGCAACTTCGCCTCCAGCGCCTCGTTGGTGTCGAAGATGTCGTAGATCAGTTTGACGCCGCTGTCCTTCTGGAAGTCGGTCAAGGTCTGCGGGGTGATGTAATCGAACCAGTTATACACACGCAAGGTGCGCTGCTCGGCTTGCGCGTGCAGGGCACCGGTGAACAGGGTGGCAGCGATGAACGGGGCGAGCAGACGCTTGAGTCGGACCATTACCGGGCTCCTGGCTGGGCGCGCTGGAAGCCTTCCAGCACATTGACCGCGTTGATACCGATTTCTTCCACAGCGTAGCCGCCTTCCATCACGAACAGGGTCGGCTTGCCCAGCTGGCCGATGCGCTTGCCCATTTCCAGGTAGTCGGGGCTGTCCAGCTTGAACTGCGAAATCGGGTCGTCCTTGAAGGTGTCCACACCCAGTGAGATCACCAGCACGTCGGCGTCGTAACTGGCTATGCGCTGGCAGGCGTCTTCCAGGGCGGCGCTCCAGGCGGCCCAGTCGCTGCCGGCGGGCAATGGGTAGTTGATGTTGCAGCCCTCGCCGGCACCAGCGCCGGTTTCATCGGCGTAGCCGAGGAAGAACGGGAATTCGTCTTGCGGGTCGCCGTGGATTGAAGCGAAGAACACGTCGTCGCGGCTGTAGAAGATGTCCTGGGTACCGTTGCCGTGGTGGTAGTCGACGTCGAGGATGGCAACCTTGCGCCGGCCTTGGTCGAGGAAGGCCTGGGCAGCGATGGCGGCGTTGTTCAAATAGCAGTAACCGCCCATTACCTCGCCAGCAGCATGGTGCCCTGGCGGGCGGCACAGGGCGAAGGCGGAATGCGCGCCTTGCTGGATCGCGGCCTGGGCGGTGAGGGCAACCTGGGCAGCGCTGTAGGCGGCCTGCCAGGTCCCGGCGGTGATCGGCGCGCCGGCATCGAAGCTGTAGTAGCCCAGTTCGCCGTGCAGACCGGTGGGTTTTACCTGGCGCAGGGTGCGTGCAGGCCAGGTGAACGGCAGCAGGTCGCCTTCCTGGCCCAGTGCGGCCCAGCGCGCCCAGGCGCCTTCGAAGAAGTTCAGGTAGTCGGCGCTGTGAATGCGCAGCAACGGCGCGCGGCCGAAGTCGGTGGGGCCCTGAATGTCACCGAGGTTGCGCTTTTTTACCTGGTCGAGCACATGGTCGGCGCGCGAAGGCATTTCGAAGCAGGGCATCAGCTTGCCGTCGATCAGCTCGCAGCGGCCGTGGTGCAGGCGATGGTCATCGGAATAGATCGTCAGCATTGTTGTTCTCCGGTGGGGACTGGCGTGGGTCCATTGTCACGGGCCGGTCAGTAGCGGAGAACGACGCAAACGGCCAAAAGGGGATCGATGTGGCCAAGGTCTTTGGCCGCTTTGTTGCTGACCTGTCCTGGCCTCTTCGCGGGTGAACCCGCTCCCACAGGTTTGGTGTCGCACCTGAGGCCGGTGCATTGCTTGTGGGAGCGGGTTTACCCGCGAAGAGGCCGGAACAGGTCAACCGCGGAAGTGGCTAGGCGCCACACCACTCCAACGCTGGAAGGCATGCCGGAAGCTGGCGGTCTCGCTAAACCCCAATGTCTCGGCAATGCGGTAGATCGGCATCTGCTCGTCGGCCAGCAACTGCTTGGCCCGCTCGAACCGCAGTTCGTCCAGCAACTGTTGATAACTGCAGCCCAGCGCCTGCAAATGCCGGCGCAACGTGCGTGATGAGCAGTTCATCTGCCGTGCCAGCCCGTCCAGCCCGGGCGCGGCGTCCAGTTGCTGCGTCAGCAACTGGCGAATCCGCCCCAGCCAGGCCTGGCGACCCGTGAATTCCAGGTTCAGGCGTCGGCAGCGTTCGCCCATGGCCTTATGGGTGATCGGGTCGGCCAGCGGCAGCGGCATGTCCAGCCAGCGCCTTTCAAAAGCAAAGGCATTATCCTCGGCAGCAAAAACGATCGGGCACTGGAATGCACCGGCATAGCGCGCATGGTAACCGGGGCGGGGGTGTTCAAAGCGCGCGCCCAGCAACGGCAACGGGCGGCCAAGCAGATCGTCGCAGATGACTTTCAGCGACACCAGGCAGAACTCGGCATTGAATGCGCTCAGCGCCGGGCTGTCGTGGTAATCGCTGGCGCTGAACCACACGCGCTGGCCGTCGTCGCGCAAACGTAGCTTGAAGACTGTTCCCAGCAGTGCCGGATACTGCAACGCCAGGCGCAAGGCGTCACCCAAAGTGGCACTGGAGAGCAAGGCGTAACCGAGCATGCCGTAGCACGACACATGCATGCGCTGGCCCAGTTCCAGGCCGATGTCCTCGCGCCTGGCCACGGCGTTGGCGCACACCTGCAGTTCCTGCTGGGTGGTGATGCGCGCATCGGCGTGCCCCAGGTCGGCCGGGCCGATGCCGCTGCCGGCCAGCAGCGCCGAAGCCTCGCAACCGTCTGCCTGGAAGACGTTGAGGATCAGCGAAACCGCATTGAGGGTGGTCAGGTGGCTGTGCAGCATGCTGGGTAATCCCGTGGGGCTGGGACGCATTATGGAGCAAGTTGTGTGCCGAAAGCCGGGGTCCAGGCAAACCGCAGCCCCTGTAGGAGCGGCCTTGCGTCGCGAAAAGGCCGCAACGCGGCCTCAAAATCCACCAGACATAAAAAAAGGCCCGAACCATTGGCTCGGGCCTTGAAAGGTTGAGAGGTGTCTAGTCCCTTAACCTGGTGAGACAGTTTGCAGCAGCCGGGTTACGCCTTCAGCGGCACCAGGCGTGGAGCGATCATGTTTTCCGGACGCAGGATGTCGTTGAGCATCTCTTCGTCCAGCAGCTTCTCTTCGCGCACCAGTTCGAGTACGCCGCGGCCGGTTTCCAGGGCGACGCGGGCGATACGGGTGGCGTTTTCGTAGCCGATGTACGGGTTCAGGGCGGTGACCAGGCCGATCGAGTGCTCGACCAGTTCACGGCAGCGCTGTTCGTTGGCGGTGATGCCGACGATGCAGTGCTCGCGCAGCATGTCCATGGCGCGTTGCAGCAGGCGGATCGAGTCGAAGATCTTGTAGGCGATCAGCGGTTCCATCACGTTCAGCTGCAGCTGGCCACCTTCGGCGGCGACGGTCAGGGCCAGGTCGTTGCCCATGATGGCGAAGGCCACCTGGTTGACGGCCTCCGGGATAACCGGGTTGACCTTGCCTGGCATGATCGAGCTGCCTGGCTGACGCGCTGGCAGGTTGATCTCGTTGATGCCGGTACGCGGGCCGCTGGACAGCAGGCGCAGGTCGTTGCAGATCTTCGACAGCTTGACTGCGGTACGCTTGAGCATGCCGGAGAACAGCACGAAGGCGCCCATGTCGGAGGTGGCTTCGATCAGGTCGGCAGCTGGTACCAGCGGCTGGCCGCTGATGATTGCCAGGCGCTGTACGGCCAGGGCCTGGTAGCCAGGGTCGGCGTTGATGCCGGTGCCGATGGCGGTGCCGCCCAGGTTGATTTCGGTCAGCAGTTCCGGGGCCAGCGAGCGCAGGCGCTGCAGGTCTTCGGTCATGGTGGTGGCGAAGGCGCGGAATTCCTGGCCCAGGGTCATCGGCACGGCGTCCTGCAGCTGGGTACGGCCCATCTTCAGTACGTGGTCGAACTCTTTACCCTTGGCAGCGAAGGCCTGGATCAGGCTGTCGAGGCTGGCCAGCAGGGCGTCGTGGCCCAGCAGCAGGCCCAGACGGATAGCCGTCGGGTAGGCGTCGTTGGTCGACTGCGCCATGTTCACGTCGTTGTTCGGGTGCAGGTACTGGTACTCACCCTTCTGGTGGCCCATGGCTTCCAGCGCGATGTTGGCGATGACTTCGTTGGCGTTCATGTTGGTGGAAGTACCGGCGCCACCCTGGATCATGTCGACCACGAACTGCTCGTGATAGTCGCCTTTGATCAGTCGGCCGCAAGCAGCGCTGATGGCAGCATGCTTGGCATCGCTCAGGTGCCCCAGCTCCCGGTTGGCGTCAGCAGCAGCCTGCTTGACCATGGCCAGGCCGACTACCAGTTTCGGGTAGTGCGACAGTGGAACGCCAGAGAGGTGGAAGTTGTTGGCAGCGCGCAGGGTCTGGATGCCGTAGTAGGCATCAGCAGGAACTTCAAGGGTACCCAACAGATCTTTTTCGACGCGGAACGATGCAGCGGAGGACATGATGTATATCATCTCGATTTTGACCCGGCACATGCCGGAATGGCGCCAATCCTAGGCCTGAAGGTGATTTTGCGGCCAATGCTGTTGCACGCTAACCTATGCACAAACGGCATAGTGTTTCATGTGACGCCAATTGACATTCGAGCGTGTTCCATTTTGGTGCATGCCGGGAGATGTGCTTCGTGAACCTTGAAAGCAAATGGCTGGAAGACTTCAGCGCGCTGGCCGCTACCCGCAGTTTTTCCCAGGCGGCAGAGCGGCGTTTCGTCACCCAACCGGCCTTCAGCCGGCGTATTCGCAGCCTGGAAGCGGCCTTGGGCCTGCAACTGGTGAACCGTTCCCGCACGCCGATCGAACTGACCGAGGCCGGGCAGCTGTTTCTCGTCACGGCGCGTACTGTTGTCGACCAGTTGAGCGAAATTCTTCGCCATTTGCATCACCTTGAGGGTGGCCAGGGCGAGGTGGTGCAGGTAGCGGCGGCACACTCGCTGGCGTCGGGCTTTTTCCCGCGTTGGGTAGCGCAGTTGCGCAACGACGGTTTGAACATCGCCACCCGCTTGGTTGCGACTAACGTAGGGGATGCCGTGCACGCATTACGCGAAGGTGGTTGCGACCTAATGCTGGCGTTCTACGACCCCGATGCAGCCCTGCAGATGGATGCCGAGATCTTCCCGTCGCTGCACATGGGCAACACCGAAATGCTGCCGGTGTGCGCCGTGGATGCCGAGGGCAAGCCATTGTTCGACCTGGAAGGCGAGGGCAGTGTGCCGCTGCTGGCGTATTCCGCAGGCGCCTTCCTCGGCCGCTCGGTCAACTTGCTGCTGCGCCAGCGCAACCTGCGCTATACCACTGTCTATGAAACGGCCATGGCCGACAGCCTCAAGAGCATGGCGCTGGAAGGCATGGGCATCGCCTGGGTGCCGCGGCTGTCGATGCGTGGCGAACTGGAGCGCGGCGAGCTGGCGATCTGCGGCGGCAGCCAGTGGCACGTGCCGCTGGAGATCCGCCTGTACCGCTGCGCGCTGGTGCGCAAGGCCAACGTCAGGCTGCTATGGCGCAAGCTCGAGGGTGCTGCCGCGGTTGACCCGAAAGTCAGCCAAAGCCCCGAAAAATAAGGCCCGACAGTTGGTCGCCGGGGTGCCTTAAACGCACCACCTTACGGTATACTGCGCGGCCTTTCGACCGGATGCGTCCGGTCCTGATCAGCAAACAAGCCACGCCGGTTGTCCCGCGTGGCTTGTTGTTTTTTGACGCGCCCAAGGGCGCACAAGCGAAGAGGCTCGACGATGAGTGCACTGGTTGGCGTGATCATGGGCTCCAAGTCCGATTGGTCCACCCTTAGCCACACCGCCGATATGCTGGAAAAACTCGGCATTCCCTACGAAGTGAAGGTGGTTTCCGCCCACCGCACCCCGGACCTGCTGTTCCAGTATGCCGAGGAGGCCGAGGGCCGTGGCATCGAGGTGATCATCGCCGGTGCCGGTGGCGCTGCCCACCTGCCAGGCATGTGCGCCGCCAAGACCCACCTGCCGGTGCTCGGCGTGCCGGTACAGTCGTCGATGCTGTCGGGCGTCGATTCGCTGCTGTCGATCGTGCAGATGCCAGCCGGTGTGCCGGTTGCCACCCTGGCCATCGGCCGTGCCGGTGCCGTCAACGCTGCGCTGCTGTCGGCCAGTATCCTGGGCGCCAAGTACCCGCAGTTCCACGCGGCGTTGAAGCAGTTCCGCACGGAACAGACCGAAACCGTGCTGGACAACCCAGACCCGCGCCAGGCTTGAGGCTCAACCCATGAAGATCGGTGTAATCGGTGGCGGCCAGCTGGGCCGCATGCTGGCCCTGGCGGGCACCCCGCTGGGCATGAACTTCGCTTTCCTCGACCCGGCGCCAGACGCCTGTGCCGCGCCCCTGGGCGAGCACCTGCGTGCCGACTACGGCGACCAGGACCACCTGCGCCAGCTGGCTGACGAAGTTGACCTGGTCACCTTCGAGTTTGAGAGCGTGCCGGCCGAGACCGTGGCCTTCCTCTCGCAGTTCGTGCCGGTGTACCCCAGCGCCGAAGCGCTGCGCATCGCCCGTGACCGCCTGTTCGAAAAGAGCATGTTCCGCGACCTGGGTATTCCTACCCCGGCCTTCGCCGACATCCTCTCGCAGGCCGACCTGGACGCTGCAGTGGCCAGCATCGGCCTGCCAGCCGTGCTGAAAACCCGCACCCTGGGTTACGACGGCAAGGGCCAGAAGGTGCTGCGCACGCCAGAAGACGTGGTCGATACCTTCGCCGAACTGGGCAGCGTGCCATGCCTGCTGGAAGGTTTTGTGCCGTTCACCGGCGAAGTGTCGCTGGTGGCCGTGCGTGCCCGTGATGGCGAAACCCGCTTCTACCCGCTGGTGCACAACACCCACGAGAGCGGCATCCTGAAACTGTCGGTGGCCAGCGCGGCGCACCCACTGCAAGCCCTGGCCGAAGATTACGTAGGCCGCGTGCTCAAGCAGCTGGACTACGTTGGCGTGATGGCCTTTGAGTTCTTCGAGGTCGACGGTGGCCTGAAGGCCAACGAAATCGCCCCGCGCGTGCACAACTCCGGGCACTGGACCATCGAAGGCGCCGAGTGCAGCCAGTTCGAGAACCACCTGCGTGCCGTTGCCGGCCTGCCGCTGGGCTCGACCGCCAAGGTGGGCGAGAGCGCGATGCTCAACTTCATCGGTGAAGTGCCGGCCGTGGACAAGGTTGTCGCCATTGATGACTGCCACCTGCATCATTACGGCAAAGCCTTCAAGGTCGGCCGCAAGGTTGGCCACGCCACCCTGCGCTGCCATGACATGGCTACCCTCGAGCGCAAGATTGCCGAAGTAGAGGCTCTGATCAGCAACTGATCGAACTTCTGCCTGCGGCTTGCCCTCTGAAATGGCAACATGCCAAAGCGCTGTCTAGGCTTTGGCTTGTTCCATCTTCACTGCAGAGGGATTGCCATGGGCATCATCGGAACCATTTTCATCGGCCTCATCGTCGGCTTGCTGGCCCGCTTCATCAAACCGGGCGACGACAGCATGGGCTGGATCATGACCATCCTGCTGGGTATCGCCGGCTCCCTGTTGGCCACCTATGGCGGCCAGGCCCTGGGCATTTACCAGGCTGGGCAGGCGGCGGGCTTCATTGGCGCGCTGGTCGGTGCCGTGATACTGCTGGTGATCTACGGATTCATCAAGAAACGCTGAATACTGGTTAGAATGCCCGGCAATTCATTCGAGTTGCCGAGCATTGCCATGCGTGCCTTTTTCCTCGTTCCCTTCTTGTTGGCCAGTACCCTGGCCCATGCCGAACTGCCCGAAACCGACTGGCTGGAGCTGATGCCCAAGTCGGACCAGAAGGCGCTTGAGCAAATGCCCGAAATCGATCACAACTCGCCAGAAGCCATGGGCACCTTTACCGACAAGGGTGGCCTCAAGCAGAGCAAAGGCCTGCCGGCGGTGATGTATTCGACGAAGACCGTGGCAGCCATGAACGGCAAGGACATCCGCCTGGGTGGCTACCCGGTGCCGCTGGAAAGCGATGCCAAGGGCAACAGCACACTGTTCTTCCTGGTGCCGTACCCGGGCGCGTGCATCCACGTGCCGCCACCGCCGCCGAACCAGCTGGTGCTGGTGCGCTACCCCAAAGGCCTGAAGATCGATGACATCTACACACCGCTGTGGGTGAGCGGCAAACTGAAGGTGGAGAAGGTGAGCAATGACTTGGCCGATGCAGCCTATGCGCTGGATGCGGGGAAGGTGAGGGTGGTGGAAGACGCTGACCTCTGATTGCCTGTACCGGCCTCTTCGCGGGTGAACCCGCTCCCACAGGTACCCCACAGTGTTCAAGGCTTGTGGAGATCCTGTGGGAGCGGGTTCACCCGCGAAGAGGTCGGCACAGACGCTGCTAGGCTCAGATCATTTCACAGCCGATCCTGACCCGCAGCGAACTGCTGGCGCCAGGCTTCAACTCCACCAGGTCATCCCACACATTCGCCGTCTCGATGCACAGCATCCGCTGCCACCCGTCGTCCGCCATGTCCGGCAATTCCCTGGCCCGCTCGGTCCACGGGTTCCAGATCACCGCCGAGCGCGAGCCACTGCTGGTCAAGGTAATCCGCCGCTCCCAATGCGGGTCGACAATGCTCAGCGTCTGCGGGGTAGCCATGTAGATCCGGTCAGTCTCCCCGGCAAACTCAAGCGGCCCCTGCTGTTGCCGCTGTTCCCAGTCAGCCAGGGTTTCGATGTAGCCCAGCCCCTCAACCCCCTCGACCCGCGCCTGGCGCACATCGCTGACCGCAAAGTAGCTGTGCAGGGCCTGGCTGATGGTTACCGGGCTATTGCCCATGTTGCGGCTGGTCAGTTTCAGCGTCAGCGCCTCACCCAGCTCGACTACAAGCTTCAGCTCCACATCATGCGGCCAGCTGGGCAGGTCGCCTTGCGCTTCAGGCAGTTCGAACTCGATCCGCAGGCTCTCGCCCGCTTCCTCGATCCCCAGCAACTGCCAGTCACGCGCACGCGCAAGCCCGTGGGCAGGCGCTTGCTCACCTTGGTACATGGCCTGCACGGCCTCTGGGTTGCGCTGCAAGTTGCCAAACCACGGCCAGCACACCGGCACCCCGGCGCGTACCGACTTGCCCTTGCTGAAGATGGCCTGATCGCTCAGCCACAGCAGCGGCGGTTCGCCGACCCGCTGGTAGCTGAGAATCTGCGCGCCCTGCTGGGCGATCAGGAGTTCGGCGTGGTCGCTGCTGATACGCCAGCAGTTCAGTTCGCCATGTTGCTCGGTTACGACCTGGAAGGTAGCCATTGCACTTATCTCATCGATTGCCAGTGGGCCTTGGACCCGGGCACATGCAATGAGTTTACCGCCAGCGAGGCTCAGCGACGAGGCACAGAGCGGGTGCGGCCACTGCCGTCGATGGCAACGAAAACGAACACCGCTTCGGTAACCTTGCGCCATTCACTGGACAGCGGGTCATCGCTCCACACTTCGACCATCATCTGGATCGAGCTGCGGCCAATTTCCAGGGTCTGGGTATAGAACGACAGCTGCGCGCCTACCGCGACCGGTACCAGGAAGGCCATGCGGTCGATGGCCACGGTGGCCACACGGCCGCCGGCAACACGGCTGGCCATGGCAGTACCGGCCAGGTCCATCTGGGCAACCAGCCAGCCGCCGAAGATGTCGCCAAAACCGTTGGTTTCGCGCGGCAGCGCGGTGATCTGCAAGGCCAGGTCGCCTTGCGGGATAGGATCTTCTTGTTCGAGCTCAATCATGCGATGGGGCCTCTGACCCGTGACGCTTTCGTTGGTGTGGCGCAAAGGCCGGGTAAACGATTCAGCTTGAAACATACTACGCCGATTTCGTTTCACTGGGCGGCCGTAGGGAAACTCTGCGAAACCGCCTGACAATAAAGACCGGCGTTTTCGCACAACATCCCACGTTAGGGGCAACCTTTTCCTACGAATTGCCAGTATATAGAGCATAACGGCCAGCGACGACCGCGCATTCATGAATATCCGCTTGGTTTTTGTATCGCTTTCGGCGGGGCTCGGCAATTTGCTATCTTCGCCTGTCTCCAATCCAGAAGCCGCGTGCCAAGCGGCCTGCATGCCCTACAAAGAGAACAACGAGCGATGACTTCCGTGCCGAGCAGTATCGAGCAGCCCTCGCGGCCGCTGACCCGCAGTGACTACAAGACCCTCTCACTGTCCGCCCTGGGCGGCGCGCTGGAGTTCTACGATTTCATCATCTTCGTGTTCTTCGCCACGGTGGTCGGCAAGCTGTTCTTCCCGGCCGACATGCCCGAGTGGCTGCGGCTGATGCAAACCTTCGGCATTTTCGCCGCCGGTTACCTGGCGCGGCCGCTGGGCGGCATCATCATGGCCCACTTCGGCGACCTGCTCGGGCGCAAGAAAATGTTCACCCTGAGCATCTTCATGATGGCCTTGCCGACGCTGATCATGGGCCTGCTGCCGACGTATGCACAGATCGGCATGTGGGCACCGGTCCTGTTGCTGCTGATGCGTGTGATCCAGGGGGCGGCGATCGGTGGCGAGGTACCGGGCGCCTGGGTGTTCGTCTCCGAGCACGTGCCTGCGCGCAACACGGGCTACGCCTGCGGCACCCTGACCGCGGGCCTGACCGCCGGTATCCTGCTGGGTTCGCTGGTGGCAACGCTGATCAACAGCGTCTACAGTGCCGAGGAAGTGGCCGACTACGCCTGGCGTATCCCGTTCCTGCTCGGCGGTGTGTTCGGCCTGTTCTCGGTGTACTTGCGCCGCTGGCTGCACGAGACCCCGGTGTTCGCCGAAATGCAGCAGCGCAAGGCGCTGGCCGAGGAGTTGCCGCTGCGCGCCGTGCTGCGTGACCATCGCAGCGCGATCATCCTGTCGATGCTGCTGACCTGGATGCTGTCAGCGGCCATCGTGGTGGTCATCCTGATGACCCCGGCGCTGCTGCAGAGCTTCTATCACATCAACCCGATCGACTCGCTCAAGGCCAACAGCATGGCCATCGTACTGCTCAGCTTCGGCTGCATCGGCGCTGGCAGCCTGGCCGACCGCTTTGGTGCGGGGCGGGTGTTCGTGATCGGCAGCCTGCTGTTGCTGGCCAGCTCCTGGACCTTCTACCACAGCCTGCCGACCCACCCCGAGCTGCTGTTCCCGCTGTATGCGGTGACCGGCCTGTGCGTGGGCGTGATCGGCGCGGTGCCTTATGTGATGGTCAAGGCGTTCCCGGCGGTGGTGCGGTTCAGTGGGCTGTCGTTCTCCTACAACGTCGCCTACGCCATCTTCGGCGGGTTGACGCCGATGGTGGTGACCGCGCTGCTGAAGGTGAGCCCGATGGCGCCTGCCTATTATGTGGCGGGGCTGTGTGCCGTTGGTCTGGCGGTGGGGCTGTACCTGCTCGCCAACAAGCGCTGATCTGCGCAACGTCTGCCGGCCTCTTCGCGGCTGAAGCCACTCCCACAGGTACGCTGCCGGCCCTGTGGGAGAGGCTGTCTTGATCAAAATCTCAAAGATTGTGCAGGCCCTGTGGGAGCGGGTTTACCCGCGAAATGGCCGTGCCTGTCGTGCGCCTCTTTCGAACTTTGAAAGCCGCTCGCTTCTTCACACATGAAACATGCGGAAAGAACTGAACAGCAACAGATGAATATGTAACGCAGTCGTCAACCGCTAGATCGTCAGCCTGAGCCATGCAGACAAGGAGATTCTGTATGACTCAAAACACACTTCATGACAGTTCCACGGGTGATGTCGTTATCACCCCAGGCTCCTCCGGTTCCAGTAGCGGCGGGGGCGGTTTTTTCAGCATTGGCGGTGGCGGTGGCTTCGGTGGCGGCTTTGGCGGTTCCAGCCGGCGGCGCCGGAAAAAGCGCGCGAAAGCTCGCGCTGCTGCGCTGGCGAGGGCACAAGCCGAACAGCAAGCACGCCAAGCCGCGGCTGCAACAGCACGCGCCGAAGCGCAAGCGCTTGCTCTTCGACAGCAAGTGGCTGCCTACAGCCAGGCACGAGAAGGCCGGCGCGTGCAGCTTGACGCCCATTTTGCAGGCCAGGCTCAGGGCCTGGCCCAGGCACTTCAAAGCGAAATCGATGCAGCACGCAGGCGCCCGGAATATGACGGTAGCGAACGCTGGCAGCTCTATCTGATCACCAAGGCACGTAGCGAAACAGAAGGGCTGATTGCGGCAAAGCAAGGCGCGCTGGCCGGGTATCAGGCACGAGCGGCTGCTTTTGCTGGCGCGGATGCAAGTGCGGATGCCTATGCCGCGCGGCTGTCGGGCCTGGCGACCGCGGAGCAGATGCAGCAACAGCATCTCGACTGGGAAGCGGCCTATCTGGCATCCCACGAAGCCCGGTTGCTGCAAGAAGCGATCAGGCAACTGTCAGAGCGCTCGGCCGCATTGCTGGCGGAACATGCCACTCAGGAGCAAGCCTGGAGGGCGCGGGAGGCCAGTTGGGAGCAGCAGCGGCAGTACGCTGAACAGCGCGAAGCGCGCATTCGCTACAAGCAACAGACGGATGAAGACCGACGACTGCAGCGGCTGAAAGATGCCGCCACGCTGGCCGCTCCAGTTGCCGCAGCCCAGGCCGGTGGTGTGTTGCTCACCCAGGCCGGTGCACAGGTTGCGTTAGAAGTGGCCACTTCTATACAGCAGGCCATCGCCAATGCAGCGAAGGAGGTGCTGAGGGTCGCAGCAATTCGCGCCGGTCAGGCCGTAAGCCTGTCAGCTACAGCCATGCTGTACTCGCCAGTGCTGGCAGATGGTGAGTTGACTGCCGACCAGCGTCGTCGTCGGCTTGAAGGGCTGGGGGTACGTGCTGATCTGCTGGGCGTAGAGGCTGGGCAGGATCTGCAGGCCATCGCCAACGCTGGTGGTTCGGCTCGTGTAGCGAGCCGCATCAGGATCGAGCACATGCCGGGAGGCAGTGGTGTTGCGGTGGCGTCGACAGGAGTCGGGATCGCGTCCGAGGTGCGGGTCAGAAATGCCGTTTTCGATCCTCTGACCGAAACCTACCGACTCCAGGCAGAGACGCCCATCGGCAAGACCATCGTCCTCGGTAGTTCTGCCTTGCCAGTAGAAGGTGGGACGACGGGAAGGGTGCTGTCACTTGAACCGGAGGTGGCCACAGTTGGTGCAGGCGTGGACCTGCGTTTTGACGACTGCATTGTCTGTATCCCCGGCCAACCCCCTCAGTATTTCTCTTTCGCGCTTTCGCCAGCCGGTACCGGCGTGGTCAGCGGAAGAGGGCAAGCGGTTGCTGGCAACTGGTGGTCCGACAATGGGGCCGCTGCTGGCGTGGCAGTGCCGGCACAGGTTGGCAACCAGCTGCGCGGCCGCCAGTTCACCGGTATACCGGCCTTCGAAAGTGCGGTATGGCGGGCTATTGCTGCGGATCAGGTGCTGCTTGAGCAATTCGATAAGCTGAACCAGCGACGTATTCTCAGCGGTTTTCCTCCCGTTGCACCGAGGGCGAGTTGGAGCGGGGCGCGGCAGGAGTTCGAATTGCGGCATGTGGCTGCCGCCGGGGTGGATTCCGGGCTCTACAACCTGGATCAGGTGAGAATCCACAAGCCCAGCAACACCCAAGGTGTGTTGGCGGATGTCCAGCCGTTCAAGCCGTGGTTTGCATCCAGTGTCGAGCTTGCTTTTGACCCTGCCATCGTTCTAGGCCAGCCGCCGCGTACCTGGACGCCGCTGGTTGCGCCGGGCGCGGAACTGCTCGGGCCGACGCGCTTGCCGGAAGCTCCGCCTCTCTCGGGCATCCTGCCCGGGGCACCCACCGAGCCAGTAGGGCCAAGTCTTGAAATATTTCCTGGCGAGAATCCGGGTGAAACTGGGGCCATAATTCCTGGGTTTGGTGGCGATACAGATCTGCCGCAGTCAGGCTTGGTGAATAATGAGCCTGCCAAGCCTCTGGAGGTTGGAGAGTATAAGGAGCTTAGTCGACGTAGCATCAACGACCAAATGGACGTGGATCACATAGTGTCTAGAAAAGCTTATGAGCGTTTCTTGCTTCAGAATCTTCTGAGGCCATTACCTCATGAGATAAAAGCTATGCTGGAAACTGCACCGAGTATTGTGATTCCTGATGAAGTTCATAGGAAGTATAGTCAAACTTATGGTGGTAGGAATACCGCGAAAAGACAGGCAAAGGATGCTTCTGATCTGCGTGCAGCTGTTGACAGTAACATGGATGCGCTGAAGCCTGGGCTGCTGGAATACGGATTTGAAGATTACGATATAGAAAGTGCTCGTAAGCAATTGCATGCTCTTCATGAACAAAAAGGAATGTATAAATGAATGCGCAAGAATTAGATTCTTATTTGAACGGATTTGGTAAGTCGCATAGCGAGCTTGTCACTGAGGGGCTCCTGCCATCAGGTGATCTTATTGAGATCTATGATGGTTCGCTGGCTGTGTTTAGGGAGATTTGCCCGGGAATGTATTTTAATTTCTGGGCTGAGGATCAGAGATTTGAATCTTTGACATTTTCGCTCGCAGAAACTGCGACCTCGAAAGATATCTATCAGGAAAATCTGCCTGAACCTTATAGTGGGTGTACCACTCGTGAGGCCACCATAAATCTTCTTGGAGAACCAATTCAGTCTAAAGGCCCTCATAAGATGCCTTCACCTTTGGGTGACTCAGGTGGATGGGATAGGTTTGAACTCGCCGGTCATGAAGAGTTGGACGTCTTGTTCAGGTATGACATCGCTCTGAATGTTGTAATTTTGGCATTTGGGTTGAAAGTATCTGGCTACGATCGTCTTGACGATGAAGCCCAACAGCAGACCGAGAATTGAATTTCTTGACGAGGTTATAATTATGGAGCTTAAGCCCAACCTGAGTCAGTACGAAGAGCATTCCTTTCTTGGGTTTGTCGAAGCTATCTGGCAGGCCGAGACCGACAAGGCCACCCATAATGCGTGGATCTTCCACTTCAACAATATTGTCGCCCACCCCGCCGGCAGCGATCTGCTGTTTTACTCGAATGCTGCTGACGATGGCGCCGTCAATTCCCCATCGTATGTAGTCGAAACGGTAAAGTGGTGGCATCAGCAAAACGGCCGCGCAGCATTCAAGGACCAAGTACTGCAACCGCCACCGATGCATCAAACCCTCACCCGGCAGCAGCGTGCCGATCAGTCGTCCAACCTCAATTTGGAGAAAGTGCGCCGACTGGTGGCAGAGGTTCATGCGGCCGAGCAGCAGGCAATGCATCAGCTCGCTGTGCTGCAGCAGCGGTTGGCCGTTGACCCTGTCGCCAGTACGCCGGAGCAGCAGCTGGCTGCCACTCATGCAACGTTGCGTGATCTGGAAATCACCCAGCACCAGGCCAAACGTGCGGTAAGACAACTCGAAAACCTGCAAATGTCGGTCAAGTTTGCCCTGGATGGTGCTGTGCGCGATGCGTCTAGCCCATTCCTGAGCCCGGCGATCCAGGCGGTAGCACTGCAAGAAATGACGGCGGGCAGCCAACGGCATGCTGCGGCCTTGGCCACTGTGCAAGCTCGTCATCCTGACTTGTATGCCCGGGGCGTGACGTTGATCGAAAGCCTTGAAACGCGTATCGCTCAGTTAGCCAAAGCCACTGCGAGCGGCCCAGGCCATGGGCCTTTGACGTTGACAGCAGTGGCCCATGGGGCAAGTCTTCATCCTGCATTGCTGACAGCGCAGGGCTTGAGCCGTGAGGTTGCCCAATACCAACATCAGTTGATTACGACCTTCCGTTCCGCTGTAGCAGAGCTTGAGTGGCAGGCGGCATCCGTGCAGGGTGACCACCCAGGCACGTATGCGGATGTAGTGGAATTCGTTCTAGGTACGCCGAGCGATGACCCACGCTTCGCGCTGACGGTGCCACTGGTTGAAATGTTCGCTGGCGAGGCTTTGAACTGGGCTGATCTGGCTGCAGGGCGGGGCGGGGTGCATTTGCCTGTGCGCTTGTGTTCCACCGTACGCGGTGCTCAGTCTCTTACCACCACGGGTGTCAAGCCATTCACCCGTTACTCGCACATCCTCATGACGCTGACTCAGGGGAAGGTCGTGCCTTCGAACGTACGCGTTCGGGCAGCAGTCTGGGATGACGCCCGGCAAGTGTTTGCGTTTACCAGCGAGGGTCAGGCACCGGTGAGCGTAACATGGCAGGTTGGCCATGTAGCCTATCCACCCTTGGATCCTGCACGGCCATCGAGCATTGGCTATCTGCGCATGCCCAATGTTCCTCTGATTGATCATTTCGCAGACCTGTCTCAGGTGCAATTTGACGACTACATCGTGGTGTTCCCTAACGATTCCGGCGTGGGGCCGCTCTATATCATGTTCAGAGACCGTCGCGAGGTTTAGCCCGCCGCTTCTTTACAGCAGAATATGCACAGGCCATCCGGGATAATAGGTGATGGCCTTTCATCCATTTGTCACAATTGAGTCATATCGTATTCATGCGGCCTGCAGATACTTGGCCCCGTTCCATCCAACACCCCAATATTCCTGCTAGGAGCAAGGCATGAAACTGAAGCGTTTGATGGCGGCCATCACCTTTGCCGCCGCTGGCGTTGCAACCGCCAACGCGGTAGCCGCTGTCGATCCTGCGATCCCGACCTACACCAAGACCACCGGTGTATCGGGCAACCTCTCCAGCGTCGGTTCCGACACCCTCGCGAACCTGATGACTCTGTGGGCTGAGGCCTACAAGAAGGAATATCCGAACGTAAACATCCAGATTCAGGCGGCCGGCTCCTCCACCGCGCCACCCGCGCTGACCGAAGGCACCGCCAACCTCGGCCCGATGAGCCGCAAGATGAAGGACGTCGAGCTGCAGGCCTTCGAGCAGAAGTACGGCTACAAGCCAACCGCCATCCCGGTTGCCGTCGACGCCCTGGCCGTGTTCGTGCACAAGGACAACCCGATCAAGGGCCTGACCATGGCTCAGGTCGACGCCATCTTCTCCTCCACCCGCCTGTGCGGTGGCAAGGCCGAGATCAAGACCTGGGGCGACGTTGGCGTGACCGGCGACCTGGCCAACAAGCCAGTCCAGCTGTTCGGCCGCAACTCGGTATCGGGCACCTACGGCTACTTCAAGGAAGAGGCCCTGTGCAAAGGCGACTTCAAGCCTAACGTCAACGAACAGCCTGGCTCGGCTTCGGTCGTGCAGTCGATCAGCTCCTCGCTGAACGGCATCGGCTACTCCGGCATCGGTTACAAGACCGCCAGCGTCAAGACCGTAGCCCTGGCCAAGAAAGAAGGCGGCGAGTTCGTTGAAGACAACGAAGCCAACGCCCTGAACGGCAGCTACCCGCTGTCGCGCTTCCTGTACGTATATGTGAACAAGGCGCCGAACAAGCCTCTGGCCCCGCTGGAAGCCGAGTTCGTCAAGCTGGTGCTGTCGCAAGCTGGCCAGCAGGTCGTGGTGAAGGATGGCTACATCCCGCTGCCGGCCAAAGTCGTGGACAAGACCCTGGCTGACCTGGGCCTGTCGCACGCCGGTAACGTTGCAAAGAAGTAAGTAACTGAAGAAGAGGCCGGCGCCACTGCCCGGCCTCTTCCACGAATTCCCGGTCCGAAGCCAGGTATCCTGTGCGGCGGGCTTTCGCGCGTCACCACTTTGTAATGTTTTTGTCACACGGGACCGCTAGGGTGTGCGCATGAATGATCTGGCCAATTCCAACATGACCCAAAACTCCCAGCCCGTGCGCATTGACTTCAATACGCCCGAGCTGCAACGCAAGCGCCGCATGCGTGCGCTCAAGGACCGCCTTACCCGCTGGTATGTGCTGGTGGGCGGGCTTGCCGTATTGGCGGCCATCACCCTGATCTTCTTCTACCTGGCCTATGTGGTGCTGCCACTGTTCCAGGGCGCCGAGCTGACCAGCAAGAAAGCCCTGGAGCCGACCTGGCTGCAGCAGGACGCCGGCAAACCGCTGATGATCGCGCTGGAAGAGCAGAACCTGGTGGGCATGCGGGTTTCGGACAAGGGCCAGGCATTATTCTTCGATACCAAGAGCGGTAACGAGATCAAGCGCGTCGACCTGCCGGTGCCGGCAGGCACCCAGGTGACGTCGATCGGTGCCGATCAGCCGGGCAGCCCGCTGGTGGTGCTGGGCCTGTCCAACGGCCAGGCGCTGGTGTTCCACCACACCTACAAGATCACCTACCCGGACAACAAGAAGACCATCACTGCCAACATCGACTACCCGTACGGCGAACAGCCGTTCGCGCTCGATGAGCAAGGCCGTGCGCTGGAACACGTCAGCGTCAACGTCAATGGCGACACCCTGGTGCTGGCCGGCTCCACCGGTGCGCAACTGCAGGTGCTGGCGCTGACCCGCAGCGAAAACATGATGACCGAAGAGGTCACCACCGAGCAGAACCGCATCGTCCTGCCGCAGATGACCGAGGTGGTGAAGAACATCTTCATCGACCCGCGCCAGCAGTGGCTTTACGTGATCAACGGCCGCGCCACGGCCGATGTGTTCAGCCTGCGCGACAAGAGCCTCAATGGCCGCTACAAGCTGTCCGAAAGCGCTGACACCGAGGTGACCGCCACTGGCCAACTGGTCGGCGGCATCTCCCTGATCATCGGTGACTCCAAGGGTGGCCTGGCCCAGTGGTTCATGGCCCGCGACCCCGATGGCGAATCGCGCTTCAAGCAGATCCGCACCTTCCAGATGGGCAAGGCGCCGATCGTGCAGATCGACGCCGAAGAGCGCCGCAAGGGCTTCATCGCCCTCGACGCCGAAGGCAAGCTGGGCGTGTTCCACAGCACCGCGCACCGCACCCTGTTGGTCGAGCCTGCCGCCGAAGGCCCGGGTATCCTGGCCCTGTCGCCACGCGCCAACCGCATCATCATCGAACAAGGCGGCAAGCTGTTGCCGCTGAGCCTGCGCAACCCGCACCCGGAAATTTCCTTTAGCGCGCTGTGGGGCAAGGTCTGGTACGAGAACTACGACGAGCCGAAATATGTCTGGCAATCGACGGCCTCCAACACCGACTTCGAGCCCAAGCTGAGCCTGTCGCCGCTGACCTTCGGTACCCTCAAGGCCGCCTTCTACGCAATGATCCTGGCGGCACCACTGGCCATTGCCGCCGCAATCTATACCGCTTACTTCATGGCCCCTGGCATGCGCCGCAAGGTCAAGCCGGTGATCGAACTGATGGAAGCGATGCCGACAGTGATCCTAGGCTTCTTTGCCGGCCTGTTCCTTGCCCCGTACCTGGAAGGCCACCTGCCGGGTGTGTTCAGCCTGTTCCTGCTGATGCCATTCGGCATCCTGCTGGCCGGCTTCGCCTGGACCCGCCTGCCAGAGTCGATCCGCTTGCGCGTGCCGGACGGCTGGGAAGCGGCGATCCTGATCCCGGTCATCCTGCTTACCGGCTGGTTCGCCCTGACCATGAGCCCGCACCTGGAAAGCTGGTTCTTTGGCGGCGACATGCGCCTGTGGATCACCAATGACTTAGGTATCACCTACGACCAGCGCAACGCCCTGGTGGTGGGTATCGCCATGGGCTTCGCGGTCATCCCGAATATCTACTCCATCGCCGAAGACGCCGTGTTCAGCGTGCCGCGCAGCCTCACCCTGGGCTCGCTGGCGCTGGGTGCGACACCCTGGCAGACCCTGACCCGCGTGGTCATCCTCACCGCCAGCCCCGGTATCTTCTCGGCGCTGATGATCGGCATGGGCCGAGCAGTGGGCGAGACCATGATCGTGCTGATGGCCACCGGCAACACCCCGGTGATGGAGATGAACCTGTTCGAGGGCATGCGCACCCTGGCCGCCAACGTGGCCGTGGAAATGCCCGAATCGGAAGTCGGCGGCAGCCACTACCGCGTGCTGTTCCTGGCCGCGCTGGTGCTGCTGATGTTCACCTTCATCATGAACACCTTGGCCGAGCTGATTCGCCAGCGTCTGCGCAAGAAATACTCGTCGCTTTGATAGAAAGGTAGCGATCCGTGAAAAAGGATTCCCTCAAAGGCTGGTTCAAGAGCGGCGCACCAGGCGTCTGGATGAGCGGCGGCGCGGTGGCCATGGCGGTGATCATGACCGTCGGCCTGCTGGCGGTTATCGCCGTGCGCGGCCTGGGCCACTTCTGGCCGGCCGACCTGGTGCAGGCCACCTACAAGGTGCCGGGCCAGGCTGATCACGTGGTTATCGGCGAAGTGGTGCAAAAGGAAGAAGTGCCACGCGCCCGTCTGAAAGGTGCCGGCCTGCCGGTACCGGACCAGGGCCCGGAATTCATGACCCGCGAGCTGATCAAGGTAGGTAACCGCGACCTCAATGGCAGCGATTTCACCTGGGTGGTCGGCGACTGGCTGGTCGACGAGCAGCGCCCGGCCGACCTGATCGCCCTGGAGCGGCGTGAGTGGGGCAACTTCTACGGCTACCTGGTGAGCGTCAAGGAGCAAGGCCGCGTGGTTGCCGAAGGCCCTGCGGCCTGGAACGAGCTGCAGGCTCGCCTCAAGCGTGCCAACCAGCTCTACAGCGAGCTGCAGCAGCTGGAGAAGAAGGACATCGGTGCCATCAACCATGGCCTCGAACGCCTGCGCCTGGAGGCACGCAAGCTGGAGCTGCACGGCAAGCTGGACGCCGCCGCCCAGGCCGATATGGACGCCGACCGTGCCGAGCTGAACAGCCGCTACAAGGCCATTGAAGACCGCCTCAGCGGCCTGCACCAGGCCTTCGCCCGCGACAGCCTGGTGGCGCGCGACGGTAACGGCCGTGAAGTGGAAATCAACCTGAGCAAGGTGGTGCACGCCATTCAGCCGAACGGCATGTCGGCGCTCACCAAGCTGGGCACCTACTTCGCCAAGGTCTGGGAGTTCCTCAGCGACGACCCGCGTGAAGCCAACACCGAGGGCGGTATCTTCCCGGCCATTTTCGGTACCGTGATGATGACCCTGATCATGGCCGTGATCGTCACCCCGTTCGGTGTGCTGGCCGCCGTTTACCTGCGTGAATACGCACGGCAGGGGCCAGTAACCCGGTTGATCCGCATTGCCGTGAACAACCTGGCCGGCGTACCGGCGATTGTTTACGGCGTGTTCGGCCTGGGCTTCTTCGTCTACGTGCTGGGTGGTTCCATCGACCGCCTGTTCTTCCCTGAAGCCCTGCCGGCGCCGACCCTGGGTACACCGGGCCTGCTGTGGGCCTCGCTGACCCTGGCGCTGCTGGCGGTGCCGGTGGTGATCGTGGCCACCGAAGAAGGCCTGGCACGGATCCCGCGCACCGTGCGTGAAGGCTCGCTGGCACTGGGCGCGACCAAGGCCGAGACGCTGTGGAAGATCGTATTGCCCATGGCCAGCCCGGCGATGATGACCGGCATGATCCTCGCCGTGGCCCGCGCCGCCGGTGAAGTGGCGCCGTTGATGCTGGTGGGGGTGGTGAAGCTGGCGCCGTCGCTGCCGGTGGACGGCAACTACCCGTACCTGCACCTGGACCAGAAGATCATGCACCTGGGCTTCCACATCTATGACGTCGGCTTCCAGAGCCCCAACGTCGAAGCCGCGCGGCCGCTGGTGTACGCCACGGCGTTGCTGCTGGTGCTGGTGATCGCGACCCTCAACCTGTCGGCGGTGTGGATCCGTAACCACCTGCGCGAGAAGTACAAGGCGCTGGACAGCTGATTGAAGCTTTAAGCCACAAGCGGCAAGCTCCAAGCAGATTGCCGCTTTGCCCAAACTTGCAGCTTGCAGCTCGAAGCTTGCAGCTACAAACGGAGTCAACCATGCAGAACGAATCCCACACCCACGGCATCGACATGTCTGCCTTGGGCCGCAGCAAGCAGAGCCTGCGCCTGGCCGAAGAAACCGTGGCCATCGAAGTGCCAGGCCTGAGCCTGTTCTATGGCGACAAGCAAGCCCTGTTCGACGTCAGCATGAACATCCCCAAGCAGCGCGTGACCGCCTTCATCGGCCCGTCCGGCTGCGGCAAGTCGACCCTGCTGCGCACCTTCAACCGCATGAACGACCTGGTTGACGGCTGCCGCGTGGAAGGCGCCATCAACCTGTACGGCAACAACATCTACCGCAAGGGCGAAGACGTGGCCGAGCTGCGCCGCCGGGTGGGCATGGTGTTCCAGAAGCCTAACCCGTTCCCCAAGACCATCTACGAAAACGTGGTCTACGGCCTGCGTATCCAGGGCATCAACAAGAAGCGCGTGCTTGACGAAGCGGTCGAGTGGGCGCTGAAGGGTGCGGCGCTGTGGGACGAGGTCAAGGACCGCCTGCACGAATCGGCACTGGGCCTGTCTGGTGGCCAGCAGCAGCGTCTTGTCATCGCCCGCACCATCGCCGTGGAGCCGGAAGTGCTGCTGCTCGACGAACCGTGCTCGGCGCTGGACCCGATCTCGACCCTGAAGGTCGAGGAACTGATCTACGAATTGAAATCCAAGTACACCATCGTCATCGTGACCCACAACATGCAGCAGGCGGCCCGTGTTTCGGACTACACCGCGTTCATGTACATGGGCAAACTGGTCGAATTCGGTGATACCGACACCCTGTTCACCAACCCGGCGAAGAAGCAGACCGAAGACTACATCACCGGTCGCTACGGCTAAGCCGCTTTGGCAGATGCACTGGGGTTTCTGTGGGAGCGGGTTTACCCGCGAAGCAGGCACCGCGGTGCCTGGCACCGGCTTTGCCGGTGTTCGCGGGTGAACCCGCTCCCACAGGGTTTTCATGCCAGGGTGGGCAGGGAACGAGACGAACAATTTGAAGCTTGCAGCTTCTTCGCGGAGCGAACGATGATCAACAAAGAAAGCCTTACCCACCACATTTCCCAGCAGTTCAATGCCGAGCTGGAAGAGGTGCGCAGCCACCTGCTGGCCATGGGCGGGCTGGTGGAAAAACAGGTCAATGACGCGGTTACCGCGCTGATCGAAGCCGACTCGGGCCTGGCCCAGCAAGTGCGCGAGGTCGACGAACAGATCAACCAGATGGAGCGCAACATCGACGAAGAGTGCCTGCGTATTCTCGCCCGTCGCCAGCCCGCGGCCTCCGACTTGCGCCTGATCATCAGCATCTCCAAGTCGGTCATCGACCTGGAGCGCATTGGTGACGAGTCGACCAAGATCGCCCGCCGCGCCATCCAGCTGTGCGAAGAAGGCGAATCGCCACGCGGCTACGTCGAGGTGCGCCACATTGGCGACCAGGTGCGCAACATGGTGCGCGACGCACTGGACGCCTTTGCCCGCTTCGACGCCGACCTGGCGTTGTCGGTGGCCCAGTACGACAAGACCATCGACCGCGAATACAAGACCGCGCTGCGTGAGCTGGTGACCTACATGATGGAAGACCCGCGCTCGATCTCGCGGGTACTCAGCGTGATCTGGGTGCTGCGCTCGCTGGAGCGGATTGGCGACCATGCGCGCAACATCTCCGAGCTGGTGATCTACCTGGTGCGCGGCACCGACGTGCGCCACATGGGCCTCAAGCGCATGACCGCAGAAGTGCAGGGCACTGCTATCGCCGAGGGCGAAAAGGCTAATGTTCCGGGCGAATCTGACGATAAGTAAGGTTGCTCCCGAGCATCGACGCCCGGCCTTGGCCGGGCGTTTTCGTTTGCGGTCGAGAGCCGGCAGGCACCCGCGAACGATGTGATGAAGTCCCGGCGTGACCAGGTTGTAGCAAGTGGCCAGTATTTGGCAGTAGGCTAGTCGGGTTCAGAAGGAGTATCGATGAGTAAAGTGAATGTGCTGGTCGTGGATGACGCGCCGTTTATCCGTGACCTGGTCCGCAAGTGCCTGCGCAATGCCTTCCCGGGCATGGTGATCGACGATGCGGTCAATGGCCGCAAGGCCATGGCCATGCTCGGCAAGGAAGCGTTCGACCTGGTCCTGTGCGACTGGGAGATGCCGGAGATGTCCGGCCTGGAGCTGCTCACCTGGTGCCGCCAGCAGCCTGCATTGAAGAACCTGCAGTTCATCATGGTGACCAGCCGTGGCGACAAGGAAAACGTCATTCAGGCGATCCAGGCGGGCGTTTCCGATTTTGTCGGCAAGCCGTTCACCAACGAACAGCTGCTGACCAAGGTGAAAAAGGCCCTGAGCAAGATCGGCAAGCTCGACAGCCTGATGGCCATCGGCCCGGCGCGCGCCAACCCGGCATTTGCCAACGATTCGCTGAACGCGCTGACGGCCGGCAAGCCGGAAGCGGTGAAGGTCGCGGCGCCAGCGCCAGCCCCGGCCAAGCCATTGGTCAATGCGCCAACGCCACCTGCTGCTGCACCGGCCGGCCGTGGCCAAGGCCAACTGCGCCTGGCCAGTGGCATGCAACCGTGCGTGATCAAGGCATTGAGCTTGAAGGAGGCGCTGTTGGTGGTGCGCCGCAGCGAAGCGTTACCACAAGTGCTGGAAGGCGCGGTACTGGACCTGGAGCAGGGTGAAAGCGCCGAAGTCGCCCGCCTGAACGGCTACCTGCATGCCGTCGCAGCACTGGAGCCCAAGCCGGACAGTGACTGGTTGCAGTTGACCTTCAAGTTCGTCGACCAGGATGCGCAGAAGCTCGACTACCTGTCGCGGCTGATTGCCCGTGGGACTGCGCAGAAGCACTTCACGCCGGGCGCCTGATCCCGGACATGGGGCGCATTCTTTGTAGGAGCGGCCTTGTGTCGCGATCGGGCTGCGCAGCAGCCCCAGAAATTGATGCCTCGACGCTGAAATCCTGGGGCTGCTGCGCAGCCCTATCGCGACACAGGCCGCTCCTACACAAAGCCTGGGCAGCCCTGAGCCATCCGACCAACTGCAATACCCGCCGCAAAACCCGCTGCTAGGCTTCGACAGATAACAACTGTCAAAAAGCCACTATCATGCCCACGCGCCTGCTGCTGTTCTGTGCATTGCTCATGGCCTCGGCGTCGAGCCTGGGTGTGACCCTTTACAAGATCACCGACGAATCCGGTGTCATCTCCTATTCCGACCGCCCAGGCCCAGGTGCCAAGCCTTTGGTGCTGCTCGAGCCCATGGTCGAGACGCTCGAAGGCCAGGTGTTGCTGAACGCGAAAACCTTCGACGGTGGGGTGAGCTTTTCGGCACGTAACGAGCTGCACGTACCGGTAGAGGTCGAGCTGCGCCTGGACAACCTGGTCAACGCCCAGGGCGGCGATGCCCCGCGCATCGTGCGCCGGCTGCTGCCGCCGCGCACCACGCAGATGCTCAGCGTACTGAGGGGGCGGCCCGGGCTGCTGCTGAACTACCGCTCTACCCTGTTGCAGGCCATGGGTGACCCGGGCAAGCGGCCGCAGGGCTTTCGCTATGCGTTCCCGTGGGTTGGCGGGCCATTCCGCGTGACCCAGGGCCCCAATGGCCGTGTCAGCCATTTTGGGCCCAAGGGGCGCTATGCCATGGACATCGCCATGCCCGAAGGCACCACGATCATCGCGGCGCGGGAAGGGGTTGTGGTGAAGACGCAGAACAGCCAGAGCGGGCGCGAGCCCAATCCGTCGGGCAACTTTGTCAGGATCTTGCACCCGGACGGCACCATGGGCGTGTACTTGCACCTGCAGCGCGGTTCGGTGGTGGTGAAGGAGGGGCAGCGGGTACGGCAGGGGCAGATGCTGGCCAAATCGGGCAATACCGGCAACAGCACCGGGCCACACCTGCATTTTGTGGTGCAGCGCAATGTGGGGTTGGCGCTGGAATCGATCCCTTACCGGTTCGACCGGCCGATCAGTGGGTTGCCGGACTTTACTGCGGGTAACCCTTGAGATTGTCGGGCCTGCTTTGCAGGCCATCGCGACACAAGGCCGCTCCTACAGGAATACGCAAATCCCCTGTAGGAGCGGCCTTGCGTCGCGATGGGCTGCGCAGCAGCCCCATGGCCATCAATCCAGCTTGAGCACTTTGGCCAGCACGATCTTCGGCCCTTTCATCTTCTTGATGATGATCCGCAGCCCTTCAACTTCCAGCACTTCCTCTTCTTCAGGCACGCGCTTGAGCGTCTCGTAGATCAGGCCTGCCAGGGTCTCTGCCTCGATATGGTCAAGGTCAATGCCCAGCAGCCGCTCGACCTTGAACAGTGGCGTGTCGCCACGTACCAGCAGCTTGCCCGGCTGGTAGGCGAGGATGCCGCGCTCGGTCTTGCGGTGTTCGTCCTGGATATCGCCCACCAGCACTTCCAGCACGTCTTCCATGGTCAGGTAACCGATCACCTTGCCGTCGGCTTCCTCCACCAGCACGAAGTGCGCACCCCCCTTGCGGAACTGCTCCAGCAGCTGGGCCAACGGCATGTGCCGCGACACGCGCTCCAATGGCCGGGCGAGGTCGTCCAGGTCGATGGTCTCGGGCAAGTGCTCAAGCTCCGCCAGCTCCAGCAGCAGGTCTTTGATGTGCAGCAGGCCGGTGAATTCCTCGCGCTCGGCGTCGTACACCGGGTAACGGCTGAATTTGTGGCGGCGCACCAGGGCCAGGATCTGCTTCAGCGGCGCATGGGCATCGATGGTGACCATGTCCTCGCGCGAGTTGGCCCAGTCGACCACTTCCAGCTCGCCCATTTCCACGGCCGACGCCAGCACGCGCATGCCCTGGTCGCTTGGGTCCTGGCCGCGGCTGGAGTGCAGGATCAGCTTCAGTTCTTCACGGCTGTAGTGGTGCTCGTGATGCGGGCCAGGCTCGCCCTGGCCGGCAATGCGCAGGATGGTGTTGGCGCTGGCGTTGAGCAGGTAGATGGCCGGGTACATCGCCCAGTAGAACAGGTACAACGGCACGGCGGTCCACAGCGACAGCAGCTCCGGCTTGCGGATGGCCCATGACTTGGGTGCCAGCTCACCGACCACGATGTGCAGGTACGAGATGACAAAGAAGGCGACGAAGAACGAAACGCCTTTGATCAGTTCGGGCGAGTCGACACCAAAGTACGCCAGCAGCGGCTCGAGCAGGTGGGCAAACGCCGGTTCACCGACCCAGCCAAGGCCCAGCGAGGCGAGGGTAATACCCAGCTGACAGGCCGACAGGTAGGCGTCGAGCTGGTTGTGCACCTTGCGCAGGATGTTGCCGCGCCAGCCGTGCTGCTCCGCGATGGCTTCCACGCGGGTGGCGCGCAGCTTGACCATGGCGAACTCGGCGGCAACGAAGAAGCCGTTGAGCAGCACCAGCAGGAAGGCAAAGATGATCATGCCGAAATCGGCGAATAACGAGGTGAGGCTGATACCAGGGGAAGGGTCCATGATGGATTTTTTACGGGGTCCGTCTTAGAAATGGAGAGAAAAAAAGTGCCAGCTCTTGCTGGCACAGGGGATCCAATGTAGCGGCTGGGGCCGCAAAAGCAAAGGGCGCTGCTGTTTTGGGGGCGCTTTACGCCCCATCGCCGGCAAGCCAGCTCCCACAGGGAGAGCGGAACACCTGTGGGAGCTGGCTTGCCGGCGATGGGCTGCAGAGCAGCCCCCGAGGGCCTCAAACCTTGCCGTTAGCCAATTGTGCCGGCGCAAAATGACAGGTAAAGGTACTGCCATGCCCCGGCACGCTGCTGATTTCCAGCTTGCCGCGGTGACGCATCAACACATGCTTGACGATCGCCAGCCCCAGCCCCGTACCGCCGGTATTCGACGCACGGCTGGAGTCTACCCGGTAGAAGCGCTCGGTGAGGCGCGGCAGGTGCTTGGCATCGATGCCCACCCCCGAGTCCTGCACCGACAAGTGTGCGCCCTGCGCATCGGCCCACCAGCGAATGCGGATGTTGCCTTCGTCCTGGGTGTATTTGACCGCGTTGAACACCAGGTTGGAAAAGGCGCTGCGCAGCTCCGACTCACTGCCCTTGAGCTTCACGCCGGGTGCAGCCTCCAGGGTAATGCGCTGGTTACGCGGGCCGGACAGGGCCTGGGCATCGTTCTTGATGGCGGCGAGCAGGGCGTCGACCGCCACCGGCTGGTTGTCCGACGGGTAATCGGTGGCTTCCAGCTTGGCCAGCAGCAACAAGTCGTTGAGCAGCGTCTGCATGCGCGAGCCTTGCTGGCTCATCTGCTGCAGGGCGCGGCTCCAGCGCGGGTTCACGTCCTCGACGTTGTCCAGCAGGGTTTCCAGGTAGCCGGCAATTACCGTCAGCGGCGTGCGCAGTTCGTGCGACACGTTGGCGACGAAGTCCTTGCGCATCTGCTCCAGCTGGTGAATGCGGGTGACATCGCGCACCAGCATCAGGTGCTCGTTGTTGCCGTAGCGGGTGATGTGCAGCTGCACGCGCAGGCGGTCGTTGATCGGTGAGGGGATTTCCAGCGGTTCGAGGTAGTTTTCTGCCTCGAAGTACTCCTTGAAGCGCGGGTGGCGCACCAGGTTGGTCACTTGCTGGCCACCGTCCTGTGGGGTCTTGAAGCCCAGCAGGGTCTCGGCGGCGCGGTTCCACCATTCCAGGTTACCGTCGCTGTCGAGCATGATCACCGCGTCACGCAGCGCGGCGGTGGACTCTTGCACCCGGTCGATCACCGCCTGCAGGCGGCCCCGCACGCGCTGGTCGCGACGTTGCAGGTGGTAGATGCTGTCGAACACTTCGCCCCACAGGCCGTAGCCATCGGGCGGTGCCTCGTCGGGTTGGTGGTTGCGCAGCCAGTCATGCAGGCGCAGCAGCTGCTTGAGGGTCCAACCCAGGTAGAGCGCCAGGCCGATGGCCAGGCTCCAGCCGTAATAGCCGCTGACCAGGCCGCCGATCAGGCAGACGGTGATCAGCAGCAACAGGTGGCGAATCAGGGTCGCGTGCCAGTTCTGGTTCAATTGACGGTCCTTGTACAACGACGTGCAGCTTGGCGCTTTTGAACTCGATCAGCTCTTGGTCGAGAAGCGGTAGCCAGTGCCCCGGACGGTTTGTACCAGATTTTCGTAGGCTTCACCCAACGCCTTGCGCAGGCGGCGGATATGCACGTCGACCGTGCGCTCTTCGACATAGACGTTGCCGCCCCACACCTGGTCGAGCAACTGGCCACGGGTGTAGGCGCGCTCCTGGTGGGTCATGAAGAACTGCAGCAGGCGGTATTCGGTAGGGCCCATCTCGGCCGGCTTGCCGTCGATGGTCACGCGGTGGCTGATCGGGTCGAGCAGCAGGCCACCCACCTCGATCGGCGCTTCGCTGTCGCTCGGGCCGGTGCGGCGCAGCACGGCTTTCAGGCGTGCCACCAGCTCACGCGGCGAGAACGGCTTGGTGATGTAGTCGTCGGCACCCACTTCCAGGCCCTGGATCTTGTTGTCCTCTTCACCCTTGGCGGTCAGCATGATGATCGGGATGTCGCCGGTCAGCTCGTCGCGTTTCAGGCGGCGGGCCAGCTCGATGCCGGAGGTGCCCGGCAGCATCCAGTCGAGCAGGATCAGGTCCGGCTTGCGGTCGACGATGATCGCGTGGGCCTGTTGGGAGTTTTCCGCTTCCAGGCAGTCATAGCCGGCCATTTCCAGGGCAACGGCGATCATCTCGCGAATAGGCGCTTCGTCGTCGACGATCAGAATGTTCCTGCCAACCATGCTCAAAACCTCTCCTGGATTCGGTGTCTTGGCCCGCATTAGATAACGGAATTATTGCAGCTGTGTGACAGGGTGTTGGCCGTTCTGGCGACATTCCGTGACTGGACTAGGCTACAGAAGGCCGCAGTTGTGGCAACCCGAACTCATTTCCCCCCGAAACAATGGTGAATCCAATGACACGACATACGCTGAGCTGGATGGCCCTTTTCACTGCGCTGGCGCTCCCGGGGGTGGCTTCTGCCCACCATGCCATGGAGAAGGACGGCATGTGGGTCGATCACGCCGGCATGACCCTGTATACCTTTGACAAGGATGCGGGCGGCAAATCGATGTGCAATGGCGAATGCGCCACCAACTGGCCGCCGTTGATGGTCAGTGATGGTGAAAAAGCCGAGGGCAAGTGGACGCAGATCAAGCGTGATGACGGCAAGATGCAGTGGGCCTATGACGGCAAGCCGCTGTACACCTTCATCAAGGACAAGAAGGCCGGGGACAAGACCGGGGATGGCGTGAAAGACGTCTGGCACGTCGCCAAGCCGTAAGGCCGATACGTGGCCCTGTGGGAGCGGGTTCACCCGCGAATGCTGCGGTGCAGCAGATATTGCATTCGCGGGTAAACCCGCTCCCACAGGGGCGGTGATCACGCTTGTTAGCGCAGTGCGTAATCCAGCACCACGCCAATAAACACCAGCAACCCCGCCCAGTGGTTGTGCAGAAACGCCTTGAAGCAAGATTCCCGGTCCAGCTTGCGCGTCGACCAGTACTCCCAGGCAAAGCACGCCGCCGCCCCCATCAACCCCAGGTGGAACCAGCCACCCAGGTCAAAGCGGCTACCCGCCAGCAACAGGCAGCCCAGCGACAGCAACTGCAAGGTCAGAATGATGGTGCGATCTGCCTCACCAAACAGGATCGCCGTCGACTTCACGCCGATCTTCAGGTCGTCATCGCGGTCGACCATGGCGTAGTAGGTGTCGTAACCCACTGTCCACAACAGGTTGGCGATATAAAGCAGCCAGGCGCTGGCCGGCAGCTCGCCACCCGCGGCCGTGAAAGCCATCGGGATGCCCCACGAATACGCCGCCCCCAGTACTACCTGCGGATAATAGGTGTAGCGCTTCATGAACGGGTAGCAGAACGCCAGCGCTACCGCGCCAAACGACAGCCACACGGTCCGGCTGTTGGTGCACAGCACCAGCAGGAAGCTTACCCCGACCAGGATGGCGAACAGCGCCAGCGCCTCGCGTGGCCGCACCCGGCCACTGGCCAGCGGGCGGTCGGCGGTGCGCTTGACGTGGCCGTCCACCTTGCGGTCGGCGAAGTCGTTGATGCAGCAGCCGGCAGCGCGCATCAGCACCACGCCAAGGCCGAAGATCAGCACGTTGGCCACGGTCGGGGAGCCGTTGCCGGCTATCCACACCGCCGACAACGTCGGCCACAGCAGCAGGTAGATGCCGATCGGCCGGTCCATGCGGCTGAGCTGGACGAAGTCCCAGGCCCGTGGGTGCAGATGGTTGAGCGACTTGAGCAGTTGCAGGTACATCAGCGGTTTTCCTCCTTGGCCGCTTGCCACAGTGCCGGCAGGAATACCTCTGCCACCAGCAGGTCCAGGCCGTCACGCTCGAAGCGGGAGCGGCGGCCCCACAGTGCCGCATGGGCCGCTTCAGAAGGCAGCCAGGCCTGTGGATAACTGCACACTTCCAGCGGGTGACGGATGAACGCCTGGTCGCAGAACAGCAGCTCGCCCAGCGAGCGGCTGCCGAGGGTTTCCAGGTCCAGCCCACCGCGCTCCAGGGCACTGCGGCTGGCCACGCTGCGGGCGAACACCCAGGGTTGGCCATGGCCGCGCAGGTACACCTCGCGCACCCAGCCTTCCGCGCCCTCGGTAATGCCCAGTGCCAGGCATTCGTCATCGCGCAGCGGCTGCCAGCCCTCGAACAGCGGGGTGACAGAGAAGTGATCAACGGAAAGGCGGGTCAGGCGGCGGGTCAGCGAGCCCTCGTCGAACAGCCAGTCAAGGGTAGGCTGGTCGATGTCGGTCGCCAGCTGTGAATACGGCAGCCACGCCACAGCGGCTGCTTGCGGGGATTCGTACGACACGTCGGTCTGCTTGTTACAACCAGAGAGGCGGCGAGCTTAGCATGATTGCCCCGAGTGCTTGCATACTGGGGGCAGGGCCGCTAAAAAGCCCCCACGAATTGTGCGTCGGCCTCTTCGCGGGTAAACCCGCTCCCACAGGTACTCTGCAGGTCATGAGGCTGCGGTGATCCTTGTAGGAGCGGGTTTACCCGCGAAAGGGCCCTCAGCAACAACACAAAGCCCAAGCTTGACCCGAGGAAAACGACCTGATGAAAAAGTGGCAATGTATTGTCTGTGGCCTGATCTACGACGAAGCCCAAGGCTGGCCTGACGACGGCATCGCCCCCGGCACCCGTTGGGAAGATGTACCGGAAGACTGGCTGTGCCCCGACTGCGGCGTCGGCAAAAGCGACTTTGAAATGATCTCCATCGGCTAAGCGAGGCAAGCACGACATGACGTCCCCTGTGGTAATCATCGGTACCGGCCTTGCGGGCTACAACCTGGCCCGTGAATTTCGCAAGCTCGATGCGCAGACGCCGCTGCTGCTGATCACTGCCGATGACGGTCGTTCCTACTCCAAGCCCATGCTCTCCATGGGCTATGCCAAGCAGAAAGACGCCGACGGCCTGTGCATGGCCGAGCCGGGCGCCATGGCCGAGCAACTGAATGCCGAAATCCGCACCCATACCCGCATCAGCGGCATCGACCCAGGCCATAAGCGCCTGTGGATCGGCGAAGAGGCGGTGGAGTACCGCGACCTGGTGCTGGCCTGGGGCGCGCAAACCGTGCAGGTGCCGGTCGAAGGTGACGGCAGCCACCTGGTCTTCCCGATCAACGACCTGGAAGACTACGCACGCTTCCGTGCCGCGGCCGCCGGCAAGCAGCGTGTACTGATCCTCGGCGCCGGCCTGATCGGCTGTGAATTCGCCAACGACATGAGCCTGGGCGGCTTCCAGGTCGACGTGGTGGCGCCGTGCGAGCAGGTCATGCCGACCCTGTTGCACCCGGCTGCCGCCAGCGCGGTGCAAGCCGGGCTGCAAGGCCTGGGCGTGCGCTTCCACCTTGGGCCGGTGCTGATCCGCCTGCAGCAGGTGGACCACGGCCTGGAAGCGCATCTGTCGGACGGCAGCGTGATTGCCTGCGACCTGGTGGTTTCCGCTATCGGCCTGCGCCCGCGTACCGACCTGGCCGCCGCCGCCGGCCTGCAGACCAACCGCGGCGTCAGCGTCGACCGTGAATTGCGCACCTCCCACGCCAACATCTTCGCCCTCGGCGACTGCGCCGAAGTCGATGGCATCAACCTGCTCTATGTGATGCCTTTGATGAGTTGTGCCCGTGCCTTGGCGCAAACCTTGGCCGGCAAACCGACGGCGGTGGCCTACGGGCCGATGCCGATCACCGTGAAAACCCCGGCGTGCCCGCTGGTGGTCTCGCCCCCGCCACAGGGCCGCGAAGGCAGTTGGCAGGTAGAGGGGCAGGGCAGTGACCTCAAGGTGCTGTGCCTGGACGCCGACGGCAAGCTGCTGGGTTACGCCCTGACCGGGGCGGCGGTGATGGAGAAACTGGCGCTGAATCGCCAGTTACCAGCGGTTATGGCGTAAATAGCAGGCGTTCTGTCGGATTTATCCTGTTGTTGCCTGCACAATGGCCGCCCAGATACTGGCGCGGCCCCTGAGCACGTGCCATTCTCACTCCCGTCTGCCGCAGATTAGAGCCTGCGGTGCCTTGAGCGCTGCTCCCAAAGGCAGCACGGCATAACAACAAGAATTCCGTCAAAGAGGCTTCACTATGCGCAAACCAGAACTCGCCGCCGTCATCGCCGATAAGGCCGATCTGACCAAGGAAAAGGCCAATCAGGTTTTGAACGCGATTCTCGACAGCATCACCGGTGCCCTGGACAAGGACACCGTGACCCTGGTCGGCTTCGGCACCTTCGAAAAACGTCATCGTGGCGCGCGTACCGGCAAGAACCCGCAAACCGGCGAGCCGGTGAAAATCAAGGCCAGCAACACCGTGGCCTTCAAGCCAGGCAAGAACCTGCGCGACAGCGTCAATGTCCCGGCCAAGCCAGCCAAGAAAGGCAAGTGATCGCGCCCTGACAACCCCAGTGTCAGCCAAGCGGGCGCCCCAGGGCGCCCGTTGTGCTTTCTGCAGGCAAAATGTTTCGAACTTGCATAAATAGTTCAGGAAAAGGCTAAACTGCGCGCCTTAGTCACTTTTTATTCGAGGCGCGTTGATGAAGTTCCGCTTTCTTCTCTGGGCCATGGGGCTGTTGATGGCCAGGGCCAGCCGTAAAAACCCGGCGTTCCAGCAGCAGCTCAAGGGCAAGGACCTGGTGTTCCAGATGCAGACCCTGGACGGCAAGGTTGCCCGGCACTTCACCGTCAACAACGAGCGCATCAGCAGCAAGGGCGGTGCGCACCCGCAGCCCGCCTTCGCCATCGCCTTCAAGGACGCGGCCTACGGCTTTGCCACGATGCAGGCGGGCAACAAGCAGTTGGCGTTCATGCAGGGGATTCAGGACAAGAACATCCAGATCAAGGGCAACCCGGCATTGGTGATGTGGTTTCAGGGGTTGATGAAGTACCTGAAGCCGAAGAAGAAGAAAGGCTGAAACCCAACAGGCTGATGGCTCACGCGTACCCTGTGGGAGCGGGTTTACCCGCGAATGCTGCAGTGAATCCACCGACGCATTCGCGGGTAAACCCGCTCCCACAGGGGGCCAATAACCTCAGTGCGGTGCGTGAAACTGCGAAGCCAGCTCACGCAACAGGCTCTCGGCCTCCAGCACCTTGTTCACCACATCCTCAGCCTTGTCCCGGGCAATGCCCAGGCGCTCCAGCAACTCATCCGGAATCTCTTCCTGCGGCCCCGAGCCAATCCCCCGCGAGCGCAGTAGCCGGGTAGCCAGGCACACCAGGTTGGGGAACGCCGCATACTCGCCGTCGTAGGCCGGGTCGTGCTGGAAGCGCAGCGCGGTCGACAGCTCTTCCGGCATGTCCCACAACTTCATCAGCCAGGCGCCGATCTGCTCACGGCTGATGCCCAGCAGGTGCTGTTCCACGTAGGTGTGGTTCAGGTGCGGGTTGACCTCCAGGTGGCGGCAGATCAGCGAGAAGTGCGGCGGGAACACATGCGCCAGCAACAGGTAGCCAAAGTTGTGCAGCAGCCCGGCCAGGTAGGTCAGGCCGGCTTCGGGGCGTTCTGCCCGCGGCATGGCACGGGTCAGGCCTTCGATGATCGCGGCGGTGTAGATCGATTGCTGCCAGTATGGCGTGGCTTGTTGCGGGTGGTCTTTCGGCAGGCTCAACGTCTTGCCCAGCGCCAGGCCCAGGGCCAGGTTGATCACCAGGTCGAAGCCCAGCACGCGCACGATGGCGTCTTCCACCGAGCGGATCTTGCCCGGCGAGGCATAGTAAGGCGACGCCGCCCAGCTCACCACCTGCGCAGCCAGTGCCGGGTCGGTTTCGACTACGCCAGTGATGTCGTCGACGCTGGCATTGGGGTCTACCCGCAATTTGATGATCTTTTGCGCGGTATCGGCCAGTGGCGGGATTTCGATGGTTTCTTCCAGGCGCTTCTGGATGCGCCGGGCAGTGAAGGCCTGCACGGCGTTGGTGATTTCCCGGGTGTCGTCATCGGGGCGGTCGAGGTTGGGGCTGATCGCCTCGACGTCCTGGCCAAAGCTGCTGGCGCTGGCCTTGGCCAGCATGCGCTTGAATGGCGCGCGCTCGATTTCCAGCAGCAGGCCGGCTTCACCCGACTGGATAAACACGGTTTCGGTGTCGAGCAGGCTTTTTTCGTACTGGCAGGGCGAGCTGGTCAGTGCCGGGATCCCCGGCAGGGCCTTGAGCTGGTGCTTGTCGAGCATCTGCTTCAGGCGTGGCACCGACACGGCAGTGAGCTTGCGCCCGGTCAGCTCGGCCAGGCGGTTAAGGTCCAGCAACTGGCTCTGCGGGAACAGCACCATCAGGGCGCCGACCTCGTCGTCGAGCAGCACGGCCTGTACCCGCGAGGCGGCCGGCAGGTGCGGATGCTCGAGCACCTCGCGGTAGGCGACGCCGAGTTTTTCCAGCAGTTGCCTGATAACGGAAGGTGTGTGTGGGGTTGCGGTGTCCAGGGCAACTTCAGTCATGGTCCGTATCCACTGATGCTTTTAAACGCGAAGTATAACCAGCCCCGGGGCAAATCTGGATCCATTATGGGACTGGCGTCACACTTGGCCATATTGCTGGCCATGACGCAGCCAGCGGTCCAGCAACGGGCTGACGTGTTCCGGCCAGCGGGCGATCAGCGCCTGGGCAGCGTCGCGCACGGCCGGCAGCAGGTCGGCGTCGCGCATCAGGTCGGCGACCTTGAACTGCAGCAGGCCGGTCTGGCGGGTGCCGAGCATCTCGCCCGGGCCGCGTAGCTCCAGGTCCTTTTCGGCAATGATGAAGCCGTCATTGGTTTCGCGCATGATGCCCAGGCGCTCGCGACCGATCTGCGACAGCGGCGGGTGGTACAGCAGCACGCAATGGCTGACGGCGCTGCCCCGGCCAACCCGACCGCGCAGCTGGTGCAACTGGGCCAGGCCCAGGCGCTCCGGGTTCTCGATGATCATCAGGCTGGAATTGGGCACATCCACGCCGACCTCGATCACCGTGGTGGCGACCAGCAATTGCAATTCACCGGCCTTGAACTGCGCCATGATTTCGGCTTTTTCCGCCGGTTTCATGCGCCCGTGAATCAGCCCCACCCGCAACTCGCCCAAGGCGCTGCCAAGCTCCTCGTAGGTGCTTTCGGCGGCCTGGCAGGTCAGTTCTTCGGACTCTTCAATCAGGGTGCACACCCAATAGGCCTGGCGCCCCTCGGCACAGGCGGCGCGCACGCGCTCGACCACTTCGAAGCGGCGGCTGTCGGCGACCAGCACGGTGTTCACCGGCGTACGCCCGGGTGGCAGCTCGTCGAGCACCGAGGTGTCCAGGTCGGCATAGGCGCTCATGGCCAAGGTACGCGGGATCGGTGTGGCGGTCATGATCAGCTGGTGCGGGCACAGCTCGCCCGCCACGCCCTTCTTGCGCAGGGCCAGGCGCTGCTGCACGCCAAAACGGTGCTGCTCGTCGATGATCGCCAGGGCCAGGTGCTTGAACTTCACCTCTTCCTGGAACAGGGCGTGGGTGCCGACCACCATAGGCGCCCCGTTGGCGATCTGCTCCAGGGACGCAGCCCGGGCCTTGCCCTTGAGCTTGCCGGCCAGCCAGGCCACTTCGATGCCCAACGGCTCCAGCCAGCGTTTGAAGGTGATGTAGTGCTGTTCGGCGAGGATCTCGGTAGGTGCCATCAACGCCACCTGGTAACCGGCCTCCAGGGCCTGCAGTGCGGCCAGCGCCGCGACCACAGTCTTGCCGGCACCCACGTCGCCTTGCACCAGGCGCATCATCGGTTCGTGCTGGCTGAGGTCGTAGGCAATTTCGTTGGCCACGCGCTGCTGTGCACCGGTCGGCGGGAAGCCGAGGTTGGCCAGGTATTGCGCCTGCAGGCGGGTGGCTTTGGGCAACACGGGGGCACGCAGGCTGCGCAGGCTTTCGCGCAGGCGCTGTTGCGAAAGCTGGTGGGTCAGCAGCTCTTCGAAAGCCAGGCGGTGCTGAGCCCAGTGGTGACCCAGGGCCAGTTCGTCGACGTCGGCGTCGGCTGGCGGGTTGTGCAGGTAGCGGATGGCATCGTCCAGCGGCGCCAACTGGTAGTCGCGGGCCAGTTCGTCGGGCAGCCAGTCGGGCAGGCTGCGCGGGCCAAGCATGCCCAGGCTCTGTTGGCACAGCTGGCGCAGGCGTTGCTGGGTAAGGCCTTCGGTAGACGGGTAGATCGGTGTCAGGGTCTGATCGACCGGCGGCGGCGGTTCGTCGCCGTTCAGGGCGCGGTATTCCGGGTGGTAGATTTCCAGGCCCGAAGCGCCGGGGCGCGCCTCGCCGTAGCAGCGCAGGTGGGTGCCCCGCTTGAGGCCTTCCTTCTGCGCGTTGCTGAAGTGGTAGAAGCGCAGGCTCAGCACGCCACTGCCGTCACCCAGGCGCACCACCAGGCTACGGCGTTTACCCATGGTCACGTCGGCGCCGCTGACCACACCTTCGATCACGGCATCCTGGCCCGGGCGCAGTTGGCCGATGGGCACCACGCGCGTGCGGTCCTGATAGCGCAGGGGCAGGTGGAACAGCACATCCTGCAGGTTCTCCAGGCCCACCTTGGCGAGCTTCTCGGCCATGGCCTCGCCAACACCTTTGAGCACGGTGACCGGGACGTTCGACAGCTCAGTCATGACTCAGACCGGTTGTTCCGCAGGGGCTTTGGCGACCGAGCACAGGCGGATCGAGTCGGCGAGGATCTCGATGGCCTTCGGCCGCGGGAAGCTGGCGCGCCAGGCAATGGCCACGGTGCGGAATGGTGCCGGTGCGGTCAGCGGGCGCACCTCGATGACACCGGGCGCATAGTGGTGGCTGTGCACGGCAGACAGCGGCAGGATCGACACACCAAGGCCCGAGGCCACCATGTGGCGGATGGTTTCCAGCGAGCTGGACTCGACCGTGGTGTGCCGCGAGCCTTCACCGCCCTTGTTCAGGGTCGGGCAGGCTTCCAGTACCTGGTCGCGGAAACAGTGGCCTTCACCGAGCAGCAACAAGCTCTTGTCGTTGAGCATGGAGGTGTCGATGGTTTTTTTCGCCGTCCACGGGTGGTCGGCCGGCATCAGGGCGCAGAACGGCTCGTCGTACAGCGGCAGGGTCAGCACGTCGGCTTCATTGAACGGTAGAGCGATGATCACTGCATCCAGCTCGCCGTTGCGCAGTTTTTCGCGCAGCACGTGAGTGAAGTTTTCTTCGATGTACAGCGGCATCTGCGGCGCCACACGGTGCAGCTGCGGGATCAGGTGCGGGAACAGGTAGGGGCCGACGGTGTAGATGGCACCCACCTTGAGCGGGGCAGTCAGCTGGTTCTTGCCGGCCTGGGCCAGCTCGCGAATGCCTTGGGCCTGCTCCAGTACCTTCTGTGCCTGGGCGACGATGTTCTCGCCGACAGGGGTCAGGCGAACCGCGCTCTTGCTGCGTTCGAAGATCAGAACGCCAAGCTCATCCTCGAGCTTCTTCACACCGACCGACAGGGTCGGCTGGCTCACGTGGCAGCGCTCGGCGGCATGGCCGAAGTGCTGTTCCTGGGCGAGTGTGACGATGTAGCGTAATTCTGTGAGGGTCATAACGTGCGTCCATGAAGTTGCGGGCCCAGCATAGCGGCTGCAATCGATAGACGCACGTTATCAGACTTGCCGATTTGTGACAGAAACAAAAGTCTCAGCGGCGGTCCAGTGAGTAGACGAACGGTGCCACGACTTCGATCGTGCCATTGTTCAGCAACTCGGGTGGCGGCTTGGGTACCGTGCCGGCCCGGCGGATCATTTCCAGGGTCGCCCGGTCCAGGGCAGCACTGCCCGAACCACCTGCCATCGAGTACGACACCACCTTGCCTTCGGCATCGACCACGAAGCGCAGGCGGTTGATGCCCTGCAGACCGCGGCGGCGCGCGTCTTCCGGATAGCGCTTGTACTTGGCCAGGTGACGCAGCAGGTCACTCTGCCAGGTCGGCAAGGCGTTGCTGTTGGACGCAATGCTCGGTGCCGGTGCCGCAGATTTCTGCGGTGGCGTGTTGCTTGGCGGTGCGTCTACCGTCTGCTCGGTCGGCGGTGCTTCCTTCGGCGGCTCAGGCTTTTTCTCGGGCTTGGGCGGCTGTGGCTTGGCCTTCGGCTTGGGCGGCTTGGGAATGGCGATTTTCGGCTTGGGTGCTTCCGCCAGCTTCGGCAGCGGCGGTTCCTCGACCGGTGCCGGTGGCTGCGGCGCCGCCTTTGGAGGTGGCGGTGGCGCAGGCTCCGGCAGCGGTGCCAGCTCGACCATCATGGCTGCCGGCGGCAGCTCGATGGCCTGGGGCACCGACCAGTTGAGCGTCAGCACCACGGCGAGCACGTGCACACCCAGCACGATCGCCAGGCTGCCACCGTAGCGCGCCATGTTTGAGCGCGGTTTTGTCATTTCTTGGCTGCCGTCTCGAGACCTACCAGACCGACCTTCAGGTAGCCGGCCGCGCGCATGTTGTTCATCACTTCCATCAGGTCACCGTAATCCACGCCTTTATCGGCCTGGAAGAAGATGGTGGTTTCCTTGTCACCCTTGGTCTTGGCATCGAGCATCGGGCCAAGCTGGTCGGGTGCCGCAACCTGATCGTCGCCGACGTACAGCTTCTGGTCGGCCTTGACGCTGACGAACACCGGCTTCTCGGGCCTCGGCGCCGGCTTGGCGGTCGAGGCCGGCAGGTCGACCTTGATGTCGACCGTGGCCAGGGGGGCTGCCACCATGAAGATGATCAGCAGCACCAGCATCACGTCGATGAACGGCGTAACGTTGATTTCGTGGTTTTCGGCGAGGTCGTCGCCACCTTCGTTGAGATGCAGGCCCATGGTTTACCCCACTTTCACCATGTGCGGGGCAGCGCGGTCGCTGCCCTGGTGGTCCAGGTCACGGCTGACCAGCAGCAGTACCTGAGCGGAGGCGTCGGACACCTGAGCCTTGTAGCCAGCGATGGAGCGGGCGAAGACGTTGTAGATGACCACGGCCGGGATTGCTGCGACCAGGCCCAGGGCGGTGGCCAGCAGGGCCTCGGCGATACCTGGGGCAACCACGGCCAGGTTGGTGGTCTGGGTCTTGGCGATGCCGATGAAGCTGTTCATGATGCCCCATACGGTACCGAACAGGCCGACGAACGGCGCAGTGGAACCGATGGTAGCGAGTACGCCGGTGCCGCTGCTCATGGTGCGGCCGCTGGCATGCACCAGGCGCTCCAGGCGGAAGCTGACGCGCTCCTTGATACCCTCTTTTTCGCGGGCGTTGGCCGACAGGCGCATTTCTTCGAGGGCGTCGTGGACCAGCGTGTGGGCCAGGGTGCCTTCCTTGTTGGAGACTTCGCTGGCGTCTTTGAGGGTGGTGGATTTCTTCAGCTGGGCGATTTCACCCCGCAGGCGACGCTTGGCGCCCATCAGCTCGAAGCCTTTGGCGATCCAGATGGTCCAGGTGATGATGGAGGCGATGGCCAGGCCGATCATGACGAGCTTCACCACGATGTCGGCGTTCTTGTACATGCCCCAAGGGGACAGGTCGTGGGCCATGCCCAGCGAGGTGTCTTCAACCAGGGCTTCGACGCTTGGGTCGACTGCGACCGGTGCATCGGCAGTGGCAGCGCCGTCAACGGCCGGTGCCTGTACGTCGCCAGCCGGGGCCACAGGGGCAGTACCCGGGGCAGCAGCGGCAGTGGCTGCTGCAGGGGTGGCGGCATTGGTGGTTGGCTCATCGGCCATGGCCACCGGGGCCAGCACCAGGCTGAGTGTCAGCGCGGCGATGGCGCGCCAGGCGCGCGACGGGGTTGGCGAAGCGGAAGGTTGATTACGTGTCATGCTGGCCGGACCTGATGAAGAAAAAAGTAAACGTTCTCCAAGGCCTCGAGGTAGGCCGAGAACAAATTGGCGGCCATTATTGCAAGTAATTCTTGTTAACAAAAGTAATCTTGTTGCTTTTTTCGCCTATGGTCCAGCCATCCATCGTGTAGCGTGGTCGGCTGATCAATTGGTCTAGGGAGTTTTGTGATGTCAGACCTTTCAGTGATGGTGGTGGGTTGTGGTGATGTAGGCGGGCGCCTGGCCCGGCAGATGCTGGCGCGCGGCTGGCAGGTGAGCGGCCTGCGCCGGTCGGTCGGGGAGCTGCCAGCGGGTGTTCAGCCGGTTGCCGCAGACCTGGCCGAAGCGTCGATTCCGCAAGCCTGGCCAACGGGCGCGCTGGACTACCTGGTGTATTGCGTGGCCGCCAGCCAGCACGACGAGGCGGGTTACCAGGCAGCTTATGTAGACGGTTTGCGCCATGTGCTGGCCTGGTTGGCCGAGCGTGGCCAGCGCCCGCGCCGCCTGCTTTTCGTTTCCAGCAGCAGCGTGTATGCGCAGCAGGACGGCGAATGGATCAAGGAGGGCGCGGCCACCGAGCCTGAGGGTTATTCCGGGCGGGTGATGCTGGAGGCAGAACGGCTGGCACTGGCCAGTGGTTTTCCGGCGAGCGTGGTGCGCCTGACCGGCATCTATGGCCCGGGTCGGGAATGGCTGCTGAGCCAGGTGCGCCAGGGTTACCGCGTGGCCGTAGAGCCGCCGCTCTATGGCAACCGCATTCATGCCGAGGACGCTGCCAGCCTGCTGGCGTTCCTGCTGCAGGCCGATGCTGATGGGAAGGTGCTGGACGACTGCTATATCGGCGTGGACGACGACCCGGCGCCACTGGCCGACGTGGTGGCCTGGCTGCGCGAGTACATGGGCGTTACCGAATGGTCCGATGAGCAGCGTGTGCGGCGTACCGGCAGCAAGCGCTGCAGCAACGCGCGTGCGCGTGCGTTGGGCTGGGCGCCGGTGTATCCGAGTTACAAGGAAGGCTATGCGGCAATCCTGAAAGGCGTGCGCTGAGTCTGCCGGCCTCTTCGCGGGTGAACCCGCTCCCACAGGTACTGCACCGCCGGTGAGCGCGGTGCTATCCCTGTGGGAGCGGGTTCACCCGCGAAGAGGCCGATAAGGTCCAAACGCGAGTTCAGTCCCTTTCAGTCCTTCTCCAGCACCCACTGACGCGTACCCGCCGCCAGCTGTGGCATTTCATCCGACTGCGCACGGTTCACTGCCTGGAAGATCTCCAGCTTGTCGCCATCGCGCTTGATGATGAACGGCGCACCACGCTGGTTGCGCTCCAGCCACAGGCTGTCGTTGCTGCCACCCATGGTCGCGCAGTCGCCGGCCAGGCACAGGGCGAAGCGGTCCGGGCCAGGCAAGCCGGTAACGTTGCCGGTATCGCTGAAGCGCACCTTGTCGCCTTTGCCCTGGCCTTCGAGAATTTTCCATTCCCCACCCAGGTAGGCCTGATACAGGGCTTTTTCGAAGCTGCTGCCCAACGGGGCGTTGGCTGTGGCCGGGGCTTTGACGCGGACGAAGGTCTGCCTGGTGCCAGCCTGGTCAGTGGTCAGCAGTTCGTCGCCGTCCAGCTCAAGCTGCTCGGTCTGGCCACCGAAAAAGCTGGCCTGCAGTTGTTTCTCAAGGGTGGTCAACTGCCCGTCGGCAGCTTCGAAGCCATTGCTGAAACTGGCCTGGTGGTTGGCCACGTCGAGTTTCCACTCGAAAACCGGGCCATGTTCATTCAGGGCCTGGCGCAGGTTGTCGCCTTTCACGGCAGCCTTGATCGCGGCCTGGTTGATCCAGGTGCCGTTGAAGTCTTCGGGTTTGTGGCTGGCGCAGCCGCCCAGTAGCAGGGCTGCCAGCGCGAGGGGCAGTGCTTGACGCATGACGGGAAAACCTTGCAGAGGAGGGAGGGTGACGGGCAGGGCGCCCGTCACCCGAGGCATCATTCGATGACCAGGATGGCGTCCATTTCGACCTGGGCGCCTTTCGGCAGCGCGGCAACGCCAATGGCGGCGCGGGCCGGGTAAGGCTGTTCGAAGTAGCGGCCCATCACCTCGTTGACCTTGGCGAAGTGGCTCAGGTCGGTGAGGAAGATGTTCAGCTTGACGATGTCCTTGAACGAACCGCCAGCGGCTTCAGCCACGGCCTTGAGGTTTTCGAACACCTGCACGGTCTGGGCTTCGAAGCCTTCGACCAGTTCCATGGTCTTCGGGTCCAGCGGAATCTGGCCCGACATGTACACGGTGTTGCCGGCCTTGATCGCTTGCGAGTAGGTACCGATAGCGGCTGGGGCCTTGTCGCTGTTGATGACGGTCTTGCTCATGATGACTCCTTGCGGTTGGCGGACTACGTACGCATGCGGGTGATGCGGACCACACCGGTCAGGGTACGCAGCTTCTTGATCACACGTGCCAGGTGCACGCGGTCGTGCACGCTGACCACCAGTTGGACCACGCTGATACGGCCGTCGCGTTCGTCCATGCTGATCTTCTCGATGTTGCCGTCGGCGGCGTTGACGCTGCTGGCCAGCAGGGCGATCAGGCCCCGCTGGTGTTCCAGTTCGACACGCAGTTCGACATTGAACTCGCCCGTGATGTCCTTGGCCCAGGAGAGCTGCACGCATTTTTCCGGGTTGTGGCGGATTTCACTGATGTTGCGGCAGTTTTCCAGGTGCACGACCATGCCCTTGCCAGCCGACAGGTGGCCGACGATCGGGTCGCCCGGGATCGGCGTGCAGCACTTGGCGTAGCTCAGCACCAGGCCTTCGGTACCACGGATCGCCAGCGGGCCTTCCGGCGCCGGCAATTGTTCGCCTTCGGCCGACAGCAGGCGGCGCGCGACCACGTAGGCCATGCGGTTGCCCAGGCCGATGTCTTCGAGCAGGTCTTCGATCAGCTCCAGGCGGTACTCGGCGAGAATCGCCTGAATGCGCTCCTGGGGGATTTTCTCCAGGCTGCTGTCGAAGCCGGTGAGTACTTTGTTCAGCAGGCGTTCGCCCAGGCTGATGGACTCGGAGCGTCGCTGCTGCTTGAGCGCATGGCGGATGTGCGTACGCGCCTTGCCGGTGACCACGAAGTTGAGCCAGGCCGGGTTTGGCCGGGCGCCCGGGGCGCTGACGATTTCCACCGTCGAGCCGCTCTGCAGCGGCTCGGACAGCGGCGCCAGGCGGCGGTTGATGCGGCAGGCGATGCAGCTGTTGCCAACGTCGGTGTGCACCGCGTAGGCGAAGTCGACGGCCGTGGAGCCTTTGGGCAGCTCCATGATCCGGCCTTTGGGCGTGAACACGTAGACCTCGTCCGGGAACAGGTCGATCTTCACGCTCTCGATGAATTCCAGCGAGTTGCCAGCCCGTTGCTGCAACTCGAGGATGCCTTTGACCCACTGGCGGGCGCGGGCATGGCTGCCCTTGGGCTGCTCGTCGTCGTTGGACTTGTACAGCCAGTGCGCGGCGATGCCGTTGTTGGCCATCTCTTCCATTTCGCGCGTGCGGATCTGGATTTCGATAGGCACGCCGTGCATGCCGAACAGCGTGGTGTGCAACGACTGGTAGCCGTTGGCCTTGGGGATCGCGATGTAATCCTTGAAGCGACCGGGCAGCGGCTTGTACAGGTTGTGCACGGCGCCAAGCACGCGGTAGCAGGTGTCGACCTTGTCGACGATGATGCGGAAGGCATACACGTCCATGATCTCGTTGAAGGCGCGGCGCTTGCCGCGCATCTTCTTGTAGATGCCATAGAGGTGTTTCTGCCGGCCGCTGACCTCGCCTTCGATGCCGTCTGCAGCCAGGCAGTTGGCCAGCGAGTGCTCGATCTTGGCGACGATCTCTTTACGGTTGCCGCGTGCGCTTTTCACCGCCCGGTGAATCAGCGACGAGCGCATCGGGTGCATGGCCTTGAAGCCGAGGTCCTCGAACTCCACGCGCACGGTGTGCATACCCAGGCGGTTGGCGATGGGGGCGTAGATCTCGAGGGTTTCCTTGGCGATGCGCCGGCGCTTTTCGCCAGACAGCACTTCAAGGGTGCGCATGTTGTGCAGGCGGTCGGCCAGCTTGACCAGGATCACGCGGATATCGCGGGCCATGGCCATGGCCATTTTCTGGAAGTTTTCGGCCTGCGCCTCGGCCTTGGTCTCGAAGTTCATCTGGGTCAGCTTGCTGACCCCGTCGACCAATTCGGCCACGGTCTCGCCAAACTGCTGGCTGAGGGCTTCCTTGGCGATGCCGGTGTCTTCGATCACGTCGTGCAGCATGGCTGCCATCAGGCTCTGATGGTCCATGTGCATGTCGGCGAGGATGCTGGCCACGGCCAGCGGGTGGGTCACGTAGGGCTCGCCGCTGCGGCGGCGCTGCCCGTCGTGGGCCTGTTCGGCGTAGAAATAGGCGCGCCGGACCAGGTTGACCTGTTCAGGGCCAAGATAGGTCGACAGCCGTTCGGCCAAGGCTTCTATACCCGGCATGGGTTCACCTCCTGCCGAGGAAGAGGGCCTTGCGCCGTGCGACGTCGACCTGGCATCAATCAGACAGCCTCGTTGTTCTCGTCCTCGAACGCGGCGAACACCGGATCCTCGGTGACGATCTCTTCGGCGGCGATGAACTCGTTGGTGACGATGCCTTCGGCGATTTCACGCAGGGCAACAACGGTAGGCTTGTCGTTTTCCCACGCTACGCGTGGCTCTTTGCCGCCGGTCGCCAGCTGGCGAGCGCGCTTGGTCGAGAGCATGACCAGCTCAAAGCGGTTATCCACGTGTTCCAGGCAGTCTTCAACAGTTACGCGGGCCATGGTCTTCCTCAGTAGCAAATGCGGTGGGCGTGCAGCCCAGTAATGGGCAGGCGGACTCGATAGTATAAAAATTCACCAGCCAATAGGGAAGCGCTGTTTTACCGGGCCGCTTCATCCCCAAGCCTGCCGCCGCACCCTGTGGGAGCGGCTTTAGCCGCGAAAGGGCCGGAACAGACACCCTCGATGCATGAGCCTGACGATAACCTCAGAGCATCGCGCCGCGCAACCGCGGGGTCAGCTCTTCGAACAATGTCTGCACCGAGCGCAGTGCCCGGCAATCTGGCCGGGTCAGCAGCCACAACTGGGTGTCGCAGCCGGTTAGCGGCCCGCTCAGCGCATCTACCCCGGGCAGTGCATGCACCATGTAGTCCGGCAGCGCTGCCACGCCCAGCCCGGCGGTCACCAGTTGGGCGATGGTCGACATGCTGCTGCACTGGTAGCGCGGGCTCAACCCTGGGTATTGCTGGTTGCGCCAGACCACCGTGGGGTGGTCCTGCATCGAGTCGTCAGGGGCGATCCACGGCGTGCTGGCCGGCGATTCGGCGAGGCGCTCGCGCCACTGCGGCTGGCCGCAGACCACATAGGATGTAGAGCCCAGGTTGCGGCCCACCAGGTGCTCCGGTGGCGTGTTGGTCAGGCGCAGGGCAATGTCGGCGTCGCGCCGGCTGAGGTTGGCGAAGGTGTTGGAGGTGCCCATCTCCAGCGACAGGGCCGGGTAGTTGGGCATGAACTCGGCCAGCGCCGGCAGCAACAGGCTGTGCATCACCGCCTCGGTGCAAGTCAGGCGCACCGTACCGCTGACCACTTGTTCGCCACTGGTCATGGCGATGCGTGCCGCCTCCAGCGCCTGTTCGGCGCGCTCGGCCTGCTCGGCCAGGGCCTGGGCGGTGTCGGTCGGCAGGTAGCCTTTGCGGCTTTTTACGAACAGCGCGGTACCGAGTGCCGACTCCAGGCGGCGGATCGAACGGAACACGGTCGACACGTCGACTTTGAGCAGCTCGGCGGCCTTGGCCAGCGAGCGGCCACGCTCCAGTGCCAGGACCAGGGAGAGGTCGGCGTGGGTAATCTGATATTGCATTGGTGCACGCTCTGCTTGCCGAATTGCCAATGTCTGTTGCGTCAGGGCCATTTTATAGTGAAACGGCCCCCCGGAATCAATGCGCCCGGTCGGGTAACCAATCCCCACGATGGGAAAGTGAAAAGAACAACAGCTGCAACCATCGTCGCCCGTGAGGCGCCAGCCGTATCCCCACATCGCCGCAGCAAATCAAAGGATGTACAGCCATGACGTCGGTAACCCCGTGCGCCAGTTCTTCCAGCGAGATGAATGACTTCCTCCAGGCCCATCCGGACACGCAGTACGTCGATCTGCTGATCTCCGACATGAATGGCGTGGTACGTGGCAAGCGCATCGAGCGGGCCAGCCTGCACAAGGTGTACGAAAAGGGCATCAACCTGCCGGCATCGCTGTTCGCCCTGGACATCAACGGCTCCACCGTGGAAAGCACCGGCCTTGGCCTGGACATTGGCGATGCCGACCGTATCTGCTTCCCGATCCCCGGCTCGCTGTCGGATGAACCCTGGCAGAAACGCCCGACCGCCCAGCTGCTGATGACCATGCACGAACTGGACGGCCAGCCGTTCTTTGCCGACCCGCGTGAAGTGCTGCGCCAGATCGTGAGCAAGTTCGACGACCTGGGCCTGGATATCTGCGCTGCGTTCGAGCTGGAGTTCTACCTGATCGACCAGGACAACCTCAACGGCCGCCCGCAACCGCCGCGTTCGCCCATTTCCGGCAAGCGCCCGCAGTCGACCCAGGTGTACCTGATCGACGACCTTGACGAGTACGCCGACTGCCTGCAGGACATGCTCGAAGCGGCCAAGGAGCAAGGCTTGCCGGCCGATGCCATCGTCAAGGAAAGCGCCCCGGCGCAGTTCGAGGTCAACCTGCACCACGTGGCCGACCCGCTGAAGGCCTGCGACTACGCGATCCTGCTCAAGCGCCTGATCAAGAACGTGGCCTACGACCATGAAATGGACACCACTTTCATGGCCAAGCCTTACCCGGGCCAGGCCGGCAACGGCCTGCACGTGCACATTTCGTTGCTGGACAAGAAAACCGGCAAGAACATCTTCGCCAGCGACGACCCGCTTGAGAGCGACACGCTGCGCCACGCCATTGGTGGCGTGCTGGAAACCATGCCGGCGTCGATGGCCTTCCTCTGCCCGAACATCAACTCCTACCGCCGCTTCGGCGCGCAGTTCTATGTGCCCAATGCGCCGAGCTGGGGCCTGGACAACCGCACCGTGGCCGTGCGCGTGCCGACCGACAGTAGCGACAACGTGCGCCTTGAGCACCGCGTGGCTGGTGCCGATGCCAACCCGTACCTGATGCTGGCGGCCATCCTGGCCGGCGTGCATCACGGCCTGACCAACAAGGTCGAGCCCGAGGCACCGATCGAAGGCAACTCCTACGAACAGCTGGAGCAAAGCCTGCCGAACAACCTGCGTGATGCCCTGCGCGCGCTGGACGACAGCGAAGTCCTCAACCAATACATCAGCCCGGACTACATCGATATCTTCGTGGCCTGCAAGGAAAGCGAACTGGCCGAGTTCGAGGTGTCGATTTCCGACCTTGAGTACAACTGGTACCTGCACACGGTGTAAGCCCATGAGCGCAACTGCGGTCCCCTTGATCGGTGTCAGCGCCTGCCGCCAGCAGGTGGGGAAGAACTCGTCGCACACGGTGGGCGACAAGTATGTGGAGGCGGCCGGCTTTGCCGGCCTGCCGCTGATCTTGCCGGCCCGCGACGGGGGCAGCGACACGCCCGCGCTGCTGGCCCGCCTGCACGGCATTGTTTTTACCGGCTCGCCTTCAAATATCGAACCGCATCATTACAATGGCGCCCCCAGTGCAGCGGGTACCCGGCACGACCTGGCACGCGATCGCCTGACCCTGCCGCTGCTGCAAGCGGCGATTGCCGCCGGTGTACCGGTGTTCTGCATCTGCCGTGGCTACCAGGAATTGAACGTGGCCCTTGGCGGCAGCCTGCACCAGCGTGTGCAGGAGCTGCCTGGCTACCTTGACCACCGCGAACCCGAGGACGCACCCCTGGAGGTGCAATACGGCCCTCGGCACCCGGTCAGCATCGAGCCTGGCGGGTTGTTCGAGCGCCTGGGCCTGGCGGCGCAGTTCGAGGTCAACTCGCTGCACAGCCAGGGCATCGACCGCCTGGCCCCGGGCCTGCGGGTCGAAGCACGGGCGCCGGATGGCCTGATCGAGGCGGTGTCCATGCCTGCGGCGCCGGGCTTTGTGCTTGGCGTGCAGTGGCACCCGGAGTGGCGGTTTAACGAAAATCCGGTCTCGCTGCGCCTGTTTCAGGCGTTTCGCGAGGCCTGCATTGCCTACGCAGCACGGGAGGGCGCACGGCAGGCGTGATGCTTACGTCAGCCGAAGGTCTCGGATGACGTGTCCCCGACAGCAAGCTTTCAATGAGTGAAAGCGGGCCTTGCACGCAAGGCCTGTGAAAACAATTCCAAAATTTACGGCAAATACTCATGAGCAATTACACAGAAGCCGGCCGCCCACCCGACGTGGCGGCCGACGCGGGCAACACTCAGCGCAGCAAGGGCCTGGCCAAAGGCCGCTTGGGCTTGCTGGCCAGCGTGGTGCTGGGCATTTCCACCATCGCCCCGGTCTACACTCTGACCGGCGCCCTAGGCCCGACCGTGCGCGAGGTGGGTGCCCACCTGCCGGCCGTGTTCATCGTCGGCTTCCTGCCGATGCTGCTGGTGGCCCTGGGTTATCGCGAACTGAACTCGGCGGAGCCGGACAGCGGCACTTCGTTCACCTGGTCGGCCCGTGCCTTCGGCCCGATGATCGGCTGGATCGGCGGCTGGGGGCTGGTGGTGGCTACCACCATCGTGCTGTCCAACCTGGCTGGGGTGGCGGTCGACTTCTTCTACCTGTTCCTCGGCCAGATCACTGGCAAGCACGAGTTGGCGGCGTTGGCCGACAACCTGTTGATCAACATCACCACCTGTTGCGTGTTCATCGCCCTGGCGGTGTGGATCTGCTGTCGCGGCATTGCCACCACCATGACCGTGCAGTACGGCCTGGTGGCCTTGCAGTTGCTGGTGCTGATCGGCTTTGCCTTCGCCGCCTTCGGCGGCACCACTGCGCCGCCGCCGCTGGAGTTCGATTTCGCCTGGTTCAACCCGTTCGGTGTCGAGTCGTTCTCGGCCTTTGCCGCCGGCTTGTCGTTGTCGATCTTCATCTTCTGGGGTTGGGACACCTGCCTGACCGTCAGCGAAGAGTCGGTGGGCAGCGAAGAGGTGCCCGGCAAGGCTGCCACCTGGACCGTAATGCTGATTCTCGGCCTGTACCTGTTCACTGCCATCGCCACCCTGCAGTTTGCCGGTATCAGCGAAACGGGCCTGGGCCTGAACAACCCGCGCATCCAGGAGAACGTGTTTGCCCACCTGGCCGGCCCGGTCATGGGGCCGCTGGCGATCCTGATGTCCATCGCCGTACTGGCCAGCACCGCGGCGTCGCTGCAGTCGACCTTCGTGGCGCCGGCGCGCACCCTGTTGGCCATGGGTTACTACGGCGCAGTACCGCCGAAGTTCGCCAGCGTCTGCCCGCGCTCGCAAACCCCGCGCTATGCCACCATCTGTGCCGGTATCGCCGCGGGCCTGTTCTACGTGACCATGCGTACCCTGAGCGAGAACGTGCTGGCCGATACCATCACCGCGCTGGGCATGATGATCTGTTTCTACTATTCGCTGACGGCGTTTGCCTGCGTCTGGTATTTCCGCGACAGCCTGTTCAGCAGCGTGCGCCACTTCATCATGCGCGGTATGTGCCCGCTGGTGGGTGGGGTGATTTTGTCGGTGATCTTTGCGCGCACCGCCATCGACAGCGCCTCGCCGGACTTTGGCAGCGGCTCGCATGTGGGCGGGCTGGGGCTGGTGTTCGTGATTGCCGCGATCATCTCGGTGCTGGGCATCGGGCTGATGATGCTGTCGCGCATGCGTGCGCCGGCGTACTTCCTGGGGGCTACCCTGCGTCAGCAGGCTACCTTGCCTTTGCAGGAATAAAGCAAGGGGGCGCTTTGCGCCCCTTTCGCGACACAAGGCCGCTCCTACAGGAGATCGCGTCAGTCAGTCCTGCGCGATCCCCTGTAGGAGCGGCCTTGTGTCGCGAAAGGGCTGCAAAGCAGCCCCATGCGGTATATCAGGAGAGCAGCTCTTTCAGCAGCCCACTGTTGCGCTGCTGCTGCTTCTTCAACACCAGGCGATTCGAACGGAACACCGCCTTCAAATCTTCCAGCGCCACGTCGAAATCATCGTTGATGATCACGTAGTCATACTCGTCGTAGTGCACCATCTCGCTGACCGCTTCCTTCATGCGCCCGGCGATGATCGCTTCGCTGTCCTGCCCACGGCCGTCCAGGCGCTGGCGCAGCGCTTCCTGGCTCGGCGGCAGGATGAACACCGACAGCGCCTGCGGCATCAGCTTGCGCACCTGTTGGGCGCCTTGCCAGTCGATTTCCAGGATCAGGTCATTGCCCAGGTCCAGCACTTCCTGCAGCGCGCTGCGCGAAGTGCCGTAGAAGTTGCCGAATACTTCGGCATGCTCCAGGAAGTCGCCTTGCGCGATCAGTGCCTTGAATTCCTCGTGGACGACGAAGTGGTAGTTCACCCCGTGCTGCTCGCCCGGGCGCATGGCGCGGGTGGTGTGCGACACGGACACGCGAATCTGCGGGTCAGCCTTGGTCAGGGCAGTAACCAGGCTGGTCTTGCCGGCGCCCGAAGGGGCCGAAACGATGTAGAGGGTGCCGCTGCTGTGGTTCATGGTCGGGGTGGCCTTACTCGATGTTCTGTACTTGTTCACGCATCTGTTCGATCAATACCTTCAGGTTGACCGCCGCTTGCGTGCTGCGTGGGTCGAAGGCCTTGGAGCCAAGGGTGTTGGCCTCGCGGTTGAGTTCCTGCATCAGGAAGTCCAGGCGCCGGCCGGCAGCGCCGCCACCCTTGAGCACCCGGCGTACTTCGGTGACATGGGTGCTGAGGCGGTCGAGTTCCTCGGCCACGTCGCTTTTCTGGGCCAGCAGCACCATTTCCTGTTCCAGGCGCTGTGGGTCGAGTTCGGCTTGCATGTCGCCGAAGCGGTCGAGAATCTTCTGCCGCTGTGCCGCCAGCATTTGCGGCACCAGCGCGCGCAGGGTGGTGACTTCGCCGGCCATGTTGTCCAGGCGCTCGTTGATCAACCGGGCCAGTTCCTGGCCTTCGCGCAGGCGCCCGGCCTTGAGTTCGGCCAAGGCTTCGTCGAACAGCGCCATGGCCTCGGCGTTCAACGCCTGCGGGTCGCTGGTGTCAGCCACCAGCACACCCGGCCAAGACAGCACTTCCAGCGGGTTCAGTGGTGCCGGCTGCTTGATCAGGCCGGCCACTTCCTCGGCGGCGGCCACCAGCTGCGCGGCGCGCTCGCGGTCTACCTTCAGCGGCTTGCCGTTGCTGTCTTCGTTGAGGCGCAAGGTGCATTCCACCTTGCCCCGCGACAGCCCCTGGCGCAGGCCTTCACGCACACCGCCTTCAAGGTCGCGCAGGGCCTCGGGCAGGCGCAGGTGCGGTTCCAGGTAGCGATGGTTGACCGAACGCAGCTCCCAGACCAGGGTGCCCTGGCTGCCGGCGCGCTCGACACGAGCAAAAGCGGTCATGCTGTGCACCATGGGGAGTACCTCGCGTAGATAAATGAACGGTGGCAGCCTCTTGGCTGCAAGGCGCAGGATTGTAGCGCAGTGGGGGCGTGGCGCCCAATCCGCCTATGTTACCGAGGGGTAGCTGCGGCGGTAGGAAAAGGCGACGGGCAGCCCTGTGCGCGACAATAGGCATGTCTTCCCCGGGCTACGGGCTCTATAATGCACGGCAGATTCAAAGTCCCAGTACAGGTATCCCAGATGAAACGTCCAAGTGGTCGCGCCGCCGATCAGCTCCGCTCGATCCGCATCACCCGCAACTACACCAAGCACGCCGAAGGGTCGGTACTGGTCGAGTTCGGTGACACCAAGGTTATCTGCACGGTCAGCGTGGAAAACGGTGTACCGCGCTTCCTCAAAGGCCAGGGCCAAGGCTGGCTGACCGCCGAATACGGCATGCTGCCGCGCTCCACCGGCGAGCGTAACCAGCGCGAAGCCAGCCGTGGCAAGCAGGGTGGTCGCACCCTGGAAATCCAGCGCCTTATCGGCCGGTCGCTGCGCGCCGCGCTGGACATGAGCAAGCTCGGTGACATCACCCTGTACGTCGACTGCGACGTGATCCAGGCTGATGGCGGTACCCGCACAGCGTCCATCACCGGTGCCATGGTTGCCCTGTGCGACGCCCTGGCGGTAATCAAGAAGCGCGGTGGCCTGAAGGGTGGCAACCCGCTCAAGCACATGATCGGTGCTGTTTCGGTCGGCATGTATCAGGGCGAAGCCGTGCTCGACCTGGACTACCTGGAAGACTCCGCTGCCGAGACCGACCTGAACGTGGTCGTGACCAGTGCCGGTGGTTTCATCGAGGTACAGGGCACCGCCGAAGGCGCGCCTTTCCAACCTGAAGAGCTCAACGCCATGCTCGCCCTGGCGCAGAAAGGCATGACTGAAATCTTCGAACTGCAGCAGGCCGCACTGGCCGACTGAGACCAGCCAGGGAGGTGCGGGGCATGAGCGATTCGAACCTGTCGATCACCCCGCCCAATGCCGAAATCCGGCAATGGGCGATGTTCTGCCACCTCTCCGCGCTGCTGGGCCTGGTGGTGCCGCTCGGGCACCTGCTGGGCCCGCTGGTGCTGTGGCACCTCAAGCGCGAGCAAGACCCTTTCATCGACGCCCAGGGCAAAGAGGCGCTGAACTTTCAGATCAGCGTGACGATTGCCGGGTTCATCTGCTTCTTGCTGATGTTCGTGTTTATCGGGCTGGTGCTGTTCGCCATGCTGACGGTGGCGGTGCTAATCCTGATCATCATTGCCGCGGTGCGGGCGAATGAGGGCAAGCCGTATCGTTACCCGATGATCTGGCGGCCGATCAAATAGATTTTCTGTGGCCCATTCGCGGCGGTTCGACGCCTCGATAAACCCGCTCCCACAGGGTAATCACAGCCATTAGCGCCTGTGTTGTCCCTGTGGGAGCGGGTTCACCCGCGAATGGGCTGCAAAGCAGCCCCAAGGTTCAGATGGTCAACGTCCAGTCATAGTCCACGATCAGCGGCGCATGCTGCGAAAAGCGCGGCTGACGCGGCAGGCGGGCGTTGCGCACGAAGCGGCGCAGGCCCGGGGTGAGGATCTGGTAGTCGAACCGGTAGCCCAGGTTGAGCATCTCGGCCTGTTCGTTGTCCGGCCACCAGCTGTACTGGTCGCCTTCACGGCTGACTTCACGCAGGGCATCGACATAACCCATCTCGCCCGTGATCGCATCCATCCAGGCGCGCTCCGGCGCCAGGAAGCCCGGCGACTGCTGGCTGTCACGCCAGTTCTTGATGTCGAGCTTCTGCTGCGCCACGTAGAACGAGCCGCAGTAGATGTACTCGCGACGCTTGCGGCGTTGCTTGTCCAGGTACTTGGCGAAGTCGTCCATCAACTTGAACTTCTGGTTCAAGTCTTCATCCCCGTTCATGCCCGAAGGCAACAGCAGGGTGGCAATACTGACTTTGTCGAAATCTGCTTGCAGATAACGCCCGTAGCGGTCGGCTGTCTCGAAGCCCAGGCCGGTGATGACTGCCTTGGGCTGCATGCGCGAATAGAGGGCCACACCACCTTGGGCAGGCACCTCCGCGTCGCAGGCATAAAGGAAATAGCCATCGAGCTGGAAAGCTGGGTCATCGAGTTCAAAGGCCGAGGCGCGGGTATCCTGAAGGCAGATGACGTCGGCATTCTGGGCTTGCAGCCAGCTGAGCAAACCACGCTCGGCCGCAGCCTGAATGCCATTTACGTTCACACTGATGATCCGCATAAATGGCCCCATAAATCTCGTGCGTGTATGATACCCGAGCTCAACCCATTTAGCTAAATCCGTGGTGTCCGGGACTATTCATGCAGCAGTATCAGCGCGACTTTATCCGTTTTGCCATCGATCGCGGGGTACTGCGTTTCGGTGAATTCACCCTGAAATCGGGGCGTACCAGCCCGTATTTCTTCAATGCCGGCCTGTTCAACACCGGTTCCGCCCTGGCCGAACTGGGCCGTTGCTACGCCGCCGCCATCGTCGACAGCAAGATCCCGTTCGATGTGCTGTTCGGCCCGGCCTACAAGGGTATCCCGCTGGCGGCGACTACCGCCGTGGCGCTGGCTGACCAGCATCAGCTCGATGTGCCATGGTGCTTCAACCGCAAAGAAGCCAAGGACCACGGCGAAGGCGGCAGCCTGGTTGGCGCACCGCTGGCCGGTGAGGTGCTGATCATCGACGACGTGATCACTGCCGGTACCGCCATTCGTGAGGTCATGCAGATCATCAACGCCCAGCAGGCCAAGGCCGCTGGTGTGCTGATCGCACTGAACCGCGAAGAGCGAGGCAATGGCGAGTTGTCGGCGATCCAGGAAGTGGAGCGCGACTTCGGCATTCCGGTGGTCAGCATCGTCTCGCTGACCCAGGTGCTGGAGTTCCTGGCCGATGACCCACAGCTGAAGCAGCACCTGCCGGCGGTCGAGGCTTACCGGGCGCAATACGGGATCTGATCCTGGCCTGGAAATGAAAAAGGCGACCTTCTTGATGAAGGTCGCCTTTTTTTGTGTCGCCTGTTCTGGCCCTTTCGCGGGTGAACCCGCTCCTACATTGGGCAGCGCCAGACTCGAGGGCTGCGATTGCCTTTGTAGGAGCGGGTTTATCGAGGCGTCGAACCGCCGCGAAGAGGCCTGAACAGGCTAACGATCAGCGCGGCTTGCGGTTGGTAATCAGGGTACCCACACCGCTGTCGGTGAAGATCTCCAGCAGCACCGCATTCGGCACGCGGCCGTCGATGATGTGCGAGCTGTTCACGCCGCCCTGCACTGCGTCCAGCGCGCACTTGATCTTCGGCAGCATGCCGCCGTAGATGGTGCCATCGGCGATCAGTTCGTTGACCTGCTCGGTGGTCAGCCCGGTCAGGACCTGGCCCTGCTTGTCCATCAGGCCGGCGATGTTGGTCAGCAGCATCAGCTTCTCGGCCTTCAGCGCCTCGGCCACCTTGCCTGCCACCAGGTCGGCGTTGATGTTGTACGACTCACCGTTGGCACCCACGCCGATTGGCGCGATGACCGGGATGAAGTCGCCTTTCACCAGCATGTTCAGCAGGTCGGTGTTCACGCTCACCACTTCGCCAACGTGGCCGATGTCGATGATTTCCGGGGTGGTCATCTCGGGCGTCTGGCGGCTGACAGTCAGCTTGCGCGCGCGGATCAGCTCCGCGTCCTTGCCGGTCAGGCCGATGGCGCTGCCGCCGTGGCGGTTGATCAGGTTGACGATGTCCTTGTTGACCTGGCCACCCAGCACCATCTCCACCACGTCCATGGTCGCCGAGTCGGTGACGCGCATGCCGTCGATGAAGTGGCTTTCGATCGACAGGCGCTTGAGCAGGTCGCCGATCTGCGGGCCACCACCGTGGACCACCACCGGGTTGATGCCTACAGCCTTCATCAGCACGATGTCACGGGCGAAGCCGGTTTTGAGCTCCTCGCTCTCCATCGCGTTGCCGCCGTACTTGATCACCAGGGTCTTGCCGACAAAGCGGCGGATGTAAGGCAGTGCTTCGGACAAAACCTCGGCTACATGGGAAGCGGCATCGCGATCGAGGGTCATGCAGGGCTCCTGTAAGGAACAGATAGTCGGTCAGAACGGCAGTTGCAGCTCAGGGGCAACCCGTAGCAACTGGGTACGGAAAACATCCTTGATACGTTGCAACTCGGCGTCGCTGTCGGCCTCGAAGCGCAGCACCAGCACCGGCGTGGTGTTGGAGGCGCGAACCAGGCCCCAGCCGTGGGCATAGTCGACCCGCACACCGTCGATGGTGGTCAGGTTGGCTTCGCCCCAGTCGGCGTCGCGTTGCAGTGCATCAATGATGCTGAATTTACCCTCGTCGGTCACATCAATATTGATTTCCGGCGTGGAAATATCGTTCGGGAAGGCGGCGAACAGGTTTTCGGCGCTTTGCCCGGCCTTGCTGAGTATCTCCAGCAGGCGCGCGGCACTGTAGATGCCGTCGTCAAAACCGTACCAGCGTTCCTTGATGAAGATGTGACCGCTCATCTCGCCGGCCAGCAGCGAGCCGGTCTGTTTCATCTTCTTCTTGATCAACGAATGACCGGTCTTCCACATCAGTGCGCGGCCACCATGCTGTTCGATCAGCGGGGTCAGGCGGCGGGTGCATTTGACGTCGAAGATGATCTCGGCGCCCGGGTTGCGCGCCAGTACGTCCTGAGCAAACAGCATCAGCAGGCGGTCGGGGTAGACGATGCTGCCGGTGTTGGTCACCACGCCGACGCGGTCGCCGTCACCGTCGAAGGCCAGGCCGATGTCGGCACCGGTTTCCTTGACCTTGGCGATCAGGTCTTCGAGGTTTTCCGGTTTGCCCGGGTCCGGGTGGTGGTTGGGGAAGTTGCCGTCGACCTCGCAGAACAGCGGGACCACTTCACAGCCCAGCGCCTCGATCAGCTGCGGCGCAATCACGCCGGCAGCGCCGTTGCCGCAGTCCACTACCACCTTGAGCTTTTTCGCCAGTTTCACGTCACCGACGATCTGCTGGAAGTAGCGGTCAAGGATCTCGACCTTTTCCACGCGGCCTTCGGCCAGGGTCAGGTCATTGGTTTTCAGGCGGGTCAGCAGGGCCTGGATCTGTTCATTGGCCAGGGTGTCGCCAGCGATGACGATCTTGAAACCGTTGTAGTCCGACGGGTTGTGGCTGCCGGTCAGCATTACGCCCGATTTACCGGCCAGCACGTTGGCGGCGTAGTACAGCGCCGGGGTGGGCACCAGGCCGACGTCGCTGACCTGGCAACCGGCATCGACCAGGCCCTTGATCAGCTGTTCGACCAGCATCGGGCCGGACAGGCGGCCGTCACGGCCTACCGAAACCTGCGGTTCGCCTTGAGCCAGGCTTTGCGCGCCGATGGCGCGGCCGATCCAGTAGGCAGTTTCGGCGTGCAGGGTCTTGCCGACCACGCCGCGGATGTCATAGGCGCGGAAAATGCTGTCTGGCAATGCGGCGGGGACCAGGTGGGCCATGTCGTTCATCTCTGGAAGCTCCATTAGTCAAAGGCTTTCTGGGCAGGCGCAAACTGAACGCTTGGACGGTGGTTTCGCCAGAGAGTTCGCCATCCTTGGCCTGAACGGTCGTCTGTCGGCTCAGTGGCTGCCGGAGTGACCGAAGCCGCCAGCGCCCCGCTGGCTCTCATCGAATGCTTCGACGATATCGAAGTGGGCTTGTACTACCGGGACTAGCACCAGCTGGGCGATGCGCTCGCCAACAGCGATGGTGAACGGGGTGTTGCCGCGGTTCCAGCACGACACCATCAGCTCGCCCTGGTAGTCCGAGTCGATCAGCCCGACCAGGTTGCCCAGCACGATGCCGTGCTTATGGCCCAGGCCCGAGCGCGGCAGGATCACCGCCGCCAGGCCCGGGTCGCCGATGTAGATCGACAGGCCGGTAGGGATCAGCAGGGTCTGGCCAGGCTCAAGGACCGTGTCTTCCTTGAGCAGGGCGCGCAGGTCGAGGCCGGCGGAACCGGGGGTGGCGTAGGTCGGCAGCGGGAATTCGCTGCCCAGGCGTGGGTCGAGGATCTTGGCTTGAAGAGCGTGCATGTAACTTATTGAACCTGGTTGAGCCGTTCGGCGATGAAGGCGACCAGTTGCCGGGCGATCTTGCCCTTGCTGGTCTGCGCGAAGAGAGTCTGGTGCTGCTGGCGGTCGATCACGGTCAAGGCGTTTTCTTCGCTGTTGAAGCCGATGCTGGGGTTGGCCACATCATTGGCGACGATCAGGTCGAGGTTCTTGTCCTTGAGCTTGCGCGTAGCGTAATCGAGCAAGTGTTCGGTTTCGGCGGCAAAGCCGACGCTGAACGGGCGGTCGGCGCGGCCAGCAAGGGTGGCAAGGATATCGGGATTGCGCACCATCTGCAGCAGCATGCCGTCGCCAGTCGTAGGATCTTTCTTCAGTTTTTGTGCGGCAACCACTTCCGGGCGGTAGTCCGCAACCGCTGCCGAGGCGATGAACAGGTCGCATGGCATGGCCGCTTCGCATGCCGCAAGCATGTCCCGCGCGCTGACCACGTCGATACGGCTGACCCGGTCGGGGGTTGGCAGGTGCACCGGGCCCGTCACGAGGGTCACCCGAGCCCCGGCTTCGGCGGCCGCCTCGGCCAGGGCGAAGCCCATCTTGCCGGAGCTATGATTGGTGATGTAGCGCACCGGGTCGATGTTTTCCTGGGTCGGCCCGGCGGTGATCAGCACGTGTTTGCCGGTCAGTGCCTGGCGCTTGAAGCTTTCCGCCGCGCACCAGGCCAGGTCGGTGGCTTCGAGCATGCGCCCCAGGCCGACGTCGCCACAGGCCTGGCTGCCGGAGGCCGGGCCGAACACCTGGATGCCTCGGCTCTTGAGCAGTTCAAGGTTGGCCTGGGTGGCCGGGTCGCGCCACATGGCCTGGTTCATCGCCGGGGCCACGGCCACGGTGGCGTCGGTGGCCAGTACCAAGGTGGTCAGCAAGTCATCGGCCATGCCTTGGGCCATGCGTGCCATCAGGTCGGCGGTGGCCGGTGCGATCAGCACCAGGTCGGCCCACTTGGCCAGTTCGATGTGGCCCATGGCCGCTTCGGCGGCCGGGTCCAGCAGGTCCATGTGCACCGGGTGGCCCGACAGCGCTTGCAGGGTCAGCGGGGTGATGAACTCGGCACCACCACGGGTCATGACGACGCGCACCTGCGCGCCGTGCTCCAGGAGACGGCGAATCAGCTCGGCGCTTTTGTAGGCGGCAATGCCGCCACCTACGCCGAGAACGATGCGCTTGCGATACAGCCGCTGCATAGGCTTGCCTTTTTCCAGTGAGAGCGGGCGGCGACGTTTGAAAATGCCTGCGGCAGAACGTCGCATGTACGAGGCGAAATAGATTAACACAGGGCCGAAATGGGCCGCAGCAAAGGCAGAGGGGCAGGGATGAATATCAGGGAGTGGCCGGCTGAAGAGCGGCCGAGGGAGAAGTTGTTGCAGCGTGGGGCCGGGAGCCTGACCGATACGGAGTTACTGGCGGTATTTCTTGGTTCAGGCGTGCGCGGTTGTAACGTGGTGGAGCTGTCGCGTGGTTTGCTGCTGAAGTTCGGCAGCTTGCGCAGGTTGCTGGAGGCTGATCGTGAGGCTTTCTTGAGTGAGCTTGGGCTGGGTCCGGTGAGGTACAGCCAGTTGCAGGCATTGCTGGAGATCGGGCGCAGGCACCTGGCAACCTCGATTGAGCGTGAGTCGGCCATGGACAGCCCGGAAACAGTGCGGCGCTACCTGAAAGCGATGCTGCGGCATGAACCCAGTGAGGTGTTCGGTTGCCTGTTTCTGGATACCAAGCATCGGCCGTTGGCGTTTGAGATCCTGTTCAGGGGCACGATTGACCGGGCCAGCGTCTACCCGCGGGAAGTGGTGCGGCGGGCATTGCTGCACAACGCGGCGGCGTTGATCCTGTGCCACAACCATCCTTCGGGTAACAGTGAGCCGAGCCAGGATGATGTGCATCTGACCGTGTCGTTGAAGCGGGGTTTGGCGTTGATCGATGTGCGGGTGCTGGATCACATCATCATTGGTGACGGGGAGCCGTTGTCGATGGTTGAGCATGGGTGGATTGTGGCGTAGGTCGTTGTGTTCCTGTACTGGCCCTTTCGCGGGTAAACCCGCTCCCACAGGACCCCCACAGCCCTCAAAGGCGGTGTTATCCCTGTGGGAGCGGGTTCACCCGCGAAGAGGCCGGTGCAGGTTTACTTGGTCACCGACACCTTGCTGAAATCCAGTCGCCCGAACGGGCTCACCTGGTACCCCTCGACCTCCTGGCGCAGCAGGGTCGCCGCTGTCGGGTGCGCCAGCGGCACCCACAGCGCCTGCTGCTGGATCAGTGTCTGCGCCTGCTGGTACAGCCGGCTGCGCACGCTCTGGTCGTTGGTCGTACGCCCGGCGCTGATCAGCTGGTCCAGGCGGTTGTCGCAGAAACGCGCGAAGTTGGTCCCCGACTCCACCGCCGCGCAGGAAAACTGCGGGCTGAGGAAGTTGTCAGGGTCGCCGTTGTCACCGGCCCAGCCCATGAACAGCAAGTCATGCTCGCCGGCCTTGGCGCGGCGGATCAGCTCGCCCCATTCGATTACGCGGATTTCCGCTTTCACACCAATCTTGGCCAGGTCGGCCTGCAGCATCTGCGCGCCAAGGCTGGGGTTGGGGTTGAGCAGGCTGCCCGAAGGGCGGGTCCAGATCGTGGTGCTGAAGCCCTCGGCCAGGCCGGCCTTGGTCAGCAGGGCCTTGGCTTTCTTCAGGTCCAGCGGGTAGCCGGGCAGGTCCTTGGCGTAGCTCCAGGTGTTGGGCGGGTAGGGGCCGTTGGCGGCCACCGCCGAGTCCTCGAACACGGCCTTGAGGTAGGCCTGCTTGTCGAAGGCCAGGTTGATCGCCTGGCGCACTTCTGGCTTCTCCAGCGGCGGGTGCTGGCTGTTGATGGCGACAAAGGCGGTCATGAATGCCGGGGTGGTGGCCACCTTGAGGTTGCCGTCCTTGCCCGCCTCGGCAATATCCAGCGGCTTGGGCGACAGGGCAACCTGGCACTCCCCGCGCTTGAGCTTCTGCAGGCGCACGTTGGCATCGGTGGTGATGGCGAAGATAAGCGGGTCGACGGCCGGCTTGCCGGCGAAATAGTCCGGGTTGGCGCGGTAGCGCACCACGGCGTCTTTCTGAAAGCGCTGGAATACGAATGGCCCGGTGCCGATCGGTTGGCTGTTGAGCTTCTCCGGGGTGCCGGCCTTGAGCAGTTTGTCGGCGTATTCGGCGGAGTAGATCGAGGCGAAGCCCATGCTCAGGGTGGCCAGGAAGGTGGCGTCCGGGTGGCTGAGGGTGAAGCGCACGGTGTTCGGCGCCGGCGCCTCGATGGCCTTGATCAGGCTGCCCAGTTGCAGCGACTGGGCGTGCGGGTAGCCACCCGGCGCCGTCTTGTGCCAGGCATGTGCCGGGTAGAGCATGCGCTGGAAGCTGAACAGCACGTCGTCGGCATTCAGTTCACGGCTGGGCTTGAAGTACGGGGTGCTGTGGAACTTCACGCCGTCGCGCAGGGTGAAGTCGTACACCAGGCCGTCGGCCGATACTGTCCAGCTGGCCGCCAGGCTCGGTGCCACTTTGCCTTGCGCCGCGTCGAACTCCACCAGGCGGTTCATCAACACGTCGGCGGTGGCGTTGGTGGTGGTCAGCGAATTGTACTGCACCACGTCGAAGCCTTCGGGGCTGGCCTCGCTGCAAACGCTCAGCGGTGCGGCCTGGGCAGCGCTGGCCGCGAACACGGCGCCTGCGGCGAAAAAGGAGTTGAGCAATAAGGAAAGGGCGGCAGCACGCATGGTGGCTCCTTGGCTGTCAGTGGCCCATCTGCCAGTGCAGTCTGGAAAAGGCCTACCCTAGTGCGCCTGCCGGCAAATGACCACACCCTTTTTTACAAATTTGGCGACGAGCGGTCGACGGCTGGCGGGGCCTGCCGCTATGCTGGCCCGGCGCGTTCTGGCATGCGGCAATGTGTATCTACTGTTGTTGCAGCCGAGTCTTTCTGGTATAAAGCAGCGCTCTTTTCTAGGGGCTCGGCCTGTCGCATAAGCGGATCCGGTCGATAAGACCTCCAGAATCACGGCGCCCAGGCGCCAAAGACTGAGAGATTAAGCGGCCAACCCATGCCGGGTTGGGCATGTGGTTTTAGAGGGCTGAGTCATGTCGAGAGTCTGTCAAGTTACTGGTAAGGGTCCAGTAACCGGGAACAACATTTCCCACGCAAACAACAAAACCCGTCGTCGTTTCCTGCCGAACCTGCAGCACCACCGTTTCTGGGTTGAATCCGAGAAGCGTTTCGTGCGTCTGCGCGTTTCCGCCAAAGGCATGCGTATCATCGACAAGCGCGGCATCGACGCCGTTCTGGTTGACATCCGTAAAGCTGGCGCCAAGGTTTAAGGGAGAGCATCATGCGTGAATTGATCCGTCTGGTTTCGAGTGCCGGTACCGGCCACTTCTACACCACCGACAAGAACAAGCGCACCACCCCGGACAAAATCGAGATCAAGAAATATGATCCGGTTGTTCGCAAGCACGTGGTGTACAAGGAAGCCAAGATCAAGTAATTGATCGGCGACCTGAAAAAAACCCGCATCCGAAAGGACGCGGGTTTTTTTATGCCTGCAGCAGGGTCAGTTGAAGTCGAAGCCCTGGATCAGCAGGTCGGCACCGGCCTTGATCTGGATACGCTCGACGTCGTACTCGCGGGTGCACATTTCGTTGGGGCCGACCACCCGGGTGCGGCCGGTAAGGGCGCCGATGGTGTCTTTCAGGGCGGGTGCATAAGGGGTGCCGACCAGGTGGGCGAGGGTTCGCAGCACTTCTTCGTTGGTCATGGTGTTCTTCCTGTTGAAGTTGGATGGCCCGACACGGGCAGGGCCATCCTCACGCATGCCTGAAGACCGCCTGCGCTACATAGATACTTCTAGGCTTACTTCTGCTCGAACATCACATAGATCTTGCGACAAGGCTCCAACACCTCCCAGGTGCCCTTGAAGCCGGCGGGGATGACAAACCGATCGCCGGCACGCAGGGTTTTCGCCCCACCGTCCTGGTCGCGCAGCACCGAAACACCCTGGACGATCTCGCAGTATTCGTGCTCGGTGTAGTTCACTGTCCATTGGCCCACCTCACCTTCCCATACGCCAGCAGCAAATTGCCCGCATGGGCTGGAGTAGTGGTTGTAGACAGCCTGGTCGGGCTCGCCCTTGAGGATTTTTTCTGCCGCGGGGCGGTAGCGCTCGGCCTCGGTGATGATCTGTGCAAAGTCGACGATACTGGCGATGCTCATGGTGCGGCTCCTGTTGTTGTTTAATAAAATGAACATCAGTAGGCTTTTGAGCCTTCCGTGTCAAATATATTGATAGTTTACACCGGCTGGTTTAGGGTATCGCTTGCCAGTGTGCGCTCGTCGCCCGGCCAGAATTCTGACAACGCCTGTGAGTCCTCAGTGCGGCGTTGCACCTAAACAAGAGGAGGAGTTTCGTATGACCACCCTGACCCGTGCGGACTGGGAACAACGTGCCCAGCAACTGAAGATCGAAGGCCGTGCCTTCATCAACGGCGAATACACCGATGCCGCATCCGGTGAAACCTTCGAGTGCCTGAGCCCGGTCGACGGACGCTTCCTGGCCAAGGTTGCCAGCTGCGACCTGGCCGATGCCAACCGCGCTGTGGAAAACGCCCGCGCCACCTTCAATTCCGGCGTCTGGTCGCAACTGGCCCCGGCCAAGCGCAAGGCCAAGCTGATCCGCTTCGCCGACCTGCTGCGCAAGAACGTCGAAGAGCTGGCGCTGCTGGAAACCCTGGACATGGGCAAGCCGATTGGCGACTCCTCCAGCATCGACATCCCGGGCGCGGCCCAGGCCATTCACTGGACCGCCGAAGCCATCGACAAGGTCTACGACGAAGTCGCCCCGACCCCGCACGACCAGCTGGGCCTGGTTACCCGCGAGCCAGTGGGTGTGGTCGGTGCCATCGTACCGTGGAACTTCCCGCTGCTGATGGCCTGCTGGAAGCTCGGCCCGGCACTGGCCACCGGTAACTCGGTCGTGCTCAAGCCGTCCGAAAAGTCGCCGCTGACTGCCATTCGCATTGCCCAGCTGGCGATCGAAGCCGGCATCCCGGCTGGCGTACTCAACGTGCTGCCAGGTTACGGCCACACCGTGGGCAAGGCCCTGGCCCTGCACATGGACGTCGACACCCTGGTGTTCACCGGCTCGACCAAGATCGCCAAGCAGCTGATGGTTTACGCGGGCGAATCGAACATGAAGCGCATCTGGCTGGAAGCCGGTGGCAAGAGCCCGAACATCGTCTTCGCCGACGCCCCGGACCTGCAAGCTGCTGCTGAAGCCGCTGCCAGCGCCATCGCCTTCAACCAGGGCGAAGTGTGCACAGCCGGTTCGCGCCTGCTGGTCGAGCGTTCGATCAAGGACAAGTTCCTGCCAATGGTGGTCGAGGCCCTGAAAGGCTGGAAGCCCGGTAACCCGCTGGACCCACAGACTACGGTCGGTGCCCTGGTCGACACCCAGCAGATGAACACCGTGTTGTCGTACATCGAAGCTGGCCACAAGGACGGCGCCAAGCTGTTGGCCGGTGGCAAGCGCACCCTGGAAGAGACTGGCGGCACCTATGTCGAGCCGACCATCTTCGACGGCGTGACCAATGCCATGCGCATTGCCCAGGAAGAAATCTTCGGCCCAGTGCTGTCGGTGATCGCCTTCGACACCGCTGAAGAGGCCGTGGCCATTGCCAACGACACGCCTTATGGCCTGGCGGCGGGTATCTGGACTTCGGACATTTCCAAGGCCCACAAAACCGCCCGTGCCGTGCGCGCTGGCAGCGTCTGGGTCAACCAGTACGACGGCGGCGACATGACTGCGCCGTTCGGTGGCTTCAAGCAGTCGGGCAACGGCCGTGACAAGTCGCTGCATGCACTGGAGAAGTACACCGAGCTGAAGGCGACCTGGATCAAGCTGTAATCTGGTAGGGCCTTTTCGCGGGTAAACCCGCTCCCACAGGTACTGCACCGCTCTCAAGGGTGGTGTTTTACCTGTGGGAGCGGGTTTACCCGCGAATGGGCCATGGAAAATTCTTGGCCCGGGAGGCTGCAATGCGTTGGGGTACCTACTTCGCCGTACTGGCGTCAGTGCTCAGTGTCGGCCTGGCGCTCGGCGTGAGCATGCCGCTGGTGTCCCTGCGCCTGGAAGCCTGGGGCTACGGCAGCTTTGCCATCGGCGTGATGGCGGCGATGCCGGCGCTGGGGGTGCTGGCCGGTGCCAGCCTGGCCAGCCGCCTGGCCGGTTGGGTGGGCGTGCCCTCGGCCATGCGCATCTGCCTGTGGGGCGGGGCGCTGTCGATCGGCCTGGTCGCACTGCTGCCCAGCTACCCGTTGTGGCTGCTGCTGCGGCTGATGATCGGCATGTCCCTGACCGTGGTGTTCATCCTCGGCGAAAGCTGGATCAACCAACTGGTGGTCGAACAATGGCGCGGCCGCCTGGTGGCACTGTATGGCAGCAGCTACGCCCTCAGCCAACTGGCCGGGCCACTGGTGCTGGGCTTTCTCGGTTCTGATGACGACTTCGGCTTCTGGGCGGCGACCGGCCTGCTGCTGCTCGCGCCGCTGGTGCTGATGGGGCGTGGCGGGGCACCGAGCACCGAAGCCTGCAGTGTCACCTTCCGCGACTTGTTCGCCTTCTGCCGACGCCTGCCGGTGATCGCCTGGGCCATTGCCCTGTTTGCCTCGTTCGAGGCGATGATCCTTACCCTGCTGCCGGTGTATTGCCTGCAGCAAGGCTTTACCACGGAAATCGCCCTGTTCATGGTCAGTACCGTGGTGGTCGGTGATGCCGTGCTGCAGTTGCCCATTGGTGCGCTGGCCGACCATATGTCGCGCAAGGCACTGTTCACCGGTTGTGCGGTGACCCTGCTGGTGTCCAGCCTGGCGATTCCGCTGTTGCTGCATACGCCGGTGATCTGGCCGTTGTGGGTACTGTTCGGGGCCAGTGCCGGGGGCTTGTTCACCTTGTCGCTGGTGTTGATCGGCGAGCGCTACCGCGATGATGAGCTGGTGCGGGCCAATGCCCATGTGGCGCAGCTGTGGGGCATTGGCTGCCTGCTGGGGCCATTGTTGGCCGGGGCAGGCAGCCAGTGGATCAGCGGGCATGCGCTGCTGTTGCTGATGGCGGCCGGGGCTGCGGGGCTGGTGGTGTTGACCCAGCGGCGTGGGGCCTTTGAGGCTGTGTCTGCCTGAACGATTTTGGGGCCGCTTTGCGGCCCTTTCGCGACACAAGGCCGCTCCCACATTGATCGGTGTACGCCGCACCCTTGTGGGAGCGGCCTTGCGTCGCGATGGGCTGCAAAGCAGCCCCAAAATCGCCGCTACAACATTTTCTCCAGGCCAACCGCCTTGCTGATCCAGGCATTGAACCGCCGCCAAACCCCGCCTGGCTCTGCAGTCAGCACATGCCGCTGCCCATTGTCCTCGGTCGCCCACACCAGCTTGTCGCCCACCAGCTTCACCTGGTAGCTCAACGCCGGCGCCATACCCTGCTGGGTCAGCTCGCGGGTGTATTCAGCCAGCTCCGGGCTGTCCACCAGCACCCCGACCTCGGTGTTCCACAGCACCGAACGCGGGTCGAAGTTGAACGAACCGATAAAGGTCTTGCGCCGGTCGAACACGATCGCCTTGGTGTGCAGGCTGGAGTCCGAACTGCCCCGGAAACTCAGGCGCCCCGCGCTGGGGTCGCCGGGCTGGCGGCGCAGCTCGTACAGCTGCACCCCATGCTCAATCAAGGCCCGGCGGTAGGGCGCATAGCCGCCGTGCACTGCCGGTACATCGGTGGCTTCCAGCGAGTTGGTGAGCAGCTTTACCGAAACGCCAGCGTCGGCGCGGCCGGTCAGGTACAGCAACCCCGGTTCACCTGGCACGAAGTACGCCGATGTCAGCATCAGCTCGCTGTGCACGTTGGCCAGGTCTGGCGCCAGTTGCTGGCTCAGCAGCAATTGCGGGTCCGGCTCGTCATCTGCCAGTACCTTGCTGGGTGCATCCCACAGCGCCTGGGCGTGGGCCCAGATCAGCTCGTTGCGCCACACGTCCAGGCGCGGCTGCGACTGGTAGGCCATCAAGCGGTCGTACAGGGCCTTGCGCTGGGTCCTCGCTTCAGCCAGCGACACCTCCAGGCGGTGGCGGCTGGCACGCAGATCGTCGGCGTCCGGGTCACGCCAGAGGAAGTCGGTGATGGGCCGGCTCAGGGCGCTGTTCCAGTACTGGTCGAAGCTGTGCCCCAACTGCTCGGCAATCGGACCAACGCCTAGCAGGTCGATGTCGGTGAAGTTGAGGTTGGGCTCGGCATCGAAGTACTCGTCACCCAGGTTGCGCCCGCCGACGATGGCCATGCTGTTGTCCACCAGGAACAGCTTGTTGTGCATGCGCCGGTGCTGGCGTGACAGGTTGAACAGCCGGCCGACCGCACGCGTCACGCCAGTGCTGCGGCCCAGGTGCAGCGGGTTGAACACGCGAATCTGAATGTTCGGGTGGGCGTCGAGCGTGCCCATGATGGTGTCCAGGCCATCGCTGGTGGTGTCATCGAGCAGGATGCGCACGCGCACGCCGCGGTCGGCAGCGCGCAGCAGCTCATGCACCAGGGCGCGGGTGCTGAGGCCGTCGTGGACGATGTAGTACTGCAGGTCGATGCTGGCCTGGGCGTTGCGGACCAGCTCGGCACGGGCGCGAAAGGCCTCGTTGCTGTTGGGCAACAGGCGAAAACCCGAACGGCCGCCGTACGGCGCAGCCTGGCGCAGCACCGAGCGGCCGAACGCCGAGTCGTTGGCGGGCAGCGCCTGGCTGGTTTCGCGGGGCGTGCTGACACTGGCACAGCCGGCAAGGCCGAGCAGCACCAGCAGCAGAGGCAAGGCTCGCTGGAGTCTCAAGGGTGGATCGTCCTGTGCAGCAGGGCTTTAGGGTGTTGGACCGTGTCGGGCGGCGCAAAGTTACGCGTCGGCGGTTTCTTCATCCAGTAGACGAAGGGCGGTTTCACCTACCTTGCGCACGGCGCCCTCGATCTGCGGCGTGGGCCGCGCTGCGAAGTTCATGCGCAAGCAGTGGCGGAACTTGCCCGAGGCCGAGAAGATGCTGCCTACCGCAACCTGCACGCCCTGCTCCAGTAAAGCGCGGTTCAGCCGCAGCGTATCGAAATGTTCGGGTAATTCCACCCACAGCATGAAGCCGCCCTGCGGCCGGCTGACCCGGGTACCTGCCGGGAAATAGCGGGTTACCCAGTCGCTCATCAGGTCGCGGCCCCGCTGGTACTGGCTGCGCATGCGCCGCACGTGGGGCTGGTAGTGCCCGCCGGCGATGAAGTCGGCAATGGCCAGTTGCGGCTGGCTGGCGCTGCTGCCGGTGCTGATGTACTTCATGTGCAGCACCCGCTCCAGGTAGCGCCCGGGTGCCACCCAGCCGACCCGCAGGCCAGGGGCGAGGGTCTTGGAGAACGAACTGCAGAGCAGCACGCGGCCATCGTCGTCGAATGATTTGAGGGTACGTGGGCGTGGGTAGGTGTAGGCCAGGTCGCCGTACACATCGTCTTCCAGAATGGCAACGTCATAGCGCTGGGCCAGGCTCAGCAGGGCCTTCTTGCGTGCTTCTGGCATGATGTAGCCCAGTGGGTTGTTGCAGCTGGGGGTGATCTGGATGAGCTTGATCGGCCACTGCTCCAGGGCCAGCTCCAGCGCCTCCAGGCTGATGCCTGTGACCGGGTCGGTGGGAATCTCCAACGCTTTCATGCCCAGGCCCTTCAGGGTTTGCATGGCACCGTGGAAGCTGGGCGAGTCGACCGCGACGATGTCACCTGGTTCGCACACTGCGCGGATGCTGCACGACAGTGCTTCATGGCAGCCGGTGGTGATGACCAGGTCGGCCGGGCCAAGGCGGCAGCCGGAGTCGAGTACCAGTCGGGCTACCTGTTCGCGCAGGGCCAGGTTGCCGTGGATGTTGTCGTAGTAAAGGCCGGGCATGTCCTGGCGCCGGCTCAACTGGGCGAGGCTGCGCAGCAGCGGCTTTAGGGTCGGGCTGTCGATGTCGGGCATGCCGCGGCCGAGCTGGACCACGTCTTTGCGCGGCGTGCTGCGTATCAGTTCCAGTACCTGTTCCCACTGCGAGATATCCACCGGGCGCTGGGCCGGGCGGCTGACGGCGGGCAGGGCAGGCAGTTGGCGGTGGTCGCTGACGAAATAGCCGGACTTGGGCCGCGGCGAGACCATACCGTTGTCTTCCAGCATGCGATAGGCCTGCTGCACGGTGCTCAAGCTGACCCCGTGCTCCACACTCAGGGCGCGCACTGAGGGCAGGCGCTGGCCGGGGTGATAAAGGCCCTGCTCGATGCGGGCACCGATCAGTTCGGCGAGGTTCAGGTAGAGGGTCATGGCATACTCCTGCGCTGCGTTGGCATGGCGACCGGTACAGTTTCCCTGAAAATACAGCATTCAGTCGGCCGGCGGCCAATTCTGTATGGGAATAATAAGGCTTTTTTGAGGCTGTATTGTCAGTACTGCCGACGCGCATGCTTTCTCCACGGTAACAACTGGATGGGAGATAGCAGCGATGAGTGGCATAAGCGATGTGCGCTTGCAACTGATGGCCAAAGAACTGGAAGCCGGGCAGCAGACCAAGGTTTTCAGTGCACCGGCGGGGCTGGGGCGCTGGGGGTTGATGATGCACCGCTGGCATACCCGCAGGGCGCTGCTGGAGTTGACCGATGACCAGTTGCGCGATGTCGGGCTGACCAGGGAGCAGGCCCGGATCGAGGGCAGTAAACCTTTCTGGCGTGACGGGCCTGCCCCGCTCCCACAACAGCGGTGTGTGCTTTCAGGCTAATTCTTTAAGCCTGTGCCACAACATGCCCAACGCCAGTAGTGGCGAGCGCAGGTGCTGGCCACCGGGGAAGGTGATGTGCGGCACCTTGGCGAACAGGTCGAAACGCCCGCTCTCCTGGCCGCTGATGGCCTCGCCCAGCAGGCGTGCGGCCAGGTGGGTGGCGTTAAGCCCGTGGCCGGAATAGGCCTGGGCGTAATACACGTTCGGCTGGCTGGCCAGGCGGCCGACCTGTGGCAGGCGGTTGGCGCCGATGCCGATCATGCCGCCCCACTGATAATCGATACGCACGTCGGCCAGCTCCGGAAATACCTTGAGCATTTTCGGCCGCATGTAGGCAGCGATGTCCTTCGGGTCGCGGCCGGAATAGTGACAGGCACCGCCGAACAGCAGCCGGTTGTCGGCGGACAGCCGGTAGTAATCCAGTGCCACACGCTGGTCGCACACGGCCATGTTCTGCGGCAGCAACCTGCGGGCGCGTTCCCCACCCAGCGGCTCGGTGGCGATGATGTAGCTGCCGGCTGGCAACACCTTGCCGCCCAGTTCGCGGTTGAGGTTGTTGTGGTAGGCGTTGCAGCACAGCACCAAGGTCTTGGCGCGTACCCGCCCTTGGGCGGTGTGCACTTGTACCTCTGAGCCGTAGTCGATACGGGTCACTTCGGACTGCTCGAACAGTTTTACGCCCAGGCGGGCAGCTACGGCGGCTTCGCCCAGGGCCAGGTTGAGCGGGTGCAGGTGCCCCGAGCCCATGTCGACCAGCCCGCCCACATAGCAGCCGGCACCGACCACGCTGTGGATATCGTCCTTGCCGACCAGGCGCAGCTCATGTGCGTAACCCAGGCTGCGCAGTTCTTCGGCGTCCTCGGCGAAGCCCAGCAGCTCGGCGGGTTTGTTGGCCAGGTCGCAGTAGCCCCAGGTCAGGTCGCAGACGATGGCATGCTTTTCCACCCGCTCGCGGACGATCTGCACGGCCTCCAGGCCCATCAGCTTCATGCTGCGCACACCGTCCTCACCAATCACCGGCAGGAACTGCTCCAGGCCATGGCCGACACCGCGGATCAGCTGCCCGCCATTACGCCCACTGGCGCCCCAGCCGAGCTTGCGCGCTTCCAGCAGAATGACCGAGAAGCCGCGTTCGGCCAGTTCGATGGCGGTGTTCAGGCCCGAGTAGCCACCACCGATGATGCATACATCGGCGCTGTGTTCGCCTTGCAGGAAGGAGTGGTCAGGGTGTGGCGCGCTGCTGGCGGCGTAGTAGGAGGCGGCGTGCTGCGCGCTGTGGATCATGGGCTCGGTCCTGAGGCTGATGGGTTAGGGGAGGAGGATAAGCCGGGGCTCTGGGGTGGGCAACCGCTTGGCCTGGTTGACACGGCCCCCTGTAGGAGCGGCCTTGCGTCGCGATTGGGCCGCAGGGCGGCCCCGGCAATACTTGCGGCGAAGCTGGAATCCTGGGGGCGCTACGCACCCCTTTCGCGACACAAGGCCGCTCCTACAAAGAGCGTGTGGGCCTATAATCCGGGCTGGTTTTCAATAGTTGTACCTAGCCATGTCCTGCAACCGCCACAAGATCCACTTCCTGCGCGAACTCATCCCTTCCTTCGAGTGCGAACCCGGCTGCCACGACTGCTGCGGCCCGGTCACCACCTCGGCGGAAGAAATGGCCCGCCTGCCACGCAAGTCACAGGCCGAGCAGGACGCCGCGCTGCAGCGCCTGGACTGCGTGCACCTGGGCCCCAGCGGTTGCACGGTGTACGAAGAGCGGCCGATGATTTGCCGCCTGTTCGGCACCACCCCGCGCATGGCTTGCCCGCGCGGCCGTGGCCCTGAGCCGATGATCGACCCCGGCGCCGAGCAGCTGGTGCACCAGTTCATCGCCACCACCCGGCAGGTACTGGTTTAACGTCAGTCCGGGATCGGCAGGCACAGGCTCTCTTTCACTTCCTCCATCACGATGTAGCTCTTCGACTCACGCACGTGCGGCAGTTTCAGCAAGATGTCGCCAAGCAGCTTGCGGTACGAGGCCATTTCCGAAATGCGCGCTTTCACCAGGTAGTCGAAGTCACCAGAAACCAGGTGGCACTCCAATACGTGCGGCAGCTTCAGCACCGCGCGGCGGAACTCCTCGAAAGTGTCGCCCGACTTGTAGTCCAGGCTGATTTCCACGAACACCAACAGGCTGCCCTTGAGGTGCTGCGGGTTCAGGCGGGCGTTGTAGCCCATGATGATGCCCTCGCGCTCCAGGCGGCGAACCCGCTCGGTGCAAGGGGTGGTGGACAGCCCAACTTTCTCGCCCAGTTCGGTGAAGGAAATACGCCCGTCATTCTGCAGGATACGCAGGATGTTACGGTCGATCTTGTCCAGTTCACGCTTGCTCTGGTGCTGGGTTCTCATAGGGGATGCCCCTCCGTGAAAGGCGATTTTGCCGAGAATTCTCGCCAATAATAGGCTTTTATATAGTGAATTGCACTGGTCTCGAATTCCTATACTGCGCCCATTCATGCCATTTCAATAAAAGTCTGCGGCGTGCCGCGTGTGAGGGATATAACGATGCGAGTTCTGGTACTTGGTAGCGGCGTAATCGGAACCGCCAGTGCCTACTACCTGGCCCGGCAAGGTTTCGAAGTCACGGTGGTCGACCGCCAGCCGGCGGTGGCCATGGAAACCAGTTTTGCCAACGCCGGCCAGATCTCGCCCGGCTATGCCTCGCCCTGGGCCGCCCCAGGTGTGCCGTTGAAGGCCGTGAAGTGGCTGCTGGAGCGCCACGCCCCACTCGCCATCAAGCTCACCGGCGATGTCGACCAGTACCTGTGGATGGCCCAGATGCTGCGCAACTGCACCGCCAGCCGTTACGCGGTGAACAAGGAACGCATGGTGCGCCTGTCCGAGTACAGCCGTGACTGCCTTGACGAGCTGCGCGCCGAAACCGGCATCAACTACGAAAACCGCAGCCTGGGCACTACCCAGCTGTTCCGCACCCAGGCTCAGGTTGATGCAGCGGCCAAGGACATTGCCGTACTCGAACAGTCCGGCGTGCCGTATGAGCTGCTCGACCGCGACGGCATTGCCCGCGTCGAACCGGCCCTGGCTGGCGTGAAGGACATCCTGGCCGGCGCCCTGCGCCTGCCCAACGACCAGACCGGCGACTGCCAACTGTTCACCACCAAGCTGGCCGACATGGCGCTGAAGCTGGGTGTGGAATTCCGCTTCGGCCAGGATATCCAGCGCCTGGACTTTGCGGGTGACCGCATCAATGGCGTGTGGATCGACGGCAAGCTGGAAACCGCCGACCGCTACGTGCTGGCACTGGGCAGCTACTCGCCGCAGATGCTCAAGCCGCTGGGCATCAAGGCCCCGGTGTATCCGTTGAAAGGCTACTCGCTGACCGTGCCGATCACCAACGGCGACATGGCCCCGACCTCGACCATTCTGGATGAAACCTACAAGGTTGCGATCACCCGTTTCGACAACCGCATCCGCGTGGGCGGCATGGCTGAAATCGCCGGTTTTGACCTGTCGCTGAACCCGCGTCGGCGCGAAACGCTGGAGATGATCGTCAACGACCTTTATCCTCAGGGCGGTGACCTGAGCCAGGCCAGCTTCTGGACCGGCCTGCGCCCGGCGACCCCGGACGGTACGCCGATCGTGGGTGCCACGGCGTTCCGCAACCTGTTCCTGAACACCGGTCACGGTACCCTGGGCTGGACCATGGCGTGCGGCTCCGGTCGCCTGCTGGCCGACCTGATTGCGCGCAAGAAGCCGCAGATCAGCGCCGAAGGCCTGGACATTTCCCGTTATGGCAACAGCCCGGAAGTGGCCAAGCACGGGCAGACTGCGCCGGCTCACCAGCAGTAAGTTCGCCTGTTCCGGCCTCTTCGCGGCTAAAGCCGCTCCCACAGGGACCGCACAATACTTGGCATTGTGCGGTCCCTGTGGGAGCGGGTTCACCCGCGAAGAAGCCAACACCGATCTCAACCTGTGAACCAGCGTAACCACAGGGAGTGCATGTTCCCGGACATTGTGCGGTCCCTTGTGGGAGCGGCTTCAGCCGCGAAGAACCCAACACTGTTTTCAACCTGTGAACCACCATAAGGCAGCCGCCATGCGTCCCGCCCGCGCCCTGATCGACCTCCAGGCCCTGCGCCACAACTACCGTCTGGCCCGTGAACTGACCGGTGTCAAAGCCCTCGCCGTGATCAAGGCCGATGCCTACGGCCATGGCGCCGTGCGCTGCGCCCTGGCCCTGGAGGCAGAAGCCGATGGCTTTGCCGTGGCCTGCATCGAAGAGGCGCTGGAACTGCGCGCCGCGGGTATCAAGGCACCGGTGCTGCTGCTGGAGGGCTTCTTCGAAGCCAGCGAGTTGGCGCTGATCGCCGAGCATGACTTGTGGTGCGTGGTGCACTCGCTGTGGCAGCTGGAAGCCATCGAGAAAACCCAGGTACACAAGCCGCTCACCGTATGGCTGAAGCTCGACAGCGGCATGCACCGCGTCGGCCTGCACCCCAAGGATTACCACGACGCCTACCAGCGCCTGCTGGCCACCGGCAAGGTTTCACGCATCGTACTGATGAGCCACTTCGCCCGCGCCGATGAGCTGGGCGCCGACGCCACCGCGCAGCAGATCGCCGTGTTCGAAGCCGCCCGCCAGGGCCTGGCCGCCGAGTGCAGCCTGCGCAACTCGCCTGGCGTACTGGGCTGGCCACAGGCACCCAGCGACTGGGTACGCCCGGGCCTGATGCTGTACGGCGCCACACCATTCGAAGTGGCCCAGGCCGAGGCCGAGCGCCTGCAACCGGTAATGACGTTGCAATCGCGCGTCATCAGCGTGCGCGAGCTGCCTGCCGGCGAGCCGGTGGGCTACGGCGCCAAGTTCGTCAGCCCACGGCCAACCCGTGTTGGCGTGGTTGCCATGGGCTATGCCGATGGTTACCCGCGCCAGGCGCCCAACGGTACCCCGGTGCTGGTGGCCGGCCAGCGCGCCCAGCTGATTGGCCGGGTATCGATGGACATGCTCAGCATCGACCTCACCGACGTGCCGCAAGCCACCGTCGGCAGCCCGGTCGAGCTGTGGGGCAAGCAGGTGCTGGCCAGTGAAGTGGCTGCGCATGCGGGCACCATTCCGTACCAGATCTTCTGCAACCTGAAGCGGGTACCACGGGACTACGTCGGCGAATGACACGCTGAAGCGGACAGGTTGAGGGGCGGTGTGTTGTAAATACTGAACGGCATTGCCATGATATCGTTCACATTCACCCCCCTTTCCACCGTTTCAGGAGGCTCCAGCTTTGGACGTCGGCGAACGACTGCAAGCCATCCGCAAGCTCAAGGGCCTGTCCCAGCGCGAACTCGCCAAGCGGGCCGGGGTGACCAACAGCACCATCTCGATGATCGAGAAAAACAGCGTAAGCCCTTCGATCAGCTCCTTGCGCAAGGTGCTGAGCGGCATTCCCATGTCCATGGTCGAGTTCTTTTCGGTCGAGCTGGAGGCCGAAAGCCCGGCGCAAATCGTCTACAAGGCCCACGAGCTGATCGACATTTCGGATGGCGCGGTGACCATGAAACTGGTCGGCAAGTCGCACCCCAACCGTGCCATCGCCTTCCTCACCGAGGTGTACCCGCCAGGCGCCGATACCGGTGCCGAAATGCTCACCCACGACGGCGAAGAAACCGGCATCCTGCTCGAAGGCCGCCTGGAGCTGGTGGTCGGCAACGAGATCTTCATCCTCGAAGTGGGCGACAGCTACTACTTCGAAAGCACCCGTCCGCACCGTTTTCGCAACCCGTTCGACCAGCCTGCGCGGCTGATCAGCGCGGCGACGCCATCAAACTTTTGATCCAGCGCAGTGCATTGATTCGGCAATACCCCTTTCCCGTGTAGGGTCGTTTCACGGCCTCTGGGTTCCCGCTATACTTTTCAACGCTCGCCGTTCCGTGGCCGCGAGCGTGATTAGCCACCATGAGGGTGTTCGCGTGAACCAAATCAAGAAGATGCTGGCCGTACCAGCAGCCGTATTCGCCCTCTGGGCAATGAGCGCAACCGCTGCGACCAATGACGACATCGCCAAACGCCTGGAACCGGTTGGCCAGGTGTGCGTCCAGGGCCAGGAATGCAAAGGCATGGAAGTGGCTGTTGCAGCAGGGGGCGGGGGTGCGAAAACACCGGACGAGATCATCGCCAAGCACTGCAATGCCTGCCATGGCACCGGGCTGCTTGGTGCGCCTAAAGTGGGCGACACCGCCGCGTGGAAAGAACGCGCCGACCACCAGGGCGGCCTGGATGGCATCCTGGCCAAGGCCATTACCGGCATCAACGCCATGCCGCCGAAAGGCACCTGCGCGGACTGCTCGGATGACGACCTGAAAGGGGCAATCAAGAAAATGTCCGGGCTTTGAGCCGCAGCTGAATTGCATGAGGCCCGCCATTATTGGCGGGCTTTGTTTTTGTGGTGGCTGTGCCGGCCTCTTCGCGGCTAAAGCCGCTCCTACAACGACCCAGGCACCACACGGATAATTGTAGGAGCGGGTTTACCCGCGAAGAGGCCCGCCCAGGCAACCAACCCGCTTGAACCCATGTCCAACCCCTGAACCCATGGATGTCTCAGGAGGCCCCGATGCACCTCTGCTCCATCGACCAGGCTGTCGAGCAAGTCCTGGCGCGCCTGCCAGCCCATATCCACATGGGCCTGCCGCTGGGCCTGGGCAAGCCCAACGCCTTCGTCAATGCGCTTTACGCCCGCATCCGCGAGCTGCCCGAACGGCAGCTGACCATTTACACGGCACTATCCCTCGGCCGCCCGCCACTGGGTGATGGCTTGCAGCGGCGCTTTCTCGAACCCTTTGTCGAACGTGTCTTCGCCGACTACGAAGAGCTCACCTACCTTGCCGAATTGCGCAACGACACGCTGCCACCCAACATCCGCGTCGAGCAGTTCTTCATGCAGCCGGGCAGCCTGTTGCACAGTGAGTCGGCCCAGCAGGATTACGTCAGCAGCAACTACAGCCACGCCGCACGTGACATCAACGCCAAGGGCCTGAACCTGATTGCCCAGCTCGTAGCGGCCACCCCCGAGAAACCGGTGCACTTGAGCCTGGCCTGCAACCCCGATATCACCCTCGACCTGTTGCCGATGATCGCCAAGCGCCGCGCCGCCGGCGAAACCATCCTCATGCTCGGCCAGGTGCATGCCGAGCTGCCCTACATGCCAGGCGATGCCGAGCTGCCCATCGATGCTTTCGACCTGCTGCTCGATGAAGCCGAGCAACGCCGGCTGTTCTCCACGCCGAACATGCCGGTCGGCCTCCAGGACCACTGCATCGGCCTGCACGCCAGCAGCCTGGTGCGTGACGGCGGTACGCTACAGATCGGTATTGGTGCCATGGGCGATGCGGTCGCCGCGGCATTGCTGGCGCGCCAGGGCGACAACGCCGGCTACCGTGCGGTGCTCGATGCACTCGATGTCGGCCCCTGGCAGGCGCTGATCGAGCGGGAAGGGGGGCTGGATACTTTCGCTCAAGGCCTCTACGGCTGCAGCGAGATGTTCGTCAACGGCCTGCTGGTGCTGGCCGAGGCAGGCCTGTTGCGACGCCCGGCGGATGAGCAGGGCGCGTTGTTGCACGGTGGCTTCTTCCTTGGCCCGCAGGCGTTCTACCAGCGCTTGCGCGAGATGCCGCTGGAGCAGCGTGCACAATTCGTCATGACCCGTATCAGCTTCATCAACGAACTCTACGGGCAAGAGGAACTCAAGCGACGCCAGCGTCGCGATGCACGCTTCATCAACACGGCGTTCGGCATGACCCTGCTGGGTGCCGGCGTTGCCGACCAGCTGGAAGATGGCCGGGTGCTCAGTGGCGTGGGTGGGCAATACAACTTCGTTGCTCAGGGCCATGCGCTGGAGGGCGGGCGCTCGATCCTGCTGTTGCGCAGTTGGCGCGAGGCGGGCGGGGAGGTGACGTCGAACATTTTCTGGACGTATGGCCACTGCACCATCCCCCGGCACCTGCGCGATATCGTGGTGACCGAGTACGGCATTGCCGACCTGCGCGGGCAGACTGACAGCGAGGTGATTGCGCGGTTGCTGGCAGTGTGTGATTCGCGGTTCCAGCAGGGGCTGATCGAACAGGCCAAGAGCGCCGGCAAGCTGGCCAGGGATTTTCAGCTGGACGCACGCTTTGCCGATAACACGCCGCAGCGGCTGGAGGCGGTCAGGGCGGGGCATGCGCGGTTGTTCCCGGAGTATCCGCTGGGTACGGACTTTACGGCCGAAGAGCGGGACTTGCTGCGGGCGCTGAACTGGTTGAAGAGCAAGTTCAAGCTGAGCGAGGTGCTGGAGTTGGGCAAGGCCGCACTGGATGCGCCGGGGCCGGAGGGGTATGAGCGGCATCTGGAGCGGATGCAGCTGGATCGTCCGCAGGGGCTGAAGGAAGAGCTGTACCAGCGGTTGTTGCTGGCGGGGTTGGCAGCAACCCAATAAACCCCAGGGCGCATTGGCCCGATGTAGGAGCGGGTTTACCCGCGAATGCGGTGGTACATTCGATATCGCATTCGCGGGTAAACCCGCTCCTACAAGGGACCGCGGAGCGGCCTTATTCGATGAAGGAAACCACACCACCTTCCAGCGATTTCACCCGGGCCAGCGATTCAACGCGGTAGCCCTGGCTGTCCAGCTCGGCACGGCCGCCCTGGAACGACTTCTCGATAACAATGCCCAGGCCCGCCACGGTGGCGCCGGCTTGCTTGATGATCGAGATCAGCGCCTGCGAGGCCTTGCCGTTGGCCAGGAAGTCGTCGATCACCAGCACGCGGTCGCTGCTGTTGAGGTGGCGCGGCGAGATGGCCACGGTGTTCTCGGTCTGCTTGGTGAAGGAATACACCGAGGCAGTCAGCAGGTTCTCGGTCAGGGTCAGCGACTGGTGCTTGCGGGCGAAAATCACCGGCACGCCCAGCTTCAGGCCCGTCATCACCGCCGGGGCAATGCCCGAGGCTTCGATGGTGACGATCTTGGTCACGCCGGCATCGGCGAACAGGCGGGCGAACTCGTCACCGATCAGCTGCATCAGCGCCGGGTCGATCTGGTGGTTGAGAAACGCGTCGACTTTGAGAACCTGGTCGGAAAGCACGATGCCTTCTTCGCGAATCTTCTGATGCAGTGCTTCCACTGTAGTTTCCTCGATGTAACAAAGGTTGCCGCTAGCTAGCGGCAAAGTTTAAGAGTAATGGTTGATCAGCGTTTGAGCATTGCCCGGATATCGGCCAGGGCGTTGTTGCCGCGTGCGGCCTTCACCTCGACCGGCGCATCGTCCAGGCCCTCCCAGGCCAGGTCGTCCGGTGGCAGTTCGTCGAGGAACCGGCTGGGCGTGCAGTCGATGATTTCACCGTACTGCTTGCGCTTGGCAGCGAAGGTGAAGGCCAGGGTCTGGCGCGCGCGGGTGATGCCCACGTAGGCCAGGCGGCGTTCTTCTTCGATGGTGTCGGCCTCGATGCTGGAGCGGTGCGGGAGGATTTCCTCTTCCATGCCCATGATGAACACGTAAGGGAATTCCAGGCCCTTGGAGGCGTGCAGGGTCATCATCTGCACACCTTCGGCGTTCTCTTCTTCTTCCTGCTGGCGCTCGAGCATGTCGCGCAGCACCAGCTTGCCGATGGCGTCCTCGATGGTCATTTCACCCTCTTCATCCTTCTCGAGGGTGTTCTTCAGCGCTTCGACCAGGAACCAGACGTTGCTGATGCGGAACTCGGCAGCCTTGTCGCTGGCGGTCTGCTGGCGGATCCAGTTCTCGTAGTCGATGTCGCGAATCATCTCTTGCAGCGCGGCAATCGGGTCTTCCAGGGCAACCTTGTGGCGCACCCCGTCCAGCCAGTGCTTGAAGCGCTGCAAACGCTCGGTGTAGCGCGCGTCCAGGTGCTCGCCCAGGCCCAGCTCCTCGCTGGCGGCGTACATCGAAATGCCGCGCTCGGTGGAGTAGTTGCCGAGCTTTTCCAGGGTGGTGGAGCCGATTTCGCGGCGCGGCACGTTGATTACCCGCAGGTAGGCGTTGTCATCGTCCGGGTTTACCAGCAAGCGCAGGTAGGCCATCAGGTCCTTGACCTCCTGGCGGCCGAAGAAGCTGTTGCCGCCCGACAGGCGATACGGCACCTGGTGGTGCTGCAGCTTCAGTTCGATCAGCTTGGCCTGGTAGTTGCCGCGGTAGAGGATGGCGAAGTCGCTGTACGGCCGGTTGGTGCGCAGGTGCAAGGTGAGGATTTCCATGGCCACGCGTTCGGCCTCGGCTTCCTCGTTCTTGCAGCGGATCACGCGGATCTCGTCGCCCACGCCCATCTCGCTCCACAGCTGCTTTTCGAACGCATGCGGGTTGTTGGCGATCAGTACGTTGGCGCAGCGCAGGATGCGGCTGGTGGAGCGGTAGTTCTGCTCCAGCATGACGATCTTCAGGGAGGGGTAGTCCTCCTTGAGCAGCATCAGGTTCTCGGGGCGGGCACCGCGCCAGGCGTAGATCGACTGGTCGTCGTCGCCCACCACGGTGAACTGGTTGCGCATGCCGATCAGCATCTTCACCAGCAGGTACTGGCTGGCGTTGGTGTCCTGGTATTCGTCCACCAGCAGGTAGCGCACGCGGTTCTGCCAGCGCTCCAGCACCTCGGGGTGCTCCTGGAACAGCTTGACCGGCTGCAGGATGAGGTCGTCGAAGTCCACCGCGTTGAACGCCTTGAGCGTGCGCTGGTAGTGGGTGTAGACGATGGCGGCGGTCTGCTCGCGCGGGTTGCGCGCCTTTTCCAGGGCTTCGGGCGGCAGGATCAGGTCGTTTTTCCAGGCACCGATCATGTTCTTGATCTCGTCGATGCCGTCGTCGCCGGAGTATTCCTTCTGCATGATGTCCGACAGCAACGCCTTGATGTCGGACTCGTCGAAGATCGAGAAGCCCGGCTTGTAGCCCAGGCGCTCGTGCTCCTTGCGGATGATGTTCAGGCCCAGGTTGTGGAACGTGCACACCGTCAGGCCGCGGCCTTCCCCCGGGCGCAGCAAGGTGCCGACCCGCTCCTTCATCTCGCGTGCGGCCTTGTTGGTAAAGGTCATCGCCACGATGTACTGGGCACGGATGCCGCAGTTCTGGATCAGGTGGGCAATCTTGCGCGTGATCACGCTGGTCTTGCCCGAGCCTGCACCGGCGAGCACCAAAAGAGGGCCGCCGACGTAGTCACGGGCTTCCTGCTGCCGGGGATTGAGTCGGGACATGCTAGAAACCGGGGGTCGCCAGAAAATAGCCGCGCATTCTAACAGGCATGGGGCGGTTGTGGCGCGACCGTCTGACGTCTGAGTCAAATATGCAATGGGTATTTGCCGGCTGGCGCAGTTTCGCGCAGGATGCACGACAAAATACGTCGGGACGCTACACGCTGAAAAACATGTATAAAAGTGAAAATCATTTTCATTAAATACAGTAGCATACCCGTCAGATCCCGTTGCACCGTGAAGCCTAAGGAGCCCGCTTGTCCACGCCTGTCGAACCTTTGCGTTTGCTGCTGTTGGCCGATGAGCCGCAATGGGCCGCCTTGCTGCACACATGCCTGCCTGCCCTGGGGGGCAGCGCCGTGCTGCTGACTGCGCCAAACTGGGAGGCGGTCGACAGCCTGTTCAGCCATGACCGCCAGGCGGTCATCCTGGCAACACCGGCACTGCAGCCGGCACCCGGGCGTTGTGAGCTGCCAACCATCCTGCTGCTGGACGACGAGCCCGAGTTGGCACCCAGCGGCGTCAGCGACTGGCTGGTACGCGAACAGCTCAATGCCGATACCCTGCGCCGCTCGCTGCGCCATGTGCGCGAACGCGGCGTGCTGGTGGCTACCTTGCAGCGCCTGGCCGAGCAAGACCCACTGACCGGTATCGCCAACCGCCAGGGCTTTCAGGCCCTGCTCACCGCACGCTTGGCCGAAAACGAAGGCCGTGGCGTTGCCCTTGGCCACCTCGACCTGGACAACTTCCGCCACGTCAACGACGCCCTTGGCCACCAGAGCGGCGACCGCCTGATCCTGCAGGTGGTGGCACGCCTGAAGCACCAGCTGGAAGCGGGCGACCAGCTGGCGCGCCTGGGCAGCGACGAGTTCGCCCTGTTGATCGACACCCGCCGCGATGCCAACCGCGCCGAGTGGATTGCCGAGCGCATTGTCGAGGCGCTGGCCGAACCCTACTGGATCGATGGCGAAAGCCTGCTGCTGGGTTGCAGCCTGGGCTTGGCCCATGCCCGTGCCCACAGCGGCGCCGACCCGCTGATGTGGCACGCGCACATCGCCATGCGCCAGGCCAAGGGCAGCCAGGGCTGCACCTTCCATGTGTTCAACGAGCGCATCAACCGCAACGCCCGTAGCCTCGCCGACCTTGAAAGCGAACTGCGCCGCGCCCTGCGCCGTGACGAGCTGGAACTGCACTACCAGCCTCGGCTGAACCTGGCCGACGGGCGCATCGTCGGCCTGGAGGCGCTGGTGCGCTGGCGGCATGCCGAACGTGGCCTGCTGCCGCCCAGCGAGTTCGTGCCGCTGGCCGAGCAGAGCGGCCTGATCGTACCGTTGGGCTACTGGGTGATTTCCCGTGCCCTGCGCGACATGCAGGCGCTGTGCGAACGCGGCCTGGAGCCGCTGCACATGGCGGTCAACCTGAGCTTCCGCCAGTTCCAGGACAGCCAGTTGCTGGCCACCTTGAGCCGGCTGATCCTTGAACACGGCGTGGATGCCCGCTGGCTGGAGTTCGAACTGACCGAAACGGCCGTGATGCGCCGCAACGAGCTGGTGCGCCAGACCATGGATGCGCTGGGCCGCCTTGGCGTGCGTTTCTCGCTGGATGACTTCGGTACCGGTTTTTCTTCGTTCGTGCACCTCAACAGCCTGCCCATCACCTTGCTCAAGGTAGACCGCAGCTTTGTTGCCGAAATGGAAATGCGCGAAGAGAACCGCAAGCTGGTGCACGCCATGATCAACCTGGCGCACAACCTCAACCTCGAGGTGGTGGCCGAAGGGGTCGAGAGTGAAGAGCAGTTGGAACTGCTACGCGGGTTTGGTTGCGACCAGGTGCAAGGGTTCCTGGTCAGCAAGCCGTTGCCGGTAGGGGAATTGATCGAATTTCTGCTGCGGGTGCCCGGCCGTCAGCTGGATGCTGTCCTCTAGGGCCCTTTCGCGGGTGAACCCGCTCCCACAGGGTTGCGCGGTCCCTGTGGGAGCGGGTTCACCCGCGAAGAGGCCCTGACGTCAGGCCGAAGCAGCAGCCCCTGCACGGCCCCCGGCCTTCCTCATCAACCGCTTCATCCGCCATTCAAAACCAAAGGTCAGCGCCACCGCCGCACACGCCAGCCCCAGCGCCAACCCCCACCAGATCCCGACCGCGCCACCACCCAGGTTGAACGCGAACAGCCAGGCACTCGGCGCCCCCACCAGCCAGTAGCAGCACAGCCCGATCAGGAAGGTGGTCTTGGCATCCTTCAGCCCGCGAATAGAACCCATGGCAATGGTCTGCATGCCATCGAACAGCTCGAACCAGGCCGCCACCATCAGCAATTGCACCGCCAGTTGGTAGATGGCTGCAAAGCCTGGGTCATTACGGTCGATGAACAGGCTCACCAAGGCTTCCGGCAACAGCAGGAACAGCGCCGCAAAGGCAAACATGATCGTCGCCCCAAAGCCGATACCCACCCGCCCTGCGCTGCGCGCGGCCAGCAGGTTGCCAGCGCCGTAATACAGCCCCACGCGCATGGTCACCGCATACGACAGGCCCGTCGGCACCATGAACGCCGTGGACACGATCTGCAGGGCAATCTGGTGCGCCGCCAGCTCGGTGCTGCCGAGCACGCCCATGCACAGCGCGGCAAAGGCGAACAGGCCGACTTCGACCATGTAGGTGCCGCCAATCGGCAGGCCCAGCCGCCACAGTTCGCGCAGGGCCGGCAGCGACGGGCGCGACAGGCCCTTGCGCAGCGGGTAGGCGACATAGGCCGGGTGCCAGCGGATGTACAGCGCCAGCGCAATGGCCATGCCCATCGATACCACCGCCGTAACCAGGCCGATGCCCATCAGGCCCAGCTTGGGCAAGCCGAACATACCCTCGATCAGCGCCACGTTGAACAGGTAGTTGAGCACGGTGCCGACCAGGCTGATGACCATCACCGGGGTCGAGCGGCCCAGCGCGCTGGTGAAGCCGCGCAGGGCCATGAAGGTCAGGTAGCCGGGCAGGGCCAGCGGCAGCAGGGTCAGGAACTGCGCCGCCGAGGCCACGTTCTCGGGCTTTTGCCCGAACAGCAGCAGTACCGGCTCAAGGTTCCACAGCACCAGCGCGGCGAACAGCGCCAGGCCCCAGGCCAGCCACAGGCCGCTCTGTGCCAGGCGCGTGGCGCCTTCGATATCGTTGGCGCCCTTGCGTATTGCCACCAGGGTACCGACTGCGGCAATCACGCCCAGGCAGAAGATCGACACGAACGAATAGCTCGCCGCACCCAGGCCGCCACCGGCCAGTGCCTGCGGGCTGATGCGGGCCATCATCAGGGTGTCGGTCAGCACCATCAGCATGTGCGCCAACTGCGAGGCGATCAGCGGCCCGGCCAGGCGCAGCAAAGCCTTGAGTTCTGTGGTGGGCGCGACATGCATGGGCAGTCCTTCTTCCTGGGGTGATGAACGAAGGGCGATTCTGAGGCTTCGGTCAGCTTTGCACAAAAGGATAAAAGCGATAGTTGGCATGAGTTGAACTCATGCCAATATGCTCCTTGGTAATTCGCCTCTCACGCCCATATTGCAGGTGCCTCATGCCACGCCAGCTACCCCCGCTGTATGCCCTGCGCGCATTCGAAGCGGCTGCGCGACTCAGCTCGTTCACCCGTGCCGGCGAAGAGCTGTCGATCACCCAAAGCGCGGTCAGCCGGCATATCCGCACCCTTGAAGAACATTTCGCCTGCCGCCTGTTCGTGCGCAGCGGGCGCAACCTGCAACTGACTGAAGCGGGGCGGGTACTGCTGCCGGGCGTGCGTGAAGGCTTTGCGGCGTTCGAGCGGGCCTGTGAAACTTTGTGTGGCGAAGATGACATCCTGCGCATGAAGGCCCCGTCGACCCTGACCATGCGCTGGTTGCTGGCGTGCCTGAGCCGCTTTCGCCACTTGCAGCCGGGCAACGAGGTGCAACTGACCAGCGCCTGGATGGACGTCGACCATGTGGACTTCAACCAGGAACCGTTCGATTGTGCGGTGTTGCTCAGCGACGGGGTGTTCCCGGCAGACTGGGAGGTGCGCAAGCTCTTCCCGGAGTTGCTGATCCCGGTCGGCGCGCCAGACCTGCTCGACGAAGAGCCCTGGGATGTTTGCCGGTTGGCCGGCATCGAGCTGCTGCACCCCACCGTGGATAAACGCGACTGGCGCGAATGGCTGGAGCGCATGGGCCTCAGCGACAAGGTGTCGCTCAAGGGCGGGCAGGTGTTCGACACCCTGGAGCTGGGCATGATCGCGGCGGCGCGTGGCTACGGGATTTCCATGGGTGATTTGCTGATGGTGGCTGAGGATGTGGCGCAGAAGCGCCTTAGCCTGCCCTGGCCGACAGCGGTGCCCAGCGGCATGGATTATTACCTGGTGTGGCCGCGCACCCGGCGCGGAGGGGAGCGGTTGCGGCGCCTGAGCGTGTTTCTTGAACAGGAAGTGGCTGCCATGGACCTTCCGGATGTGGAAATCCTGCCGACCCTTTGATCACCAGTTCCGGCCCTTTCGCGGGTAAACCCGCTCCCACAAGTATGGCGCAGGATTCAGGTTTTGCGCGGTACTTGTGGGAGCGGGTTCACCCGCGAAAGGGCCGGAACAGGCGATAGAAAACGTTTGCGAATACCCCGGCCCGACACTCAAGTATTCGCCAGCGACGCCGATCCACTGGCACCAGCGTCCCGAAAGAGGACGCGCTTCCCGTCGATAAAAAGCGGGCGGTCAGCGTGATCAGGACGATCCCGGCCTCTTGCCTGGAGCTTCCCCATGTCTCAACCGCGTGCCCGCATCGCCTCGCAGCTCGGTGTCGCCCTCGCCATCGTGCTGGCGCTGGTGATTACTGGCAGTACCCTGTTTGCCCTGCGTTCGCTGGACGATGCCAACCTCGCCACACGCCAGGCCCACCTGGCCAGTGAAGCGCGGCTGCTGGCCGACCAGCTCGACACCTTCCACGGCTCGCTCAAGGACAACACCCAGCGCCTGAGCGGCCTGTTCGAGCGCCGCTTCGCCTCGGGCCTGTCGCTGCATGCCGGTGAAACCGTGCAGGTCGCCGGCCAGGCCACGCCGGCCTTGTACCTGGGCGAACACTTGCTCAACAACGATTTCCAGCTGGTTGACGAATTCCAGCAGATGACCGCCGGCATCGCCACGTTGTTCGTGCGCAGCGGCGACGACTTCGTGCGCATCAGCACCAACCTGAAGAAGCAGGACGGCAGCCGTGCCATCGGTACCCAGCTCGATCGCCAGCACCCGGCTTATCTCAAGCTGCTGGCCGGGCAGATGTACGTTGGCCGCGCCGTTTTGTTCGAGCGCAACTACATGACCCGTTACGTGCCAGTGAGTGACAGCAATGGCCGGGTGATCGCCGTGTTGTTCGTTGGCTTCGACTACACCGACGCGCAGAACGCCCAGTTTGCCAACCTCAAGCGCTTTCGCATCGGCCAGACCGGGTCGTTGGCCCTGCAAGATGAAAAGGGCCAATGGCTGGTGCCGCCGGCCAATGCCGAGCAGCCGCTGTACAGCGTTACAGCGCCCTTTACCGAAGGCCCGTGGACGGTGGTGGCGAGCATGCCGACGGCGGAAATCCGCGAGGTGACCTGGAGCGTCGGCCTGCGCCTGGCCATCGGCAGCTTGCTGGCCATGGTCCTGGCCGTGGCTGCCACACTGTGGCTGTTGAGGCGCAAGTTGCGCCCGCTGGACGCGCTGGTGCGCCAGGCCGAAGCGCTCGGTGCCGGTGACCTGAACGCGCGGCTGAGCGTGACCAGCCATGATGAAATCGGCCAGTTGGCCCGCAGCTTCAACACAATGGGCGAGGCACTGTCGACCATGGTCGAGCACATCCGCAGTGCCTCCGAACAGGTCAGCACCCGCGCCCGCTCGCTGTCCGGGCTGTCTACGGGGGCGTGCGAGGGCATGGACCAGCAATCCGGCGAAATCACCAGCATGGCCGGAGCGGTGGAAGAGTTCAGCGCCACCTCGATGAACATTGCCGACAACATGGCGGGCACCGAGCGCATGGCCCGTGACAATGCCCAGCAGACCCGTATAGGCCGCAGCGCCATGGATGAAGCATCGCGCTCACTGAAGCAGATTGCCGATGCCCTCGGCGGCACTGCCACGGTGATGGACAGCCTGGGCGCTCGCTCGCAAGAAATCGGCGGCATCATCAGCGTGATCACAGCGATCGCTGAGCAGACCAACCTGCTGGCATTGAATGCGGCCATCGAGGCTGCTCGCGCCGGTGAGCAAGGGCGCGGCTTTGCAGTGGTGGCGGATGAGGTGCGTGGGTTGGCTGCGCGAACCCGCCAGGCCACGGATGAAATTTCCGGGATGATCACCAGCATTCAGCAGCAGACCGGCCACGCCATCACCACCCTGGAGCAGGGTAACCAACTGATGCAGGAGGGCCTGGCGCGTAATGACAAGGTGGCAGAAGCGTTGGCGCGTATCGACGAGCAGAGCCGTGCGGCGGGTGAGCAGTTTGCGGTGATCAGTACGGCGACTCAGGAGCAGAGCAGCATGGCAACGGTGCTGAGCCGCAACCTGCAGAGCATTGCCCAGGCCAACGGCGAGCAGCGCGAGGTGGCCAATGAACTGGCCTTCACCGCGCGGGAGCTGGAAGGGCTGGCGGCGCAGCTACGGCAGGAAGTGGACCGGTTCCGCTGATACTAAAGCCTGCGCGGTACCTGTGGGAGCGGGTTTACCCGCGAAGCAGGCGATGCGGTGGATGGCACCGGCTTTGCCGGTGTTCGCGGCTAAAGCCGCCCACAGGTACGCGATAGGGCGCAAAGCGCCCCCGGCGATATCCAGCCTTACATCGAGCCCAGGTTCAACGCCTGCGCACATGCCTGCAACGAGCGGCGCTCGCTTTGCGCATACAGCGCCAGCTCATCCTGCACCTGCAGCCCCAACGCCGCCTCAAAGGCATCGCGGTTGGCATTGCTGCCGTACTCCGCCTGCGCATCGTCACCCAGGTTGGACTGGAAGATCCCCGCCGCACTCACCGGCAGGAAGTCCTCGTACACCAGCGCCTCGAAGTGCACATGGCCTGCCTCGATCAAGCCTTCCAGGGTAGTCGGGCGGCCGTCCTGATCCCGCGCAGCCAGGCCTTTCTCGGTAGCGAAGTAGCGGAAATACGCCAAGCCCTGCTCACGCATCTGCGCGAGGTCGTCCGGGAATTCGGCAAAGCTGTCCTTCAGCAGCGCCATGTAGCGCTCGGCGTTGGCCTCGGCCGGCGCACCGCCCAAGGCAGCACGGGTGGCGTCGAGCAGTTTGTCGTACAGCTGGCGGCCTTTGGGCGTCAGCGCCGCACCCCGCTGTTCAATCTCGCCAAAGCGCGCAGTGTGGCTGCCTTCGCTGCCTTGCTGGTCGCTGAACGCGACTTTTTCCTGCAAGGCCTTGAAGCTGGTCTGACGCAGCAGTATCGGGTGGCGGCGGGTGGGTGGGCCTTCGACCACGGCTTTCGGCGGGATGCCCTTGGCCGGCATGCCGACCTGGATCGCATCGATGTCCAGGGTACGCGGCGTCAGATGGTTGATGTGCGGACCCTTGAAGGCCACCACATCGGCAATCAGGCGGTGCTGGTCGTGCAACTGCTGGTACTGCTCGGCCGTGACGGTAGCGTCATGGTGCCAGCGGAAGGTGTGCAGCGCCTCCTGCACGAACGCTTCGGCATCTGCGGCGTTCAGGCCGCCATCGCGCTCGCACTGGGCGATCAGTTCGAGGGCGCGGGCGGTGAAGATCTGGCGCTTGGCCAGAATGCCTTGGGCCAGCTCGCGCAGTTGCAGGTTGTCGATCAGTTCCAGGCGCAGCAGCGAGGTGAACACCCGGAACGGGCTGATGTGCAGCGATTGCTCGTGCACCGCGCGGAAAGCGGTGGAGTGCACCGGCACCCCGGCAGAGCTGAGGTCGTAGTAGCCGACCGGCTGCATGCCCATCACTGCGAACAGGCGGGCGATGGTGGCCAGTTCCTCGGCAGTGCCGACGCGGATCGCACCGTGGCGCTCGTGGTCCAGGCGCTCGATTTCGCCGGTCCAGCGCAGGGCCTCGGCAACCTTGGGTTGCTGGGCCATGACCTGCTGGTTGATTTCGCTCACCAGCTCCAGCAGCGTGCCGTACAGCGGCACTTCCTGTTTGTACATGAGCGACATGGCGGCAGAGAACTGCGCGCGGATGCTGTCTGGGCTGACGAAATCATGGGCGGGCATCGCTAGCTTCCTGGTTAGGTTCGGACGCTTACATGAAAGCTGGGAATGCACTTGGCTCACAAGCGAAAAAAAGTGAGTGTGTCATTCCTTTTTTGATCGACCTGTAGGGCCCTTTCGCGGGTGAACCCGCTCCCACAGTGGCCGCGCAACGCCTTTGTGGGAGCGGGTTCACCCGCGAAGAGGCCCTCAAACCTGCAACTGCTCGCGAATCCATTCCACCAACGCCCTCACCTTGGGCACCTCCGCCGCATGTTCGGCATACGCCAGGTAATGCGCCCCGGTACTGCGCATCGCATGGTTCCACGGCACCACCAGGCTACCCTCGGCCAGTTCCTTCGCTGCCAGGTAACGCGGCACCAATGCCACCCCGCACCCGGCCTGCGCCGCGCTCAACGCCATATAGAACGTATCGAAGCGCGGCCCGTGGTAGGCGCTGACGCTCTGCAGGTCCTGCTCCAGGAACCACTCATGCCAGGCCTCCGGCCGCGACGTACTCTGCAGCAGCACCAGCTCGGCCAGCTCCTCGGCCCCGCCCAGCTCACGCCCGCCCAGCAGCTCCGGCGCGCACACCGGTACCACCTCTTCGCGGAACAGCTCCACGCAGGTAGCCCCCGGCCAGGTGCCCTGGCCATAGAAGAACACCACGTCGGCCGAACCCTGCAGCAGGGCGAACGGTTCCATCTCGTTGCGGATATCCAGGTGGATATTGCTGTGCCGTTTGCCAAAGCCCTTGAGGTGCGGGATCAACCAGCGCACACCAAAACTCGGTTGAGTGGCTACTTTCAATATCTCGGTCTGCTCGCCGTAGGTGAGTACGTAGCGGCTGGACATGTCCACCTGGGTAAGGATCTTGTTCACCTCGGCCAGGTACAGGCTGCCGGCCGGGGTTAGCTGCAGGCGCCGGCGAATGCGCAGGAACAGGTGGTGGCGCAGCATGTCTTCCAGCTGCGCTACCTGTTTGCTGACCGCGCTCTGGGTCAGGTGCAGTTCTTCGGCGGCACGGGTAAAGCTCAAATGGCGGGCTGCAGCTTCAAAGCACTGCAGGGCGGTCATGGAAGGCACCAGGCGTTTGGACATAGCGGTCTCTGCGGCTCGAATCATTACCTGACGGAATGATATGCGGAATAAAGGTCGTTTGTTGTACCTATGTGATCGGATTAATACTGATCCACATCATTTTTCCACCCCATCACCCGATGTAGGAGATGCACAAATGGTTGCTGGATTGCTCGAGCGCCTTGGCGTTGCCGCCGAGGCTTACACCCAGGGCGACTACCCTGTTCACACGCCGATCGACGGCAGCCAGATCGCCTCGGTGAAACTGCTCGGCAAAGCCGAGACCATCGCCCGCATCGATCAGGCCCAGAGCGCCTTCGAAGCCTGGCGCACTGTGCCAGCCCCACGCCGTGGCGAGCTGGTGCGCCTGTTCGGCGAAGTGCTGCGTGAGCACAAGGCCGACCTCGGCGAGCTGGTTTCGATCGAAGCCGGCAAGATCACCCAAGAAGGCCTGGGCGAAGTGCAGGAAATGATCGACATCTGCGACTTCGCCGTTGGCCTGTCGCGTCAGCTGTACGGCCTGACCATTGCCTCCGAACGCCCTGGCCACCACATGCGTGAAACCTGGCACCCGCTGGGTGTGGTCGGCGTGATCAGCGCCTTCAACTTCCCGGTTGCCGTGTGGGCCTGGAACACCGCCCTGGCCCTGGTGGCCGGTAACTCGGTGGTGTGGAAGCCGTCCGAGAAAACCCCGCTGACCGCCCTGGCTTGCCAGGCGCTGTTCGAAAAAGCCCTGAAAGCCTTCGGCGACGCCCCGGCTGGCCTGGCACAACTGGTCATCGGCGGCCGTGAAGCCGGCGAAGCCATGGTCGACGACCCGCGCGTACCACTGGTCAGCGCCACCGGCAGCACCCGCATGGGTCGCGAAGTCGGCCCACGTGTGGCTGCCCGCTTCGGCCGCAGCATCCTGGAACTTGGCGGCAACAACGCCATGATCCTGGCACCGAGCGCAGACCTGGACCTGGCCGTGCGCGGCATCCTGTTCTCCGCTGTCGGCACCGCCGGCCAGCGTTGCACCACCCTGCGCCGCCTGATCGTGCACCGTTCGATCAAGGACGAAGTGGTTGCCCGCGTCAAAGCTGCCTACGGCAAAGTGCGCATCGGCGACCCGCGCAAGGACAACCTGGTTGGCCCGCTGATCGACAAGCTGTCGTTCGACGCCATGCAGGGTGCGCTGGCCAAGGCCCGCGACGAAGGTGGCCAGGTGTTTGGTGGCGAGCGTCAGCTGGCCGACCAGTACCCGAACGCCTACTACGTGTCGCCAGCCATTGCCGAAATGCCGGCGCAAAGCGACGTGGTGCGCCACGAAACCTTCGCCCCGATCCTGTACGTGCTGGCCTACGACGACTTCGAAGAGGCCCTGCGCCTGAACAACGAAGTGCCACAAGGCCTGTCGTCGTGCATCTTCACCACCGACATCCGTGAAGCCGAGCGCTTCCAGAGCGCCTCGGGTAGCGACTGCGGCATCGCCAACGTCAACATCGGCACCAGCGGCGCCGAGATTGGTGGTGCGTTTGGTGGCGAGAAAGAAACGGGCGGTGGCCGTGAGTCCGGTTCGGATGCCTGGAAAGGCTACATGCGTCGCCAGACCAACACCGTGAACTACTCGCGTGAGCTGCCGCTGGCGCAGGGTATCGTGTTTGACTGATAAGTAGGTGCTGCATGGCCGGGGGCGTGGCCCCCGGTTCGCGGGTGAACCCGCTCCTACAGGGATCTCCATCGCCTGCGCGGTCCTTGTAGGAGCGGGTTCACCCGCGAATGGGCTGCAACGCAGCCCCAACAAGAACAAATAGCTGGAGCCGGGCCATGTCCGAACTGCGTCAAGAATGCTTGTGGGAATTCGTCAGCAAACCGAGCGTGGCCGCCCAGGCCCTGGCCGGTGAGCACAAGGCCGATGTCTGCGTGATCGGTGGCGGCATTACTGGCCTGTCGGCGGCCATCCACCTGCTCGAACAGGGCAAGTCGGTGATCCTGCTGGAGGCCTGGAAGATCGGCCACGGTGGCTCCGGGCGCAACGTCGGCCTGGTCAACGCCGGCACCTGGATCCGCCCCGACGATGTCGAGGCCACCCTCGGCCAGAAGCAGGGCAGCCGCCTGAACAAGGTACTCGGCGAAGCCCCGGGCGAAGTGTTCGCCATGATCGAGCGCCTGGGCATCGACTGCCAGGCTCAGCACAAAGGTACGCTGCACATGGCGCACAACGCCACCGGCATCGCCGACCTCGAGGCCCGCCACGAACAATGGCGCCGCCGCGGTGCCGACGTGGAGCTGCTGACCGGCGCGCAGTGCCAGGAATACTGCGGTACCAACAAGATTTCCGCCGCGCTGCTCGACCGCCGCGCCGGCACCATCAACCCGATGGGCTACACCCAGGGCCTGGCAGCTGCCGTGGTACGCCTGGGTGGCAAGCTGTTCCAGCAGTCTTCGGTCGAAGGCCTGGAACGTGATGGCGACGCCTGGCGTGTGAAAACAGCACGGGGCTCGGTGCGCGCCGACAAGGTGGTGATTTCCACGGGTGCCTACACCGAAGGCGACTGGAGCAACCTGCAGAAGCAGTTCTTCCGTGGTTACTACTACCAGGTGGCGTCCAAGCCGCTGCAGGGCGCTGCGGCGGACAAGGTGTTGCCACATGGCCAAGGTTCGTGGGACACCCGCACCGTGCTCAGCAGCATCCGCCGCGACGACCAGGGCCGCCTGCTGCTTGGCAGCTTGGGCCGGGTCGACAACAAGCCCGCCTGGTTCGTGCGCAGCTGGGCCGACCGCATCCAGAGCCATTACTACCCGGAGCTGGGCAAGGTCGAGTGGGAAATGCACTGGACCGGCTGCATCGACTTCACCCCTGACCACCTGATGCGCCTGTTCGAGCCGGCACCGGGGCTGGTGGCGGTGACCGGGTATAACGGGCGGGGCAATACCACCGGTACCGTGATTGGCCGGGCGTTTGCCGAGTTCCTGCTGAAGGGCGAGGCTGATAGCCTGCCGATACCGTTCTCGCCGATGAACGGCGTGAGTGCGCCTTCGTTGCGTACCGCGTTCTACGAGTCCGGGTTCTCGCTTTACCACGCGGGGCAGTGCTTGCGGGTTGTGTTGTAGCAACTGGCCTCTTCGCGGGTGAACCCGCTCCTACAACGATCGCGGTCCTTGTAGGAGCGGGTTTACCCGCGAAAGGGCCGGCACAGGCTTACTTGTGCAACCAGCTAAGGAAGCCACCCTTCTTGATCAGGGTCGGTTTCTGCAGCAACAACGACTCCCGGCTCTGGCGCCGGAACCGCTGCAACTTGCTCAGCGCCGTCTGCACATCGCCACGCTGCACCAGGCAACTTTTCACCTGCTCCTTGTCGATCCGGTACAGCACGCAACTGGTCAGCGTGCGGAACTCGGCAAACGAATCGTCTTCATCAATGATCCCCTCGATCCCCAGCACCTCACCCGGCCCCATGCGCCCGGCTTCCAGCAGCTTGTCGCCATCACGCACCGACGCCGACACCACACCGCTGCCAATCACCAGCAGATGGTCGGAATGCTCGCCCACCTCCAGAATCACCTGATCCGCCAGGTACTCCACGGTGGTCATGCGCTGGCTGAGCGCATCGCGCTCCTCGGCGCTCAACGAGCGGAACACCCGCACTTCGTCCAGCACCTCGCGCTGGCGGCTGCGTGGCGGCATGGCCAGGTCGATGTTCCACATTACCCCGCTGGCCTCCAGGTGCCGGTGCGCCAGGTCGAACAACTGGTTGCGCGCGGCAGTCTTGCCGCCCATGTCGGCAATGAAGCCGCTGGCCTCGTACTCCACCGAATCCAGCGTCGAGGCCTTCACCGAAACCTTGGGCCCAGGTGAGGCAAGGATCGCGCTGGTGCCCTGCAAGGCCTTTTCCAGCGCATCGAACACCCGCTTGGGGCGCACCTTGGCCGGTACCACCACGCTGATCGACACCCCGTGTACATCGGCCGGGCGGCTGTGGTTGAGCAGCCGCGCCTTGGCCGCCACCGAGTTGGGGATCACCGCCAGGCTACCCGTACCCGTGAGCAGGCGGGTGGCGCGCCAGTCGATTTCCAGCACCTTGCCTTCGGTGCCGTCGATCGAGATCGAATCGCCAATCTGGTACGGCCGCGTGGTGTTCAGGATGATGCCGCTGAACACGTCGGCCAGCGTGCTCTGCAACGCCAGGCCGATGACGATGGCCATCACCCCGGAGGTGGCCAGCAAGCCCTTCACCGGCAGTTGCAGCACATAGCCTGCGGCAGCGACCACGGCGACCAGGAATATCAGCGCGCCCAGCACATCTTGCAGCAGGCGCCCGCCATGGCTGCCCCGGGCCACCAGCAACAGGCCGAACACCACGGTGACCGTGCGCGCGCCGAACAGCCACCAACCGATGGCCAGCACCGTGGCCATCAGGTTGCGCGAAACATCGTCGGGCCAGGGTGGCGGTTGCAGCGGGCTCATGCCGGCGGCCACCAGTACCGAGCTGAACAACAGGAAAAGCACCAGCCGGGTACCGATGCGCCAGGCCCGGTGCTGGAGGGGGATCAACTGCCAGATTACGAGGTCGAGCAGGATCAGGGTGGTACCGAGCAACAACGGGGACGACTGGATGAACGCCAGCATGATGGTCTCGGGTGTGAGGGGAGGGCTGTGGGTAGTAATAGAGCAGGTTGCCGTTGCAGGCAATGGGGCCTGTACTGGCCCTTTCGCGGGCTCGCCCGCTCCCACAGCGTTACGCGGTCGTTGTAGGAGCGGCTTTAGCCGCGAAAGGGCCGGTACAGCCCACATAAAACCATCGTTCCTAAAACAGAACGCTAAAGCCAAAAACCACTATCTACCGCTCCAAAGGTGATGGTTTTAATCTTCTCCCATCAACGCGAAACACCCAAATTACTGAAAATCAAAACCCTTAGGAGCTACCCCCATGACCAATTTCAAATACAACCGCCTGAACAAAGACGACGCCGCCGTACTGCTGGTCGACCACCAGGCTGGCCTGCTGTCGCTGGTCCGCGACATCGAGCCTGACGCCTTCAAGAACAACGTGCTGGCCCTGGCCGACCTGGCCAAGTTCTTCAACCTGCCAACCATCCTCACCACCAGCTTCGAACAAGGCCCCAACGGCCCGCTGGTACCCGAGCTGAAGGAACTGTTCCCGGACGCCCCCTACATCGCCCGCCCAGGCCAGATCAACGCCTGGGACAACGAAGACTTCGTCAAGGCCGTAAAGGCCACCGGCAAGAAGCAACTGATCATCGCCGGCGTGGTCACCGAAGTGTGCGTAGCCTTCCCGGCGCTGGCCGCCCTAGAAGAAGAGTTCGACGTGTTCGTGGTCACCGATGCCTCCGGCACCTTCAACGCCATGACCCGCGACGCCGCCCATGACCGTATGAGCCGTGCCGGCGCACAGCTGATGACCTGGTTCGGCGTGGCCTGTGAGCTGCACCGCGACTGGCGCAACGACATCGAAGGCCTGGCCGCGCTGTGCTCCAACCACATCCCGGACTACCGCAACCTGATGACCAGCTACAACGCCTTCAACGCCAACAAGTAAGCCCAACCGCCGCGGGCACCGCCAGTCGGTGCTCGCCCAGGGCAGCACACCTATCCAATCCTCCGCCCGTTCGCCGTTGCACAGTGGATGCGGGCAAGCTCATCCCAAGGAACGCCGATGAACACCGCACTCCAAGACAACCGCAACGTGGTGACCCTGGTCATCCAGCACAAGGTTCGCGCCGCGTCGCTGGCCGCGTACGAAGCATGGCTCAAGCGCACGGTCAGCACCGCGCGCCGCCAGCCGGGGCATCTGGACGTCAACGTCATTCGCCCCGACGACGGCGGGCTGCACTTCACCACCGTGGTGCGCTTCGCCGATGCCAGCCTGCTGCAGGCCTGGGTCAACTCGGCCGAACGCCAGGCGCTGGTCAATGAAGTACTGCCGCTACTGGAAGGCGGTGACCACACCCAGGTGCACGACGACCCGGAGTTCTGGTTCACCCCGCCAAGCACCAACGCCGCGCAACCGCCACGCTGGAAGCAGGCGCTGCTGACCTACCTGGTGATCTGCCCGATGACCATGGTCATTCCGCAACTGCTGGCGCCGCTGTTCGCACGCTTCCCGCAGCTGGGCGGCCCGATCACCGGCAACCTGATCGTCAACCTGTTCGTCATCCTGCCCGTGGTGTTCTACATCATGCCTTGGGTAACCCGCCGCTGCGCCAACTGGCTACGCGGTTGAGCCACGCCTTCACCTGGACACTTTCAAGGAGATACCGTTATGAGCACGTTCGTTACCCGCGATGGCACTTCGATCTATTTCAAGGACTGGGGCAGCGGCAAGCCCGTGCTGTTCAGCCACGGCTGGCCGCTGGATGCCGACATGTGGGACTCGCAGATGGAGTTCCTGGCCAGCCGCGGCTACCGCACCATCGCCTTCGACCGCCGTGGCTTCGGCCGGTCGAGCCAGCCGTGGAGCGGCTACGACTACGACACCTTCGCCGATGACATCGCCCAGCTGATCGAGCACCTCGACCTGCGCGACGTGACCCTGGTGGGCTTCTCGATGGGCGGCGGCGATGTCAGCCGCTACATCGCCCGCCACGGCAGCGAGCGGGTCGCCAGGCTGGTGCTGCTGGGCGCAGTGACGCCGGTGTTCGGCAAGCGTGACGACAACCCTGAGGGTGTCGACCCGTCGGTGTTCGAAGGTATCCGCGAAGGCTTGCGTGCCGACCGTGCGCAGTTCATCGCCGATTTCGCCGCGCCGTTCTATGGCATCAACCATGGGCAGCAGGTGTCCCAGGGCGTGCAGACGCAGACCTTGAACATTGCGCTGATGGCGTCGATCAAGGGCACCCTGGATTGTGTGACGGCGTTCTCCGAAACCGACTTCCGTCCGGACATGGCCAGGATCGTTGTGCCGACGTTGGTGATTCATGGCGATGACGACCAGATCGTGCCCTTCGAGACCACCGGCAAACAGGCGGCGGAGCTGATTCGTGGGGCTGAGCTGAAGGTGTATGCCGGGGCGCCGCATGGGTTTGCAGTGACCCATGCGCAGCAGCTGAATCAGGACTTGCTGGCGTTCCTTCAGCAGTAACTGTGCTGGCCTCTTCGCGGGTAAACCCGCTCCCACAGGGATACCACGATCTTCCAGGCCTGTGGTGTCCCTGTGGGAGCGGGTTCACCCGCGAAGAGGCCAGCCCAGGCAACACAAAACCCGATCAGGGCTAACCTTCTTCAACCCACCGCACATCCATCCAAGCCCTGACCCCATGTCAACCGGCATGCTCCGCAGTCGCGCCTGCCGCCGCCGCACCCAGAGACGGAGAACCCTATGTCCCAGGACCGCAACGACAAGACCCGTCGCCAGTTCCTCGCCACCAGCACCGTCCTCGGTGCCGCCGGCGCGCTCTGGTCCGCATTGCCTTTCACCGGCCAGGCCGGTTCCGCTCACGCATCCACCCAAGGAGGTTCCATGACCGCCGATCTGATTCTGTTCAACGGCAAGCTGCACACCGTTGACCGCGAAAAGCCCACCGCGACCGCCGTCGCCATCAAGGACGGCCGCTTCCTCGCCGTGGGCAGCGACGCCGAGGCCATGGCCCTCAAGGGCGCCACCACGCAAATCATCGACCTCAAACAGCGCACGGTTATCCCGGGCCTGAACGACTCGCACCTGCACCTGATCCGTGGTGGCCTGAACTACAACCTGGAGCTGCGCTGGGAAGGCGTGCCGTCGGTGGCCGATGCCCTGCGCATGCTCAAGGACCAGGCCGCACGCACGCCAACCCCACAGTGGGTGCGCGTAGTGGGTGGCTGGAACGAATTCCAGTTCGCCGAAAAACGCATGCCCACCCTGGAAGAAATCAACCAGGCCGCACCGGATACCCCGGTATTCCTGCTGCACCTCTACGACCGCGCGCTGCTCAACCGCGCTGCGCTCAAGGCCGTGGGCTACGACAAGAGCACGCCGAACCCGCCAGGTGGCGAGATCCAGCGTGACAAGTTCGGCAACCCGACCGGCATGCTGATCGCCCGCCCCAATGCGATGATCCTCTACGCCACCCTGGCCAAGGGGCCGAAGCTGCCGCTGGAATACCAGGTCAACTCCACCCGCCAGTTCATGCGCGAGCTGAACCGCCTGGGCCTGACCAGCGCCATCGACGCCGGCGGCGGCTACCAGAACTTCCCCGATGACTACTCGGTGATCCAGGAGCTGGCCGACAACAACCAGCTGACCGTGCGCATTGCCTACAACCTGTTCACCCAGAAGCCCAAGGAAGAGCTGGACGACTTCAAGAAGTGGACGTCCAGCGTCAAACTGCACAGCGGCACCGACTTCCTGCGGCATAACGGCGCCGGCGAAATGCTGGTGTTCTCCGCCGCCGACTTCGAGGACTTCCTCGAGCCGCGCCCGGACCTGCCGCAGACCATGGAAGAAGAACTCGAGCCGGTGGTCCGTCACCTGGTCGAACAACGCTGGCCGTTCCGCCTGCACGCCACGTACAACGAATCGATCACGCGTATGCTCGACGTGTTCGAGAAGGTCAATCGCGACATCCCGTTCAATGGCCTGCCGTGGTTCTTCGACCACGCCGAAACCATCACCCCGGAAAACATCGAGCGCGTGCGCGCCTTGGGCGGCGGTATCGCCATTCAGGACCGCATGGCCTTCCAGGGTGAATACTTCGTCGACCGCTACGGCGCCAAGGCCGCCGAGCAGACCCCGCCGATCAAGCGCATGCTCGACATGGGCGTGCCGGTAGGTGCCGGTACCGACGCCACCCGCGTGTCCAGCTACAACCCGTGGACCTCGCTGTACTGGCTGGTCAGCGGCAAGACCGTTGGCGGCATGGAGCTGTACAAGGAAGGCCTGGACCGCGAGACCGCGCTGCAGCTGTTCACCCAGGGCAGCGCCTGGTTCTCCAGCGAGCAGGGCAAGAAGGGCCAGATCAAGGTCGGCCAGCTGGCAGACCTGGCTGCGTTGTCGCTGGACTTCTTCAGTGTTGATGAAGAGGCGATCAAGGGCATCGAGTCGGTGCTGACCATTGTCGATGGCAAGGTTGTGTACGGTGCCGGCGAGTTCGATCGCCTCGGCCCACCGCAGGTGCCAGTGCTGCCGGAGTGGTCGCCTGTGGCCAAAGTGCCTGGGCACTGGCGCGTGGGCACACCGTCGCTGGCAGCAGCCGTGCACCAGTGCTCGGGGCCGTGCGGGGTGCATGCGCACAGCCATGACAAAGCGCGCAAATCGAGTGTGCCGGTCAATGACTTCCAGGGCTTCTGGGGGGCACTGGGTTGCTCGTGCTTTGCTTTCTAAGCTGAGCTGATGTGAAGAAGGGGCCATTTTTTGGCCCCTTTTTTTGTTCTTTCAGTGCTGGCCCTTTCGCGGGTAAACCCGCTCCTACATCGGAACACGATACATGTAGGAGCGGGTTTACCCGCGAAAGGGCCGGAGAGGCCAACATCAATGGTGAGCCTTATGCTCCCCACCCGCCAACAAATGCCGAATCCGCACCTCGACGCCCTCGGTCTGCAGCATCCTGACTCGCGCCTCGATCTTCAGCTCCCCGCGGGTCACCCGATGGTGATGCCGCAAATGCTCCAGCCACGACTCTTCAAAGAAGAACTCCAGCCACACCGCCGGGTCTGCACTGTCGCGCATCAGCCCCCACGACAACGCACCATTGCGCTTGCGCATGGCCTCCAGCTCCCGTGCCGCCAGCTGGAATGCCTCGGCCCTGGCCGGGTCGACGTGGTACTCCACGGTCACCATCACCGGCCCGCTTTCCTTGTCCATGTCATCGCTCAGCACCGGCACCGGCCAGTGCAGTGACGGCGTCAGCTCTTCAGCCTCGGTTTCCGGCAGCGTCACCTTGCAGGTCAGCAAGGTGCCTAATGCCAGCCCACCTGCGGCAAACAACAGGCTGACGGTAATCGATACATGGCTTGCAACCGTACCCCACAGCAAGCCGCCACAGGCCATGGCGCCGAAGAAGATCAGGATGTATACCGACAGCGCCCGCGCCCTTACCCAGGCCGGTACCGAGGTCTGCGCTGCCACCTGCAAATTGGACAGCACGGCAATCCACGCCGCACCGCTGAGCAACATCGCTGGCAACAGCACATAGAAGTTGCGTACCAGTGCCAGGGCCAGCAGGAACAGGGCATACAGCAGGCTCGCTAGCATCACCAACCGATCGCGGCTGATGTGTTCACGCAGGCGCGGCAGCAAGGTAGCCCCGGCCACCGCGCCGATACCGATCGCCGCCAGCAGCAAGCCGAAATCGGCGGCAGTGCCATGCATTTCGCCCCGCACAATCAACGGCAGCAACGACGTACCGGCGCTGGCGCAGAAGAAGAACGCCAAGGCCCGCAACAGCACAGCCTGCAAGGGTTTGGCACTGCGCGCAAAGCGCAGGCCGGTGCGCATGGCCGCGACAAAGCGTTCTGCCGGCAACAGTGGCTCCTTCACCTCGCGTTTCCATAGGAGCAACACCAGGATCACCCCGGCAAATGACACGGCGTTCAACGCAAAGGTCAGCCACGGGCCGACCAGGCTCACCACCACGCCGGCCAAAGCCGGGCCGATAGCGCGCGACACGTTGATACCGACGCTGGAAATGGCCACCGCGTTGGCCAGGTCTTGCTTGCCCACCAGCTCCGGCGTCAATGCACTCCAGGCCGGCATCATCAGTGCGGTGCCAATGCCCAGCGCCAGGGTCAGCACCAGCAGCAGGGTCACGTTCATCAACCCGAGCAGGGTCAGCGCCGCCAGCACCACGGCCACCGTCGACATCCACAGCTGCACCAGCAACAGGTAGCGGCGCTTGTCGACGATGTCCGCTGCCGCGCCTGCCGGCAGGGCCAGGAAGAACATCGGCAGCGAACCGGCCACCTGGATCAGCGCCACATGCAGCGGGCTGGCCGACAGCGTGGTCATCAGCCAGCCGGCGCCCACCTCGTGCATCCAGGTGCCGATATTCGAGGCGATGGTGGCGATCCACAGCATGCGGAACGTGGTGTTGCGCAACGGGCTCCAGGCGCCTGAAGGGGATGTGCTCATGTCAGAAGCTGCCTTTGAGTGGGTATTCGATGATCAGGTAGATGCGGTCGATGTCATCGCCGGCCTGGGCCTGGTTGGCACGGTGGCTGACGTGGGAGAACGACAGGCTCAGGTCTTTGGCGGCACCGGACTGCACCACGTACTTCAGGTCGATGTCGCGCTCCCAGTGCTTGCCGCCGTTGCCGTACTGGTTCACATAAGCGCCGCCTGCCGGGGCATGGCTGCCATCGATGCCGCGGCCACTGACGTAACGGCCCATCAGGCTAAGGCCGGGTACGCCGAGGGTGGCGAAGTTGAGGTCGTAGCGCAGTTGCCACGAGCGCTCGCCTGGGCCGTTGAAGTCGGCGTACTTGATCGAGTTGGCCAGGTAGATGGAATCGCCACCGACGAAGTCGAACGGGGTGTCGCCCTCCACCTTCTGGTAGGCCAGGCTCAGCGCCTGGGCGCCGAAGCTGTATTTTCCCAGCAGGCTGTAGGCGAGGGTGTCGATTGCCCCGGCGCTGGCGTTGCCAGTGTCGCGGGTGCTGTACAGGTTGCCGTCCAGGCGCCAGTTGCCTTCGGCCAGGTTCAGGTTGAGGTAGGCCTGGCGCCAGGTGTCCTGCAGTTGCCCGGCATACAGCGCACCGCCTAACGGGCCAGCGGGCGCGAACGTGGCGCCGGCCAGGCTGATGGCGCGGTTGTGGGTGGTGGCGCCGTAGCCGCTGAAGTCGTCGTGGGTCGAGCTGTTGTCCTGGTTGTTGAAGGCGGTGAAGCGCCCGGCCTGCAGGCGCCAGTCGGGCAGGTCGGTGTTTTCGACAAGCCAGCCGGTGGCGTATTCCGGGTGCAGGCGTTTGTCGCCGGTGTCGAACACCGGGGTTTCCACCATCATCTCGCCGTAGTGCAGTTGGGTGTTGCCCAGGCGCAGCTTTAGCGCGGCGCCGGCGCTGGAGTAGTCGGACTCGGCGCGGCCATCGCTGTCGCGTGGCAGCAGGCCGGTGCCGGCATGGCCGCGGCCGCCGTCGAGCTTGAGGCCGAGAAAGCCATGGGCGTCGATGCCGACCCCGACAGTGCCCTCGGTGAAGCCCGAGCGGACCTCGCCGATGAAACCCTGGGCCCATTCCTGGCGGTAGTTCTGGGCGCTTCCGGAGGGCGAGCGGAAGTCGCTGTGCAGGAAGTAGTTGCGGCTGAGCAGCGACCAGCCGGGTTCGTCGGCCTGGCTGAGGGCCGGGCACAGGGCAAGGGTGGCGAGCAGGGCGCGGCCTGGTCCGTGAGTGGCGCGGATCATGGGGGGCTCCGGGGGATGATCCGGGAGTGTGGGTGAAGGATAGGCCAGGGGTCTTGTAAGGGTGTGCTGGATGAAATTTGCATTTCCTGGACCGGCCCTTTCGCGGCTAAAGCCGCTCCCACAGGCACTACACAGTATTCTGCCCTGTGGTGAACACTGTGGGAGCGGGTTCACCCGCGAAAGGGCCGGTACAGGCGGCAACCAAATCAAGCCATATCGCTGATCGCAAACTCCTCAGCCAGATGATCGATCAATGCCCGCACCGAAGGCAGCAACCCACGCCGCGACGGGAAAATCGCATGCACGATGCCACACCGCGGGTGCCAGTCCGGGATCAGCTCCACCAGCCGCCCCGCGGCCAGGTCCTCGCGTACCGCCACCCGCGGCAAATGCGCAATCCCCACCCCGGCCACCACGAAATGGCGCAAGGCAAACAGGTCGTCGGTGACCATGCGCGGGGTATGCGGGATGACAATGCTGCGACTGGTGTCCTCGCCCTGAAACAGCTCCCACTGGTACTCCCGCTGGGCACTTCCCCAGTGCACGCTCGGCAGGGTGCCGAGCAACTGCGGGTCAAAACCCTTGGGCAGTTGCTCCAGGTACTGCGGCTGGCCAACCAGGCACTGGGTGCTGTTGCTCAGCACCTTCATCACCATGTCGGTGTTTTCCAACGGTGGAAAGCGCACCCGCAGGGCGATGTCGAAGCCCTCGTGCAGCAGGTCGACGCGGCGGTTGGTACTTTCGATGAACAGCTCCACCTGCGGGTACTTGAGCATGTAGCGGGTCAGCATCGGCCCGACCCAGGAGTTGAGCAGGGTGGTCGGGCAACTGATGCGCACCAGCCCGCGCGGTTCGCTGCGGTTGCGTTCGATGATCTCCGCCGCGCCTTCGGCCTCCACGCGCATGGCCAGGCAGCGGTTGTAGTAGGCCTGGCCAATCTCGGTGAGTGAGCAGTGGCGGCTGGTGCGGTGCAACAGGCGCACGCCCAGGCGGTCCTCCAGGTCGGCGATGCGCCGACTGAGCTTCGACTTGGGCATGTCCAGCGCCCGCCCGGCCGGGGCGAAGCCGCCGTGTTCGACTACCTGGGTGAAGTAGTAGAGGGAGTTGAGGTCTTCCAATGATCGGTCTCCGGGTATTCGGTTGCCTGTGCCGGCCTCTTCGCGGGTAAACCCGCTCCCACAGGATCACCACAGGTCCTGAGACTTGTGCACCTGTGGGAGCGGCTTTAGCCGCGAAGAGGCCGGCACAACCCTACAAATCCATCGTTCACAAAACGGAACGCTAAAGCCAGATTCTGCTAACTACCGCCGCAAAGGTGATGATTTTAATCTGTGCCCATCAACGCGAAACACCCCGAATTGCTGAAAAATTCATAACCCTTAGGAGCACAGACCATGAGCAAATTCACCTACAACCGCCTGAACAAAGACGACGCCGCCGTACTGCTGGTCGACCACCAGGCTGGCCTGCTGTCGCTGGTGCGTGACATCGAGCCGGACAAGTTCAAGAACAACGTGCTGGCCCTGGCTGACCTGGCCAAGTTCTTCAACCTGCCGACCATCCTCACCACCAGCTTCGAACAAGGCCCCAACGGTCCGCTGGTACCCGAGCTGAAGGAACTGTTCCCGGACGCGCCGTACATCGCCCGCCCAGGCCAGATCAATGCCTGGGACAACGAAGACTTCGTCAAGGCGGTGAAGGCAACTGGCAAGAAGCAGCTGATCATTGCGGGTGTGGTGACTGAGGTTTGTGTGGCGTTTCCGGCGCTGTCGGCTTTGGAAGAAGAATTTGAAGTGTTCGTGGTGACCGATGCTTCTGGCACTTTCAATGAAATGACCCGTGATGCAGCGCATGACCGCATGAGCCAGGCAGGGGCGCAGATGATGACCTGGTTTGGTGTGGCCTGTGAGCTGCACCGCGACTGGCGCAATGATGTGGAAGGGCTGGCGGCGCTGTGCTCCAACCATATTCCGGATTATCGGAACTTGATGACCAGCTATAACGCGTTGACTGCGGGGAAGTAACAGCCAGTAACCTGATGGCTGGACTCCACTGAGCGCCATCGTTGACTTGATGCAAGAGTGTTGTTAGCGTTTCAGTTGAGCGCGAAACCAACTGCCATTCAGCGGCAACAGTTGGCGTAGGAACCCCGTCGATGGCTGAATCATCAGCGTTGGGTGAGACCTCCACACCCCGGCTTGAGGGTGTGTATATGAATATCAAGCATGTTTACAGGGCCACTGGTGACAGTGGCCCTTTTCTTTGCTCGGCAGGCATGTGTATCGCTTGTAGAGCAGCTTCCCGTGGCGATGCTTGTTCAGAGCCTTCGCATCGCACTGCATGAAATTCCACAGCATTTTGCCTTTGTCGAGTGTTACGACCACCAGCATCTGCCGCTTGGTCTCGTAGACGCCTATGAAGGCAAGCCTGTTGGTGTCATTGGTGTATGCCACCTGCCACACTTCAAATGGTCCGATCAGTGTATCCAGAGCGACTTTTACATAGCGTTCCCGGGCGTCCTGTCGCTTTTCGACGATGTGATGGATGCAGCGACGCTGAATCAGGATGTCGCCCATTGGGCTTTTGACGATTACCCGGCTGGCATCTTCTCTGCTCAAGCCCAAGTGCTGTGCAGCAAGTTCAATTGCGGCGTCATGCGAGTCGGCAGCTGCTAGTTCTTCGATAGCCTGGGCGCGCAGTTCACGCGCAAGCGTTTTGAGGTCGGGCAGTTTTTCGTCCACCCAATTGTTCTGGCCCTTGCTCTCGGCGACTTTCGCGGTTGGGTGGTTGGGGCTCAATGAGATACCTGGCTGCGATGGGTGTCGCTGATGCGGTGGTGGCCAAGTGAGCCTAGAGAGAAGGGTTTTGTTGAACAATCAGACGCGGGGTGACGCGTTTTGTAGGGCGTTTCCTATATTGAGGCTGAGCAGGCCAGTCACCGCAGCCTGCTCATGGCGGATGTAATGCGCTTCAACTTACAGGCTGCGACTCAATCCCCTCCAACAATGCTTCAACCAACCCTTCTGCCATTTCAACTGCATTCAGGTTGCTCCAGAACAGGCTCTTGCCGGTTTCGTCCAGATGTTCCAGGGCTTTGTAGCCACAGTCGTATGCTCCGCGCAGGTACTGGGCGACATGCACCAAGGCGTCATGGGCGGAAACGCCCGGGTTTACTGTGAACAAGGGGGGTGGCCGGCATCGCAGCGGTTGAAGGCGCGTTGGGCTGTGTCGGGGAGGGGTGGATTGGGGACAATCTTTTTCATGGCAATTCCTTCTCTCGGGCTGAACTGCAACCACCCGTTTCCACGCAGAAGGCGGCAGTTGTACGCGGGGTGGAAAACCGGTGAGAAGGCAAGCCGGTTGGCCAAACGGCCACACGCGCACAACTGCCATTACGGCAGCCCTTCATCACATCCGGGTTTCCACACCCGATCGCTGAACCGACAGCGACCTGGTCAGCCTAGAGAGCAGGCTTCCCCCGGACAATCAGACGGGCGTCGACACGGTGCGTAGGATAAATCCTCGGGATTGGCGTGAGCGTAGGAAATGGTTCGCGGGGAAGTAGGACCTGGCTGAGAATCGGTCGATTTTTTGATGGGTTCTTCTGTGTTCGCGTAATGGCGGCGCTCGATCTCATAGGCGCTGCAACCCTCAAGCCATGCACTCAAAGGCCTCAATCCGCATCCGAATCAAACAACCGCTCCAGCTCCACCCGCGCCTCCTTGGCTGTTTGCATCACCTTGGCCCGGTCATCGCGCACCTGCCCCTGGGCCACCAGCACCTCTTCGTCATGCTGGGTAAATCGTGCAATCCGGTCCGCCGCCTGCGCATCACTCAAACCCAACCCCACCAGCGCGCGGCGGGTCATTTCCAGGCTGGAATAGAACGTCTCGCGAATCGGCTCTGCCCCCACATCCGCCAACTTGTGCACATGCTGGCGGTTACGCGCACGGGCCAGCACTTTCAGGTGCGGGTACAGGCGCTTCACCCGTTCTGCGGTATGAATGGCGGCTTCCGGGTCGTCGATGGTGATGATGAAGTACTCTGCCTCGCCCACCTTGGCCGCATGCAGCACTTCCGGGCGCAGCGGGTCGCCGTAGAACACCGGCACCTGTTCGAACATCCGTGTCATCTCGATGGTGTCCACCGAGGTTTCCAGGGCAATGAACGGGATCTTCTGTGCCCGCAGGATGCGCGCGACGATCTGGCCCATGCGGCCCATGCCGACGATCACCACCCGTGGCGTATCGGTCTGGATCTGCTTGTATTGCTCCGGCACTTCACGCACCGCTTGCGGGCGCTTGAGGGCGTGGGCGCAGCCAATCATCAGCAGCGGGGTAATGGCCATCGACAGAGTGATGGTCATCAGCAGCAGGTCGTAGGTCTGGGTGTCGAACAGGCCTTGGTCCTTGCCCAGCTTGAACACCACGAAGGCGAACTCGCCACCGGCCGCCAGCACCATGCCCAGGCGTAGCGCGCTGGCGCCGCTCAGGCCACCGGCCAGGCGGCCGACGCCGACCAGCAGCACCAGCTTCACCGCCACCAGCAGCAGGGTCAGGCCCAGCACTACCAGCGGCATTTCCAGCAGCAGGCGCAGGTTGGCGCCCATGCCGACGCTGATGAAGAACAGCCCCAGCAGCAAGCCTTTGAACGGTTCGATCTGCGATTCCAGCTCGTGGCGGTACTCCGAGTCGGCCAGCAGCAGGCCGGCGAGGAAGGCGCCCAGGGCCATGGAGATGCCGGCTTCTTCCATCAGCCAGGCGGTGCCGATCACCACCAGCAGCGCGGTGGCGGTAGACACTTCTGGCAGGCCGGTACGGGCCACGGTGCGGAACACCGGGCGCAGCAGGTAGCGGCCGCCAATGATCACCACGGCGATGCTGGCAAATACCTTCAGGCCGTGTTGCAGGCTGTCACCGTGGCTGGTGTCCGGGCCACTGGCGGCCAGCAGCGGGACCAAAGCAATCAGCGGGATCGCGGCGATGTCCTGGAACAGCAGGATGGCAAACGCCAGGCGCCCGTGCGGGGCATTCAGCTGCTTGCTCTCGGCCAGGCTTTGCAGGCCAAGGGCGGTGGACGATAGCGCCAGGCCCAGGCCGAGCACGATTGCGGCCGGTAGTGTCTGGCTGAAGCCGAACAGGGCAATGGCGCCGATCAGTGCACCGGTCAGCAGCACCTGGGCAGTGCCGACACCGAACACCGATTTACGCATCAGCCACAGGCGTTTGGGGGATAATTCCAGGCCGATGATGAACAGCAGCAGGACTACGCCCAGCTCGGAGATGTGCGCCACGCTCTCGGTGTCGCGTATCAGGCCCAGCGCTTGCGGGCCAATGACCACGCCGGCCAGCAGGTAACCGAGCACGGCCCCCAGTTGCAGGCGCTTGGCCAAAGGGACGGCGAGGACGGCGGCGAGCAGGAAGATCACCGCGGTTTGCAGAAGGCTGCCTTCGTGTGGCATTGGCTCGTACTCCATGAGCTGCCGGGGCAGCGTTTGAACAGTTTGGCGGACAATTCTGGGGGGCGGGGTGGCGTTAGACAATCCGCCATTGGGGAGAAAGATTGTCCTGAAAAATGAGACAGCCTGTGCAGGCCTCTTCGCGGGTAAACCCGCTCCTACAGGTACAGCGGAGCTTGCCAGACCTGTGCAATCCCTGTGGGAGCGGGTTTACCCGCGAAGAGGCCTGCACAGGAAAAACACTGGCTCAGGCCCCACCAAACTGCGCCCGATATTGCGCCGGCGTCATGCCAATCCGCTCGCAGAACACCTTGCGCATATGCCGGTCACTGCCAAACCCGCACTGCGCCGCCACCACCTTCAACGGCAGGTCGCCGCATTCAAGCAGCTTGCGCGCCCGGTCGATGCGCGCGTTCTGCAAGTACTGCAGCGGCGTAATCCCCACTTCACGCTGAAACGTGCGGGCAAAGTTGCGCGCGCTCATGGCCACCAGGTCGGCCATCTTCTGCACGGTGAATGCCTGCTCGATATGGTCGACGATGTACGCCTGCACGCGGGCAACCGGCGAATCATCCCGTGGCACCGCCGCCAGCAGCGGCCCGTACGGGGTCTGCCCGCCCTGGCGGTGGCGGGCCACCAGCAGCACCTTGGCCACTTCCAGTGCCAACGCCTTGCCGTGGTCTTCGGCCACTACCGCCAACGCCAGGTCGATGCCCGCCGTGATGCCGCCCGAGGTAATCAGGCAGCGGTCGATCACGTAGATCTGTTCGGTTTCCACCTTGGCCTCGGGAAACGCCCGCGCCAGCCGCTCGACGTAGTTCCAGTGGGTGGTGCAACGATAGCCAGCCAGCAGCCCGGCCCGGCCCAGCAGGAACACCCCGGTGCAGATGGCGCCGAAGCGCTTGGCACCCCGCACGGCCTGCGGTAGCCAGCGCTCGATCGCCGGCAGGGCGACGTCGTAGGCGCCCGGGCCGCCAGGCACCAGCAACAGGTCGACAGCATCTGGCAGATCCTCCAGGCGCAGGTCAGCCACCACTTTCAGCCCGCACGAGCCGCGCACCGCAGCTTGCCCTTCGGCCAGGGTGAGCAGCCGGTATTGCCGCTCGGCAGGTAAAAACCGGTTGGCGATGGCGAATGCGTCCATGGGGCCAGTGACGTCCAGCAACAGCACATCGTTGAACAGCACCATGGCCACGGTGCGGTGAGCGTTTACCTGCATGCTTGTTCGCTCGGTAGCTGAGTACAGCGAGCATCTTACGGTATACCGCTGCGCACAATTAAGAACAATTCAGCTTTGGCTCAGGACTTTGTCATGTGCCAGCGGCCAGACTTTCCCCACTGAACAGGAGAGTCGCCATGCACCCTGGGACGCCCCAAGCGCCGCTGCAAGCCCCCGGCGCACTGACGCCGGCGCGCTTGCGCCAAGCCAAGGAACTGATGCTGCGCAGCTCGCTGTCGATCATCGAGATCGCTGGCGTGTGCAACCTCACCCGCAGCCATTTTTCCCGCGCATTCAAGGTCAATACCGGCCTCTCGCCCCAGGCCTGGCGCCTGCTGGCGCGCATGGAAAAGGCCAAGCGCCTGCTCGCCACCGAGGCGCCGATCACCCACGTGAGCCTGGAGTGCGGCTTTTGCGACCAGGCCCATTTCACCCGCGCCTTCAGCCGCCTGGTCGGCCAGCCGCCGAATGCCTGGCGCCAGGCGCAAGCCATTTCTTAAGCCGAAGCTATCCGCCGGTATAGCCACTTGCGGGCAGTGCCGGGCCGTTTTCCCAACCCAAGGAGTCACCCCGATGAGCCAACCCGATTACAAGCGCCTGAACAAAGACGACGCCGTGGTCCTGCTGGTCGACCACCAGACTGGCCTGATCTCGCTGGTGCAGGACTTCTCGCCCAACGAGTTCAAGAACAACGTGCTGGCCCTGGGTGACCTGGCCAAGTTCTTTGGCCTGCCGACCATCCTCACCACCAGCTTCGAGCAAGGCCCGAACGGCCCGCTGGTACCGGAACTGAAAGAAATGTTCCCGGACGCGCCCTACATCGCCCGCCCAGGGCAGATCAACGCCTGGGACAACGAAGACTTCGTCAAGGCGATCAAGGCCACCGGCCGCAAGCAGCTGATCATCGCGGGTGTGGTCACCGACGTGTGCGTGGCGTTCCCGACCCTGTCGGCGCTGGCGGAAGGTTTTGAAGTGTTCGTGGTCACCGATGCCTCCGGCACCTTCAACGAAACCGTGCAGCAGGCTGCATGGGTGCGCATGACCCAGGCGGGCGCGCAGATGATGAACTGGTTCTCGGTGGCTTGTGAGCTGCACCGCGACTGGCGCAACGACATTGAAGGGCTGGGTAACCTGCTGTCGCAGCGTATTCCCAACTACCGCAACCTGATGAACAGCTACGCGGCGTTGACGTCGCGTTGATGTAAACCTGTGCCGGCCTCTTCGCGGGTGAACCCGCTCCCACAGATACATCACAGCATTTGAATTTTGTGTGGTGTCTGTGGGAGCGGCTTTAGCCGCGAAGAGGCCGGCACAGGCTATGAATGACTCACAGCCAGACTGAAACGAATCCGGCAGCCCCCCAGCTCCGACACCAGCGCCTGCAACTGCCCACCATGGGCCTGCACCACCGAGTTGCAGATCGCCAGGCCCATGCCCATGCCACTGCTCTTGGTGGTATAGAACGCCCCGAATACCCGCTCCCGTTCCTCAGGCGCAATCCCCGGCCCGTTGTCGTCCACGCAAATCTCCACCCGCTCACCCACCACTGCCGAGGCAATCCGCAGCTCGCCATCACTGCGATACCCCGCCAGCGCCTCCAGGCCATTGGTGATCAGGTTGAACACCAGCTGTTGCAGTTGCACCGGGTCGCCCATCACGCTCACGCCCGCCTGCAACCGCGTCTGCACGTTCACCGCGCCCTTGGCGGCATCGGCCGAGGTCAGGCGCACCACCTCGCGGATCAGTTCGTCCAGCTTCACTGCCTTGAGTTGCACCGGCGACTGTTTGGCCAGTGAGCGCAGCGCCCGCACGATGTTGGCGGCACGCTCGCTGTCGTTGCGGATGTCCTCCAGGCCGGCAATCGCTTCCTCCAGGTCGGGTTTGGCACGTTTCAGCCAGCGCAGGCTGGCGGCGGCGTTGGAGGTGATGCCCAGCAGTGGCTGGCTGATCTCGTGGGCGATGGACGCCGACAGCTCGTTCATGACTTGCAGGTGCGCAGTGCGCGCAAGCTCTGCGCGCGAATGGCGCAGTTCCGCCTCTATCTGCGCGCGGCTCTGGTTGTCTTCTGCCAGGCGCGTATAGAACTTGGCCGTCTGCAGCGACACGGCGGCCTGCGATGCAAGGATTTCCAGCATGGCCAGGCGCTGGCTGCCGAACAGGTTGGGCACCAGGCGGTTTTCCAGGTACACCAGGCCGATCAGTACGCCCTGGAGTACCAGCGGCAGGCACAGCACCGAGCGGGCGTTGCGTGCCTTGAGCTCCTGGCGGAGGGCCTCGGGGCACTCACTTTGGGCATCGTTGAGTACCAGCGGCTTGCGCGTGCGCATGGTGGTGTTGATCACCGACAGCGGCGCCTGGGTCATGAACTTCTGGCAGTTGTCCATGCTCACGTGCAGCCCGGCATCGTCGATGTAGGCAAGGGCGGCCATCTGGAATTCGGCGCCACTGACGATCAGCAAGGCACCGTGGTCGGCGCCGGAATGCTGGGTCAGGTGGCCCATCAGGGTTTCGATCAGGCCTTCGAGCAGCACTTCTTCGGACAACGCCCGCGCGGCTTCGATACCGGCCTCAAGGTCCAGCCTGGCCTGGTGGGTGGCGCGTTGGGTTTCCTGGATCGGCTGGGTACGCAAGAACGGGTGCAGCGTCTCCAGCTGGTGCACCTTGCCGGTGGCGCCCCAGATATGGAAGCAGTCACGGGCGATGCGCAGGTGCAGGTTGGCACCGGAGATCAGGCCGCTGGGGATGCACACCTCGGCCAGTTGTTCGTGGGCCAGTGCCTGTTCGTGGATGAACCCGGCGGCGGTGGCGGCGATCTGCGCCTGGTCGAAGCAGCGGATGGCGGCCAGCCCGTCACCCTCCAGCTTGGCGATCACCCCTTCGATCAGCAGCAGTTTGTTGCGGAAGGTGGCGGGGTTGAAGCCGGCCCAGTGGCCAAACCGCTCACGCAGGGCCTGCAACTCACCCAGCTTGTCGGCAAGGTTGCCGGGGGCCTCCGGGCTGCCCAGGGCCAGGCCACGGAACAGGTGGTAGTCGGCCAGGTTGATGTGCACCGGCGCGGCCCAGGCGTAGTCACCGGCCTGGGCCAGGTTGCGCATGGCCGTCGGGTGGTTGCCCAGGTAGAAGGCGCACATGCCGTCGAACAGATGCTGGAAGAACCGCGTGGTGGGCGAATGCGAGGGCGCGACCGCGGCCGGGCAGGGCGTGCCGCTGAGGTGGGCGACGAACGCCTGCTGGGCCAGCAGGATCTGTTCGACATCGCGGTAGCCATGGCGGCGCACGGTGGCCAGGCCTTGTGCTATTTCCTCGGCCACCTCCGGTAGGTAGCGGCCCATGATCAGCGAGTCGGAAACCAGGTGGTTGCAGGCGTGGCAGCTCATCGCCAGGTCACCACTCAGGTGCGCCGACTCAACGGCCTCAAGCGCTGTGCGGCGGGCGAATTCCATGGGCGAGGTCCACGCGCTGACCTGGTCAAGGGCCAGTAGCGCGCTGCTCAGGTCCGCCTCGAAACCGTGGCGCTCGATGAGCTTGAGCGCAGCCAGGCAGTAGGCGTGGCCATCGTGGTAAGCGCCGAAGCGTTCGGCGCGCATCACCCCGTACCAGGCCAGGCCGTAGGTGCTGCCCGGGGCCACGCCATGCAACAGCGACAGTTCCATGAGCTTGGCCAGGTGCAGGAAGCACAGGTCGTCCTGCACCAGGAATGATGACGACAGGGTGGCCAGCAAGCCGATTGCCAGTGCCACGTGTTCCGAATCGGTGCGCGGTAGCGATTCCAGGCAGTGGCGGCCTTGCTGCTCGATCAAGGCCTGCACGCGGGCATGGCTGGCGTCCACCTGTTGCGGGTCAAGGCCCAGAGCCAGGTGGATGCCCAGCATCTCCAGGCCGGACAGCGCGCTGCCAATGGCTGCCTGATGGTCGCCCTGCAAGGTATCAAGGCGTGCCTGCAGCTGACACACCCTGGCCCGGTCCAGGGTCGAGCGTGCGCGCTGGCGGCACTCGCTGAGCTGGACCTCGGCGGCGGCCACGCGCGCTAGCTGCAAGTCGCACTCCGCGGCCATGCTGCAAATGGCAAAGCCAAGCGTGATGCGGCTTTGCAGCGTGCTGCCGTGGTTTAGCAGCTGTTCGGCCGTGTGCAGGTAGCCGGCGGCCTGTTCATAGGCGCCGCTGTCGCGCGCGCGCAATGCCGCTTCGTGCAACAGCTGCAGGAACACTGCGCGGTCATCCGTGGCAAACCCGCAGGGGCTGGCGCGTTGCAACTGATGGGTGATCTCGAACAGCAGCTCATGCAAACGCTCTGGCCAGGCCCGGAGCATGGCCAGGGCAATGTGTGCATGCAGCGATTCGCGCGCTTGCACCGGCGTCAGCTCGTAAGCCGCCTCCAGCACCCGGTCATGAACAAAGCCCAGGCCGTTCGGGCCCGAAAGCAGAAAGCCCGCGCCAATCAAGGCCTGCAACGGATCACCCGGTGCATGCCCAAGGGCCAGGCGCAGTACGGCTTCATCACATCGGTTACCCGCTGCACTGGCAATGCGCAGCACATCGCGCTGTGGCGCGGGCAGGCGCGCCAGGCGGTGGATCATCAGGTCGGCAACATTGTCGGAGTAGCGGTGCCGGGCTACAGCCTGCGGGCACCATGACCAGCGCATGGCCTGGGTGTCGAAGGTGAACAGCTGGTCCTCGACCATGGCCCTGAGAATCTGGTTGATGAAGAACGGGTTGCCAGCCGTCTTCTCGTGTACCTGCTCGGCCAGTTGCAACGCCGCGCCGGGGTCGACGTGGTAGCGTTCGCCGATCAGCTCGGCCACTGCCCCAACGGCCAGCGGGCGCAAGTTCAGGGTGGTGCTGTGCACCGTGGCGGGGACGGCAAGTGGCGCATGGTTGGCGTGGGTGTCATTACGCCGGGCTACGATCAACAGCAGGTTGCCGGGCGTGTTTGCCAGCAGTTGTGCCAGTAGCTGCCGGGAGGCGTCATCGACCCACTGCGTGTCGTCAAGGAACAGCACCAGGGGGAGGCCAGGGCGGCTGAATACCTGAAGAAACTCGACGACCGCCTGCTGTTCTTTCTGCAGTGCCAGGCGCGTAGGTTTGGCTGGCAGCTCAGGCAGGGGGCCGAGGATCAGTTGCAGGTCTGGCGCCAGCTTGCCGAGCAGGCGGCCGTGGCCTTTGATGCGGCGCAGGATTTCACGCCGCAAGGTGTCGAGGTCTTGGCTGTTCTTGGCCAGCAACTGGTTGGTCAGCGCGCCGAGGATCTCGACCCAGGGGGCGTAGGGCACCGCCTGGGCCAGGCTGTTGCACTTGCCGACGGCCCAGTAACCTTCGGCGTTGGCCTTCAGTGCCGCCTCGACCAGGCTCGACTTGCCCATGCCGGCGGCGCCGTTGATATGCAGCGTTTGTGGCTTGCTGTTGCGGCGCAAGCCCTTGAGCAACAGGGCGATGGCCTTCTGCTCAGCGTTGCGGCCATACAGGCGGGTGCTATTGGCCGCGACCGGGTCGGCGCAGCCTGGCTCGAAGGCGACCAAGTGCTTGTTGGCGGCCCATTGCCGCTGGCAGTGGCCCAGGTCCACCGCCAGCGCGTGGGCGCTCTGGTAGCGGGCGTCCGGCTCTTTGGCCAGCGCCTTGCTCAGTACCCTGCTCAGTGGCAGCGGCACGTTGCTATCCACTTCGCAGGCCGCCCTTGGCTGCACACCGGCATGCAGCTGCCGCCAGTGCTGGGTATCGCGCCCGACCAGCGGCAGCTCGCCGAGCAGCAGTTGGTAGAGGATCGCGCCCAGGGCATAGATGTCGCTTCGCTGGTCGCTGTTGCTGCCGTGCGGGCAGACTTGCTCGGGCGCCAGGTAGGCCCAGTTGCCCAGGGGCGTGCCCTGTTCGCTGATCAGTTGGGCGGGGGTGGCACGAAAGCAACCCAGTCGTACTCGCTGGTTTCCCTGCAGGTACACGTGCGCTGGCTGCAGTGCACCGTGCAGTACATTGCGTTGGTGGGCCAGGGCCAGGGCCGTCGCGGCGTTCAGCGCAATGTCGAGAAATGGCTCCAAAGCCAGCGGGCCGTCGTCAAGCAGGTCGGCGACCGAGTGGCCAGCCGGATACACCAGCAGCGGGCCTTCGGCAGAACGCACGAACGCGGAGGGTATTACCGCCCACTGCGGGTCCAGCGCCAGCCGGTAATCGCGTTCCAGGCGCTGGCAGGCGGCGGGGGCTTCAAGCGGCGCGCGCACAGCGACCCAGGCGTGCTGGGTAGCGGGATCGTGCAGGCGAAAGTAGCTGAGCTCGCCTTCCTGCCCCAATGCAGTGATCTGGCAGCGGTTCAGCCAGCCCTCGTCGACCGACTGATCGAAATCGATGGGCCTGTGGGCAAGGCGTTCATCGAGCATAAAGCACCCCCTGCTAGCGACATCCAGAGGCGCGAGTATACGCAGCGGGCCCAGTGCGGATGCGGGTTGCAGCCGGCTTGGCAGGAACGGGCACGCTGTTGTCCGTTATCGTACCCTGGCTGTTGCCGGGCGCTTGTATAGTCGTTGGGCCAACCTATCCCTCGGGATAATTGTCTGAACGCGTACGCAGGCCTAGGCTGCCCGGGGCTGCGCAAACGCCCGTGCCCGTGTGAGGAAGCCATGATCCGAGTAGGCAATGCCCAGGTGTCGCTGGAGCGGCGAGAAGTGTTTCTCGACGGCAAGCCGATCCTGTTGGGCGGCCGTGCGTTCGAGGTGCTGGCCACGCTGATCAAGGCCAAGGGCCGGGTGGTCGGCAAGGACGAGTTGTTCAGCCAGGTGTGGGCCGGCACGGTGGTCGAGGACAACAACCTGCAGGTGCAGGTGTCGTTGCTGCGCAAGGCTTTTGCCGACCGCGGCCTGATCCAGACGGTGCCACGACGTGGCTACCGCCTGGCCGCCGAGATCAGCTTCGATGCCCCTGGCCGGGCACTGGGGCACTTGCCGTTGCGCGCGGGGGCCGACAACCTTGAACCGTCGGGCGACAGCGCGGACGTGCCGGTACTGGTGGTGGACGATGACCCGTCGGTACGCACGGCGCTGGGCCGCCTGCTGCGCTCGCAGGATATTGCGCATCATCTGTTTGCCAGTGCCGAGGCGTTGTTCGAAGCCCGCCTGGAAACCCCCTATGCCTGCCTGCTGCTGGACATGCACCTGCCTGATACCACCGGCCTGGACGTGCAGGACACGCTGCGCCGGCTGGCGCTGCCCTGGCCAATCGTGTTCATGACTGGCTTCGGCACCATTCCGATGACCGTGCAGGCCATGCGTGCCGGTGCCGTGGAGTTCCTGACCAAGCCTTTTGACGAAGACCAGTTGCTGGCGCTGCTGCAGGTGGTGCGCCAGCGGGCCGTGGTCGATGGGCGCAAATGGCGCCATGCGCGGCAGGTCGAAGAAAAGTACCAGCGCCTGACCCCGCGTGAGCGCCAGGTGTTCTCGCTGGTGGTGGATGGCTTGTCGCACAAGCAGATTGCCCGGCAGATTGGCACCAGCGAGGTGACCACCAAGGTGCACAAGAAGAACATCATGAACAAGATGCAGTCCCGCTCGCTGGTGGAGTTGGTGGCCATGCACAACGTGATTGGTACACCGCCCGAGGGCTTGGCTGGCGCATGATCAGATGGGTGTGCATCGTCGACGACGATGCTTCGGTGCGCAAAAGCCTGGCCAACCTGTTGCGTTCGGCCGGGTTCGAGACCTTGTCGTTTGCTGCCGGCGATGTGTTTCTGGCCTCCGAGCTGCTCCACCAGGCCGGTTGCGTGTTGCTCGACCTGAAGATGTCGGGGATGAATGGGTTGGCGGTGCAGCGTGAGCTGGCGCGGCTGCAGTGCTCGGTACCGGTGATCTGCATGTCGGCGCATTGGGATGAGGGTGCGGTGCAGGCGGCGATGGGGCAAGGGGCGCTGGCCTGTCTGGCCAAGCCGTTTTCTGAAGAGGTGTTGTTGAGGGTGGTTGAAGAGGCGTTGGCTGGCAGTTGGTAAGGTGCTGCCTGGACTGGCCTCTTCGCGGGTAAACCCGCTCCTACAGGGGTATCGATAATCTCTGAAGCTGTGCTGGCCCCATGTAGGAGCGGGTTCACCCGCGAAGAGGCCGTCAGCTTTATTACTTGCCTCAGCACACCCGCGCAATCAATCAATGGGCAAACGCGCCATGCTCCACCGGTTGATCGATTAGCGAGCCCCTAGCCATGCCACGCCTGAAAGCCTTCCTCGACCCTCAATCCCCAACCCTGACCGCCCTCGGCCTACTGTTCATGCGGATAACGGCCGCCTTCCTGCTGCTCTTCATTCACGGCCTACCCAAGCTGCTGGACTGGAGCGGGGAGTTGCAGCGCATTGAAGACCCCTTCGGCTTGGGAGCGCCGCTGACCTTGGGCCTGGCGATTTTTGCCGAAGTGCTTTGCCCGCTGTTGCTGCTGCTGGGGATCGCCGCCCGCCTGGCTTGCCTGCCGGTGCTGGCGGTCTTGCTGGTGGCGCTGGTGGTGGTGCACCCGGACTGGACGCTGGAGCAGGGGCAATTTGCCTGGTTGCTGGTGGCGCTTTATGGCGGGCTGGCCTTGACCGGGCCGGGGGCGTATTCACTGTCTGCACTTATCTGGCAGAGCAAGATTGCCTGATGAATTCTGGGGCCGCTTTGCGGCCCATCGCGACGCAAGGCCGCTCCTACAGGCTATCGCGTTCCTTGTAGGAGCGGCCTTGCGTCGCGATGGGCTGCAGAGCAGCCCCGGCAATCTAACTGCTCCCCGGTCGGTACTGCAGAGCCTCGGCCAGATGCGCCCGGCCAATTGCCTCGCATCCCTCCAGATCTGCCAGCGTCCGCGCCACCTTCAACAACCGGTGCGCCGCTCGCAATGACAGGGTAAGCCGTTCACAGGCACCTTCCAGCCAGACCTGGTCCGCTGCCGCCAATCTGCAATGTCGGCGTAGCCCTTCCAGGTTTAAAAACGCATTCGCACACCCTTGCCGTTTGTGCTGCAGCTCCCGCGCCGCGGCCACCCTGACGGCAACATCGGCACTGGTTTCACCGCAAGGCTGGTTGTTCAACGTCGTGCTTTCGCGGGCCACGGTCAGGTGCAGGTCAATGCGGTCCAGCAGTGGCCCGGACAGTTTGTTGCGATAGCGCGCGATCTGCTCGGTGCTGCAGCGGCAGCGCCCGGTAGGGTCGCCCAGGTAGCCACAGGGGCAGGGATTCATCGCTGCCACCAGCTGGAAGCGAGCGGGGAAACGCACCTTGTCGCGGGCCCGGGCAATCACGATCTCACCTGACTCCAGCGGCTCGCGCAATACTTCCAGCACGCGCCGCTCGAACTCCGGCAATTCATCGAGAAACAGCACGCCATGGTGGGCGAGGGTGATCTCACCGGGTTGCGGCCGGCTGCTGCCACCGACCAGCGCCGGGCCGGAGGCGGAGTGGTGGGGGTGGCGAAACGGTCGCTGTGGCCAGCTATTCAGCGGCGCATGCCCGCTGACCGACTGGATCGCCGCCACTTCCAGCGCCTCGTGCTCGTCCAGCGGTGGCAACAGCCCAGGCAGACGGCTGGCGAGCAAGGTCTTGCCGGTGCCGGGTGGCCCGGTGAATAGCAGGTTGTGCGCCCCCGCCGCCGCCAGCAACAAAGCACGCTTGGCCGCCAGCTGGCCCTGCACTTCGCTCAGGTCCGGGTAGGGCCGTTGTTGCAGGATCAAGCCGTTGGCCGCATAGGGCGGCAGTGGCACCTGGCCGTTAAGGTGGGCGACCAGCTCCAGCAGGTGGCCCACCGCATACACCACCAGGCCGCCGGCCAGGCTGGCTTCTTCGGCATTTTCCCGGGGCACCACCAGCGCCCGGCCTGCTTCGCGTGCTGCCAGTGCTGCCGGCAGCACGCCCTGCACCGGGCGCAACTTGCCAGACAGTGCCAGTTCGCCCAGGCACTCGACGTCGGCCAGTATGGCGCTTGGCACCTGGCCGTCGGCGGCGAGGATGCCCAGGGCGATGGCCAGGTCGTAACGCCCGCCATCCTTGGGCAGGTCGGCAGGGGCGAGGTTCTGGGTGATGCGCCGTTGCGGGTACTTCAACCCGGAATTGACGATGGCGCTGCGTACCCGGTCCTTGCTTTCCTTGACCGTGGTTTCTGGCAGGCCGACCAGGGTGAGATGGGGCAGGCCATTGGTGAGGTGGGTTTCGACGCTGACGGCGGGTGCCTGCACGCCCACCTGGGCGCGGCTATGGACGAGGGCTAGGGACATGGACGCTCCGTTGTCGCTGACAGGGGCCGCTTCCTGCGGCTGTGCATAGAATAGCCAGCGCGGCCACGGCAGGCGCAACAAGTGTGCGTCGTGGTTTTTCAAGGCAGGGTTTTTTCCTGTCTTTTCAGGTTGCCCGGCAAAAATGGATCCAATAGCCTTTGCGCAGGTGCCGGGTATGGCTTAGTGTTATCAGGCAACTGCAGTTGCCATGGAATGGCACCGCGTCTTCTTTCAAATGGATTTGGGGTATTGCTCCGTGCAAACGCTTACCCGCACTCGCCAGGTAATCCGCGAACTGGTGCAGGCCAGTGCATTCGTTGAACTCAACCGCTTTTTCGACAGCCTCCAGGCGCAATGGCATCAGGCCCCGCCTGGCGAGTTTCCCGCCTATCTGGCGGCCATCGAAGGGCACCTGTTGGCCGACGTGGATAACCACGGCGACAAAGCCCTGAGCCTGGTGCTCAAAGCCTGGATCGACGCCTGCCCCAAGGCCTACCACCCGCAGGTGGTAATGGGTATGCACTGTTTCCACCGGGCTTGCCAGGTACAGGGCAATGGCCCGCGCAGCGCAGCACGCACGCTGGCCGTCGAGCAAATAGGTGAAACCGCGGCTGCGCACTTGTTGCGTGCCATGGACCGTTCTGCGCAACCGGTGGCAGCGGCCATTGGCATGCTGCGTATCAGTGCGCAGCTGCGCGAGCCTGGCTGGTTGGTCGAACTGTTTCAGGGGCAGCCTGCGCGCTCCAGGCCCAGCGCCCATGCTGATGTGGAGGTGCAGGAAGCCGCAGCGCCGATGCTGGTGAAACATGGGGTGATGCCCTTGGCCGAGCTGCCACAGGGGTTGCCAGCATGCTTGGCCAGGCGGGTCGAGCATGAAAACCAGGACGCCCGCTATTACTGGCTACGCCATGCACTGGTCGCGCGCCCTGCTTGCTTCGAAGCCATTCAGGCCCTTGCTGTCTACCTGCTGCCGCGCTGGGGGGCCAGCGCTGACGCGCTTGAACTATTGGCCAATGGCCCATTGTGCGCAACCTGGGACGAAAGCCTGCGTAACGCATTGCGCTGGATGGCGGTCGAAGAGCGGCTGGTGTTGCCCCATGCCGACCAGCTGCAAGCTGTCGCCGATTGGCAGCAGTTGTTCGATGCCTGGTCACAACGCCAGCTGAGGCCCAGGGAGCGCGCGTTGCTGCTGGCCTGGCGAGGCGCGCTGCACAGCAGTGCATTACACGATCAGGCCGGCGCCATGCGCGACTTTGCGGCGAGCCTGGCGTGCAATGCCGATCACGGTGCGATCCAGGCCATGGGTGAGCCCTTCCATTGCCTGGCCAAGCTGATACTGCGCGATGGCAGGGCAGATGAACAGCAGTTGTTGCGTCGTGCCATCGAGCGCCTGTGCGATGGCCGTTCGCATGCGGGCGCCTGTGCATTGCGTGCCGCCGGTCACCGCTTTGGCTTGTGGGGGCTGCCGCGCTCGGCCGAGCAGGCCCGGGTATGGTCGCAGCGGGCGGTGAAGCGCCAGCAAGCGGGCCAGGCGCCGGGCTTCGAGGTGCTGGCAGTGGCGCGCCTGCTGTGGGTTGCCAACCGGCATGAGGTGGCGTGTTACCTGTATGAACGCTGTGCCGAACTGAACCTGCCGGGGGCGGCCCTCGGTTTGTACGAGTTGCACCATGGCGGTCTGGGCAATACTCCGGAGCATTACCTGGACGACGAGGCCGCCGAATATTGGCTGTTGCGCGCCGTAGAGGCGGGCAGCCGCCGGGCCAAATACAACCTGGCTTGCCTGCGCATGGAGGGGGACGAAGACCTGAGCGAGCGCAGTGCAATGCTGGCCGTAAGGCGCCTGTTGGTTGATGCACTGGACAATGCGCAGACCAATGCCCGTGCGCGTTTGCATCTGGGCATGCTGCTGCGCCAGTTTGGCGAACCGCAGGAGCGGGCCGAGGCGGTGGCCTACCTGTTGAGCCTGGTCGAGCACCCGGACCCGGGTATTGCCGCGCGTGCCAGTGCCGAGCTGGGGTTAGCCTGGATGCAGGGGCATGGTACCCGCAAGCAAAGCCGCTTTGCTGCCATCGAATGGGTTAACCGTGCGGCGAACTTGCAGCCGGGGGACACGGCTATCGAGGACATACAGGCCGAGATCCTCAATTCGCATAACCGGGTGAAAACCTTGTTTACCCAGTGTGGTGCAGCGCTTTTCCGCGGCACCTTGCATGCCAGTGAGCTGCCGCCTGCGTGAACTCGCGCAGGCTTTGTAGGAGCGGCCTTGTGTCGCGATCGGGCTGCAAAGCAGCCCCCGGGTTCCAGCGACACTGCACACATTGCCGGGGCCGCTTTGCGGCCCGATCGCGACACAAGGC
>NZ_JACVZC010000059.1 GCF_016658545.1 Pseudomonas sp. S37 | reverse complement strand
CCCCCCCCCCCCCCCCCCCCCCCCCCCCCCCCCCCCGCTCCTACAGGGATCCCCGGAGGCTTTGGAATGTGGCGTAGTGCTGTCAGAACAACTGCCAGGTATACACCAACGTCAAGCGGTTCTCGTCAATGTCGCTGCGGTAATTGGAGCGCGCCATGGCATTGCGCACGCGAATCCCCAGCCCCTTCAGCACCCCGCTCTGCACGGCATAGCCAATGTCCAGGTCACGCTCGCGATCACGCCCTTCATAGCCCAGCCCGGTATCGACATTGCTACCGGTTATGTAGCGTACCGTCGCCGTCAGCCCCGGTACGCCCATGGCGGCGAAGTTGTAGTCATAACGCACCTGGTACGAACGCTCGTCGGTGTAGGCAAACTCATAGGTCGGCACCTCGTTACCCAGCGGCGAGATGTTGGCGAACACCCGCGGGAACGGGCTGTCGCCGTGAATGGCCTGGTAGCCGGCATGCAGGCTGTGGCCGCCATGCCGGGCGGTGAACATCGAGAAGAAGGCCTGGTTGTCGATGTTGCCCAGCAACGCATCGCCATCCTCGCGCGCGGTGAAGTAGCCCAGGTTGGCACTGAGCACCCAGTCGCCCACTGGCTTGCTGTGCTTGAAGCCGACAAAGCCCTGCTCGTAGATGTCCTCCAGTTGCCCATACCACAGGCTGACACTGCTCTGGTTGGCATTGAACGCGTAATCGCCGCCCACGTAGTTGAAGGCATCGCTCTCGGCCTGGCGCATCGGCACATGGCCAAGCATGGCGTTCATCTTGCCGTCGCCGCCTTCGTTGCGCAGGTGGGTGCTTTTCAGGTGCCCGGCCTGCACCGTCAGGCCGTCGATTTCTGCCGAACTGATGCTGGCACCCTGGTAAGTCGGCGGCAGCAGGCGGATATCGCTGAAGGTCAGCACCGGCAGGTTCGGTTGCAATTCGCCAATGCGCAGTTCGGTTTCCGACAAGCGCGCCTTGAAGGTGGGTGCCAGGCGGCTGTATTCGTCGGCGGCGCGACCATCGCCATGGACCGGCAGCAGGCCGGTGTTGGCCCGGTCCGGGCTGCTGTCGAGCTTGATACCCAGCAGGCCCAGGGCATCCACGCCAAAGCCGACCGTACCAGGGGTGTAGCCGCTCTTGAAGTCGAGGATGAAGCCTTGGGCCCACTCCTCGGCCTTGGACTGCCGGTTAGCCCCGACAATGTCGGAGAAATCGCGGCTGAAGTAGTAGTTACGGGCGCTCAGGGTGGCCTTCGAGTCTTCGAAGAAGCCGCCTTCGGCAGCCAGCAATGGTTGGCTGAGCAAAGTCAGGCCCAGGGCGACGCAAGGGGTGTGATTCATTCCGAAGCTCTCTTGATCTTGTTTTTATGGGTTAAGCGTTGGGAACACGGCGGTTCAGGGTGTACGGCGCAGCACCTCCCGGGCACGTGGCTGGCGCAACCTGAGCAGCGCGTGGGCCAGCAGGCCGAACAGCAGCCCCCAGAACGCCGCCGACAGGCCAAGGAAGGCCACCCCCGAAGCGGTGACCAGGAACGTGAACAGCCCGGCATCACGCTCGGCCGGTTCCGCCAGGCTGCGGGCCAGGGCCTCGCTGATGGCGCCATACAGGGCCAGGCCGGCCAGGGCGGCGATCAGCGCGGCGGGAAAGGCAGCGAACAGCGACATCAAGGTGGCCCCGGCAATGCCCAACAGCAGGTACAGCGCGCTGCCGGCCACTGCCGCCACATATCGGCGGCGGGGGTTTTCATGGGCTTCATGGCCGGTGCACAGGCTGGCGGTCACCGCCGCCAGGTTCAGCCCGTGGCAACCGAACGGCGCCAGTGCTGCACCGGCCAGGGCACTGGCGCTGATAAGCGGGCTGGCCGCCGTGTCGTAGCCGGCGTTGCGCAACACCGCCATGCCGGGCATGAACTGCCCGGTCAGTGCAACCAGTACCATCGGCAGCGCCAGGCTGAACACCGCCGCCAGGCTGAACTGCGGGGCGACCCACTGCGGCGATGCCAACGCCAGCACCAGCGCCTCGCTGCGAAACGCACCGCTGGCCACCGTCACCAGCGTGCCCACGCACAGCACGGCGGCCACCGCATATCGGGGTTGCACCCGGCGCATCAGCACGTAGGTGACGAACATGCCCAGCACCAGCACAGGCTGCACCGGCAAGGCGCGGAACACCTCGATGCCGAAGCTGAACAGGATGCCGGCCTGCATACCGGCGGCAATGGACCCCGGCAGGCGCGCAATAATGCGGTCGAAGGCGCCGCTGATGCCGATCAGCAGCAGCACCAGGTTGGCCACCAGATAAGCGCCCACGGCCTGCTCCAGGCCCAGTTGCGGCAAGGCGGTGACCAGCAGTGCAGAACCCGGGATGGACCAGGCGATCACCACCGGCACGCGATAGCGCAGGCTGAGCAGCGCACCGAGCACGGCGCTGCCCATGGACACCGCCCACACCCAGGACGACAGTTGCCGGTGCGACAGGCCGGCGGCTTCGGCGGCGTGGAAGATGATCACCAGTGGGCCGGCGTAGGAGATCATCGTGGCGATGCAGCCGGCGACGATGGCGGACAGCGAGCTGTCCTTGATCAGGGTTTTCATTCAGTTTCTCGCAAGGCAGCGGCCGGCCTTGGTGGCTGGCTGTTGTTTTGTGTTGCCTTCTTCGCGGGTGAACCCGCTCCCACAGGGGTTGCACAGGTTTCAGCATTTGCGCCGTACCTGTAGGAGCAACTGTCTTGTGTTGCCTATTCAGGCCTTATCGCTGGCAAGCCAAACTCCCACAGGTATTGCGCATGATTTGAGGTCAATGCAATCAATGTGGGAGCGGGTTTACCCGCGAAGAAGCCAGCGCGATGGCTCAGGCTTCCTGCAGTGCCCGAGGCCGCCCACTGCGCTGCTCATCTGCCTCGCCCAGGGCCAGTTGCAGCCGGAAGTCGAACTTCAACTCGGCATGCCGCCCTGCCGCGCCCTCGACAAACACCACCTCCCCCACAAGCCCGTCCCGCGTGGCATAGGCAAAGTCATCCCACAGGTACTTGTCCCCCGACAGGTTGATCTGTGTGGTCAGGTGCCGATGCCCTGGCGCCGAGATAAAGAAGTGCACGTGTGCTGGACGCTGGCCATGGCGGCCCAGCAGGTCCAGGCATTCCTGGGTTGGCCCCTGCGGGTCGCAGCCGTAACCGGACGGCACGATGGAGCGCGCGCGGTAGCGCCCTTCGGCATCGGTGACGATGCGCCGCCGCAGGTTGTATTCGGACTGGCTCTGGTCAAAGAACGAATAAGTGCCACGGGTGTTGGCATGCCACAAGTCGACCGTGGCACCCGGCAATGGTTGCCCTTGCGGGTCGAGCACCCGCCCCTCCAGGTACATGACCGTGGCCACGCCCTCCTCGCTGCCGTCGTCCATGCGCACTTCACCTTCAGCAAGGGGCGCACCCGCCACGTACAACGGGCCTTCGATGGTACGTGGGGTACCGCCGGCCAGCCCGGCCTGCGCGTCCTTGGCATCCTGCAGCAGGTCGAGGAAGTGCTCGACGCCCAGGCCCGCGACCAGTAACCCCGCTTCGCCGCGCCCGCCCAGGCGATTGAGGTAGTCGACGGCGTGCCAGAACTCGTCCTCGCTGATTTCCAAGTCTTCGATCAGCCGGGCGGTGTCCTGCAGCACACGCTGCACGATGCGCTTGAGGCGCGGGTTGCCGGCATCGTTGCCAAAGCCTGCGGCTTCCTCGAAGAACCGCTGTACCTCGGCAGTGTGGGAAATCTTCACGGTCATGTGGGCTTACCTCATGTTGTTTTTCTGGATTTACGCCTGCGCCGCAACGGCCTGGGCGTGGCGCCGGCCACTGGCCAGGTGCACAGCCATGGCCAGCGCGGCGATGGCGCCAGGGATGGCGAAGGCGATGAAGTTGAGTTGCAGCGGCAGGTTGATGCCCATCAGCGCACCGCCCAGCAGCGGGCCGACGATGGCGCCGTTGCGGCCAATGCCCGAGGCCCAGCCAAGGCCCGTGGAACGCACCGACAGGCCGTACATTTGCGCGGCGCCGGCATACAGCAGGATCTGCGTGCCAATGGTGGTGGCGCCAGCAATGAAGATCAGCAGGTACAGCACCGGCATCGGGCTGTTGACGCCCAGCAGGCTGATCGACAGCGCTGCGGCGATGAAGAACGCCACCTTGACCTTGACCAGGTTGTAGCGGTCGCCCAGCCAGCCGCCGAGAATGGCACCGGCCATGCCACCGAAGTTCAGCGCCAGCAGGAACGACAGGCTCGAACCCAGGCTGTAGCCGGCGTTGGCCATCAGCTTCGGCAGCCACGAGCTGAGCGCGTAGACCATCAGCAGGCAGCAGAAGAACGCCAGCCACAACGCCAGGGTGCGAATGGCCAGGCCATTGCGGAACAGTTCAAGAACAGCGGTGAACTTGCCGGCCCTTTCGCGGGACAAGTCCGCTCCCACAGGGGCGACCAGCACATCATCAGGTTGCACATCGCAGCCCGGGTCCAGGCGCTTGAGCAGCTTGCGCGCTTCGTCGCCACGGCCCTGGCGCACCAGAAAGCCGATCGACTCCGGCAGGTAATAGAGAATCACCGGCAACAGCAGCAGCGGCACGGCAGCGGCAAAGAACATCGATTCCCAGCCGAAGCGTGGCAGCATGAAGATGCCGACGCCTGCTGACAGCATGCCGCCCAGCGAGTAGCCACTGAACATGATCGCCACCAGCGTACTGCGCAGGCGTTTGGGGGCGTACTCGTTCATCAGTGCCACGGCATTGGGCATCAGGCCGCCGCAGCCCAGGCCGGCGATAAAGCGGTAGATACCGAACTCACTGGGGCTGCTGGCAAAACCATTGAGGATGGTCGCCCCTGAAAACAAGGCGAAACAGATGGCGATGCCCTTCTTGCGCCCGATGCGGTCGGCCAGGCTGCCGAATGCCAAGGCGCCGAACATCATGCCGAACAGCGCGTAGCTGCCCAGCGCACCGGCCTGCAACGGGGTCAGGCCCCACTCCTTCATGATCACCGGCAGTACCACGCCGTAGATGAACAGGTCATAGCCGTCGAAGATCAGCAGCAGGCCGCACCAGGCCATGACCATCCAGTGGAACGGGGTAAAGCGCGCGTTATCGATGATCGGGTGTACGTCAAGGGTTCGCATGGCATCTGTCGCTCTTGTTTTTGTTGTGATGGAAAGCTGTTGCCTTGGGGTGCTGCTCAGCCGAGGTCGCCGCCCCCTACCGGCAGGGTCACACCGGTGATGTACGAGGCTTCGTCGGAGGCAAGGAACAGAATTGCCCCGACCTGCTCGTCGATGCTGCCGTAGCGGTGCATCAGGCTGCTGTCGAGGGTTTGGTCGACGATTTGCTGGTACCAGTGTTTTTCCTGCTCGGTCTGCTCGGCGCTGTTACGTGGTACGCGCCGGGGTGGTGCCTCGGTACCGCCGGGCGCGGTGGCGTTGACGCGGATGCCGCGGCCAGCGGTTTCGAAGGCCAGGCACGCGGTGAGCGCATTGACGCCGCCCTTGGCTGCGCCGTAAGGCACTCGGTTGACACCGCGGGTAGCGATGGACGAGACGTTGACGATGGCACCTGTGCCGCGTTCGAGCATGTACGGCAGTGCGGCGTGGCAGCACCACAGGGTGGGAAATAGCGAGCGGCGCACTTCGGCCTCGATCTGTTCGACCTCGTAGTGTTCGAAAGGCTTGGCCCAGATGGTGCCGCCGACGTTGTTGACCAGGATGTCGAGGCGGCCGAAGGTTTCCACGGCGCTGGCCATGACCCGGGCGCAGTCGGCGTGTTGCTCGAGGTCGGCGGTAAGGGTCAGCATGCCCTCGCCGGCCAGTTCGTGAACCAGTTCGGAACGGTCTACTGCAACCACTTGCGCGCCTTCGGCCTTGAGCCGCCAGCACACGCCCCGGCCGATGCCTTGCGCGGCACCGGTGACCAGGGCGACCTTGCCTTGGAATCTGTTGTTCATATGTGAATCTCCGCCTGCCCGCGGTCCCTGTGGGAGCGGGTTTACCCGCGAATGCGTCCGACAAGACAAAACTGCTGTACCTGCTGGCCTCTTCGCGGGTGAACCCGCTCCCACAGGAGGGCGGTGTTGTGTTCGGGATGAAGGAATCAGGCCGCCGCCGCGAACTTCTCGTAGTAGAAGTTGGCCGGTGTAATGCCCTGCTCACGCACGTACTGGCTCACCGCTTCGACCATCGGCGGTGGCCCGCACAGGTAAACATCCACATCCCCCTCATTGAGGTGGCGTGGTTCGATGTGCTGGGTCACGTAGCCCTTTTGTGGGTACTGGCTGTCCGGGTTGGCCACGCAGGCGCTGTAGGTGAAGTTGGGGATGCGTGCCGCCAGCGCTTGCAGGCGGTCGAGTTCGACCAGGTCGAAGTCGTTGGTCACGCCGTAGATCAGGTGCAGCGGGTGTTCGCTGCCCTGCTCGGCGATCTTCTCCAGCATCGCGGTGAACGGCGCCAGCCCGGTACCACCGGCCAGCAGCAACAGCGGGCGCTGGATCGGCCGCAGGTAGAAGCTGCCCAGCGGCCCGGCCAGGCTCATGTTGTCGCCAGCCTTGGCCAGATTGGTCAGGAAGCTGCTCATCAGCCCACCCGGCACGTTGCGGATCAGGAAGCTGACTTCACCGTCCTTTTGCAGCGAGCTGAACGAATAGGCGCGACTCTGCTCACTGCCCGGCACCTTGAGGTTGACGTATTGCCCTGGCAGGAATGCCAGGCGGCTCAACGCCTCACCCTTGATCGACAGGGCAATGGTGCTGGCCGACAACTGGCGCACATCGCTGATGGCCGCCTCGAAGCTGGCCTGTTCGGTCTTGCACAGCTGCGACGAGGCCGGGATGCGGATAACGCAGTCGCTCTCGGCGCGCATCTGGCAGGTCAGCACGTAGCCTTCGCCGATTTCGTCTTCGCTCAGGGCGTCTTCGATGAAGTTGTCGCCCAGGTCATAGCGCCCGGATTCGGCCTTGCACTTGCAGGTGCCGCAAGCGCCGTCGCGGCAGTCCAGAGGGATGTTGATGCCTTGGCGGTAAGCCGCATCGGCGACGGTTTCGTGGCCGGTGGCCTCGATGAAGCGGGTAACCCCGTCTTCGAAATTCAGTGCGATCTGGTAGCTCATGTTGCACCTCACGGGCGAGCCGGGCCACGGCGCGTCGCAAAACGCACCGGGCAATGCTCGCAAAACCCTGGTTCAGATGTGGTAGATGTCGATGATCTGGCGCACGTAGTCGTTCTTCAGCACCACCTTCTTGGCCTTGATCAGCGGTTGCCCGCCGCGCAGGTCGAGGGTGTAGAAGCTGCTGCCGAAGTAACTGTCGGTGGTCTTGTAGCGGAAGCTCAGGGTGTGCCAGTTGAAACGCACCAGGCAGTTGCCCTCGCCCTGCTCGACGATCTCGATGTTGCTGATGTTGTGCGAGGTGCGGGTGTCGGGCACGGTCGCACTGGAGCGCTCGGTCTTGATGCGGAACACGCGGTCTTCCAGGCCGCCACGGTTGCCGTACCAGATCAGCGAGATTTCGCTTTGTGGGTCTTCGGTGAGGGTGTCGTCATCGTCCCAGCTGGGCATCCAGAAGGTGGCGTCGCTGGCGTACAACTCCAGCCACTGGTCCCACTGGGCGTCGTCCAGGTAGCGCGCCTCGCGGTAGAGGAAGTCGCGCACGGTTTCATACAGGCTCATTGCACGGCCTCCACGGGGATCAGTTGCTGCTCGTCCTTGAGCGCCTGGATCATGGTGTCCTGCCAGTACTTGTGCTGCAGCACGAACAGGCCTTCGTCCTCGGTGCGCACGCCCGACAGCAGCGGATGCAGCTCGATTTCTTTAGCCGCGTCATCGGCGCCTTCGACCCAGTGTTTCGCGCCACGGGACATGTCGTTCCAGCCCGTGCCGCCACCGTAGCCGGTCTGGCACGAGCGGAACTCTTCCAGGTCGTCCGGGGTGGCCATGCCGCTGACATTGAAGAAGTCTTCGTACTGGCGGATACGCTTGGCGCGGGCGTCGGCGCTCTCGCCCTTCGGCGCGATGCAGTAGATGGTGATTTCGGTCTTGTTCACCGAAATTGGCCGGGCAACGCGGATCTGCGAGCTGAACTGGTCCATCAGGTACACGTTCGGGTACAGGCACAGGTTGCGCGAGTTCTCGATCATCCAGTCGGCGCGGGCCTGGCCGTAATCGGCGGCCAGTTGGTCGCGGCGTTCGTAGGCCGGGCGGTCTTCCGGGTTGGCCCAGCGGGTCCACAGCAGCAGGTGGCCGTGGTCGAATGAGTAGAACCCACCGCCTTGCTTGGCCCAGGAACCGGCGCTCATGGTCTTGATCTCGTCACCCGCCTCGCGCTGCTTGCGCTGGTTCTGGGTGGCGGCGTAGTTCCAGTGCACCGAGCTCACGTGGTAGCCATCGGCGCCGTTTTCGGCGGTAAGCTTCCAGTTGCCTTCGTAGATGTACGAGCTGGCACCGCGCAGCACTTCCAGGCCTTCTGGCGACTGGTCGACGATCATGTCGATGATCTTGGCCGACTCGCCCAGGTGCTCGACCAACGGTTTCACGTCGGCATTCAGGCTGCCGAACAAAAAGCCACGGTACGACTCGAAGCGCGCCACCTTGGTCAGGTCGTGGGAGCCATCGCAGTTGAAGCTGTCGGGGTAACCGGCGTTGCTCGGGTCTTTGACCTTGAGCAGCTTGCCGCTGTTGTTGAAGGTCCAGCCGTGGAACGGGCAGGTGTAGCTGGAACGGTTGCCGCGCTTGTGCCGGCACAGCATGGCGCCGCGGTGGCTGCAGGCGTTGAGGAAGGCATTGAGCTCACCGTCCTTGTTGCGCGCGATGAAAACCGGCTGGCGCCCCATGGTCAGGGTGAGGAAGTCGTTCTTCTCGGGGATCTGGCTTTCATGGGCCAGGTAGATCCAGTTGCCCTCGAAGATGTGTTTCATTTCCAGGTCAAACAGGCGTGGGTCGGTGAACATCTCGCGCTTGCAGCGGTAGATGCCTTTTTCACGGTCGTCCTCGAGCATGGCATTGAGGTAGTCGAATCCCAGGGACATGGCCAGGGTCTCCCTTGTTATTGTTTAGACCTGGTCAGGTTAGGGAGACGGCTGGCGGGGGACTATCCGGATTGTGCAGAGTGCTATCCAGATACGCGGATGTGCTTTCCGTCTTCACCAAGCTTCCAATGTACTTTTGTGGCCTTTGCTGCTTCTGCGGGCAGATTTGTGGAAATCTTATTCATGAGAGCAGTGGTCATACTCAATACTCTCTTATCGTTTTCGTCTAGATGTTGGTAATTTCTATTCATGTTCAAATTGAACACTTCCACTACGTTGTGCTCCTGCTGAGACCAGTTGTCGGCCGTGTACATTCGCTCCATTTCATTTCCCATACCGCCCGCAGTAAAACGACCTGAGCGCTCAAAATCGTTCACGCGACGTTGAGACTGAACCTGCATTCCATGTTCTTGCAAGCGGGATGACATTTGCTCATTGAACGCACGCTGCGAAGCGGATACAGGGAGAGTGAAAGGATTGGCTACCTTTACCCGCGCGGATCGCCGACGAAATAAGGACCTAAAAATGTGTCCACTGGGGTCAATGTTGTTAACGGGATCCCCACCACAGTAGGCGTAACAATTCAACCCGCCAGCCCCCATCGGGCTTAGGTTGTCCGGGCTATGGAACCTCATCAAAACCGGATTGAACGCACGGTATCCATTCCCCAGCAAGTAGCACCCTGTAGCAGGCTCCATTCTCTGCCCGCTAAAGCCCAGCACGGATGCAAATTGCTCACATCCGTCATGCCCATAAACCGTGTACTGCCGTGAACAACAAGAATTTTGCGACGTTGACATGGCCCCACCTTCTCATCGAAATAAATCAAATAGTGGGATGCACATGAAATGTAAGCAACTGGTAGAAATGTCAGGTGACCACGCTAACGCGCTTCATCTGTGGCGTTTGAACGTCTGCGAAGGCAGCTCGCCGAACTGCTGGCGGTACACTTCAGAAAACCGTCCCAGGTGCAGGAATCCATAATCCAGGGCCAGTTCCGTCACACTGCGCACCCCACAGGTGGGGTCGTTCAAGCATGCATGCACCCGCTCCAGCTTGCGCTGGCGCACGTAATGCTTGGGTGTGGTGCCCAAGTGCTGGTCAAACAACGCATACAACGACCGCAAGCTCATGCACGCCTGCTCCGCCAGCACTTCAGCCGACAGTTCCAGTTTCAGGTTGCGCTCGATGTAGTCGAGAATGCGCTCCAGCCCCGCTTGCGGGGCGCTTAGGCTTTCACGGCGGATATTGGTGCTCATCAGGGTCAGCAGTTTACTGGCGACGATCTGGCTGTAATGGCCCTGCACCCTGGGCAGCGAATCGCTGACCTCCGCCTCATGGCAAACCATGGCAAGCAGATTGACAAAGCCGTCCAGCTCGTCCAGCCGGTAATGGTTGCGCAGGAAGCGCACACCGCCGTCGGGCCGGTGCCAGCGTTGTTCGTCGCAGATCGAGTCCAGCAGCCGGGTCGGCACCTTTAGGATGAATTTCTCGCAGTCTTCCGAGTACGTCAGGTCAACCGGGTCGTCAGGGTTGATCAGCAGCAGCTCGCCTGGCACCAGATGCTGCTCGCGTTTGTGCCCGCGCCACAGGCAGTTGCCGTTGAGCAGCACCTGCAGGTGGTAGATGGTTTCCAGCGCTGGCGAGGTAACCCGCACGCTACCGCCGTAGCTGATACGGCACAGGTCGAGTTCGGCGAATTTGCGGTGGCTGAGGCTGGCCTGGGGGTGGGTGGTGCGCGACAGCCCGATGCAATGCTGGCCGACATGCTGGTTGACATAATCGGACACAGCATAAGGGTCGGCGTGGTGAAACACGCTACTGCGTTCGCTCAGCAGGCGGCTTTCCATAGGCAAGGCACTCGGTATCGTTATTGTTCTGGTCGCCGCGTCCTACGGCCTTGTGGGCGGTGGTTGCGGTCGTCACGGTCATATTATCTGGCCGGTTGCGGGTCGCGGGGGCAGGCGACAACCGGTGGATGGGCACACTACAGCAAAAAGGCGGGGGTTGGGCAATGCGGCGATGGGATTGGTTGGGCGGATAGCGGACAGATCGGGCACAGGGGATGTTCGGTTATCGGACGTTTTTTTACCTGTGCTGGCCTCTTCGCGGGTAAACCCGCTCCCACAAGGTATTGCGCAAGCCCCGAAGCATTGATGATCCATCTGGGAGCGGTTTTACCCGATCCCACAAGGTATTGCGCAGGCCCTGAGGCATTGATGATCCCTGTGGGAGCGGGTTTACCCGCGAAGAGGCCGGCACAGGCAGCACACCACTCAATGCACTGCTACGTCCTGTTGCCCTGCCCAGCCCTGGCTACGCGCCCGGTATTGGCGTGGGGCAATGGCAAACAATTCACGAAAACGCCGGTAAAAATGCGGGAAGCTGACAAACCCGCTGGCCACCGCCACTTCGGTCAAGGACTTGTTGGTGTGCTGCAGCAGCTGGCGAGCATGGGTCAGGCGCAGCTCCAGATAATAGCGCGGTGGCGTGGCCTGTACATGGCGGCGGAACAGGCGCTCCAGGTGCCGACGCGACAAGCCGGCATGCTCGGCAATCTCGTCGATGCCGATCGGGTCTTCGATATTGGCGTGCATCAGCTCCAGGGCCAGGCGCACGCCTTTGGGCAAACTTGGGTCGATTTCCGGCGCACTGGCCGGTGCATCACTCATCACCCGCGCACGGTCACAGGCCAGCATCTGCTCCACGGCCCGGCGCAAAGGTACCCCGCCGCACTGCTCCAGCATCGCCAGCATCATGTCCAGCGCACTGCTGGCACCGGCGCAGCTCATGCGCCGACGGTCCAGCACGTGTGCCTGGCGGCTGATGCGCACCTTGGGGAACAACTCGCTCATCATCGCCCGGCCATCGGGGTGGAAGGCGCAGTCGTGGTCGTTGAGCAAACCGGCTTCGGCGAGGAAGTACGCACCATTCCACAAGCCGCCCAACTGGCAGCCGTGCTGGTCGGCCTGGCGCAGCTTGGCGCGCAGCTGGGCGGCGGTTTCCAGACGCACGCGAAAGCCGCCGCATACCAGCAGGCAGTCCAGGCCTTGCAGGTCGAGGTCGGCGAGTTGGGTGTTGACCGGCAAGGCGATACCCAGGTCGCTCATTACCTGCTCGCCCTCGCCCACTACGTGAATCTGGAACAACGGCGTGGCGCTCATCAGGTTGGCGGTGACCAGGCTGTCCATGGCGGCGGTGAAGGCCATCATCGAGAAGTGCTCGCGCAGGACGAAGGCCACGCGCTGGCAGGGCATTGACAGTGAAGTGCGGATGGCGGGGTCCAGGTGGGCCAGGTTGGTGTTCTTGAGGATGCTTTCGAAGTGGCTCATGGCTTTAACTCAACAGCGGAAATCGCGTGGGCTTCTTCGCGGGTAAACCCGCTCCCACAGTGCCCTGCACAGGTTTGAATGTTGTGCGGTCCATGTAGGAGCGGGTTTACCCGCGAAGAAGCCAACGCCGATAAAACAGATTACTTACCAGCCTGGGCCGCCGCATCACGCGAAGCCTGCAACCACTGGTCGAACTGTTGGCGGTGCGCTGCAACCCATTCCTTGGCATGGCGGGTGATGTCGGCAGGCTTCTTCTCGCCCTGCTGCATCTTCAGGTTCTGGTTGCTCTCGTCGTCGGTGCTGATCTGTACCAGCGACAGGAACTTCAACGCCGCCGGGTTCTTCTCGGCAAAGTCCTTGTTAAGCACCGCTACCACCTTGTCGATGGCAAAACCAAGGTTCTTGCCGTGGTACATGGTATCGACATCATTCTTGCCATCGGGCAGGTCGGTCTTCGGCACTTCCAGCCAGACCACATCCTTGCCCTCGACCAGCACGCTGGCGATCCACTGCGGTACCCAGGTGAAGTAAAAGATCGGCTTTCCTTCCTTGTAGCGGGCGATGGTGTCGGCCATCAGCGCGAAGTACGAGCCCTGGTTGACGGTGATGCTCTTGTCCAGGTCGTAGGCCTTCATGTGGTGGGCGATCACCAGTTCGCAACCCCAGCCCGGGTTGCAGCCGGTCATGTCGGCCTTGCCATCGCCATCGGTGTCGAACAGCTTGGCGATTTCTGGCTTCTTCAGGTCGGTGATGTACTTGATGTTGTACTGGTCGGCGGTTTTCTTGTCGATCAGGTAGCCTTGCGCCACGCCCGGCAGGATGTTGCCGGTCTTGACCATCACATCGTCACCCCCGGCCTGCTGGTAGAACTGGTTATGCAGCTTTTCCCACAGGTGCACGGTGAAGTCGGCATCGCCATTGGCCAAGGCCACCATCATCACGCCGTACTCGGTCTCCTTAGGCTCCTGCACCTTGTAGCCCAGCTCGCGCAGGCCTTCCATGGCCACTTCGCCACGGAAGCGCTCTTCGGCGATGGAGGGAAAGATCGGGGTTACCTTCACGCCATCGCCGGGCTTTTCCGCCGAGGCGTGTGCGCCCAGCGCAGCGGCTACCAGGGTCAGCGCGGTGGCGCATTTGAGGATGCTGCGGGTGAACTTGGATTCGTGCATCGTCGCTTACCTTTTTCTGATTTTTATCTTCAAGTGCGGCAGATCGAACGTCTCAAAAGTCTTGCAGTACTCAGGCGGTCTTGCGCCGCCCTTGCGCTTGCCCGGCGCCACACAGGCGCATCACCACCCCTACCGGGCCGGTGTGGTACCAGCGCAGGCTCGGGTCGGCGCTGGTGCGGGCGCCCATGGCCTGAGTCAGGCGGTCGAGGAAGATCGCCAGCAGCACCAGCCCCACACCACCGACCGTGGCCAGGCCCATGTCCAACCGGCCGATGCCACGCAGCACCATCTGGCCCAGGCCACCGACCGAAATCATCGAGGCGATCACCACCATCGACAGCGACAGCATCAGGGTCTGGTTGAGGCCGGCCATGATGGTCGAGGTGGCCAGCGGCAGCTGCACGCGGGTCAGCATCTGCCGTGGGGTGCAGCCAAAGGCGCGGGCGGCTTCGATCTTGTCTTCCGGCACCTGGCGGATACCCAGGTTGGTCAGGCGCACCAGCGGCGGCAGGGCGAAGACGATGGTCACCAGTACGCCGGGCACGTTACCGATGCCGAACAGCATCACCACCGGTACCAGGTAGACGAACGCCGGCAAGGTCTGCATGGCGTCGAGCAACGGGCGGATGATGCTTTCCAGGCGGTTGCTGCGGGCGCAGACGATGCCCAGCGGAATGCCGATGACCGCGCAGAAGAACACCGAGGTCAGCACCAGCGCCAGGGTGGTCATCGACTCCGACCACACGCCGATCAGGCCGAGCAAGGTCAGGGTGATGAAGCACAACACCGCCATGCGCTTGCCGGCCAGCTGCCAGCCCAGCAACGACGAGAGGATGATGCCGATGGTGGGCGGGATGCTCTGCAAGGTGAACTCGATGCCGTTGAGTACCTGGTCGATCGGCCAGCGGATGGCGCGGAACACCTCGCGGAAGTTGTGCACCAGGAAGTTGAGCGTTGCGGTAACCCAGTCACCCAGTGGGATGGTGGCCGCCTGGAACGGGTCGAGAAGGCTGAATTCGGACATGAGGGCTTACCTCTTTGTTGTTTTAGTTGCGGCTCAGGGTCTGCAGCAGCTCGTTCTTCGACAGCGTGCCCTTGAAGGCACCCTGGCGGTCGAGTACCGGCACCGGGTACGGCAGGTCGGCCGCAATGCCCAGCACCTCGTGCAGCGGCGTGTCGGTGTACACCGGGTGCTGCTCGTGCAGGCTGTAGCGGTCACTGGCGGTAGCGCCGTTGGCATCGGTGTCCACCACGCCCAGCAACTGCCCACGGTCATCGACCAGGTAGCCGAATGGCACACCGGCCTGGAAGCTCGGTGCCTTGCCGTTGACCTTGCACACCACGGCCGGGTCGAACTTGGCCACATCGCCGGCCTTGAGCACCCGCGAGCTGTCGAAGCTCTTGAAGAAGGTGCGCACGTAGTCGTTGGCCGGTTGGTTGATCAGCTCCTGCGGGGTGCCGATCTGCACCACGCGGCCGCCTTCCATGATCGCGATGCGGTGGCCGATGCGGATGGCTTCCTCGATGTCGTGGGAAATGAAGATGATGGTGCGCTGCTGCTCGGCCTGCAGGCGGATCAGCTCGCCCTGCATTTCACTGCGGATCAGCGGGTCGAGGGCCGAGAATGCTTCGTCCATCAACAGGATCGCCGGGTCGTTGGCCAATGCCCGGGCCAGCCCTACGCGTTGCTGCATGCCGCCGGACAGCTGGTGCGGGTAGCTGTGCTCGTGGCCGGCCAGGCCAACCTGGCTCAAGGCCTCACGGGCGCGGCTGTGGCGTTCGCCTTCCGGCACGCCGGCAATCTCCAGGCCAAAGGCGGTGTTTTCCAGCACGCTCATGTGTGGCATCAGGGCGAAGGACTGGAACACCATGCCCATTTCCTTGCGGCGCACGTCGAGCAGGGCCTTGTCGGAGAGCCCGGTAATTTCCTTGCCGTTGAGGTGGATGCTGCCGGAGGTGGGTTCGATCAGGCGGTTGAACAGCCGCACCATGGTCGACTTGCCCGAGCCGGAAAGGCCCATGATGACGAAGATCTCGCCACGCTTGACGGAAAAGCTTGCATCGAACACGCCGACGACGTGGCCGGTCTTGCTGAAGATTTCGTTCTTGTCGGCACCCTTGCGGAGCATCTCCATGGCCATGTTCGGGTTGGGACCGAACACCTTGAAGATGTTTTTTACCGAAAGAATCTCATCGGCATGGCTCATACGACCCTCTTTATTATGCTTATTAACCAATCTTTCAACATCGCACTTTCAATAAGGCGGGTAGAGATCAGTGCGAGTACGCTTGGCAGTCCGTTCAAATTCGAACGTGAGTCAAAACCGGCACGCAGAAAGTCCTGCTTCAAAAAGTTGTTCGACATCGATGTCTCGGATGTCGCGCCGTGTGATTAACGTTAGGCCCTGATCCAGAGCGGGTCCAACGACATTTGTTTCACGCAAACCATTACCTGAAGTTATCAATCGGCGCCCAAGCCCGGCCCCAGAGCCCCTGCGCACTTACCAGCCGGCGTGGAACAGGCTAGAGTGAGCCGATTGGCTAGACGAAGGACCTCGCCCCCGCCCCATGGTCAGACACTCCGAACCCGATCAGACGCTGATCAAGATGCCCTCGCTGCGCGCGGTCAAAGTCTTCGTGGCCGCCGCCAAGTACCAGAACTTCACCCGTGCAGCCGAGGCGCTGTGCGTTACCCAGGCCGCCGTCAGCCGGCAGATCCGTGAGCTGGAGACCTACCTGGGCGCCGAGTTGTTCACCCGGGTCGGGCGAGCGGTGGAGCTGACTGTGGCCGGCTCGATCTTCTTCGATGCGGTGCAGTTGTCGTTCGTCAACATTTCCCAGGCGGCCGAGCGCATCCGCAGCAACACCAACACCAAGCACGTGGTCACCCTGTGCTGTTCACCGGCGTTCGCGGCCTTGTGGATGGGCCCACGCATGCCCCGGTTCTTCGAAGAGAACCCGGACATCGACATCAACCTGGTCACCACACAGAACTTCCTGTCGATGGAGCCGGGGGTGCGCCCGGACATCTACATCACCAAGCTGGGCAAGGTGCAGGCAGGCTACAGTTCGCACCCGCTCAACCATGACGTGATCTACCCGGTGTGCACCCCGCAGTACCTGGCGCAGCACCCGGAGGTGCGCACCCTGCAAGGCTTGCGCGATGGCACCTTGCTGAACCTGAGCCCTTATGGGCGTTCACAGGTGGCCGAGCATGTGGACTGGAACGTGTGGCTGGCCTTCCATGACGTCGACCTGAAAAGCCGCGCCAACACGGCGCCGCATTTTTTCAATGCCAACGACTACAACCTGCTGGTGCAACTGGCTTTGGGCAACCAGGGCGTGGCGCTGGGCTGGCACCACCTGGTGGCGCCGTTGGTTGCCCAGGGGCTGCTGGTCAGGCCCGTGGAAGAGGAACTGGTGCTCAAGGACACCTTTCACTTCCTGGCCTTCAATGAGGACAAGGAGCATGAGTCCAGTTGCCGGCGGTTGCGGGATTGGTTGCTGGATGAGTTTCGGCCGTTGCTGCAGTCGTTGGGTGGCCGGTGATTTGCGGTGTCCTGAAAGGGCCTCTTCGCGGGTGAACCCGCTCCTACATTGGGATATCACCAGCCTGAAAGTCGGTGGTGCCTGTGTAGGAGCGGGTTTACCCGCGAAGAGGCCCGCACAGCAAACCCATAACCCCCAGAAACAACTTGTTATCAAACCACCCCGCCATTCGGCCACTTTCCCACATCAACCCGCCTGCATCTGCTAAAAAAGCCCCCATGCCTACCCTCCTCCTCACCCACCTGCGCCGTCGCTGGCTGACTTGGCTGTGCGCCACCCTGCTGGTCATCGGCCTGCCCACCAGTTGCGCTGTCCTCCAGCACAAGGAGCGCGAGCTGGTGTTCCGCATCGAGCCCGGCCAGGCAAGCTGGTTCCGTGGCCTGCCCGGCGACGTGCAGGAGCTCGACCTGCGCCCGCGCAGCTTCAGCGCCAACCAGAGCCTGCACGCCTGGTGGTGGCCGGCCAGGCGCGCCAATGCCCCGGCCATCCTTTACCTGCATGGCGTGCGCTGGAACCTGACCGGCCAGCTGTTCCGCATCGAGCAACTGCATGCCATGGGCTATTCGGTGCTGGCTGTGGATTACCGCGGTTTCGGCCAGAGCCGTGGCGACCTGCCCTCAGAGGCCACAGTCTATGAAGATGCACGCATCGCCTGGGAGCGCTTCGCCCAATTGCAGCCGGATGCCGGCAAGCGCCTGATCTTCGGCCATTCGCTGGGCGGGGCCGTGGCGGTGGAACTGGCCAGTGAGTTGGCGGCTGAAGCACAGAAGAACGGTGCTGCAGCACCGGCACGCGGGTTGATACTGGAATCAACCTTCACTTCTCTGGGCGATGTCGCGGCCGCGGTGGCCAACACGTCCCTGCCGGTGCGCTGGTTGATGTCGCAGAAGTTCGACTCGCTGGACAAGATCAAGGATATTGGCTTGCCCGTGCTGCTGGTGCACGGGCTGGATGACCGCTTCGTGCCGCCGCGTTTCAGCCAACAGTTGTTCGAGGCCGCACAAGAACCCAAGACATTGCTGCTGGTGCCGGGGGCGAGCCACAACAACAGCATGAGCCTGGCCGGGCAGCGTTATCGGCGGGCAATACAGGCGTTGCTCTGAATACCGCACGAAGGCATGGTTCACCCTGTGGGCACAACTGTCTTGTGTTGCCTGTTCTGGCCTCATCGCCGGCAAGCCAGCTCCCACATGCGCTAGCGCAGCTGCCACTGTCACTGCACAGGCAGGAAATTCATCAGCAACAGACTCTGGGCATAGTTGAGCCCGATCCGCCGATACCGCTCATCCAGCAACTCGGCCAGCAAATCCAGCCGCGCCACGATTTTGCCAAACTCCACGGCAAAACTCAGGTTGCTGCCCTCCTCCGAGATTTCGTTGGAAAACAGCAGCAAAACCCCATTGGCATCCTGCCGCTGGCTCAACATCCAGGTGGCCTTCTCGATATTGCGCGCGGCGTTGTTGATGAACAGCGGGTCGAGGGTATCGGTCATGTAGAACTCGGTGCGCCCGCCATGGGCGGTGATCAGCATGCTGCCGATGGCGTAGATGAATGCGCCAACGCGGTCACCGCGAAACTCCGGGCTCAAGGCGTAGCTCAATGCCGCCAGGTCGCGGCGGTTGCCCAGTTGCGGCAACGGTTGGCGCTGTTCGATGGCCATGCGGATCTGCCGCTCGGCAGTGGCGGCATCCACATAGCCGGACATCTTCCACTGGTTGGGGTTGCGCAGGTACAGCTTGTTCATCAGCAGGTACAGGCTTTGCAGGTTGTCACGCATCGACAGCGTGGCCAGGCGGTCGACGCTGGTCTGGAACAGTTCGCTGGGCTTGCCGTTGCCGAACTGGTCGAGCATGTCGCGGCCCTGCTCCTGGGTGCAGGCGCACAGGCATGTGAGGGCGCCTGCCAGCAGCAGGCGGGAGAGGAAATGGGGGTAGCTTGCAACCATCGGCACCGGGTCGATATTCGGCGGCTGCACTGGGGATCAGAGCAGCCTGGCCAAGCATAGAGCCCAGAAATGGGAAAAAGTGCGGTGATTGGAGATTATGGATACCTGTGTGGGCCTCTTCGCGGGTAAACCCGCTCCCACAGGATCACCACAAATTCTGAAAACTGTGCAATCCCTGTGGGAGCGGGTTCACCCGCGAAAGGGCCCTTACAGGCGACACATCAATCACATGGCGTGCCGCAACATCTCCACCACCTGCGCATGCAGCGCCGGGTCACCACAGGCCACCACACACCCGCCATGCTGCGCACTGCTGCCATCCCAGGCGGTAATCACGCCACCCGCCCCTTCGATGATCGGCATCAGCGCCTGTACATCATACGGTTGCAAGCTCGCCTCGACGATCACGTCGACAAAGCCCGAAGCCAGCATGCAGTACGCGTAGCAATCACCACCGTAACGCATCAAACGCGCCTTGCCGGCCACTGCCTCGAACGCCGCCTTGCGCTCGACCGTGTCGAACATGTCCGGGGTGGTACACATCAGTGTGGCCGAGGCCAGGTCGGCGCAGGCGCGGGTCTGCAACGGCGTACCGCTGCGCCAGGCGCCTTCCGGGGTGCCGACAAAGCGCTCGCCGGTGAATGGCTGGTTCATCACCCCCACCACCGGGCGCGTGCCATCGTTCAGGGCGATCAAGGTGCCCCACAGTGGCAGGCCGGTGATGAAGGCGCGGGTGCCGTCGATCGGGTCGAGTACCCAGGTCAGCGGGCTGCTGCCCACTGCCACGCCGGCTTCTTCGCCAAGAATGCCGTGCGCAGGGTAACGCGCCTGGATCAGCTCTCGCATGGCATCCTCGGCAGCCTTGTCGGCCACGGTCACCGGGTCGTACAGGCGCCCGCCCTTGTCCTCGACATCCAGGCTGGCGCGGAAATACGGCTTGATCGCCACAGCGGCAGCATCGGCCAATTGCTCGGCGAAGGCGCGAAACTCGCCAATCTGTTCAGCACTCAGGGACATTGGGGCAAGCCTCGTGACAAAGATGGGGTCGGCATCATACCCCACAACCCACACGGCGCCAGCCGTCGGCGCAAAGTGCCACTACAATGCCATTATCCGCACTTCATTTAACCGTCACTCATTCGTTGTACTAGGATACCAAGCACTTCCCGTCGCACGCCGAGGATGCGGCCGCGCAACACGCGGCGGGATAACCATTATTGGCCTCATGGACGATACGATGAATTCGAACCAGCTTTACCCGCAGATTGGCAAAGTGATTGCCAGCACCGGCAGCCGTCAGTTCCCCCGCATGCTCCACGACCTGATCAAGGCCCACCTGTCCATCGACGCCACGCAGATTCGCCAGTTGCCAGGCCAGCCCTTTGAATCGTCGCTGCTGGACGAAACGGTGTTTACTTCGGATGAGCAGCCGGAAGGCGACTTCAACGACCCTTCGCGCCTGCACCGAATCTGCCGCAAAGGCAACGCACGCATGGAAATACAGGTGATTCGGGCCGACTCCACCTATGGTTTTTCGGCTTTCGAGCGTAACCACCTGGATGCCATTTCACCGTTGTTGCTGCCGATGCTGGAGAAGCACATCGATGCGCTGCAACCTGGCCCCGAACGGCATACCCGGGAGAACCTCGAGCAGCGCTTTGTCGATCGGCTGGCGCAGTCGGGGCTGAAGCTTTCCGAGCGCGAGCGCCAGGTGTGCCTGGGGTTGCTGGCCGGGCATACGGCGCCGGAGCAGGCCGAGCGCTTGGCGCTGAAGGTGAATACCGTGGAAAGCTATTTGCGCCGGGCGGCGATCAAGCTGGGGATCAGTGGGCGGCATTCGTTGATGCGCTGGATGTATGCCGAGGGTTGAATAGCGTTTTCTTGTGCTGGCCTCTTCGCGGGTGAACCCGCTCCCACAGGGATTACACAGGTTTCAGAATCGTGGAAATCCTGTGGGAGCGGGTTTACCCGCGAAGAGGCCAGCACAGGCGCCCTCAATCCCGGGCCAACGCTTCAATCGGGTCCAGCCGCGCCGCATTACGTGCCGGCACAAACCCGAACACCACGCCAATCAACGTCGAGCAGGCAAACGCCATCACGATCGAGGCCGGCGAAAACACCATCTCCCACTGTTTGACGAACAACTCGAACAAATACCCTACCCCATACGACAAGCCTATCCCCACCAGCCCACCAAACAGGCAGACCATCACCGCCTCCACCAGAAACTGCTGGCGAATGTCCGATTGCCGCGCCCCCACCGCCATGCGAATGCCGATCTCGCGGGTGCGCTCGGTCACCGACACCAGCATGATATTCATCACTCCGATGCCCCCCACCACCAGCGAAATCACCGCAATCAGCGACAACAGCAGGGTCAGCGAGCGGCTGGTCTTCTGTACGGTCTGCATGATGCTGTCCAGGTTATTGGTGAAGAAGTCCTTGGTGCCGTGCCGTTGCAACATTACCCGGGTCACCTCTTCTTCTACCCGCTTGCTGGGTACGCCGTCCTTGATGCGCACGCTGATGCTGTCCAGGTGTCGCTGCCCCAGTACCCGACCGGCAGCGGTTTCATAAGGCACCCAGATGTTCAGCTGGTTGCTGGCGACGAACAGGTTCTTGTTCTCGGCGGTCACGCCAATCACCGTGCACGGCAGGTTACCGACCAGGATCACCTGCCCCAGTGGGTCGATGCTCGGCCCGAACAGGCGCTTGCGCGTGTTGTGGTCGATCACCACCACCTGAGCCTGGCGCCTGGCGTCGTCGGCGCTGAACACGATGCCGGCGGCCAACGGGATGTTGCGGACCTGAAAGTAATGCTCGCTGACGCCGTTCAGCTGCACGTCCACGTCCAGGTTGCGGTAACGCACCAGCGTGCTCTGGCCGATCACCGGGGTGGCGCTGTCGACGTAGTACAGCTCGTTCAGTGCAGCGACATCAGCCGGCACCAGGGTCTCGATGGTCTTGGCCCGGCTGTCACCGAAGTTGCTGCCCGAGTAGATGTCGATGGTGTTGCTGCCAATGGCCTGGATGTCCTTGAGCACGTAGCCCTTCGCGCCTTCGCCAATCGCCGAGATGGACACCACCGAGGTAATGCCGATGACAATCCCGAGCATGGTCAGCAAGGTCCGCATGCGGTGCGATATCAGCGCGATCCAGGCCATCTTGAACGCTTCACGGAACATGCCCAGGCTCACCAGCAGGCGCCGCGTAGCCGGGACCGGCGGCGCTGCTTGCGGCTCGTTTGCGCTGAGGGCAGATGGCGCGTTGCGCCGATCGTTGACAATCTGCCCGTCGCTGACCTCGATGATGCGCTCGGCATGGGCCGCTACCTTGGGGTCGTGGGTCACCAGGATGACCGTGTGCCCGGCGGCATGCAGCTCCAGCAGGATGTTCATCACCTCCTTGCCACTGGCGGTGTCGAGGGCGCCGGTCGGTTCATCGGCAAGGATCACCTGGCCGCCGTTCATCAATGCCCGGCAGATACTCACGCGCTGCTGCTGGCCACCGGATAACTGGCTGGGGCGGTGCTCCAGGTGGCTGTGCAGGCCCAGGCGCGTCAGCAGTTCGCGCGCCCGGGCGTGGCGCTGGCCCTGCGGCGTGCCGGCGTACACCGCCGGGATCTCGACGTTGTGCAGTGCATCCAGGTGCGGCAGCAGGTGGTAGCGCTGGAAGATGAAACCGAAGTGGTCGCGGCGCAGCGCCGCCAGGGCATCGTCATCCAGTTCGCGGGTTTCCTGCCCGCCCACCTGGTAGCTGCCGCTGCTGGCATTGTCCAGGCAACCCAGGATGTTCATCAGGGTCGACTTGCCCGAACCGGAGGCGCCGATAATCGCTACCAGTTCGCCGCTGTGGATCTGCAAGTCGATGCCTTTCAATGCCAGGAACTCACGGTCGCCCGCCTGGAAGCTGCGCGTTACCCCCTGCAAGCGCAACAAGGGCTCGGCACTGCCGCTGGCCACCGCCATGTCAGCGGTCGGCTGCACATTCATGTTCATGCTCACGCCCCTGTTTCGCCAGATACCGGCTCACCAATCACCACCCGGTCACCTTCGGCCAGGCCGTCCTTGATCTGCACCTTGACGTTGTTGTTGATGCCCGCCTGCACGTTGCGCACCTGGGCAAAGCCCTTGGCGTCCAGCACCCGTACCGGGAAGCTGCCATCGGTGTTGCGCGCCCCCAGCGCCGCCACCGGCACGGTGAGCACGGCCTGGGCGGTGTCGAGCACGATATGCACCTGCGCGGTCATCGAAATACGCAGGCGGTGGTCGGGGTTTGGTACTTCGAACAAGGCGTTGTAGAACACCGCACCACTGGGTTTGCTGCTGCCTTCGTTCTTGTCGCTGCTTTGCGCGTAGTTCTGCGGGGCCGGCTCGGTACCGCGCAGCTTGGCGTAGTAACGTTTGTCTTCGCCAAGGATGGTGAAATACACCTCCTGGCCAGGGGTGATGTGGATCACATCAGCTTCCGACACCTGTGCCTTAACCGTCATGGTGTCGAGGTCGGCCAGTTTCAGCAGCACCGGGGCCAGCTGGTTGGCGATCACGGTCTGCCCTTCCTGGGTGACGATGCCTACCACATGGCCGGTGATCGGTGCATTGATGCGGGTGTAGCCGAGGTTGACCCTGGCGGTATCGATTTCTACCCGTGCGCTCTGGATCTGCGCATCCAGCGAGCGCACGGCGGCCTGTTGCACCTCGTACTCGGACTCGGCGTTTTCGAAGTCCTGGCGCGATACTGATTCATCGGCCTGCAACTCGCGGTAGCGCTCGTAAACACGCCGGGCCTGCTTGAGCTGGGCCAGGGTCGAACGCCGCTCGGCCTGCAGTTTATCTTCGTCGACCTCTGCCTGGCGCAAGGTATTGCGCAGCACCAGCGGGTCGATCTCGGCCAGCCACTGGCCCTGGCTGACCTTGTCGCCCAGCTTGACCTTGAGCGACTTCAGCTGGCCCGACACCTGGGCGCCGACATCCACCTGCTTGATACCTTCGAGCATGCCGCTGGCCAGCACGGCGTTTTCGATGTCGCCACGTTCGACCGTGGCGATGATGTATTGCGGTGGCTTAGCCGGTGCCTGGATGGCGTACAGGCTGATGCCGGCGACCAGCGCCACGGCGAGGCCGAGGCTGTATTTGCGGAATCTGGACTTGTCCATGAACACTCACTTTCTTAAGGATTTCGCTCAACCCAGGCAGCGCACACCTTTCCTTGTGGGAGCGGGTTCACCCGCGAATGCGTCGGTACAGCCAACATCGCATTCGCGGGTAAACCCGCTCCCACAGGGTTGAGTGGGAGCTGCCATGGTTATTGGGTAACCTTGCCGTGCTGCAGTGCCTGGCCGTCATGCCACCAGGCCGCCAGGCTGAACACGTCCGGCATTTTCAAGATGCTGAAGTGGTCCCCCGGCCCCTGCCACAGCGCCAGTTGCGGCATCAACTGCTGCCAGCCCTCCTGCATCGCCGCGTGTTCGCGGGCATTGCCCAGGGCATCCAGGCCCGGGTCATCCACCAGTACCAGGCCCACCGGCCCGGTATACGTCAGCTGCGGCTGATACACCGTGCGCAGTGCGCTGGCAAAGGTGCGCACCGTGCCATCCAGCACCCGTGGGGTGGAGCGCGCAGGCAACAGCCCGTTGCGCACCATGCCGGCATGCAACTGCTGCAACTGCTCGTCATCGGTAGCCAGGGCAAAAGCCGCACTATCGATACCCAAGGCCTTGCCGGTAGACAGTTGCAGGGCATCGATCAACCGCTGCAAGGCCTCGCCGAAGGTGTACGGCTGGCCACAGCTGCCGCCTGTGCCCGGCGCCTCGCTGTCAACCAGGGTCAACGAGCGCACCGGCCGGCCCTTGGCCTCGAACCTGGCGGCAATGGCATGCGCGACCCAGCCGCCGAACGAGTGCCCGACAAGGTTCAACGGGCCATGCGGGTATAGCGCTTCGATGGCTTGCACATGGCAGTCGGCTGCAGCTTCCACCGAGCTGTGCGGCACGGCGCTGCCGTCCAGGCCGCGGGCCTGCAAACCGTACAAGGGCCAAGCCGGCCCCAGGGCTTCGGCCAGGCCAATAAAGCTGGTCACGCTGTCACCGGCCCCCGGCACGCAGAACAGCGGCGCATGGCCGGGCTGCCCGGTCTGGATGGCAACCTGTGCGCTATAGCTCGGCGATGCCGGGACCGGGCAGCTGGCAAGCGCCTGGGTCAACGCCTGCGCCACGGTTGTGACGTGAGGCGCCTGCATCAGGCTGCGGTGGTCCCCTGGCACACCCAGGATCAACAGCGGCTGGGTCGGCAGCGCCTCGCGCCAACCCAGCGTGGGCAGGCTGTCGCTGCCCTGCTCGGCGCGGAACAGGTGCACCGGCATGTTCAGGGGGGCCAGGTGGTAATGCGCCAGGGCATGGCCGTGGGCCAGCTCGCGGCTGAAGTAATGCAGCAGCTGCGCATCGCTCATGCTCGCCCACAGGCCGTAAAGCAGCCCATGCTCGCGGCAGCTGGCCAGCAAACCGGCAAAGTCCGCCTGCACGGCTTCCAGGCGCTGCAAGTGCGCAAGTTTCTCGGCAGCTGCCGCGCCCTGCGTCTGCCAGAACGTGGTGCAGTTGAGCAACAACTGCCTCTCCAGCGCATGGGGCCCCGACCAGCGCGCCTTGCCCTGGTCAGCCAGGCGCGGCACATAACTGTCGATCAGCCCAAGGAATTCGACCGCCTCATCCGCACCCAGCAACTGGTTGGCCATTTCGAACGCCACTATCCCGCCAAACGACCAGCCTGCCAGGCGGTACGGCCCGTGCGGCTGTACCTTGCGCATCTGCTCGATCTGGTAGCGCGCCAAACATTCCATGGTGCGCGGCTGCGGCTGCCCCGCAGGCACGCCGGGCAAGCCGTAGATGGCAAACTCGCCGCCCAGTTGCTGGCCCAGGACCGGGAAGTAGAAATCCAGCCCGGTGAATTCGTGCACCAGGAACAGCGGCGTCTGTGCCGCCCCCGGGCGTACGGTGATCACTGCATCGCTCTGATTTACGTTGTCACTTAGCCGGGCTGCCAGCAATGCCACGCTGGGCTGCTGGAACACATCATTGATGGCCGCGCGCAAGCCAGCTTTGTTGAGCCTGTCGACCAGGCGAATGGCTGCCAGGGAGTGGCCGCCGAGCTCGAAGAAGTTGTCGTGGCGGCCCACCGGCTGCACCTCCAGTAATTCGGCCCAGATTGTGGCCAACATGCGCTCGATTTCACCTTCGGGGGCCTGGTACACGCGGCCCTGAGCTGTATCAGGCTGCGGCAGGGCCTTGCGGTCGAGCTTGCCGTTGGGGCTTAGCGGCAACGCCTGCAGGTGCATGAACTGCGCCGGCACCATGAACGCCGGCAAGCGGCTGAGCAACGCTGCACGCAGTACCTCCGGTGTTTGCTGCTGGCCGGTGTAGTAAGCGAGCAATTGTTGCTCACGTGCGATCACCACCGCCTCCTTGACGCCCTCTATGCCGGTCAGGCAAGCCTGGATTTCGCCCAGCTCGATGCGCAGGCCGTGAAGCTTGACCTGGTCGTCGTTGCGGCCGAGGTATTCGATGTTGCCGTCGGCCAAGTGGCGGGCGAGGTCGCCGGTGCGGTACAGGCGTGCGCCGGGGGAGAACGGGTCGTCGAGGAAGCGCTCGGCGGTGAGTTCGGCGCGGTTGAGGTAGCCGCGGGCGACCTGGACGCCGCCGATGTACAGCTCGCCGGCGACGCCTTGTGGGACGGGTTGGCCCTGGTCGTCGAGGATGTACAGGGTGGTGTTGGCGATGGGTTTGCCGATCGGGGTGTTGTCGGGGGCGGTGAGGCAGTGCCAGGCGCTGACGTCGATGGCGGCTTCGGTGGGGCCGTAGAGGTTGTGCAGTTCGACGGTTGGAAGTTGGGCATGGAAACGCCGCACCAAGCTCCCCGGCAAAGCCTCGCCCGAGCAGATCACGCGCACCATTTTCGTAAACGGTACATTTTCCGGGGTATACGCCGTCCCTGTGGGAGCGGGTTCACCCGCGAAGAATTCAACACCGTGTATGGCACCGGCTTCGCCGGTGTTCGCGGGTGAACCCGCTCCCACAGTGTCCGCAGTGTCCACAGGGCCCACAGGGCCCACAGGGATCGCGGTGGGGCCAGAGGAGAGGAACACATCCAGCATCGAGGGGACGAAATGCAGGGTGGTGATGTTTTCGCGAGCAATCACCTCGCGCAGGTACTCGGGGTCACGGTGCCCGCCAGGGCGGGCCATGACCAGCCGTGCGCCGGTCTGCAACGGCCAGAGGAATTCCCACACCGATACGTCAAAGCTGAAAGGAGTCTTCTGCAGCACCACGTCATCGGCACCAAGGCCGTAGGTGTCCTGCATCCACAACAGCCGGTTGACCACCCCGGCATGCTCGTTCATCACGCCTTTGGGCAAACCGGTAGAACCCGAGGTATAGATCACGTACGCCAGGTGACGCGGGGTCAGCCCCGCCACCACCGGATTGCTGGCAGGCAAATCACCCCAGACCGACTGGTCCAGATCAATGATATGGCCGGCTTCCGGCACATGCCGGGTCGCCCCATGCACCAATACCGCCACCGGCGCACTGTCACTCAACATGTGCCGCACACGCTCAGCCGGGTAATCCGGGTCGACCGGCACATAGGCGCCACCAGCCTTGAGAATGGCCAGCAAGCCCATCACCATCGACAGCCCACGCTCGACGCAGATCGCCACCCGGTCATCCGGTTCAACCCCAAGCCCGATCAAATGATGCGCCAGTCGGTTGGCCTGTTCATTGAGCTGTCCGTACGTCAGCTCACCCTCCTCGGCCCGCACCGCCACGGCATCCGGCGTGCGCACTACCTGCGCCTCGATCATGCCGTGCAGTGTCTGCCCAAGGTCGTACTCAACCGCCGTGTCGTTGAATTCCAGCAGCAAGCGCTTGCGCTCATCCGCATCGGGTAGCCCGGTATGGGCCGGTATGGCCCGGTCACCGGCGGCGAACGCCCATAGCACTTGCTCGAAGTAACCGGCATAGCGCTCGATGGTCGCCCGGTCGAACAGGGCGGTGGCGTAAACGATGCCGCCGGCAAAACTGTCGCCGCGCTCACCCAGGCTCAGGCTCAGGTCGAACTTGGCGATGTTGGCCGCGCCGCCCAGTGCCGTCACTGCCAGGTCCGCCAACTGCAGCGCCTGGCGCCCAGGGTTGGCATCCCAGTCCAGCGACACCTGGTACAGCGGGGTATGCGCCAGGCTGCGCCGTGGCCGCAACAGCTCGACCACCTGCTCGAACGGCAGCTCCTGGTGCGCCTGGCCCGCCAGCACCACCGCCTTGACCCGAGCCAGCAACGTGGCGACATCCGGTGCGCCGGATACATCCACGCGCAATGCCAGCGAGTTGACGAACATGCCGATCAGCCCATCCACCTCGGCCTGCTGGCGGTTGGCGACCGGCGTGCCGATCACCACTTCGTCCTGGCCGGCCAGGCGGGCCAGCAATACGGCCCAGGCGGCCATGAACAGCATGTACGGGGTAACGCCATGCTGGCGGCACAGCGCTTTCAATTCGCCGCCAAGGCGCGGGTCCAGGCACAGCTCGACACTGTCGCCGGCGTACTGTTGGCGCTCCGGCCGTGGCCGGTCCCAGGGCAGGCTGATCAGCGCCGGCGCACCATCAAGTTGCGCGACCCAGTAATCCGCCTGCTGCTGCAAGGCAGCACCGCTCAACCAACGGCGTTGCCACAGGGCATAGTCAAGGTATTGCACCGGCAACGCGGGCAGCGGGTCAGCCTGGCCAGTGCTGAAGGCCTGGTAGAGTTCGCCCAGCTCCCTGATCAGCACGCCCAGCGACCAGCCATCGGCAACCAGATGGTGCAAGGTCAGCATCAGCACGTGGTGGTCCTGAGCCAGGCGCAGCACCCGCCCACGTATCGGCAGGTCGTGGGCCAGTGCAAAGGCCTGGCCGGCTTCTTCGCGCAGCAACGCTTCAAGGGCCGGTTGGTCGAGCCCTGGGTGATCCTGCCAAGCCAGGCGCAGGCCGCTGCTGTCGCTTGCCAGGCGTACCTGCGCTTCGCCATCCCGCTCGGCAAAGTGGCTGCGCAGGCTTTCGTGCCGTTCGATCAACCGGCGCAGAGCCTGTTCCAGCGCCGCCGGTTGCAGCGGGCCTTGCAGGCGCAAGGCGATGGGGATGTGATAGGCCGCGCTGGCCTCCTGCAACTGGGCCAGGAACCACAGGCGTTGCTGGGCGAACGACAGCGGCAGCAGGCCTTCGCGTGGCATCGGCGTGATGGCTGGCAGCGCCTGGCCCTCACGCACCAGGCACGCGGCGACTGCGGCCAGCGAGTCGTCGGCGAACAGGTCGGCCAGGGCCAGCTCATGGCCCAGGCGTTGCCGTACCTCGGCGAGCATGCGCATGGCCAGCAACGAATGGCCGCCCAGCTCGAAGAAGCGGTCGTTACGGCCGATCGGCTGCACGTCCAGCAGCTCGGCCCACAGCGCTGCCAGGGCCTGCTCGCGCTCGCCTTCGGGGGCCTCGAATGCCGCCACCGCGAAGTCCTGCGGGCCCGGCGCAGGCAAGGCCTGGCGATCGACCTTGCCGTTATTGTTCAGCGGCATGCGCGCCACCGCGACAAACGCCGAGGGCACCATGTACTCCGGCAAACGGCCGCGCAGATAACCACGCAACGCCAGTGCATCCAGCGTTGCGTCCTGGCGGGTGTACCAGGCCACCAGGCGCAGTGGCCCTTGTTCATCGGCCACCGCCATCACCAGCACTTCGCCGATGCCCGGCGCCTGGGCCAGCTGCTGCTCGATCTCGCCCAGTTCAATGCGGAAGCCGCGGATCTTCACCTGATCGTCATTGCGCCCCAGGCACTCCAGCTGGCCATCTGCACGCCAACGCACCAGGTCGCCGGTGCGGTACAGGCGGGCGCCGGGCTGTGGGCTGAAGGGGTCGTCGATAAAGCGCTGGGCAGTCAGCGCCGGGCGGTTCAGGTAGCCCAGGGCGACACCGTCACCGCCAATGTACAGCTCACCGACCACACCCTGCGGCACCAGCTGCTGCCAGGCATCCAGCACATACACCCGGGTATTACCGATGGGGCGGCCGATTGGTACCTGGGCGGCGTCTGCGGCCAGCTCGCGCACCTCACAGGTTACCGCGAAGGTGGTGGTTTCGGTCGGCCCGTAGCCATTCAGCAAACGCAAGCCCGGCGCCTGTTGCAGCAAGGCCCGGAACGCCGCCGGCTCGGCACGCTCGCCACCGCTGATCAGCACGCGCAGCCCGCCCAGCGCGGCGGGGATCAGTTGCACGTACTGGTTGAACAGCGCGGTGGTCAGGAACAGCACGCTGATCCCCTGCTGCACCAGTGCCGCTGCAAAAGCGGGTGGATCGATCAGCGTGGCGTGGTCGATTATCCGCACCTGGCCACCATTGAGCAGTGCGCCCCAGGTTTCAAATGTGCTGGCATCGAATGCCGGGTTGGAGACAAAGCCGACGCGGTCGCTGTCCAGCAGTTCGGCATAGCCATTGTTCAATACCAGGCGCGCGATCCCCCGGTGCGGCACGCAAACGCCCTTGGGCTGACCGGTGGTGCCGGAGGTGTACATCACATAGGCTGCGCTGGCGGCATCCTGCCGCAATGCGGGGTTGTGCCCGGGTTGCTGGTCGAGGGCAAGGCCGTCGAGGTCGATGCGCTGCAGCGGCAGGTCAGCTGCCAGCCCGGCAAACGTCAGCAGCAAGGCCGCCTGGCAGTCCTCGACCATGAACGCCTGGCGCTCGGCCGGGGCGTGGATGTCCAGCGGCACGTAGACAGCGGCGCATTTCAGCACGGCCAGTTGCGCCACCAGCAGCGACAGCGAGCGCGGCAGCAGCATGGCCACGCAGGCCCCCGGCCCTACACCACTGGCGATCAGGTAATGGGCCAGGCGGTTGGCCCGCTCGTTCAGCTCGCCATAGCTCAGCGCCTGCTCGCCATGCACCGCAGCCAGGGCCAGCGGGTGGCGGGCGACGCGCTGCTCGAACAGGCGGTGCACGGCCACGTCTCGCGGATACGGGTACCGGGTGGCGTTGCAGGTGTGCAGCAAGGCTTGGCGTTCCGCTGCGCTGACCAGCGCCACCTGCGCCAGCACCTGCTGGTCGTCATCAGCCATGGCCCACAGCAGGCGTTCGAAATAACCCAGGTAACGTTGCACGGTGGCGGCGTCGAACAGCGCCGTGGCGTAGTCGAGGCTGCCGACCAGGGTGTCGCCACGTTCGCCCAGGTTCAGCGTGAGGTCGAACTTGGCCACGGTCGCGGCCTGGGCCACGGCCTCCAGTTGCAGGCCCTGCAAGTGCAACGCCGCCCCTTCGGTGGCCTGCCAGTTCAGGGTGGTCTGGAACAGCGGTGTATGCCCAAGGCTGCGTGTGGGGCGGAGCATTTCCACCACTTGCTCGAACGGCAGGTCCTGGTGGGCCTGGGCTTCCAGCACTCGGCTGCGCACCTGCAGCAGCAGGGCTTGGGCGGTCGGCGCCGCGCTGCTGTCGATGCGCATGGCCAGGGTGTTGACGAACAGCCCGGCCAGGGGCTCCAGTTCGGCCCGGCCGCGCCCCGCCACCGGGCAACCGACCACCACCTCGGGCTGGCCTGCAAGGCGCCCGAGCAAAGCCGCCCAGGCGCCGAGCACGGTCATGTACAGCGTTACGCCGTGGCGCTGGGCCAAGGTCCGCAGTGCCGCAGTCAGGCGCGGTTCAAGCTGCAGCGCCAGGCTGGCACCGGCAAAGTCCTGGCGCTCCGGGCGTGGCCGGTCTGCAGGCAGCTTGAGCAGCTCCGGCGCACCCTCCAGCATCTGCTGCCAGTAAGCAGCCTGGCGTTGCAACTGGTCACCGGCCAGCCAGCGACGCTGCCAGACGGCGTAATCGCCGTACTGAATGGCCAGCGCCGGCAATGGGTCAGCGCTGCCGTTGCACAAGGCAGCGTATTGGGCGCTCAGCTCGTGGGTCAGCACACCCAGCGACCAGCCGTCGGCGACGATATGGTGAACGGTCAGGGCCAGCACATGCTGTTGCGTGCCCAGCCGCAGCAGGTGGGCCCGCAACAGCGGCCCATGGGCCAGGTCGAACGGTGCCGCGGCCACTTGGCGCAGGCGCCCCGGCAAGGCCTCGGCGGCAAGGTCTTCGCAGTGGAACCAGCCTGCGCCCGGGGTGGCGGCAATCACCACCTCGGCGCTGTCATCACGCGGGATGAAGCGGCTGCGCAAGGTCTGGTGGCGCTCGATGATGCGCAGCAGCGCGCCTTCCAGCGCATCGGCATCCAGCGGGCCGCGCAGGCCCAGGGCCAACGGCACATTGTAGGCCTGGTTACCGCCTTCCATCTGCGCCAGGAACCACAGCCGCTGCTGGGCGAACGACATTGGCAATGCCTGCTCGTGCGCTAACGGCAAGATCGCGGGCAGCGTGCTGCGCCCGGCAGTGGCCAGTACGTCGGCAACGGCTGCGAGCTGGGGGTTGGCGAACAGCGCTGCCAGGCTCAGCTCAACGCCCAGGCGCAGGCGCACCTGCGAAACCATGCGCATGGCCAGCAGGGAATGGCCACCCAGGCTGAAAAAGTGGTCATTGCGCCTTACCCGCTCGACCTGCAGCAGTTCCGCCCACAGCTGCGCAAGGGCGTGTTCCAGCTCGCCCTCGGGTGCCTCGTAGGCCTGCTCGAACAGCGCAGCACGCCCAGGGCGCGGCAGCGCCCGGCGGTCGAGCTTGCCATTGGCGGTGAGCGGCAGCGCTGGCAGCTCGACGAAGGCTACCGGCACCATGTATTCCGGCAAATGCGCCTGCAGTTGCGCGCGCAAGCCTTCAGGGGTAAGCGGCTGCACCTCGGCCCTGGCCGTGAAGTAGGCCACCAGCTGCGGCTGGCCGGGCTGGTCCTCCCGGGCGATCACCACAGCTTCGTCGATACCGGCCAAGGTCGCCAGGCGGCTCTCGATTTCGCCCAGCTCGATACGTACACCGCGGATTTTCACCTGGTCATCGTTACGGCCCAGGTAGTCGAGCGTACCGTCCGCCAGCCAGCGCACCAGGTCGCCGGTACGGTACATGCGCCCGGCCGCCACGAACGGGTCGTCGATAAAGCGTTCGGCCGTCAGTTGCGGGCGGTTCAGGTAGCCACGGGCAACCCCGGCACCGCCGATGTACAACTCACCGGGGACGCCCAGTGGCAGCGGTTGCAGCTGCGCGTCAAGTACGTACAACCGTGCATTGTCCACCGGTTTGCCTATATGCAGCACGCTACCCGCCAGCACCTGCCCGGAGCTGGCCACCACAGTGGTTTCGGTCGGCCCGTAGTTGTTCACCACGGCAAAGCGCTGGGTGCGGTTGAACTGGCGCAGGCGGTCGCCACCGATCAGCAGGGTGCGCAGGGTCGGGTGTTCCAGCTGGTGATTGAACGCATATTCAGCCACCGGCGTGGGCAGGAAGCTTACGTCCAGCGGCTGTGCCTGCCACCAGGCGAGCATGGCGTCGAGGTCGTCGTGGCCCTCGGCCGATGGCGCCAGGTGCAGCGTGGCCCCGGCGCACAACGCTGGCCACACTTCCCAGGCCATGGCGTCGAAGCCAAAACCGGCCAGGCTGGAGGTATGCCGACCGGGGCACAGGTCGAAGGCGCGGCAGTGCCAGTCGACCAGGTTGTTGACGGTAATGTGCTCGACCATCACGCCCTTGGGCTGGCCGGTCGAGCCGGAGGTGTAGATCACATAGGCCAGGTGGTTGGCGGTAAGCCCCGGCACAACCGGGTTGCCTTCTGCCGCCGGCCAGTCTGGCTGGTCGAGCAACAGCGCGGGCACGCTTGAATGACCCAGGCGGTCGTGCAGCGCCTGTTGCGTCAGCACCACCCGCGGGCCGCTGTCTTCAAGCAGGTAGCGCACGCGCTCGTCGGGGTGCGCCGGGTCGACCGGCACATAGCCAGCGCCGGCCTTGAGTACAGCCAGCAGGCCCACCAGTGTATCCAGCCCACGCCGGGCCACCACGGCCACCCGGTCGTCTGGCCGCACGCCCAGGCCGATCAGGTGGTGGGCCAAGGCGTTGGCCCGGCGGTTCAGGTCGGCATAGCGCAATTGCGCGCCGCCACAGGTGGCGGCAATGGCGTCAGGGCAAGTGGCGGCCCGCTGCTCGATGCGTTGATGCAGGGTAAGGTGCTGCTCAAAGCGGGCGGCGCTGCTGTTGAAGCCCTCCAGCAGTTCTTCACGTTCTGCGGCTGGAAGCATGGCCAGCTGATTCACAGCAACCTCAGGCGTTTGCAACAGGCTTTCCAGCGTTTGCTGCAGGTAGGTGCAGACGCGCTGGGCCGGCACTTGCGCACTGGCCAGCAGGGTCAGGCGAAACGCCTCGCCCAGGTCGTCCACACTCAAGGTCAGCGGGTAGTTGGTCGCCTCGGCCGATTCGACGATATCAATACCGGCCAAAGCGGCGCGACGTGGTTCGGCACCGCCCGGCGCGCTGTGGCGGTAGTTGAGCAAGGCATTGAACAGCGGTGCCGGCGCGGCCACACCGCTGCAGCGCTGGGCCAGTGCCAGCGGCGCATGCTCATGGCGCATCAGCGCGCTCAGGCGCTGGTGGGTAGCGCGGATGGCACTGCCCAGGTCGGCGCCGTCCAGGTCCACGCGCAGCGGCAAGGTGTTGATGAAGATGCCCAGCGCCCGGTCGGTGGCTTCGGCGCCCAGCAGACGGCCCATCAACACGGTGCCGAATACCACCTGCTCGCGCCCGGTCAGGCCGCCCAACACCCGGCCCCAGGCCAGGTGGAACAGGCTGGCGACGCTCACCCCCAGGGCGCGGGCCTGGGCGCGCAAACCCTGGCACAGCGCCAAAGGCAGGTCGAGCTGGTGCTCGTTGTGCGCCTCGCCAGCGCCCTGCACGTCCTGCAGCCCGTAGGCCAAGGTCGCTTCGTCGATGTCGCCGAGCATGTCGCGGAAGAACGCTTCGTGCCCGGCTTCGCTGATACCCAGCACCGCTTGCGCCACGTAGTTGCGAAACGGCACCGGGGCGCCCAGCTGTGCCTGCTCACCGCTGAGGAAGGCAATCAGCTCGTGGCGCACCACGTCCAGCGCGCTGTGGTCCATGGCTATATGGTGGAACTGCAAGGTGGCGGTGAGCGTGCCGTCGGCCTGCGGTGTTTCACGCAGCAGGCGCATCAGCGGCGCCTGGGTCAGGTCGAGCCAGTCGCGCCCCGGGGCATCGGCGGGCAGCGCCAGTACAGCCAGCTCGGCTTCGCGCCATACCACTTGCACCGGTGCTTCCAGCCCCTGCCAGTGCACCGAGGTGCGCAGGATGTCGTGGCGGGCGATCACCCCGCGCAGCGCATCGGCGAACGCCTGCAGGCGCGCCTCGCTGGCAAACACGAAGCGCGCCTGCATCACGTACGGGTCGTTGTCGGTAGCACTGGCGTGGTGGAACAGCATGCCTTGTTGCAGCGGTGCCAGTGGGTAGATGTCCTGCACGTTGGCCGCGCCACCGGGGATTTCATCGACGATGCGCTCAAGGCTGGCCTGGTCAAGCGTCACCAGGTTGAGCATCTGCGGGGTGATCTGCGTGCAACCCGCAGGGATCAGGTTGCCCGGCACCTCAACGGCACCCTGTTTGCTCGCCACGTACTCGCCGCGTTCGATCATGCCCACCAGCGTGGGTTTGTGTGCGCGCAGTTGGGCCACCAGGACGGTGTCGGTCAGCGCCTGGCGGTTGCCCTGGACCACCAGCTGGCCATCCTTGAGGGCCAGTTGCACGTTGTGCGCGGTCAGTGTTGCCAGTAATTGGTTGATGCTCACAGGACGATCTCCATTCTGTCTGTGATGGCTGCATAGCCGGCCAGGGTCGGTTGGTCGAACAGGGCACGCACGTCGGCTTCCAGGCCTTGCTCGCGCAGCCGTGAGGTCAGGGTTACTGCCAGCAACGAATGGCCACCCAGTTCAAAGAAGTTGTCATGGCGCCCTACCCGCTCGACGCCCAGCAGTTCGCACCACAAGGCGGCCAGCAGGGTTTCGGTGTCGCCTTCGGGGGTTTCGTAGGGGCGTTCCTCGATTGCGCCGGGCGCTGGCAGTGCCTTGCGGTCAAGCTTGCCGTTGGGGCTCAGTGGCAGCGCCTCGAGGTACATGAACTGCGCCGGGACCATGAACTCGGGCAAATGGGCAAGCAGCGCTGTGCGCAAGGCGTCCACCGTTTGTGGCTCGCCGGTGTAATAGGCTATCAGGCGTTGATCCTTGGCCAGCACCACCGCTTCTTTGATGCCGGCAATGGCGGTGAGGCCGGCCTGGATCTCGCCCAGTTCGACGCGCAGGCCGCGCAGCTTGACCTGGTCGTCGTTGCGGCCGAGG
>NZ_JACVZC010000058.1 GCF_016658545.1 Pseudomonas sp. S37 | reverse complement strand
GGAACGGCTTGGTTTCCGCGGGGGGGGGGGGGGGGGGGGGGGGGCCCCCCCCCCGGGGGGGGGGGCCCCCCCCCCCCCCCCCCTTCCAGGCAACGCCTTACTCGCCCTGTCGGGCAGGGGCGTCGAGCTCGAACGCGGTGTGCAGCGCGCGTACGGCCAGCTCCAGGTACTTCTCTTCGATCACGACCGAAACCTTGATCTCGGAGGTAGAGATCATCTGGATGTTGATGCTCTCCTTGGCCAGGGCTTCGAACATGCGGCTGGCCACACCGGCGTGCGAACGCATGCCGACACCAACGATCGAGACCTTGGCGATCTTGGTGTCGCCGATCACTTCACGGGCACCGATTTCGCGGGCGGTGTTTTCCAGCACGCTTTGCGCCTTCTCGTACTCGTTGCGGTGTACGGTGAAGGTGAAGTCGGTGGTGTTATCGTGGGCAACGTTCTGCACGATCATGTCCACTTCGATGTTCGAAGCGCTGATCGGGCCGAGGATCTTGAAGGCCACGCCCGGGGTGTCCGGCACGCCGCGAATGGTCAGCTTGGCTTCATCACGGTTGAAGGCGATACCGGAAATGATCGGCTGTTCCATGGATTCCTCTTCATCAATGGTAATGAGGGTACCCGGACCCTCCTTGAAGCTGTGCAGCACGCGCAGCGGAACGTTGTACTTGCCGGCGAACTCCACCGAGCGGATCTGCAGCACCTTGGAACCGAGGCTGGCCATTTCCAGCATCTCTTCGAAGGTGATCTTCTCCAGGCGACGGGCCTGTGGCACGACGCGCGGGTCGGTGGTGTAGACGCCATCGACGTCGGTGTAGATCTGGCACTCGTCAGCCTTCAGCGCCGCCGCCAGGGCCACGCCGGTGGTGTCGGAGCCACCGCGGCCCAGGGTGGTGATGCTGCCGTGCTCGTCGACGCCCTGGAAACCTGCAACCACCACCACACGGCCTTCCTTCAGGTCGGCACGAATCTTCTGGTCGTCGATTTGCAGGATGCGCGCCTTGTTGTGCGAGCTGTCGGTGAGAATGCGCACCTGGTTGCCGGTGTAGGACACCGCTGGCACACCGCGCTTGATCAAGGCCATGGTCAGCAAGGCAATGGTGACCTGCTCACCGGTCGACACGATCACGTCCAGCTCACGCGGAACCGGCTGATCGGTGATCTGCTTGGCCAGGTCGATCAGGCGATTGGTTTCACCGCTCATGGCCGACAGCACTACCACCAGGTCGTCGCCCGCCTCACGGTGTTTCTTGACCTTTTCGGCTACCTGCTCGATCCGCTCGATGGAACCGACAGAGGTGCCGCCAAATTTCTGTACGATCAACGCCATTTCAATGGTGCCTCAGCCCATACAGGGCCCCAAAAAACAATCCAACATGAAGGGGCGAGCGACTAGACCACTCGCCCCTTCATCTCAAAGTCCCTGCTCTGCGAATGGCACGGCCAGCGCCAGGGCCTGGTCCAGTGCGGCGACGTCGACGCCACCACCCTGGGCCATGTCCGGACGGCCACCGCCCTTGCCACCCACCGCCGCAGCGGCTTGTTTCATCAGATCGCCAGCCTTGAGTTGGCTGGAGAGGTCCTTGGTCACGCCGGCCACCAGCACGACCTTGCCCTCATGCTCGCTGCCCAGCAGGATCACTGCGTGGCCGAGCTTGTTCTTCAGCTGATCGACCAGGGCCAGCAGGGCCTTGCCATCCTGCCCATCCAGGCGGGCGGCGAGGACCTTGGCACCTTTGACCTCAACGGCCGCGTTGGAGAGATCGTCCCCGGCGGCGCTGGCGGCCTTGGCCTGCAGCTGTTCCAGCTGCTTCTCCAGCTGGCGGTTGCGCTCGAGCACAGCCGACAGCTTGTCGATCAGGTTGTCGCGGTTACCCTTGACCAGTTGCGCGGCTTCCTTGACCTGCTCTTCGGCAGCGTTCAGGTAGGCCAGCGCAGCGGCGCCGGTCACTGCTTCGATACGGCGCACGCCAGAAGCCACGCCGCCTTCGCTGATGATCTTGAACAGGCTGATGTCACCGGTGCGCTTGGCGTGGATACCGCCGCACAGCTCCACCGAGAAATCGCCGCCCATGCTCAGCACGCGCACGGTGTCGCCGTATTTCTCGCCGAACAGCGCCATGGCGCCTTTGGCCTTGGCGGTTTCGATGTCGGTCAGCTCGGTTTCAACGGCGGTGTTCTTGCGTACTTCGCGGTTGACGATGTCTTCCAGCTGCTTGATCTGCTCCGGCTTCACCGCTTCGAAGTGGCTGAAGTCGAAACGCAGGCGCTGGCTGTCGACCAGCGAGCCCTTCTGCTGCACGTGCTCACCCAGTACCTGGCGCAGCGCTTCGTGCAGCAGGTGGGTGGCCGAGTGGTTCAGCGAGGTGGCGTGCTGCACCTCGGCATCGACCTTGGCCTCGACCGGCGAGCCGATCAGCAGCGCGCCGCTGGCGACCACGCCATGGTGCAGGAAGGCACCGCCGGTCTTGGTGGTGTCGCGCACGTCAAAGCGTGCCGCGCCAGCCTGCAGGAAGCCGCTGTCACCGACCTGGCCACCGGACTCGGCGTAGAACGGCGTGCGGTCGAGCACGACCACGCCCTGCTCGCCTTCACCCAGCTGGTCGACGGCCTGGCCGTCCTTGTACAGGGCGATGATCTTGCCTTGGCCTTCGGTGGTGTCGTAGCCGAGGAACTCGGTGGCGCTGTCGACCTTGACCAGGCTGTTGTAGTCCATGCCGAAGGCGCTGGCCGAACGGGCACGCTCACGCTGGGCGTCCATTTCACGTTCGAAGCCGGCTTCGTCGATGGTCAGTTCGCGCTCACGGGCGATGTCGGCAGTCAGGTCCATCGGGAAGCCGTAGGTGTCATACAGCTTGAACACCACGTCGCCCGGTACCACGTTGCCTTGCAGCTGCGCCAGGTCTTGCTCGAGGATGCGCAGCCCCTGCTCCAGGGTCTTGGCAAACTGCTCTTCTTCGGCCTTGAGCACGCGCTCGATGTGCGCTTGCTGGCTGTTCAGCTCCGGGAAGGCTTCGCCCATCTCGGCGACCAGGGCGGCCACGATCTGGTAGAAGAAGCTGCCCTTGGCACCCAGCTTGTTGCCGTGGCGGCAAGCGCGGCGAATGATGCGGCGCAGTACGTAGCCACGGCCTTCGTTGGACGGCAGCACGCCGTCGGCAATCAGGAAGCCGCACGAACGGATGTGGTCGGCAACCACTTTCAGCGAAGCCTGGCCGTCATTGCTGCAGCCGATGGCCTTGGCCGCGGCAGCCAGCAGGTTCTGGAACAGGTCGATCTCGTAGTTCGAGTGCACGTGCTGCAGCACGGCGCTGACACGCTCCAGGCCCATGCCGGTGTCTACCGAGGGCGCTGGCAGCGGGTGCAGCACGCCGTCGGCGGTGCGGTTGAACTGCATGAAGACGTTGTTCCAGATCTCGATGTAGCGGTCGCCGTCTTCTTCTGGCGAGCCGGGTGGGCCGCCCCAGATGTCTGCGCCGTGGTCGTAGAAGATCTCGGTGCACGGGCCGCACGGGCCGGTATCGCCCATGGTCCAGAAGTTGTCGGAGGCGTACGGGGCGCCCTTGTTGTCGCCGATGCGCACCATGCGCTCGGCCGGCACGCCGACTTCCTTGGTCCAGATGTCGTAGGCTTCGTCGTCAGTGGCGTAAACGGTGACCCAGAGCTTTTCCTTGGGCAGGTTCAGCCACTTGTCGGAAGTCAGGAAGGTCCAGGCGAAGGTGATGGCGTCGCGCTTGAAATAGTCGCCGAAGCTGAAGTTGCCCAGCATTTCAAAGAAGGTGTGGTGGCGCGCGGTGTAACCGACGTTTTCCAGGTCGTTGTGCTTACCGCCGGCGCGCACGCACTTCTGGCTGCTGACCGCACGGGTGTAGGCACGCTTCTCTGCACCGAGGAAGCAGTCCTTGAACTGGTTCATGCCTGCGTTGGTGAACAGCAGGGTCGGGTCGTTGTTCGGGATCAGCGAACTGGAGGCAACTCGGGTATGGCCCTGCTCTTCGAAGAAGCGAAGGAAGGCTTCACGGATTTCTGCGCTTTTCATAGGTTCTTCCACGGAAACGGCGGCCGTTTGGGCTAATACGTCGAATCGACGAAACGACGGCAAAGGGCGCCATTATAGCCAGCCTGAACGGGAGTTACAGTGTGTTTGTACACCAGAACGGCAATCTGTGAATGAAAAGCCGTTCATCGGCAGACCAAGGCCGTCAATGACGCTCGGCCAACTGTAATGACGATAGATAAGCACCACCTGAAAAAGCACCTGTTCAGCATGCTGCAGCCTCATCTTCGATGCAGGAGCACATCATGAGCGAGCCAGACCTGTCCAAACTCCATTCAGACCCACACCCCCTGCCGGACGTGGGCACTCTCCCCAATCCCAGCCCGATCTACTATATCGATGCACGCAAGCCCGGTTATGCACAAACCGCGTTCAACAACAACGAGCTGTACCCACAGCAGCAAAACGAGGTCAAGTACATCCAGGCCGACGAGAATGTGCGCATCACCTTGGAAAGCACATTCCCCTTGGGGCGGCGCTACAGGCGCCTGGCACAAACCAGCGAACTGCTGGTGTTCAACCTGCCGCCCCGCAGACGGGACAACACCCCGCAACCCGCCAATCGTGTGCATATTGCCGCGCGCGACTGCCTGCTGGAAGTCACCATCAACAACGCCACATTCATGGTCGCGCCCCACAGCGCACAAGCCATTGCCATTCGTGCTACCGACGGCAACAACCACATCACCATCGCGCCAACCGTGGTCAAAACCCTGGTGATCGACATGCTGGGGAGCGATAACCACATCCAGACCGGTGCAGGCATTGTCCACGTTGACGTTCACATGGGCACGCAGCGCATTGACGCAGGTATCGGCCCGGTACTTGTCGACAAGGGCCAAGCCTTCGTCAATGTCAACGGGCATCGCTTGCTTGGCCAGGAGTTTTCCAAAGTCAGCCTTTATCGCAACGCCGACAACGACGAGCAATTGCTGGCCCCTGTGCCGCATGAATATCAGGCGCTAGGCAATCTTGGTGTACAGGTACGTGGCAACGACGACTTTCAGCAGGCAACAGAAGATGCCCTGGAACTATTGCGCAAGCTGCCTTGCGGCCAGCTTCTGCTGGCAGCCCTGGACAAGGAAGTCGCACGCACCGGCACCCCGATCACCATCACCGAAGGCGCCAGGCATCAATTTACCTCCTACACAGCCAGCACCAACGAGGAGGATGAAGATGACGGCCACTTTATCCGCAATGAAGATTTGAGTGGTTGGGGATTCAGTGGTGGCGAGTTGGTGTACAACCCGGCATGGTCGACAGCAGCGCAACTGCCACTACTGGACCTGTACCGCTGCCTGTGCCAAGGCTGGAACTCGATGTCGGGAACTGTGTTTCCTGGGCAGACGCAGATTAAAGGCGATAAGGGCAACTATGCGGTGGATAACCTGCTGCTGCAAAGTATCGGGCTAGCAACCAATCGCCGCTTCAAGTTCGATAATTTTCCGATCGACAACACCAACCCGCCCGCCTTTACAGAAAACGGCTTACGTCAGGCACTGCAACTGGAGCCACGTAGCCTGCCATAACCCAAGCCCTCAATAACCTCTTCAGCCCAGAAGCCGGCCCGAATCCGGCACGATCAGTATCCCCGCCCTAAGGCCATTCTTGACCTTGGGGTTGGGGAAAATGATGCGCGCACCCTCCTCTTCCACAACCCAGCGCATCTCGGCCAGGTCTTCAGCCAGCAGGTAACCCTTGCTCAGTTCGGAGAAGTTTTCGATATCCGCCGGCAAGTGCAGGTGGAAGCTGTCACTGTGCTTGATGATTTCGCGGGAAACACTGAACAGCTGCAGACCATCCAGCGAGCCTTCGTCTTCTGGCTCGGTGTGCTCGATGATACGGATCAACCGTTCTTCGAGCTTGTCCAGGTTGACCTGCTCGTTCTGGCCGAACGGGCGGGCCTTGCCCAGCTCCAGGGTGAAGGCTTCGGCTTCCAGTTGTTCGTAGGTAAAGGCACTGAAGGTGATCGACGACTTGCTCTGCAGCAACACCGCCTCCATGCCCGCTGCCGCCAGCCGCGCCAGCTCGCGACGGGAATGCTTGCGTCCTTCTTTGTAAGGGTACAGCGCAAATTGCTCGATCTTGGAACCGCGGATGGCAGTATGCAGGTCGTAGTGCAGGCGGCTGCGCCCCGGCTTGCTGAAGAACACCCGGGCGAACTGTTCCAGCTCGGCGGCACGCAAGGCCTCGAAGCCGCTGGAAAGCTCGTGCCGACCGTTGAACAGGCGGTTGATATCCTGCTCGATGAAGCGCTCGCCCTTGCGGATGGCCGCCGGGTTACCAAACAGGAACAGCACCCGCGCCTTCGGCTTGATCTTGCCGTTGGCCACGCCGTGCAGCAGCCGTTCGAGCAATTCGATGGGGGCTGTTTCGTTGCCGTGGATGCCAGCGGACAACAGCAGGTCCAGCCCACAGTCCTCGCTTTCAGCAGGGCGCACCTCAAGCGCGCCCTCCCCCAGCCAGCGCAAACGCGCGCCCTTGGGTGTCACTTGGGTCTTCTCGGCCGGTTCGTGATCGGTGAGGGTCAGCTCAAGCAATTTGCCAAGGGCAAGCATAGGGGCTTCCTTAGTGTGTGTGGCCGCAGTCGGGGCCATGGACGTGATCGTCGTCTTCACCAAGCTCTGCGGGCTCCATTTCCAGCTGCAGGCTGACCAGGTTGGTGGCCATCGGACGCAGCAGCAGGTTGGCGTATTCGGCGTCGCCTTCTTCGACATCCACACCGATCAGCAACTGGCCACGGCCGTCCTGTTGAATCCACACTTCCTTGCCTTGCCACACCACGGCGAAACGGGTGCAGGAGGTTTCCAGCTGGGTGCCGTCTTCATCTTCAAGGATCAGGCGCAGGGCGTCGGTCATTACAATTCTCTCTTCAAGGTTGGCGTTGGAACGGGTACACCGAGCCCAACTTCAGGATCTGGGTCAATTCGTCCAGTGCCGTACGGCACTCAACCAGCAGCTGCGGGTCGGCCAGGTCCGCCTCGACGAGGCGGTCGCGGTAGTGCTTGTCGACCCATTGCAGCAAGGTGTCGTACAGCGGGGCGGTCATGATAACGCCTTGGTTGACCGCCGCTAGTTCCGTTTCCTTCAAAGCCACGCGCAAACGCAGGCAAGCCGGGCCTCCGCCGTTCTGCATGCTCTGCTTGAGGTCGAATACCTTGACCTCCTTCACCGGCCCACCCTGGCTGGTCAGCTGGCCCAGGTAAGCCCAGACCCGCTCGTTGTTGCGGCACTCTTCCGGCACCACCAGCAGCATGGAGCCGTCATCGCGGCTGAGCAGCTGGCTGTTGAACAGGTAGGAACGTACTGCGTCGTCCACCGCCACCGCTGCCCGAGGTACGCAGATGGCCTGGAAACTGCCACCCTTGCTGGCCAGTTTAGCTCGCAGCTGGCCAAGCACTGTGTCGGTGTCGAGGAACGCGTCCTCGTGGTAGAACAGCACTTCGCCGTTACCCACCGCAATCACGTCATTGTGGAACACACCCTGGTCAATCACTGCCGGGTTCTGTTGAGCGTAGACCACACCGTCATCACTCAGCCCGTGCAGCCGGGCCACGGCCTGCGAGGCCTCCAGGGTTTGCCGGGCCGGGTATTTCTGCGGCGCCGGGTAACGGCTGTCGAAAGCGCTACGGCCATAGACGAAAAACTCCACGCCCGCCTCGCCATAGCCACGGCAGAAGCGCGTATGGTTGGCCGCGCCCTCATCGCCGAACTGTGCCACGGCCGGCAGCGCCGCGTGGTGGGCAAAGTGTTTCTCATTGTTGAACATGGCCCCCAGCACGCGGCTGGTGGTCGGGTGCTCGATGCTGCGGTGGTACTTGCAGTTGAGGTTGGCGGCGGTGAAGTGCACGCGACCATCGGCGGTGTCGGCACTGGGGCTGACCGTGGCGGCGTTGGCCACCCACATGCTCGACGCCGAGCAACTGGCTACCAGCAGCGGCATGGCCTCCTTGGCGGCGCGCTGGATCACTTCGGCATCACTGCCGCTGAAACCCAGGCTGCGCAGCGCAGCCACGTCCGGGCGCTCCTGCGGCGCCAGCACGCCCTGCTTGAAGCCCATGTCTGCCAGCGCCTTCATCTTCGCCAGGCCCTGGCGCGCGGCTTCGCGCGGGTTGGACCCTTGCTGGCTATTGCTTTGCGAAGCCACGTTGCCGTAGGACAGGCCGCCGTAATTGTGGGTTGGCCCCACCAGGCCATCAAAATTCACTTCATAGGATTTCATCGGCTAGGCTCCGTGACCTGTTGTTATAGGGTGACGCCCGGCGTCAGGGTCGCCGGCAAGGCAAGGCTGGCGGTTTCCAGCGAAGCCACGGGGTAAGCGCAGTAGTCGGCCGCGTAATAGGCACTGGCGCGGTGGTTGCCACTGGCCCCCACACCGCCGAACGGCGCACTGCTGGCGGCACCGGTCAGCTGCTTGTTCCAGTTGACGATGCCGGCGCGGCTGCGCAGCCAGAAGTACTGGTAGCGGGCGCGCGAGTCGGACAACAAGCCGGCAGCCAGGCCGTACTGGGTGTTGTTGGCTTCATCGATGGCAGCATCGAAGTCGGCGTAGCGGATCACCTGCAGCAGCGGCCCGAAGAACTCCTCATCCGGGCGCCCAGCCACCGCGGTGACATCGACTATACCCGGGGTGAGCAACGCGGCATCGGCCTGCGGCTGGGTCATTTCCAGCAGCTTCACGCCACCGTTGGCGACCAGTTCGGCCTGGGCCGCGATCAGCGCCCGCGCCGCCTGCAGCGAAATCACCGAGCCCATGAACGGCGCCGGCTGTTCATCGAACGCCCCTACCGTGATGGTTTTGCACACCTCGACCAGGCGCTCGATCAGCGCATCGCCCCAGGCACCTTGCGGTACCAGCAGGCGCCGTGCGCAGGTGCAGCGCTGGCCCGCAGAAATGAAGGCCGACTGAATAATGGTGTACACCGCTGCGTCGATGTCCTTGACCTCGTCTACCACCAGCGGGTTGTTGCCGCCCATTTCCAGGGCCAGGATCTTGTCCGGGCGACCAGCGAACTGCTGGTGCAACAGGTTGCCGGTGCGGCTGGACCCGGTGAAGAACAGGCCATCGATACCCGGGTTGGCCGCCAGCGCCACGCCGGTTTCGCGCGCGCCCTGCACCAGGTTCAGCACCCCCGCCGGCAGGCCGGCGGCAATCCAGCAGTTGACGGTCAGCTCGGCCACCTTGGGTGTCAGCTCGCTGGGCTTGAACACCACGCAATTGCCCGCCAGCAGCGCCGGCACAATATGGCCGTTAGGCAAGTGGCCAGGGAAGTTGTAGGGGCCGAACACCGCCACCACGCCATGCGGCTTGTGCCGCAGCACGGCCGTGGCATCGGCCAGCGGGCCGCTCTTTTCACCGGTACGCTCGCGGTAGCTTTGAACCGAAATCGCCACCTTGTTGATCATGCTGGTGACCTCGGTCGCCGACTCCCACAGCGGCTTGCCGGTTTCCTCACCAATACACTGGGCCATGGCCTCGGCATGCGCTTTCAACTGCGCAGCAAATTTTTCCAGCACATCGATGCGCGCTTCCAGACTGAGTTGCGCCCAGGCCGGGAACGCCTGGCGGGCTGCTTTTACGGCAGCGTCAACCTGGCTGGCGTCGGCACCCTGCCCTTGCCAGATCAAGGCCTGGGTCACCGGGTTCAGCGACTGCAGGGCTTCGCCCTGGCCAGCCTGCCAATTGCCTGCAATGTAATGCGTGGTCATTTACTGGGCCTCCCGGCTAGCCGACAGCGGCACGGCGCGCACGTTGTCGCCAGCCCCCATGCGCAGGCGCTTGGCGGTCAGCGGGTCGACCACCAGAGTGCCGGCGGCCAGCCGCGCAGGTGCCGCGGTGATACGGCAGTCGTCGCGCTTGCGGTTGTGGATGATGTAAGGGGTGGCGTCATCGCCCGGTGTACCGATCGCCAGCACCAGGGTCTGGCTTTCGCGCACGGCGCGGATCTTGGCGGTGTCGCATTCAATGGCCGGGCCTGCGTCGAAGATGTCGACGTAGCCCTGGTAGTTGAAGCCTTCCTGCTTGAGCATGGCCAGCGCCGGCTCGGTGTCTTTGTGCACGCGGCCAATCACGTTGCGCGCAGCCTCGGACAGGAAGCAAGTGTACAGCGGGAACTTGGGCATCAACTCGGCGATGAACGACTTGTTGCCTACGCCAGTAAGGTAATCAGCCTGGCTGAACTCCATCTTGAAGAAGTGCCGGCCCAGGCTTTCCCAGAACGGCGAACGGCCCTGCTCGTCAGACATACCCCGCATTTCGGCGATGATTTTCTTGCCGAACAGCTCGGGGAACTCGGCGATGAACAGCATGCGCGCCCGCGACAGCAGGCGGCCGTTGAGGCCCGAGCGGTAGTCGCTGCGCAGGAACAGCGAGCACAGCTCGGAGTTGCCGGTCAGGTCGTTGGCCAGGAACAGCGTGGGGATTTCGCGGTAGATCTTCAGCTCCTGCGAAGCACTGACGGTCAGCCCCACCCGGTAGTTGTACCAGGGCTCGCGCAGGCCGACGGCACCGGCGATGGCGCTGATGCCCACCACCATGCCTTCGTCGTTTTCCAGCACGAACAGGTAGTCGGTGTCACCACGCTCGGCTTCGCCACGGAAGCTTTTTTCCGCCCAGCCAACGCGATGCCCCAGGCGTTCTTCGTTGGCCGGCAGCGTGGTCAGCCCGGTGGTGCCGGTGCTGCGTGCCAATTCGATCAACGCAGGCAAATCGCTGCTGCGTACAGGACGAACGATCATGCTATCTCCTTGTGCGGCGGCATCGGCCGGCGCGAAACTCTGCTAACGCATCAATCCCGAAACGTCTGTTGCCAGACCTCAGACCGCCACCAGGCGCACGCTGGCACCCTCGCCCACGCCCAGCGCGTCGGCTGCTGCCACGCTCAGGCTGACCGGCTTGCCAGGCACCCAGTCTAGGTCCAGCAGTACCGCGCGGTAGTCTTGCAACTGGCCGTTGCACACCAGGTACGGGCGCCCGCCTTTGGCCGGCGCCTCTTCGATCTTTACCGGCACTACCCGGCTCTGGGCGATCGAGCGGATGCCCGAGGTGCGCGCATGCAGGGTCGGGCCGCCGTCGAAGATGTCGATGTAGTGCTCGGTCTCGAAACCTTCGCGCATGAGGATGTCGAAGGTGATCTGCGCCCGTGGGTGCACCTGGCCCATGGCTTCCTGCGCCAGGTCAGGCAGCAGTGGCACGTAGATCGGGTAGTGCGGCATCAGTTCGGCGAGGAAGGTACGGCTTTTCAGGCCGCACAGGCGCTCGGCATCGGCATAGTTGAGGTCGAAGAAGTTGCGGCCGATGGCATCCCAGAACGGTGATTCGCCCTGTTCGTCGCTGTAGCCGACGATTTCGGTTACCACCGAGTCGGCGAAGCGCTCCGGGTGCGCGGCCATGAACAGCAGGCGGCCGCGCGAGTTGAGCTCGGCCCAGCCACTGTTCACCAGCTCCGGCAATACATAGAAGCTGGTCAGCAGGCTGTTGCCGGTCAGGTCGTGACACAGCGACAGCACGTGGATCTTGTTGTGGATCTTCAGCTCGCGCGAGGCGTGCACGAAGGTTTCGTTACGAAAGCTGTAGAACGGCTCGGAGTAACCCGCCGAAGCGACGATGGCCGAGCAGCCGGCGAGCTTGCCGGTTTCGCTGTCTTCGAGCACGAAGAAGTAGCTTTCTTCACCGTTGAAGCTGACCTCGGCGGCGAAGGAAGTCTCGGAGGCGGCAATCTTGTCGCCCAGGCGAGCCGTGTCGTCCGGCAGCGAGGTGACACCAATGGGGCTGTCTGCAGCCATGCGCTGCACTTCGTTCAGATCAGCCATTTGCGCGGGGCGCATCACCAGCATGGTGTCACTCCTTTGGAATACGGGCCGCTCATGGCGGCACGGAAAAACGGCAGGCGCATGTGCACCTGCTGTGGAATCGGGTATCGCCGGCCTGGTACAGCCTTGGCTGGGGCCGGCGAAGGGACCGCAGGCGGATCAGCCTTGGGTCAGGGTGGCCACGGCGCGCTCGAAGCGGTCCAGGCCTGCATCGATATCGGCGTCTTCAACCACCAGGCTTGGCGCAAAGCGGACCACGTCCGGGCCGGCCTGAAGCACCATCACGCCTTCCTTCTCGGCGGCGTTGAGCACGTCCTTGGCCTTGCCTTGCCAGGCCTCGGTCAGCACGCAGCCCAGCAGCAGGCCAACGCCACGCACCTGGCTGAACAGGTTGTATTTCTGGCCGATCTGCTCCAGGCGGGTTTTGAAGCGCGCATGCTTGGCCTTGATGCCGGCCAGGGTTTCCGGGGTATTGATCACATCCAGCACCGCGCAAGCGACGGCGCAGCCCAACGGGTTGCCGCCGTAGGTGGTGCCGTGGGTGCCGACGGCCAGGTGCTTGGCCAGCTCGGTAGTGGTCAGCATGGCACCGATCGGGAAACCACCGCCCAGGCTCTTGGCGCTGGTCAGGATGTCCGGGGTCACGCCGTAGTGCTGGTAGGCATACAGCGAGCCGGTACGGCCCACGCCGGTCTGCACTTCGTCGAAGATCAGCAGGGCGTTGTGCTCGTCACACAGCTTGCGTGCGCCTTCCAGGTAGGCCTTGTCGGCCGGCACCACGCCGCTCTCGCCCTGGATCGGTTCGATCACCACGGCGCAGGTCTTGTCGGAGATCTGTGCTTTCAACGCTTCCAGGTCGTTGTACGGCACGTGGCTGATACCGGTGATCTTCGGGCCGAAGCCATCGGAGTACTTCGGCTGGCCGCCGACGCTGACGGTAAACAGGGTACGACCGTGGAAGCTGTTCACGGTGGCGATGATTTCGTGCTTTTCCGGGCCGAAGCGGTCATGGGCAACTCGACGGGCCAGCTTGAAGGCAGCCTCGTTGGACTCGGCCCCGGAGTTGCAGAAGAACGCACGGTCGGCAAAGGTGGCGTCCACCAGTTTGTGTGCCAGGCGCAGGGCCGGTTCGTTGGTGAACACGTTGGAGACGTGCCAGAGGGTGTTGGCCTGCTCGGTCAGGGCCTTGACCAGTGCCGGGTGGCAGTGGCCCAGGGCGTTGACCGCGATGCCGCCGGCAAAGTCGATCAGCTCGCGACCCGACTGGTCCCAGACGCGGGAGCCCTCGCCTCGCACAGGAATGAAGGCCGCCGGAGAATAGTTGGGGACCATGACCTGGTCGAAATCGGCACGTTGCACCGGGGCTTGCTCAACGGACATCTGATGAGTCTCCTGAAGAGAAACGCTGGCCTGGAAGTGGCGAGCGATGGGGGGATTGTAAGGACTGATCCGCGCCTGTCCTTGCGGCCAAGCGACAACTTGTTACAGCGCAAAACCCAGTTTTGACAAGGCTTTCGGCAATGCGACAAACACTGTCGCAATCGCGCAGTGTACGGGAGAGAGGGGGCTGGGTGAACGGGTGTTCACATTAAGAAAGGTGGCTGCCTGTGCCGGCCCTTTCGCGGCTAAAGCCGCTCCCACAGGATCTGTGCAGAGCTTGAAGCTTGTGCGGCTCCTGTGGGAGCGGCTTTAGCCGCGAAAGGGCCGATGCAGGAGAAACAAATGTCAGCCCTTTTCAGCCGGCGCCGAACTCAACTCGAACGGGCTGCTACTACGCCGCTGGTTACGGTCTTCCCGCGGCGTGGCACCAAAGAAATTGCGGTACGCACTGGAAAAATGCGGCCCCGACGAGAACCCACAAGACAGCCCGATCTGGATGATCGACTTGCTGGTCTGCATCAGCATCTGCCGCGCCTTGTTCAACCGCAGCTCCAGGTAATACTGGCTGGGCACGCGGTTCAGGTACTGCTTGAAGATGCGCTCCAGCTGCCGGCGCGACACGCACACGTGCTGGGCAATTTCGTCGGTGGTCAGCGGCTCTTCGATGTTGGCTTCCATCAGCAACACCGCCTGGGTCAGCTTGGGGTGGCTGGAGCCCAGGCGGTTCTGCAGCGGAATGCGCTGGCGCTCACCACCCTCACGGATGCGCTCGACCACCAGCTCTTCCGAGACCGCCCCGGCCAGCTCCGCACCATGGTCACGGGCCAACACCGCCAGCAGCAGGTCGGTCACGGCCATGCCGCCACAGGCGGTCAGACGGTCGCGGTCCCAGTCGAACAGGTGACTGGTTGCGATGACCTTGGGGAAGCGTTCGGCAAAATCATCCTGCCAGCGCCAGTGCACCGCCGCCCGGTAACCCTCGAGCAGGCCCAGCATGGCCAACGGATACACCCCGGCAGACAGGCCACCGATCATGCAGCCACTGCGCGCCAGCTGCTTGAGTGCCGTGGATAAGGCCGCCCCTACCGCCACAGGCGGCTCGTCAGCCAGCAGGAACAGCTTGTGGCAACCTTCCAGCCGACCGTTCCACGGCTCGCCCGGCAAGCGCCAGGCACCTTCCGACGCAGGCTCGGCCTGCAGGAATGCCAGCTCGTAGACCACCTCCGGATGCACCCGCTGCGCCACCTGCAACACTTCCTCGGCCAGCGCCAGGGTCAAAGCCCTGGTGCTGGGCCAGATGAGAAAACCGATTCGCTGGGTGGTCATAGGGTACGGGTCCGAAACCTGAGGTCGATCGAGTCTGTGCGCCGGGTCAGGCTGCGCTCGCCGCGCAGCATGCCCTATTCTGGTGCAAAAAAGCAGCTTTTACTTCAGGCTACCGGAGAGGAACTGCTTCAGGCGCTCCGACTGCGGGTTGGCCAGCACTTCACGCGGGCAGCCGGTTTCTTCCACCAGCCCTTTATGCAGGAACACCAACTGGTTGGACACCTCGCGGGCAAAGCCCATTTCGTGGGTGACCACCACCATGGTCCGGCCTTCCTGGGCCAGCGCCTGCATCACTTTCAGCACATCGCCGACCAGCTCCGGGTCGAGTGCCGAGGTCGGCTCGTCGAACAGCATAACCTCCGGCTCCATGGCCAGGGCGCGGGCAATTGCCACACGTTGTTGCTCACCGCCGGACATGTGCCCCGGGAAGGCGTCCTTGCGGTGGGCGACGCCGACCTTGGCCAGGTAGTGCTCGGCCTTTTCCAGGGCTTCTTTCTTGTTCACGCCCAGCACGTGCACCGGCGCTTCGATGATGTTTTCCAGCGCGGTCATGTGCGACCACAGATTGAAGTGCTGGAACACCATCGACAGGCGCGAGCGCATGCGTTGCAGCTGGCGCGGGTCGGCAGCCTTCAGCGCGCCGTCCTTGCCGGCGACCAGCTTCAGCTCTTCGTTGTTGAGCAGGATCTTGCCGGCGTGCGGCTGCTCCAGCAGGTTGATGCAGCGCAGGAAGGTCGACTTGCCTGAACCGCTGGAGCCGATGATGCTGATGACGTCGCCGGCCTTGGCCGCCAGCGACACGCCCTTGAGTACCTCATGGCTGCCGTAGCGCTTGTGCAGGTCTTGGACTTCGAGTTTGTACATGCTGTCGATTCTCACAAAGCGGTCAGTGCTTGCGCGGCGCCAGGTAGCCGAGCCAGCGGCGTTCGGCCATCTTGAACAGGCGCACCAGGATGAAGGTCAGGCACAGGTAGAATACGCCCGCCGTGATATAGGCCTCGAAAGGCAGGTAGTACTGGGCATTGACCGTGCGCGCGGCACCGGTGATGTCGATCAGGGTGACGATCGACGCCAGGCTGGTGGTCTGCAGCATCATGATCACTTCGTTGCTGTACTGCGGCAGCGCCCGGCGCAGGGCCGACGGCAGCAGGATGCGGCGGTACATCTTCATACGCGACATGCCCATGGCCTTGGCCGCTTCGATCTCGCCATGGGGCGTGGCCTTGAGGCTGCCGGCGATGATCTCGGCGGTGTAGGCACTGGTGTTGATACCGAACGCCAGGCACGCGCAGAAGGTGGCGCTGGACAGCAGCGGCCAGAAGATACTCTCGCGCACCGCTTCGAACTGGGCCAGGCCGTAGTAGATCAAAAACAGCTGCACCAGCATCGGCGTGCCGCGGATCACGTAGGTGTACAGCCAAGCCACGAGGTTGACCGCCGGCTGCTTGGACACCCGCATCAAACCCAGCGGAATGGCCCCGAGCAAGCCGAAGAACAGCGAAATCGCCAGCAGCTTGAGGGTGGTCAGCAGGCCGCCGAAGTACATCGGCAGCGCCTCCCAGATGACGTTGTAGTCGAAGATCATAGTTCAGCCACCTTGACGCCTACCGAGTAGCGGCGTTCCAGATACTTCAGGGCCAGCAGCGAGACACTGGTCAGCACCAGGTACAACGCCGCCACCGCCAGGAAGAAGGTGAAAGGCTCGCGGGTGGCGTCGGCCGCCTGCTTGGCCTTGAACATCATGTCCTGCAGGCCCACGACCGAGATCAGCGCGGTGGCCTTGGTCAGTACCAGCCAGTTGTTGGTAAAGCCAGGGATCGCCAGGCGAATCATTTGCGGCACCTGGATGCGGAAGAACACCTGGCGCGGGCTCATGCCATAGGCCATGCCGGCCTCGGCCTGCCCCTTGGGAATGCCCAGGAAGGCGCCGCGGAAGGTTTCCGACAGGTAGGCGCCAAAGATGAAGCCCAGCGTGCCGATACCGGCGATCAGCGGGTTCAGGTCGATGTAGTCGTCGTAGCCGAGCAGCGGCGCCACCCGGTTGATGATGTCTTGCCCGCCGTAGAAGATCAGCAGGATCAGGACCAGGTCCGGAATGCCACGGATCACCGTGGAATACAGGTCACCCAGCCAGGCAAGCCAGCGCACCGGCGACAAGCGCAGCGCCACACCGATCAGGCCGAGTACGATGGCCAGGGCCATCGACGACAGGGCGAGCTGTAGCGTCAGCCACGCCCCGTCGAGGATGACTGCCCCGTAGCCTTTCAACATGATGAGGTCCTCGACCTAAAGAATGAAAAATGGTGCAAACCTCAGAGCCTCTGCTGTTTGCACCATTGCACAGGTGAAACCCGACGTCTTAGTTCGAGTCTGGACCGTAGATGTCGAAGTTGAAGTACTTCTTCTCGATTTCTTTGTATTTGCCGTTGGCACGGATGGCGTCGATGGCCGCGTTGATGCGGTCAACGTTGGCCTTGTCACCCTTGCGCACGGCGATGCCGATGCCGTCACCGAAGTACTTGGCGTCGGTGAAGGCCGGGCCTACGAAGGCAAAGCCCTTGCCGGCGTCGGTTTTCAGGAAGCCGTCTTCCAGCAGGGTAGCGTCAGCCACGGTGCCATCGAGGCGACCGGCTGCCACGTCCAGGTAGATTTCGTTCTGGGTGCCGTAAGGCACGACGGTGGCACCTTTGGCGCCCAGCACTTCCTTGGCGAAGCGGTCGTGGATCGAGCCACGCTGCACGCCGATCTTCTTGCCCTTGAGTTCATCCAGGCTGTCGCTGACGGTGGTGCCGTCCTTCATCACCAGGCGCGCCGGGGTCAGGTAGTAGCGCTTGGTGAAGTCGACCGACTTCTTGCGGTCGTCGGTGATCGACATGGACGACAGGATGGCGTCGATCTTGCGCACTTTAAGCGCCGGGATCAGGCCGTCGAATTCTTGCTCCACCCAGGTGCACTTGGCTTTCATCTCTTCGCACAGGGCGTTGCCGATGTCGTAGTCGAAGCCGGCGATGCTGCCGTCGGGTTGCTTGAAGGCGAAGGGTGGGTAAGCGGCCTCGATGCCGATTTTCAGCGGTTTTTCATCGGCCTGCGATACCAGGGAAAACACGGACAGCGCCAGGGCGCCAAGCAGTGCGAGCTTCTTCATCAGGTAACTCCATCGGTACGGGGCAATACAAGGCAGGTAACGGCTGCCCGATATGCGAATGAGTACAACGCGAGCCGCGCAGGGTTCGACCAAGGCCGCATACCTCGAGCGAGTGAGTGGCATTTTAACGACAGCCCGGTAGTCGATATTTCTTCAAAGCGACAACTACTTACAGAAGCGCTTGAAACCGCCGCGGGCGATGTTGACAGCCATTGCAAAATATGCAAGGGCGCAAGAAATAGAACCTATAGACCTAGCAATTCCTGGGCCTATTATTGGCAAAGCCTTGTGCGACGGCAAGTGTAGCGTGCTGCGTTGCTCAAAATGGCGGCAGAAATGCACCGAAACGAGCCAGTTTTGTTTCTTGGCGCCCCGATAGTGTGCGGGAGCGGTGACAGAACGGTTACCGATGATTGTCGGGTAACAGTAAAGCAAAAACCCCGCCGGTTGCCCGGGCGGGGTTTCTAATGGCTGCACACGCCCCCTGTAGGAGCGGCCTTGTGTCGCGATGGGGCGCGAAGCGGCCCCGGCAATTCAGGCTGCGAAGCTGAAATCCTGGGGCCGCTTCGCGCCCCATCGCGACACAAGGCCGCTCCTACAGGGGATCGCGCAAGCTTTCGGAATGCGCGCCCTGCTATCAGGCCGAAGCCAGGCTCATCGCCTTGTGGGTATCGATCAAGTGCTGCACCACGCCCGGGTCGGCCAGGGTCGAGATGTCGCCCAGCGCGTCGTACTCACCGGTGGCGATCTTGCGCAGGATGCGCCGCATGATCTTGCCCGAACGGGTCTTCGGCAGGCCCGGCGCCCACTGGATCACATCCGGCGAGGCGATCGGGCCGATTTCCTTGCGCACCCAGTTCTTCAGTTCCAGGCGCAGCTGTTCGTTGGCCTCGACACCTGCATTAAGGGTGACGTACACATAGATGCCCTGCCCCTTGATGTCGTGCGGCACACCGACCACAGCAGCCTCGGCCACCTTCGAATGCGCAACCATGGCGCTCTCGATCTCGGCAGTACCCATGCGGTGGCCCGATACGTTGAGCACGTCATCCACGCGCCCTGTGATCCAGTAGTAGCCATCCTCGTCACGACGCGCACCGTCACCGGTGAAGTACATGCCACGGAAGGTCTTGAAGTAGGTATCGACGAAGCGGTCATGATCGCCGTACAGCGAACGCGACTGGCCCGGCCAGGAGTCGAGGATCACCAGGTTGCCTTCGGCAGCACCGTCGATCAGGTTGCCCAGGTTGTCCACCAGCGCCGGCACCACGCCGAAGAACGGGCGGGTCGCCGAACCCGGTTTGAGGCCGGTAGCGCCCGGCAGCGGGCTGATCAGGATGCCGCCAGTCTCGGTCTGCCACCAGGTATCGACGATCGGGCAACGCTCCTTGCCTACAGTCTTGTAGTACCAGTTCCAGGCTTCGGGGTTGATCGGCTCACCCACCGAGCCCAGCAGGCGCAGGCTGGAGCCATCGGCCCCCTCAACGGCGGCCTGCCCTTCGGCCATCATGGCGCGGATGGCGGTTGGCGCGGTGTAGAGGATGTTGACCTTGTGCTTGTCGACGATCTTCGACACACGGGTGATGTCCGGGTAGTTCGGCACACCCTCGAACAGCAAGGTGGTGGCACCGTTGGCCAGCGGGCCGTAGACGATGTAGCTGTGGCCAGTGACCCAGCCCACGTCGGCGGTGCACCAGTAAACCTCGCCCGGGCGATAGTCGAACACGCGCTCATGGGTCAGCGCGGCATACACCAGGTAACCGCCGGTGGTGTGCAACACGCCCTTCGGCTTGCCGGTGGAGCCGGAAGTATACAGGATGAACAGCGCTTCCTCGGCACCCATTTCCTTCGGTGCGCAGTGGCTGGACGCCACTTTCATCAGGTCTTCGTACCAGATGTCGCGGTGCTGGTGCCAGGCAATGTCGCCACCGGTGCGCTTGCACACGATGATCTTCTGCACGCTGTTGGTTTCCGGGTTGGTCAGCGCCAGGTCGACGTTGGCCTTGAGCGGAGTACGACGGCCACCACGCAGGCCCTCGTCGGCCGTGATCACCACCTTGGACTTGCAGTCGATGATACGGCCGGCCAGCGCCTCGGGCGAGAAACCGCCGAACACTACCGAGTGGATTGCGCCGATACGGGCACAGGCCAGCATGGCGACCACGGCTTCGGGAATCATCGGCATGTAGATGGTGACCACGTCACCGCGGTGCACGTCCTGGCCGCGCAGGGCGTTGGCAAACTTGCAGACCTGCTCGTGCAGTTCACGGTAGGTGATATTGCGGTGCTCGGAAGGGTCGTCGCCTTCCCAGATAATGGCCAGCTGGTCACCGCGCTCTTCAAGGTGGCGGTCCAGGCAGTTGGAGGAAACGTTCAGAGTGCCGTCGGCGAACCATTTGATATCGACGTGGTGGTCGTCGAAGGAGGTCTGCTTGACCTTGGTGAACGGCTTGATCCAGTCGATACGCTGGGCCTGCTCGCGCCAGAAGCCGTCCGGGTTGATCACCGATTGCTGGTACATGGCCTTGTAGGTGGCCTCGTCGGTCAGGGTAGTGGCCGCAACCTCGGGACGAACGGGATACAGTGGAGCCGCACTCATCTGTGTTACCTCGGTGTAATAGTTGTTTTTGTATGGAACCGTTTGTAACTGTACCAGAGCGACAAAAGCCATTCGACGTTGGTAGTAATTTGGTACGCCCGTTCCGGCAGAGGCCTCTGGCATGCGCCTTACAGCCCGCACAGGAAGGGAAAACACGGGTTTAACAGGTGATTGTTACAGATTCTGTCAAAACACTTTATCAAAAGACCCACTGTTTCAGCGTTGGTCACAGCCATAAAATTCACCTCGCCAGCAACGGCAAGGCGATTAACAACTGGTAACAGCCCCCACGAAGGCAAGCGTTAATCTCCCTCTAATCCCGATAGTTAAAACTTGTTGTACTCGCGGCGCCATAAGCGCCGCGTGCCCCCTCACGACCTTAGACAGGTAAATAGAAAATGAAAGCTTTACTGGTATTGGTACTTGGCAGTCTTTGCGGCGCGGCGATGGCCGACGAAGCCAAAGATGCCGAGCAGATTCCGGTTGAACAGTACAGTTACTCGCAGCACCTGGACATTGCCCGCGTCATCTCCATGAGCGAAGTGCCCAATGTGTGCGAAGTCGTGCCAGCCCGCATGACCTACGAGGACTCCCAGGGCCAGAAGCACATTCTCGAATACCGCGTGATGGGGAACGGCTGCTCTAACGGCTGATGCCTTGTGAATTGGGGGCCCTGCGGGCCCCATTCGCGGGTAAACCCGCTCCTACAGGTACTGCGCCAGCTTTACGAGCGCGCGGTAAATGTAGGAGCGGGTTTACCCGCGAAGAAGTCACCACTGAATTAACAGGCTATTAACTCAAAACCTCTTAATCTGCCGACTTGCCCAACGAATACTCCCTTAACTTGTTGGCAATCGTGGTATGCGAAACCCCCAATCTTTTCCCCAGCGCCCGACTGCTGGAAAACTCCCCCATCAAACTTTCCAGCACCGCCTTTTCAAAGCGCCCGACAATCTGCGAAAGATCCCCATCCAGCGAAAATTCACCCAGCGGCTGGCGCACGCCATAATCCGGCAAACGAATATGCTCGCTTTTAACCACGCCGCCTTCGCATAACGAAACCGCCTGGAACAAGACGTTTTCCAACTGCCTTACATTACCCGGCCAATGATACTGCCCAAGTTTGTCCATCACCGCCGGCGCCAACCGTGGCATGGCGCAACCGATCTGTCGGCTGGCCTGGTCGAGAAAATGCTGCACCAGCCCTTCCAGGCCATCCATGCATTCGCGCAAAGGCGGAATGTGCAACGACAATACGTTGAGGCGGTGATACAGGTCCTGGCGGAACTCGCCCCGGGCACACAGCTCGGACAAATCCACCTGGGTCGCACAAATAACCCGCACATCCAGGTACACCTCTTCATCACTGCCAACCCGGCGGAAGCAGCCGTCCTGCAAGAAGCGCAGCAGCTTCACCTGCAGGCGTGGGCTCATCTCCCCTACCCCGTCAAGGAACAGCGTGCCACCCGCCGTCAGCTCCAATAGCCCGAGCTTGCCCTCGGCGCGCGCGCCTTCGAAGGCCCCGGGGCCATAGCCGAACAGTTCAGTCTCGGCCATCGATTCGGGCAACCCGGCGCAGTTCAGCGCCATCAGCGGCGACTGTCCGCGCGGGCTGGCCAAGTGGCAGGCACGCGCCAGCAGCTCCTTGCCGGTGCCGGTCTCACCCTCGATCAATAACGGCGCATCCAGCGGCGCCATGCGCCGTGCTTCGCGCACTACAGCGGCCATCACCCGCGAACTCTGGAAGATGCTGTCGAAGCCACGCAGTTCCTGCTTGCGCACGTTATAGATGCGCTCGCCGATGCGGTCGGCGCGGTGCAAGGTCAGCACGGCACCGGCCAGCGCTTCGCTCTCGTCATGTTCAGACTGCAATGGCGCGATATCGGCCAGGAACACATCCCCCTTGACCTTGATGCGCAGGCCATTGATGCGCGACTTGTTGGCCCGCACCAGCTCCGGCAGGTCAAAGTCTTCGACATAGCGTGCCAGCGGCATGCCGGGCACCTCGTCCACCCGCACGCCCAGCAACTGAGCGGCGGCGCGGTTGGCGGCAACGATGCTGCCGCCCATGTCGATCGACAGCACCGGGAAGTCCAGCGCCCCCAGCAGTGCATTCAGCTCCATGTGTCGGCGCTCACTGGGCATCAGGCCCACGCGCTTGACGCCGAACACCCCGGCTATGGCCTCGAACTTCGGCCGCAAGGCCTGGAACTGCAGGTTGATCAGGTTCGGGCAATGCAGGTAGATGGCGTTGCCATGGTCACCGCCCACCTCACCGCGCAGCACGTTGATGCCGTACTCCACCAGCAAGTTGAGGATGTCGCGCAGGATGCCGATGCGGTTCTGGCAATGCACTTTGATACGCATGAAAGCTCTCGTAGCGCCAATGTTTTTCAACACCGCGCAGAAAAGTCGTAAAGATAAGCTGACAAAAACAGGGTAACCATCAGCCAGATGCCTTGGATTTTCCGACACCTGACTGTTTTTGTAAAATTATCGTTACGAAAATAGAGCTATCAGACCTCGGCCATAGCTGCTTGCCCTCGTGCAAAGCAGCGCACGAAGGGATATTCCTAAGGCATGTTCTGCACATAACAAGAAAAGCCCTCACCAGGAGAGCCTTATGAAACAGACGCAATACGTGGCCCGCGAGCCCGATGCGCATGGTTTTATCGATTACCCGCAGCAAGAGCATGCGGTGTGGAATACCCTGATCACCCGCCAGCTGAAAGTGATCGAAGGCCGCGCATGCCAGGAATACCTGGACGGCATCGACCAGCTCAAGCTGCCGCATGACCGCATTCCGCAACTGGGCGAAGTCAACAAGGTGCTGGGCGCCACCACCGGCTGGCAGGTTGCCCGGGTACCGGCACTGATCCCCTTCCAGACCTTCTTCGAGCTGCTGGCCAGCAAGCGCTTTCCGGTCGCCACCTTCATCCGCACCCCGGAAGAACTGGACTACCTGCAAGAGCCCGATATCTTCCACGAGATCTTTGGCCACTGCCCGCTGCTGACCAACCCCTGGTTCGCCGAATTCACCCACACCTACGGCAAGCTCGGCCTGGCCGCAACCAAGGAACAGCGCGTGTACCTGGCGCGCCTGTACTGGATGACCATCGAGTTCGGCCTGATGGAAACCGCGCAGGGCCGCAAGATCTATGGTGGCGGCATCCTCTCGTCGCCGAAAGAGACCGTCTACAGTTTGTCTGACGAACCTGAGCACCAGGCCTTCGACCCGATCGAAGCCATGCGTACGCCATACCGCATCGACATCCTGCAGCCCGTGTACTTCGTGCTGCCGAACATGAAACGCCTGTTCGACCTGGCCCACGAAGACATCATGGGCATGGTCCACAAAGCCATGCAGCTGGGCCTGCACGCACCGAAATTTCCACCCAAGGTCGCCGCCTGAGCGACCTTGCCGATAACAACTCGAACCGGAAAACACCCCATGAATGCCTTGAACCAAGCCCACTGCGAAGCCTGCCGCGCCGACGCCCCGAAGGTCACCGACGAAGAGCTGGCCGAGCTGATCCGCGAAATCCCGGACTGGAACATTGAAGTACGTGACGGCCACATGGAGCTGGAGCGCGTGTTCCTGTTCAAGAACTTCAAGCACGCGCTGGCGTTCACCAATGCCGTGGGCGAAATCGCCGAGGCCGAAGGCCACCACCCGGGGCTGCTGACCGAGTGGGGCAAAGTGACCGTGACCTGGTGGAGCCACTCGATCAAAGGCCTGCACCGTAACGACTTCATCATGTGTGCGCGTACTGACCAGGTTGCGGAGACGGCTGAAGGCCGCAAATAACCACCAAGAAAACGGGGGGCTTGTGCGGGAGCGGGTTTACCCGCGAATGCAGGCGGCGCGGTGTATGGCACCGGCTTCGCCGGTGTTCGCGGGTGAACCCGCTCCCACAGAGCCCCCGTTTCTTTGTTGAGGAAATGTGCGCTGTTCGCCCGCAAAACCGACAAACGAACGGGAAAAAATCCAAACTGTCATCCAGACTTGTGTATCCTGCCCCAGCTTTGTGAAGCTCCAAACGCGCCTGGCGCAGACTTTTCACTCACACTTGCGAGGAACGACGAGATGCACGAGATCCCGAATCTTCCCTTCCCAAGCCTGAACCCAGAAGAGCCAACCGTTACTGCCCACGCTGAGCCGGCAGCTGCCGTCGAGCAGGATGGTGACGATCAATCCAGCGCTGACCAGGAATAACTGCGCATCCCTCCGACTGTGTGAAAACGGCTGACCTGCGGGCCACCCCCGTCATCACGTTTTCACACCGTCCAGAACCCACGTAGGCCCCCATGCCCGACACACCGCGCCCCCTTGCGGTCACCCTGCAAGTCGTCTCCATCGTCCTCTTCACCTTCATTGGCTACCTGAACATCGGCATCCCGCTGGCCGTATTGCCCGGCTATGTGCACAACGACCTGGGTTTCAGCGCCGTGGTCGCCGGCCTGGTGATCAGCGTGCAATACCTTGCCACCCTGCTCAGCCGCCCTACCGCCAGCCGCATCATCGACAACCACGGTAGCAAGAAGGCGGTCATGTATGGCCTGTTCGGCTGCGGCCTGAGCGGGGTATTCATGCTCGCTTGCGCCTTCCTTACTCAGCTGCCCTGGGTCAGCCTGACCTGCCTGCTGGTTGGCCGACTGGTGCTCGGCAGCGCGGAAAGCCTGGTGGGCTCTGGTTCGATTGGCTGGGGCATCGGGCGGGTCGGTGCCGAAAACACTGCCAAAGTGATCTCCTGGAATGGCATCGCGAGTTACGGCGCGCTGGCTATCGGTGCGCCGCTGGGCGTACTGATGGTCAAGGGCCTGGGGCTGTGGAGCATGGGTGTGAGCATCATCTTGCTATGTGCGCTCGGCCTGCTGCTGGCCTGGCCGAAACGCGCCGCGCCGATCGTCACAAGCAAGCGCCTGCCGTTCATGCAGGTGCTGGGCAAGGTGTTCCCCCATGGTTCGGGGCTGGCCTTGGGCTCGATCGGCTTTGGCACCATCGCCACCTTCATCACCCTGTACTACGCCAGCCGGGGCTGGGCCAATGCGGCGCTGACCTTGAGCCTGTTTGGTGCCAGCTTCATCAGTGCGCGGTTGCTTTTCGGCAACCTGATCAACCGGATTGGCGGGTTCCGGGTGGCCATCGCGTGCCTGTCTGTGGAAACGTTGGGGCTGCTGATGCTGTGGCTGGCGCCTAGCGCCGAGCTGGCATTGGCGGGTGCAGCGCTGAGTGGGTTTGGCTTCTCGCTGGTGTTCCCGGCGCTGGGCGTTGAGGCAGTGAACCAGGTATCGGCGGCCAACCGCGGGGCGGCGGTGGGGGCGTATTCGCTGTTCATCGACTTGTCGCTGGGGGTGACCGGGCCATTGGTGGGCGCGGTGGCGGCGGGGTTCGGGTTTGCTTCGATGTTTCTGTTTGCCGCGGCGGCAGCGGCTTGCGGGTTGGTGTTGAGCCTGTATTTGTATCGCCAGGCGCGCCGGGGTAGAGACCGTACAGCAGAAGGCTGACAGTTGTATTGCCGGGGCGGGCCTCTTCGCGGGTAAACCCGCTCCCACAGGTGCAACTCTGCCCTCAGGCCCTGTGATATCCCTGTGGGAGCGGGTTCATCGAGGCGTCGAACCGCCGCGAATGGGGCTGCCAAGCAGCCCCTAGGCACCCTGTTGGTCAGCGCTGAGCGTACTGCAACACCACTTCCAGTGGGTGGCGCATCTTGCGCTCGGTCATGCGCTTGACCTGGCTGCGGCACGAGTAACCGGTCGCCAGCGGTTCACCTTCCTTGTCCAGCTTGGTCGCCCAGCTTTGCTCGAAAATGGTCCGCGAGGTTTCCTGGTTGCGCGCCTCATGCCCATACGTACCGGACATACCGCAGCAGCCGGTGGCCTCGGTCACCAGCTTCAGCCCCAAACGGGCAAACACCTGCTCCCACTGTTTGGTACTGGCCGGCACGTTGGTCTTCTCGGTGCAGTGCGCCATCAGGCGGAAATTGCCCGGCGCAGTCGGTGCCTGCTCGGGCAGCACATCCATCAGCCACTCCTGCGGCAGCAGCACCTGTGGGCAGCCGTCCAGGCCCGGCACCTTCTGGTACTCCTGGCGGTACACCAGGGTCATTGCCGGGTCCAGGCCCACCAGCGGCACGCCGCAGTCGGCCAGGGCCTTGAGCTGGGTGGCATTGCGGATCGCCGCCTTGGCGAATGCACCGAGGAAACCCTGCACATGCAGCGGCTTGCCGTTGGCGCTGTACGGCGCCAGGAACACCCGGTGGCCCAGGCGGTGCGCCAGGTCGATGAAGGCCGACAGCAGCGGCGTTTCAAAGTAGCGGGTGAAGGCGTCCTGCACCAGCACGATACTGCGCTCGCGCTGGGCCGGGGTCAGCTCACGCAGGGCTGGCACGGTAGCCACGCCAACACGGCAACGGGTCAGGGTGGCCTGGAAGTTGAAGCGGCTGATCAGCGGGCTGTCGACCATGCCGACTTTGTCGGCCAGCAGCTTGCCCACCCATTTCGAACCCATTACCGCATTGTACAGCCCCGGCGCGTGCGCCAGGTACGGAATGGTGAACTCCAACGAGCCGATCAGGTAGTCACGTAATGGGCGCTGGTAGCGGCCGTGGTACAGCTCAAGGAAGCGCGAGCGGAAGTCCGGCACGTTGACCTTGATCGGGCACTGCCCGGCGCACGACTTGCACGCCAGGCAGCCAGCCATGGCGTCGTACACTTCATGGGAGAAGTCTTCCTGGCCCTGGCTGCGCGCACGGTTGTTGCGCAGGCGCGCTGGCAGGCCTTTTAGCCACGACACCTTGTTACGCGCTGCGGCCAGCACGTCGATGTTCGCTTCGCCCTGCAGGCGCAGCCATTCGCGCATCAGCGAGGCACGGCCCTTGGGCGAATGCTGGCGCTCGCGGGTGGCCTTCCACGACGGGCACATGGCGTCGTTGGGGTCGTAGTTGTAGCAGGCGCCGTTGCCGTTGCAGTGCACGGCACTGGGGAAGTCCTGCCACACGCGCTCGTTGATGGTGCGATCGAGGTCGCCGCGCAGGGTCACACCATCCACCGGGGTCAGGCCTTCGCTGCTGCTTGGCGGGGTGCAGATTTTGCCCGGGTTCAGCTGGTTGTGCGGGTCGAAGGCGCCCTTCAGGCGCTGCAGCGCCGGGTACAGTTCGCCGAAGTACTCGGGCACGTATTCCGAGCGCAGGCCCTTGCCGTGCTCGCCCCACAGCAGGCCGCCGTAGCTTTTGGTCAGCGCCGCCACTGCATCGGAAATCGGCTTGACCAACGCCGCCTGGGCCGGGTCTTTCATGTCCAGTGCCGGGCGCACATGCAGCACGCCAGCGTCGACGTGGCCGAACATGCCATAGGCCAGGCCGTAGCCATCGAGCAGCGCACGGAAGTCGGCAATGTAGTCGGCCAGTTGCTCTGGCGGCACTGCGGTGTCCTCAACGAACGGCTGCGGGCGCACTTCGCCCTCGACGTTGCCCAGCAGGCCTACCGAACGCTTGCGCATGACATACACACGGGTCACGGCCTCGGCGCCCTCAGCCAAGGTATGCCCAAGGCGCTCGACGCTGGTGTCCGCCTGCAGGTGGTCGACGAAGGCCTGAACCCGGGCGTTGACCTCGGCCGGCTCGTCGCCGCAGAACTCCACCAGGTTGATGCCCAGGGTCGGGCGCTCGGGGTCGGCCGGGAAGTACTCGGCAACGCTGTGCCAGACGATATCCTTCATCGCCAGCATCAGTACCTTGGAGTCCACGGTTTCGATCGACAGCGGCTTGTGCGCCATCAGTGCATTGGCGTCACGTAGGGCATCCATGAAGCTGGTGTAGCGCACGTTGACCAGCACCGCGTACTTGGGTATCGGCAGCACATTGAGCTTGGCTTCGACCACATAACCCAGCGAGCCTTCGGCACCGCACAACACGCTGTTGAGGTTGAAGCGGCCCTGCTCGTCGCGCAGGTGCGCCAGGTCGTAACCGGTCAGGCAACGGTTGAGCTTGGGGAAGGTGGTTTCGATCAGCTCGGCCTGGGTTTCCTGAATCTCCCGGGCCATGCGGTATACCTCGCCAACCCGGCCAGGCGCGGCGCAGGCCTGCTCCAGCGCGGCATCATCGATCGGCAGGCTGTGCAGGCGCTCGCCACCGAGCAGCACACTGTGTAGCTCCAGCACGTGGTCACGGGTCTTGCCGTAGGTGCAGCTGCCCTGGCCGCTGGCGTCGGTGTTGATCATGCCGCCGACGGTGGCGCGGTTGGAGGTAGACAGCTCAGGGGCGAAGAACAGCCCGTGCGGCTTTAGCGCCGCGTTGAGCTGGTCCTTGACGGTACCGGCCTGCACTCGCACCCAGCGCTCCTCGACGTTGATTTCGAGGATGTTGTTCATGTGCCGCGACAGGTCGACGACGATACCGTCGGTCAACGACTGGCCGTTGGTGCCGGTACCGCCGCCACGCGGGGTCAGCTTGACCTGATGGAAGCGCGGTTCACCCATCAATGTGGCGACGCGCGCCACGTCGTCGGCATCCAGCGGGAACACCGCCGCTTGCGGCAGGCGCTGGTAAATCGAGTTGTCGGTGGCCAGCACCGTACGGGTGGCGTAGTCGGCACTGATCTGGCCACGGAAGCCGCTGTTGCGCAGGGCTTCGAGGAAGTCGGGGTAGTTGGCGCTCGGTGCAACGGTCGGCAGCTGGGCGATCATCGAAGGATGGCCTCTTGAAATTGGCTAATTCACGGGATTCCTGTCGTTCCGGCATGGGTTAATACATGCAGGGATGACGTATAGGCCAATGTTCCTGTAGTTTGGCTTCAGGGGCAAACGGATAATCCTGCCGCTATCAATGACTTTTATGAATGAATTACCGCCACCTGACACCGTCCATGTCGTTGCTGCTGGCATTCGAGGCCGCCGCCCGGCATGAAAGCTACACCCGCGCCGCCGCCGAACTGTCGCTGACCCAGAGTGCGGTCAGCCGCCAGGTGCAGGCTCTGGAGCAACAGTTGGGCCTGACTCTTTTCCGCCGCGAGGGCCGGCAGGTGCAGTTGACCGATGTCGGCCGCCTGTACCAGCGCGAGCTCAGCGAGGCGCTGGGGCGTATCCGCAGCGCTACCCTGCAGGCGCTGGCCTACCAGTCGGGGGTGGGCACCTTGCGCCTGGCCACCCTGCCCACCTTCGGCTCGAAATGGCTGCTGCCGCGGTTGCATGCGTTCTACAGCGCCCACCCGGGCATGCTGGTGCACATTCATTCACGCATCGAAGCCATCAACTTCGATACCAGCGAGATCGACGCCGCCATCGGCGTGGCCAGCCACGACCTGCCGGGGCTGATCTGCCATCGCCTGCACGCCGAAGAGCTGGTGGTGATCCTGCCACCTGAGGCCGGCGCCGATGGCCAGGGCTGGGGCCCGACGCGCATCAGCCAGGAGGTGTTGCTCAACGTGGCCAACAACCCCCATGCCTGGGGCGAATGGTTCTCGCACCATGGCCTGCCGCACCGGGCGATGCGGTTGGGGCCAAGTTTCGAATTGACCTCGCACCTGATCCAGGCGGTACGGGCCGGGATCGGGATCGGCCTGGTGCCAAGAATCCTGGTTGACGAGGAATTGAGCACAGGCGAGTTGTACAGCCCAGGCAGCGCTATTGCCAGCCAGCGTAGCTATTACCTGGTCTACCCTTCGCGAAATGAAGCGCTGCCGTCGCTGAAAGCTTTTCGTGGCTGGCTGCTGGGGCAGATATAGGGAGTAAGCATCCCCCGAACTTGCGCCTGCCCCTATCATTCAGCCGGGTATGTTCACATTCCACATAAATGCCGCGCGCTGCATGGCCGCCTCGGTCAACGCCATACGCTGATCACGCATCCAGCCCTTCTCCCATTTGTTGAATGCCTCCATGCCCGCTATGTCGTCTGCCTCTTGTAATTCGGCTTTCTCGATGACGCGTTGCGCGGGTAACTTGAAGCGTGCAGGCGAAGTCCGCTCGAGGTATTTTTGCCAATACGCTTGCTCACAAAACCATGCCGCCATTTCCGCAACCACTTGATGCTCTCGGATATCCTTCAATACCGCTGGACGGTCTACAGCCCTTCGGTCAAATTCACCGGTAAAGCGCATAACAGGACGACGGATGGGAAGTTGCAGGTCATCGTGCAACTCGATTCGATACATCAACTGCACGTCGACCGACTTCGCCCCCATTCCCAAACTGAAAGCATGCCTCCAGGCAAACTCATCCAGCTTTTGCATCCGCCAAAACTGACCACCGATCTTCAACAACTCTGCCTCCGAGTGGGCTTCATTATTTCGGATAAGCCCCCACGTCTGGATTTTCATCTCAAGATCGATAAAATGAGAAAGCGCATCATCACCACAGGCATTGACCTCTGACTCCTTGAAGAAATCAGCCCTGAAGCTGTACTCCTTCCGGGTATCGGCCATCAGTTTTTCCCTGCCTGCATTCAACCCGGCCTGCTCCGCCAGTTTGTTATCCACGATCGTGGCAAGTTCACCCTCTGTGATCACGAGCGAATCACCGGCGTCATTGATCGCCTCCATCATCGCCTGCACCCGATAAACAAGCTCATTCGCACCGATGTCAGTCGCGAACTGTGCAGACGTGGTCAACCGTTTGAGGAGGTCAAAGAAATTATGCGAGCCGGGCAGCTCTTCGATACTCTGCCATAACGATTCCAGATCGTCCCTGAACTCCGGATCTATAGCGTCTGCCCACAGATAACGCTGAGGCACAGGATTCAGAACATTTTCAGGGTCGTACCAATTCCTCTCTGTTTCCCCATGCGTACCTATCCGAAATCTGCCCTCGCGCACTACCGGTGCCGCCCAAAAGTCTGCATTGAATGAAGTGACCGCACTTTCAATCAGTTCAAGCCTTGACAATTTTCCGTGCGTCAATACGCCCCCTGGCAGGGCCGTGAGTTCGGTAGAATTAAGCAGCAACGACCTCAACTCCGGCATCCCGCTGATTGAAAACCCTCGTTTCAGTGGGTTATTTGACAAGTTCAGGTATCGCAGCGCCGTGCAACTCTCCAGCACCTCCACCTGCCGGGCGTCCAGTTTTATTCTGTTCCCTGACACGTCCAATGACGTCAACTGGCCACGAAGAAAGGGGGGCAAGGAAATGTTGCGAATTTCACCGTTTGTCAGGTCTAGTTCCTGCAAATTCGGGAACGCACGGAAAAACTTCTCAGAAATTTCCGTCAACTCGGAGTCTCTCAGCGCGAACTGGGTGACGTGTGGGAAGACGATGGGCTCCGGAAGCTCAGGAAGTTGCTGAAAACCCATTCCGATATCCCATAGCGCGCTTGGCACCTTGAGATCCAGAAATTTTCCGAGGATCGAAACACGCCACCGCGCAATCAGTGTTTTGCGAAAACCATAACGCGCCAACCATTCAAGCTTGAACGCACCGAGCCGCTGCCAACGCGTCAAGCTTGTTTTCAATGTTTTAAGCTGGCTCTCAAATTCACGTATTGCCGTCTCGGCATTCTCAGGCCCCGCTGCACTGAGCCACGCCTCGATCTGCTCGTCACTGGCGCCGGCGCACAACGTTCGTAGCCGGGCAGGTAACGCGGCGGGCGGGCGGCTGCCGAACAGCCGACCACCACCTGAAAGCGGATAACCTATCCTGCCATCATCCAGACGCTTGGGCAGCAAGAAGGACGCCATAGGGTGATCACCGCCAAACAGCTTTTCGATGCCCTGCCGTCCTGTTAACCACTGCCTCGCCACTGCTTGCCGAAGGTTGACGGCAAAGGGCTCTTCAATCCCCATGGCAGCGCGCTCTGCTGTGCTGAATGTATCGGCCAAGGTTTCAAACAGCTCTCCGGGTGTACTTTCATCGTTGCCCTGCGCATCTCGCAACCAGAATGCACCGTCTTGGTAAAGCAAGCTTGATGCAGCGGACTGGCTGCTGGTCGCGGGTAATGCCAAGCGGCCTTGCGCATCTATCAAGTGCCAGTTTTTGTCAGCAGGCACGCCAGGCAGCCCCTGCACAAGCTTGAGCACAGCCCTGGCAAAGTCGAACGTCTGCGGCACGTCGATCCACAAGCCTTCCCCCACTCGCGCCACCCTTATGCGCAAAACCCGCTCCCGCGCAGCCAGCGCCATGGTCAGCGGCACACGCCCCGATTCGGCCATCTGGCTGCGCTGGGCCTCACTCGCTTCCTCCACCACCTGCTTCGCAGCCAGTTGGTGCAGGCTGGCAAAAGCCCGCCGCAGAGGACGAGTGGTTTCATCCATAACGTCCAAAGGGTCATAAAGCATCTGGAACAACTGCCGACGATGATCGGCAACGACTTGCGCCAGGCCATCATCCGCCAACCCGGCGGCACCGGGGAGCTCAAGCGCCTTGAGCAACAAAGGCTGGTCCACGATCCGCTCACCGGACCGCAAGCTTCGCTGCAGATCAGCCACGCGCTCGGCAATCAGAAACCGGTTTACCGTATCAATCAGCTCAACTTCCGGCGCCTGGCCAAAAACGTGCAACGCCCTCAGATGCAGATCGCTGAGGCCATGCACGGCCATCACATGGTCAACCAAGCTGCGCGGAAGCCGGGCGCATTGGCCGCCCAGTCGGCTGAACATCCGTTGAGTATCACTCCATTGCTCTGGCCGCTCGCTCCAGAGCCGCCATGCCCCGGCGCCATTGTGCTCCAGCTGAGGCGAATGATTGGCGTGCGGACGAAGGTACCACTCCCCGTCAACCCGCTCACTTACCTGGTAGTAAGCCCCATCCATCTCAATCCAGCTTTGCGCGTCCTGACGGTAGATCTCCTGCGCATCAACTACCGCAGTCACCGGTGGCGGCTGACTTACATAAGGCGCAAGATCCTGGTTCCACAGCTTTTCACTGCCGTCCTCCAACACAGCAGGCACCATGTCATCGACCATCACCGCACGTTGCCACGCATGTCGCACGGCAACACCTGCAGCGCCTACCGCCGCCACCATGGCCAGGGTCTTGCCCACGTTGAGCAGGTGGTCCAGCGCTGCAGCGTCGTCACCCTCGCGCCAATCCGCCACAGCTTGAAACGTCTCGTCCAGTAGGTCCCAGGCCATCACTGCCAGCAGGATCACGCCCAGCTGCGGCACAAACAGGCTCGCAAGCGTCAATCCCGCCCATCCCTCGGCGGCTATGCGCCGGTCATGCTCCACCTGCGCAGCAGTGTCGATCTGAGATACAGGCACCGCAATCATCGCAGCGTCATCCATGATCTGCCTGATCCGCCCATGCGCCAGCCCCTGGAAAAGCGAATCCAGGTCACGCGTCATGTGTTGATCCAGGTCTCGGGTAGCAAAGTCGGCGACATCGCCCAGTCGCTTCTGCACTTCGGTAAAAAAATGCTGGCTGTCACGCCTGCGCACAAAACGGCTGAAAAACTTGCGATACTGGTCATCGCGCAAGCGACGTCCCAGCACCCTGCGGGCAAACGCGTCGAGATCGTTGCTCACGCTCCAGGGGCCTTGCGGATCTGCAGGTATGTAAACCAGCACGGCTTGGCTGGTATTACGAAAGATCCCTTCATCGATCACATCAAACACAACAATCTGCTGGAGCTCGCAACCCAGTATCTGCAGCTTCCTGGCAACCACCGGCGCACCTGCCAGTCGGCCTGGGCGACCTTGACGATAAACATCGATCACCCACTCCAGCTGCACCTCACTGAGCACGCCATCCGAGTGCGCCTTGAGAGCATCAACCAGCATCATCGAACGTATCTGACCTTGCAGCAATTGAGCAAAGCCTTGCCCGTTAGCACCGTTCTCCCCTGGCGACTGCAGTACAGATTGCAAGTGCTGCTGGTATTTACCCCCAATATCAAGACTGCGGCACGCCTGGACAAATGCCGTGGCTGAAAGCTGCGCAACGTTGTTGCCGGCCATGTCGACCACGCAATCGCCTTTCATCGTGATGTGGTCATCGCTGAAATTCTGTAACGCCGCCCATAGCAATGAAGTGTCGTACCAGTCGCGGTCCTGAATCGGTAGCCGACTGGTAAACCAATGCACGGTGGGCGATGAATAGGTGTACCACTGCCGCAGAAACAGCTTATCGGGTGCCGTACTCAGCCCGAATCGATCGACAATTCGTTGCTTGGCGAACTCATCGATGTTTTGCACCCTGGAAAGAATTGCAGAGAGCTGCCGACGCGCTGCAAGCCCGGCGTGCAACGCCTCGCTCAGCAAGGCAAACCGCGCAGGGTCGAGTTTTTTCAACCAGCCAGGAAGGCGTCTGGCGATAAAGCCATCCTGAAAGCTGCGCAGTTGCGCACTTGCATCAGACGGGGCGGAGTGGAGATTGTCGGTAGCCATGTGTGCCTGAAACCCTGCTCGCAAATAGCTGCAGCATTGGCTACGGGAGGCTGCACCAGGCGCTATTCGGCTACTACCCGGCATCGTCTGCCGGGCTTTGGGACAAGGCAAAAAAAAACCCGAAGCCAGTCACCTGGCTTCGGGTTTTACGAGTTGCTCCAGCGGCTTACTTGGCCGCGTGACCGGCAGCTCGACCCGCCTGCGCCTGACGACGCGGCTTGACCATGTACACCACGAACATCGCGAATAGCCAGACCGGAATCGCGTATACCGACACCTGAATACCCGGAATCATCAGCATGATGCCGAGGATCAGTACCACGAAGGCCAGCACCACGTAGTTGCCGTACGGGTACCACAGCGCCTTGAACAGCGGCTTCTGGCCGGTACGGTCCAGGTGCTGGCGGAACTTCAGGTGCGAGTAGCTGATCATCGCCCAGTTGATCACCAGGGTCGCCACCACCAACGACATCAGCAGTTCCAGGGCGTTTTGCGGCATCAGGTAGTTGAGCAGCACGGCGATCAGGGTCACCGCTGCCGACACCAGGATCGAACGCACCGGCACGCCACGCTTGTCGACTTTGGCCAGCGACGCCGGGGCATCGCCCTGCTCAGCCATGCCCAGCAGCATGCGGGCGTTGCAGTAGGTACCGCTGTTGTACACCGACAGCGCTGCGGTCAGCACCACGAAGTTCAGCAGGTTGGCGGCGACGTCGCTGCCCAGCAGCGAGAACACCTGCACGAACGGGCTGCTGCCGTAGCTGCCACCGGACGCGTCGATGCTGGCGACCAGGTTGTCCCACGGGGTCAGCGACAGCAGCACCACCAGGGCACCGACATAGAAGATCAGAATGCGGTAGATGACCTGGTTGATGGCTTTGGGGATCACGGTTTTTGGCTTGTCGGCCTCGGCAGCGGTAAAGCCGAGCATTTCCAGGCCACCGAAGGAGAACATGATGAAGGCCAGGGCCATCACCAGCCCGCTGACACCGTTCGGGAAGAACCCGCCATGCGACCACAGGTTGGCCACGGTGGCCTCAGGGCCGCCATTGCCGCTGGTCAACAGGTAGGCACCCAGGCCGATCATGCTGACGATGGCAACCACCTTGATAATGGCGAACCAGAACTCGGCCTCACCGAAGAACTTCACGTTCATCAGGTTGATGGCGTTGATCAGCACGAAGAACGCAGCGGCGGTAACCCAGGTCGGGATCTCCGGCCACCAGTAGTGGACATACTTGCCGACCGCCGACAGCTCCGACATGCCCACCAGGATGTACAGCACCCAGCAGTTCCAGCCCGACAGGAAGCCGGCGAAACCACCCCAGTAAGTGTGGGCAAAGTGGCTGAACGAACCGGCCACCGGCTCTTCGACGATCATTTCGCCAAGCTGGCGCATGATCATGAAGGCGATGAAGCCGCAGATGGCGTAGCCGAGGATCATCGACGGGCCGGCGGATTTCATCACGCCTGCCGAGCCGAGGAACAGGCCGGTACCAATTGCACCGCCGAGGGCGATCAACTGGATGTGGCGGTTCTTCAGGCCCCGCTTTAGCTCGCCTGAATGCATGTTTTGTCCACTCATGAACGAAGTCACCTGCATTGTTTTTATCTGTGACGGAATCGGACCCACCGCGCTCGTGGCGCAGCGGAATGGGCAAGGTGGTTACCTTGGGTTTCCTGATCTCGGTTAACGCCGCAAGCGGCTCAGCCGGGTGTGATCAAGAGTGCGCGGTACGCAAGAGGGTCACAGGTAAAACGCGGCGCACTGTATACCCCTGCAAACGCGCAGGCGTCAACGCGTTGCATCGTTTCCTTGGGAAAAAACGCAGCGATCCTGTGGTGTGGGCCTTGAAAGGCGGAGTGATCGGCGTACATGGCGCCTCCATTTGTTGTTTTGTCAGCCAGGCTCTTTGGACGGGCTCTTGCACACGGCAATGGCGGCTATAACACCGTGGGCCGGGGGTTTGGGCAGGGCGGGGGGGGGGGG